>NZ_JBFAHV010000005.1:0-350264 GCF_040654375.1 Nocardia sp. NPDC050710 | reverse complement strand
GCCCGAACCGCCCAGCGCCTGCTCGCCCTGGCCGCCGCGATCTGGCACAACCACGCCATCAGCGCCCCAACAAGCCGATCACTAACCGCCTACGACCACTGACGTTAGGAATCACTCGTCTAGCGGATGGCGACCGGGACCTCATCCCGGTCGCCGTCCTCGTCCGGGACGAGACCGTGGCTGTCCTCATGTACGGCGCAATCGGGCGGTGGGTTGTGTTCGTGCAGCGCCGTGACGGCGTCTGGGTCGCACCTGGCCTCATCACGGGTACGCGCGCCCCGATAGTCCCCGCGACATCCGAACACCGGACTATCTGCCGATCGCTCGGATGTCGACCAAGCATTTCACGCTGCCCGACGACGACGGTCGACCGCAGGAGCAGGGTTGGTTCGCGGTTACCGGCCAGGCCGCCCACGACGCGGTGTCACTGCACATCGTGGGCGAACTCGAGGAGCACCGGTCAGCTGTGCACGCAGACGGCCTGGTCTTCGGGATGGTGCGCGCCCGAGCAGGCGAGGGTCCGCACGTCTGGGTGAACACGCGCGACGGTCGGCGTGTGCATGCTTCGCCGTTGATGGCCAGCTGAAAAGGACTGAGCCGCAGACCGATCGGCCTCTTGTCCGGGAAAATCCTCGAACCGGGCCTCGCCGACGAACGAAGACCAGGGCTATTCGGTTTGGGCCCAGGCGGCGATGGGGAGGGAGAGGTAGATGCCGAAGTCTTCGAGGTCGGTGGCGGCTTCGAGGGCGGCGTGGAGTTCGTCGACGCGGTCCTGCCGGTTGGACGCGCGGCTTTCGAACCATTTGGAGCGGATTTCGATGACGGCGTCGAGGCCGGAGCGGTCGAAGGGGCCGAGGGGGCGGAACCGGATTTCGACGTCGCCGGGTTGGAGGTTGTGGTCGTAGGGTTCTTCGGGGCATTCGACGGCGAGCGAGACGAGATGGGGCAGCTGGTCGGCGAGCGCACGCAACGTGGATTCGGGGACGTGGGGGGCGTAGGTCACCTCGACTAGGGGCACCGGATCAGCCTATCGATCGGTACCGGGACCGGGAGTGCTGCGACGGCTTGGGCGGCGGCGAGTGCCGTAGCCGCTCGGGCCGTTCGAGCTGGGCTCCGCACCGGCCCGGTGGGATTCAGCTGGCGTGCAGGCGACGGAAGCGGCTGCCGTGGAAGACCAGCGGCTCCACATCCGCCCGGGTCGCCAGCCGGTGGATGCGCAGGATGACGACGGTGTGATCGCCCGCGGGGACGTGCGCTTCCGGGACACCCTCGATCCAGGCCGACGCGCCATCGATGAAGACGGCGTCACCGGTGCCCCGATGCAGCCGCGTCTCCCGGAAGCGGTCGCCATTGCGTGCGCCGAGGGCCTTGGCGGCGGCCTGCTGATCGGTGCCGAGCAGGCTCAGGCCGAGGTGGTCGGCGGTCGCCAGACGTGGCCAGGTGGATGAGGAGTTCTGCACGCAGAACGAGACCAGGGGCGGGTCGAGGGAGACGGGAACGAAGGTGCTCACCGCGAGCCCGTGCGGTACGCCGTCCACCTCCGCGCAGACCGCGACGACACCGCTCGGGAAATTGGCGAAGGCCCGGCGCAGACCGTCGCCGTCGGCCGGGAATTCGAAGTGCTCATGCATGATTCGTCGCCTGCACGGTGACCGCGGGTATGGTGTTCAGCGCGGCGACCACGGGACGCCAGCGCTCGGTGTAGGCCGCGATCGCCCCGTCTTCCAGGAAGGTGCGATCCGACAGGTACAGGCCGGGCAGCGCGGCGATCGCCCCGATCTCGACCAGGACCGGCTTGAGCAGCAGATCCGGGGCGAGCGCATGGGCGGGGCCCGCGCCGAGCATCAGCGGCACCGCCACCACACCGGAAAGTCCGGCGCCGCCGTCGAATTGTTCGAGGAACAGCTTCAACAGTCCGGTGTAGGTCGCTTTGAAGGTCGGGCTTGCGAAGACCACGAGCTCCGATTCCGCGACTGTGCGGGCCGCCGCGGCGACGGCCGGATCACCCCGGGAGAGCAGGGTGGGCCCGAGATCGACCAGATCGATGACGGTGGGCGCGGAGTCCGGCCGCAGCCCCTGTGCGACCAGGACCGCCGCGGTCAGGGTCCGGGAGGCGGGCTTCGGGTTGCCGACGACGACCGTCACTGACATGTTCGTATCCTTCTCTCGATCACGAGCCCCCGCTCCGATTAGGCCGTGCAGCGGGATGCGGCTATGTGCTGGTACTTCCAGCGGACGAGGTCGCATCGCTGCTCCCCATGGGTCATGGCCGATCTGCCTTCCACTTCAACACCGCGATCGGATCGACAGGAGGGTTTGAATCTGTGCGATCCGATCGCCTGCGTGTCGTACTCGGGTGTGGGCGAGCCCGCCCGCGAATTCGGATCGTCCGAAACGCCCGGCGACTGCAAGCGCGGGAGCACCTCGATCACGAATCGAGGGAAATCCCGCAATCGAGCGGGATCTACCATGCACCTATGGCGTTCACCATTGCCGAGTTGTCAGGGGACCCGACCGAGCAGTACCGGCAGCTGATCGCGCAGGCCGAGGCGTTACTGGCCGGGGAGATCGACCGCACTGCGAACGCCGCCAATCTGGCGGCCCTGATTTTTCATACCCTGCCGCAATTGAATTGGGCGGGATTCTATTTCTTCGACGGGCGCGAACTCGTGGTCGGTCCGTTCCAGGGCAAACCGGCCTGTGTTCGCATCGCGATCGGCAGGGGCGTATGCGGCACCGCGGCACAGACCCGGCAGACCCAGGTGATCCCGGATGTCCACGCATTTCCGGGCCATATCGCCTGCGACGCCGACTCGCGCTCCGAGATCGTGGTGCCGTTGCTGCATAACGACACCCTCATCGGCGTCCTCGATCTGGACAGCCCCGAGCCCCGCCGATTCGACGAGACGGATCGGACCGGGCTCGAGGCGGTCGCGCGGATCTTCCTCGATTCCCTGTCCGCCCCTTAGCATTCGGGGGTGCCGCCACCGGAGGCGCCGCCCACCTCGCATGGACCGCAACCGGCGCGGACTTACGGATTGCGCGCGGCGCGACCTGAATGCGGCCGGTTCAGCTCAGCGCTGTCCGACGCATTGGGTAACGATCTTGTTGGTGGCGGCGCGGGCGCGGTCAGCGTCTTCCTTGCTCATGCCGAGGGTCTCCGGATCGACCGCCTTATTGTCGTATTCACTGCCGATCAAGGTGCGCAGACCGTCCTGCGAAATACCCTCGTCCACATAGGCCTTGGCCGCGCAATCGGCGAGGCCCTTATCCCGAAGCCCCCTGTCCTGTAGCGATTTCGAGATATCCGCCGGGGTCACCGTGGATGCCGCCGCGTCCTTGTCGTTGCCGCACGCCGCCAGCATCGGCAGCGCCACGATTGCCGCAGCGATCAGGAAAATCCGCACCTGACTCCTCTTCTCGGTCGAATGAAAGGGCCACCTTCGGGCGCCGCAACGATAATGCCGCAACTCGCCCCGTGATGGTCGATCGAGACGAATTGCGCTGTCACAGATCCATGGCCGCGCGCAGCGCGGTATCCACCCGCTCCAGCACATCGGGTGACATGTCGTCGACGCGCTCGGCCAACCAGCCGCGATAGATCCGGCCGAGGTTGCCCGCGTGCACCCAGCCGTGTCCGGGGACCTGCACCGCCAGAATGTCCAGCGGATCCTCTTGCTGCACCTCGGCGGCGATCAGCCACTGCCTGGGGGATTCGTTGATGCCGTCACTGCTGATGAGCACAACGGTGCGGCGGCGCGGCGGCGAACCCTGTGGGTGATAGATCCACAGTTCACCCCTGCGCACGCATAGCCTCCTCGGCGGCGGCCAGCTCCGCCTCGTCCGTCGCGGCCTCGGCCGTCACATCCGGTACCGGACCGACCCCGGTTCGTACGGCCTCACGTCGCGCGGCCTTCGATATCCACGCCGAGGGTGACATACCCGCTCGGGCGGCGGCCTGTTCAGCGAAGGCCCAGGCCGCCTCGTCCAGCGAAAGGGTGACCTTACGCGTTGCCATACCTTTTATCGTACCGGTGATCGGTCGTCTCGCCAGCGCATCAGCCGATCGGCTCGACCAGCGGGCCGAGGCAGCGGCCGGCGAAGGCACGCAGCGTGGCCTCGTCGCTCAGGTCGAAATACCCCTCCGGCGTGAGCACTACCGACTGCGCCAGGCGCAGCGCGATCTCGGCCGCGGCGTCGGCATCGACGCCCGGCGCCTGTCCGGCGGCCTGTAGTTCCCGGCACTGCGCGGCCAGGAACTCGCGGCAGGCCTGCAGGATCGGGGCGCCGTCGGTGGTCAGGTACGGCAGAAAGGACTCCGGCTCGCTCGTCAGCAACCGGCCGACGAGAGCATCGGTCCGCACGATCAGCACCGAGCGGACGAACCCCTCGATCAGCCGCTCGCGCACGGTGGTCCGATCGGCCACCGCCGCGGCCGTCTCGGTCAGCAACCGCAATATCCAGCGTTGCAGGGTGGCCGCGACGAGGTCGTTCTTGGTCGCGAACCGGCGATAGACGGTCGCCCGATTCACCCCCGCCCGGCGGCGGATGTCGTCGACGGCGGCCCGGCGCAACCCGTATTCGGTGAATTCCGCCAGCGCCGCGTCCAGAATCTTGTCCGTCATCGGATCGGGGGACGGACCCGGTAGGTCCAGCAGCGTGGCGAGCGGGGGTAGGTGGGCGTCGGCCATCCGGCCATGGTCCCATGCCCGCGTCGCCGCCGAGCCGCTGTTCATCGGCTCGCGCGCTCGCGGGCCATGCCCGCCAACGCGCGCGGCTGGTACCGCGCACGCTCGGGCAGCAGCGGCCACACCCGCCGAATCAACGCCACCCGGAGCCGGAATTGTCTGCGCTGCAATGGTCCCCACGGCAGTCCGAGGCGTTCGCGCAGCACCGGCGGCATGGTGCCCGCGGCGATGAGGCGGTACTGGTGCATGAACGCGGTGCCGAACAACCGCCAGACGACCTCGGGAACCTGTGGGAGACGCATCTCGACGGGCCGATCGAGTTGACACACCACCCAGCCCGCCGATTCGGTCACGGCCAGCCGTTCGGCACACATGCGATCGAAGTAGGCGCGGAAGTCGTACCAGTCCTCGGGCATCGGCCGCTCACTGATGCCGTAGAGCCGGTACCACTGCTTGCCCTCGTCGTAGAAGCGCTGCTTCTCCTCGTCGCTGAGGCGATGATCGAAGATATCGGCCGTCATGATCGCGGCCCAGATGAAGGTGGCGTGCGCCCAGAAGTAGATCTCGGGGTCGAGCGCGTGATACCGCCGGCCATCGGCGTCGATGCCCTTGATATCGCGGTGGTAGTCGCGGACTCGGGCGGCGGTGGCCAGCGCTTCGGGTCCGTCGTAGACGGTGCCCGCGATCTGCGGAACCGAACGGAAGATGCGCTCCCACGGCTCGTTGAAGAAGTCCGAATGCTGGGTGACGCCCGCGCCGAGCCCCGGCAGCATCAGCTGCATGATGCCCGCGGCGGGCGCCAGCAGGTACACCCGCAGATCGCCGAAGTATTTCCACAGCAGCGAATCCGGTCCCAGCGGGGTCACCGCATTCGTTGTGTCGACCGCGTGTGCCGTCATCTCATCCTCGTTCCTGAAACTTCGTTGTTTCCAGCCGAATTGCCTCCGGCCACACAAAGCGACAATAGATCTATCTTTGTTGCTTCTCAATGGTCAGAGTAGGTTGAAGTAACTTGATCACATCGGCATACGGGCGCTGATACTGTTGGCGCACCGCCAATGGAGCAGAGTCGGGGATGCGATGACAACGTTGAATCACCACCGGACCGGCACCGGAGCACCGCTGGTGCTGGTGCACGGGGTCGGCAGCCGCTGGCAGGTGTGGGAGCCCATCATCGATACGCTCGCCGAGCAGTTCGATGTCATCGCGGTCGACCTGCCCGGATTCGCCGGTTCCGCACCGCTGGAGCACACCACCGTCGACACGCTCACCGATGCGCTGGCGGATTTCGTTGCGGCGCAAGGTATCGAGCGACCACACCTGGCGGGCAACTCGATGGGCGGGCTCATCTCGCTGAATCTCGGGGCGCGCGGACTGGCCCGCTCGGTCACCGCGTACTCCCCGATCGGCTTCTGGGACAAGGCCGGTCGCATCTGGTGCCAGCAATCGCTGGGCAGATCACGCGGGCTGATCGGCCCGCTGGAGTCGATACTGCCCAATGTCCTCGGCACCGCCGTGGGCCGCACCATATTCCTGTCGCTCATCTACGGAAAGCCGTGGGCGGTGGATACGCAGATCGCCATCGACACCGCTTACGGCGCGTGGAACGCACCGGGATTCGTGGACGCGCTCGCCTCCTTCGACACCGCACGGCTGCACGAAATCGGTGCGCTGGCAGACATTCCGGTCACCATCGCCTGGGGCAATCGCGACATCCTGCTGACCTATCTCACCCAGAGCCGCCGCGCCAAGGCCGCGCTCCCGAACGCCAGGCACGTCACACTGCACGGCAGCGGGCATACGCCGTTCTATGATGATCCCGCCGCCTGCGCGCGGGTCCTGCTCGACACGGCGGGCGCGACCCCGTAGTGCTGCCCGGCGAGATCGGCTAGTCGGCCGCGCCGCGCCGCAGCAACGTATCGGCCGGGGCGGTGCCGAGCAGGATGCGAACCGCATTCCGCCAGCGGTGCTGCAGGATTCGGTTGCGATCCAGATCGCCGGTGAGCAGGCCGCGCATCGCCAGACCGGTCATGATCTCGATGGTGAATTCGGTGATCGTCGGCACCCGTGGGTCGTCCGGAAATTCCGCACGGAAGATGTCGCGAATGCTGTTGTGCATCAACTCGAACAGCCGATATTCCAGCGGCAGGAAGGCGGCCAGCAGTTCCGGATCGGTACGGGCCGCCACCCACATCTCCAGCGCGGCCCAGAACGACGGTCCGCCGAGCATCCGCATGGTCAGCTCCACCGCCGTCTCCAGCCGATCGGCATCCGCCGGTATCGCCTCGAATTCCCTTGTGAGCTGTTCGAATCGACGCTCGGCGAGATGTTCGACGGCACCGGCGAGCAGATCCGCCTTGGTCGGGAAGTGGTGTTGCAGTGTGCCGCGCGGCACCCCGGCTCGCTGCTGCACGGCCAGTGTGGTGGTGCCCGAATAGCCGACCTCCACCAGACTTTCCACCGCGGCGTCCAGGAGCCGCGTGCGCATGCGCGCCCGGCGCTGCGCCTGCGTCTCCCGGACGCGCTGATTCATCGGATCAACGGCCCTGCCACTGCGGTTCGCGCTTCTGCGCGAAAGCGAGCGCACCCTCGGCGGCGTCCTTGGAGAACAGTGCGGGCAGCGCGATCTCGCCCTGTTTGGCGAAACCCTCGTCCACCGACCAATCCGGCGATTCGTCGATGATCCGCTTGCTGGCCGCGACCGAGAGCGGTGCGGCCGCAACGATTTCCGCGGCCAGCTCCAGCGCACCGTCGAGGGCGGCGCCGGGCTCGACGACCCGGTTGACCAGGCCGAGCTGGTAGAGCCGTGCGGCGCTGATCCGTCCACCGGTCAGGGCCAGTTCCGCGGCGATCGGACGCGGCAGCCGTTGGGCCAGGCGAAGCACGCCGCCGCCCGCGGCGACCAGCCCGCGCTTGACCTCGGGAATACCGAACTGCGCGTCATTCGCGGCGACGATCAGATCACCGGAGAGCGCGAGTTCGAATCCGCCCGCCAGCGCGAAACCCTCCACCGCCGAAATCATCGGCTTCACAGGCGGTTTCGCGGCGATGCCGAGCGGACCGCGACGCTGGGTCATCGGCATCTCGCCCTTCGACGCAGCAACGAGATCCATTCCGGCGCTGAAGGTTCCACCCGCGCCGGTGAGCACGAGCACGCGTGCCGAATCATCGGCCTCGAATTCGTCCACCGCGGCCTCGATCGCCTGCGCGGTGGCCAGATTGATCGCATTGCGCGCCTCGGGGCGATTGACGGTCAGCAGGGTGATCGCATCACGCCGTTCGACCAATACCGAGTCGGTCATGGAGATTCCTCTCGTCAGAGCAGAGTGAGCTTATCGGCGGCGGCGATCTCGGCAGCACCGCCGAGCGGATCACCTTTCGTGAACGCCGCGATCGTGTCGGCGTCCGACGCCCGAACCAGTATGCGGGCGCCGTCCGGGTTCAGCGCGCTGATCACCACGGCCTCCGGCTCGTCGGCGCCGTCGCGGCCCTTGCGATACGGCACGGTGTACGCCTCGACGGTGACCGGGCCGGTATAGCCGGGCGCGATCGCGCGCCGCGCGGATATCGGTTCGGCCTCGACCGCACGGAACAGCTGCCGGGGCGGCCGGGCCGAATACACGCCGACACCGTGTTTGGTGATGTACCAGCCGAGTGCGGTGGTCAGACCGTAGGCATCGGGATCCTCCCGCAGCAGTCCCGCCATGGTCGCGATCGAATGCGTCGTGTAGTTGTTGCCCGGTCCGCCCGCGAAGGTGAGACCGCCGGTGACCGAGAGCGGCCGCGCCGGATCGTCGATCGGCAGACCGAGCGCCTCCGCCGCGACCTGCACCGCGACCGGGAAGCACGAGTACAGGTCGACGTGCGCCACCTCATCGATACCGATGCCCGCGCCGTCCAGCGCGGCCCGCCCGGCCGCGGCGATCGCGGGCGAGGCGGCCATATCGGCACGCTCGGAGACGAACCATTCGTCGGTCGCGGTGGCCCCGCCGTGCGGGAAGACCCAGCGATCGCGCGGTACCCCGGCCGCGTCGGCGGCGGCCGCGCTGCACAGGATCAGTCCCGCGCCGAGATCGACCGAGAGGTTGGCGACGAGCAGCTTCGGATACGGCGTGGACACCAGTCGATTCGCAGCCGACGGCGTCACCAGATCGGCCGCGGACTGCGTCTGTGGCATCCAGGCGTACGGGTTGCGCGCCGCCACCGCGGACAATCGGGACCACAGCCCGCCGATCCGCTCCAGATGCGCGGCCTCGCTCGATCCGTGCCGGGCGCGCAGCGCGGTTTCCATCAACGCGTAGAAGTACACCGGCCCCCATAGTCCGGCCGCGGTCTCCATATCCGAGTTCGGGCCCCGGTCCGAGCCGATGATCTCGCTCGGCGCCGTGGTCTCCGGCTGCTCGGGCCAGTCGACCGTGATACCGCCGCGGGTCGCGGCATTCCATGCGGCGACCGCCTCGGCGCCGGTCAGCAATGCGATCTCGGACTCGCCGTCGGCGATCGACTGCGCCACGGTATTGAGCAGCCGCTGCGGCGCATCACCTCCGAATCGCGCGGACTGGAGCGTTCGCTTCGGTGTCGCACCGAGTTCGGCGGCGACCAATGCACCGAGATCGGAGTACGGCCTGCTGACCGGGGCCGCGGCCGCGATCAGATCGGCGGACCGCAGCAACCGGTCCCCGGCGCCGCTGTCCACTGCCGCGCGGCGCAGTGATTCGGCGGCGAGCTCGACCGGTCCCGGCAGTCCGGGCTCACCGGTCCGGTGCACGACCTGACCCGCGCCGACGAGCACCGGCGTCCGCGGATCCATTCCGGCTGGCAGCATTGTTCCTCCGCTTCATCACAGTTACCGTCAACATTGACGGTAACTCGCGTTCGATTAGAACAGAGGCCGTGCGGTCGGGGCAATGACCACCGCCGAAAGAACTGACTGACGGGTAAGATCCGGATATGGGATCCCATATCGCGCTGCGGTTCGATGGTGACCGCGCCTACGTCACCCTGGACCGGCCGGACAAGCACAACGGTCTGACCGTCGAGATGCTCAACGACCTGATCGATACCGCGCACACCATCTCGCGCCGCAAGGACGTGCGCGCGGTCATCCTCTCCGGCAACGGCCCGAGCTTCAGCAGCGGTCTGGATATCGCGAAGGCGACCAGCGACCCGCTGGCGATCGTCCGCAACTTCATTCCGCTGCCGTGGCGCGGCACCAATACCTTCCAGGAAGCCTGCTGGGCGTGGCGCCGACTGCCCGTGCCGGTGATCGCAGCGGTCCACGGCCGCTGCTACGGCGGCGGGCTGCAGATCGCCCTCGCCGCCGACTTCCGCCTCGCCACGCCGGATGCCGAATTCTCGGTCATGGAGGCCAAACACGGCCTGGTCCCCGATATGTCGGGCGCGGTAACGCTGTCCCAGCTCATCGGGCTGGACAAGGCCATGCTGCTGACCATGACCGCGGATACCGTGGATGCCGCGTACGCCGAACGCATCGGCCTGATCACCGAGGTGACCGCGGACCCGGTCGCCGCCGCGGAGAAACTGGCCGAACGCATCGCGACCCGATCCCCGCATGCGGTGGCCGGCGCCAAGCGACTCCTCGACCGTTCCTGGCAGTCCTCGGCGCGGCGCACCTTCGCACTCGAGCGCGCGACCCAACTGCCATTGGTCCTGCGTCTGGCCCGGTCAGGCGGCAAACGAACAGCGAAGTAGGGATCAATTCCGAAGATTCGGATTGCAAGCCACCAATTCTGTGGGTTTCACTGCTAGCATTTCCGACGATTTGCCAGCCAGTCGAAGTGTGCTGCGAAACACGCAACGGGGGGTCTGTGTATCGAGTGCACTTCGGCGAGAAACCGGAGGGCCCACAGACCTTGAACAAGTCCGCCTCGATCCTGCTGTCGACTGTTGCGGGTGCCACGGCCTTGCTTCTTACGGCGACTACCCCCGCCACGGCAAACCCAAACGCGATCAACCCGATTCCGGTGCTCAACGGCACCAGCGGACTGCCGAATCTGGTGGGCCGCAGCCGGGCGGTATTCCAGGTGACGGGGATGGCGAGCCCGAACAACACCCAGACCTACAACGTGCTCGGGACCGACCTCGGCATCATGTGGGACAACGGGAACGGGGAGATGCTGACCGCCTTCGGTGATACCGCGGGCCTCGGATTCCCCAATCTGCTCGCGGGCAGCATGTGGGCGTGGCGCAGCAATATCCTGGTGCGCTCGCACACCCAGGATCCGTCCAACGGAATCTATTTCGACAGCGTGGTTCGTGACGTCGTCGGGCAGGCGCGTGACCTCATCCCCAGCCCGAAGATTCCGTTCCTGGAGATCAGCCGGATTCCCACCGCGGGCATTTCGGTGAACGGTGTCCAGTACATGAGCCTGATGTCGGTCAAGACCTGGGACGACGTGGGCCAGTGGACCACCAATTACTCCGGGCTCGCCGTCTCCGGCGACAACGGCGAGACCTGGGCCGAACTGCCCGCGACCCGGCGGCCGAACGAGGGCGGCAACGCCAACTTCCAGATGAACGCCTTCCTCAAGGATGGCGGTTTCGTCTACGAGTACGGCACCCGGCCGGGCCGCAACCACGAGGCCTTCGTGGCGCGGGTGCCGGAGAACGACATCGCCGACCTCGGCGCCTACGAGTACTGGGACGGCGGGAACTGGTCCAGGCGTGGCGATGTGAATGCCGCGGCGCCGATCATGTGGGGCGTCAGCGAACTGTCGGTGATGTACAACTCCTATCTCGGACAGTTCATCTCGCTCACCACGGATCCGTTCAACTCGGTGGTGATGCGGCGCTCCCCGTCGCCGACCGGCCCGTGGAGCGATCCCGAGGTGCTCATCGACACCCGCGAGTTGCCGAGCGCATATGCCCCGTCGATCTTCCCCTACCAGACCGGGCGCGATCTGTACTTCCTGACGACGGTGCACAGCCAGTACAACGTGGTTTTGATGCGCACCACGCTGTGAGTGTGGCCGGTGTCCGCGGCGCGCGGACACCGGTTCGACTCCCCGATCCGGCGGGCTTGACCTCAACAATGGTTGATGTATGAGGCTGAGTGCCGAACCACCGTCGAGCTCCGGGAGAAACCATGACCTCCGTCTCCGCGCCCAGCCCCACCGACGCGTCCGCCGCGAGTGTGCGCGACTGGTTGCGCGTCAACGCCCACCCGATTCCCGATACCGATCCGGCCCACACCGGACCGGACCTGGACGCGTTGATCGCTCGCCTCGGCGCAGCGACGGTCGTCGGACTCGGCGAATCGACCCGCTTCTCCCGCCAGACCTATGGCGTGCGGGAACGGATCTTCCGCGCACTCGTCGAACGACATGGTTTCCGCGTGCTGGCAATTCAGGACAGCGCCCGGTCCGGCGACCGCCTCGATACCTATGTCCGCACCGGAGCAGGCACGGCCGAAGCGGCGCTCGCCGAGGCGTGGCGGCCACTGCGCACCGCGGAAATGGTCGCGACCCTGGCGTGGATCCGCGCCTTCAACGAACAGCATCCCGTGGACCCGATCGGGATCCTCGGCGTCCAGCCCCCGCATGCGGAACCCACCGACTACGACGCTGTCCTCGACTACGTCCGGCGAGCCGCGCCGGAGTTGTCCGACACCATCGCCGCCCACCTGACGCCGATCCGCACCGCGCACCGGATCGACGAACATGTCCAGCGCCACCAGGGCATACATCCCGGCCGCCCGTTCATCGACCACGCTCGCGACGCGCTCGCACTGCTCGAGGAGCTGCCCGAAACCCCGGAACGCGATGCCGCGCTGACCCGCGCGCGATTCATCGCGGACTTCCACCTGCGCAGTGTCGCCGGGCAGGGCGGCTTCGCTCGCGACGAATGGCCCTCGGCCGAACGGATTCTCGAGCGGGCGACCGACACCAAGATCGTCTACTGGGACGGCATCGCGCATACCGCGGGCGTCGCGTTGGGCGTCGGCCGCACGACCGCCGCCGCCTTCCTCGGCGCGGGCAGCCATCTGCGCGAACGTCTGGGCGTCGGATACGCGGCGGTCGGCGTCGGCTTCCACCACGGCGACCTGGGAATGACCGTGGCGCCCGACCCCTCACCCGATCTGGTGGACGCCGCGCTCGGCACCGTCGACCAGGCCGCCTACTACGTGGATCTGCGCGCCGACGCTCCGGAACCGGTGGATCATTGGCGGCGCGGATCGGCGAAGTTGCGCACCATCAGCGGGATCTACGATCCGGCCAAGGACGCCGAGGCCAATCTCGAGGTGACCTCCTTGATCGACGCTTTCGACGCCCTGATCCACATCAGGGAGACATCGCCGGTCGGGTGGCTACCCGAATTCGCGGCCGCGACGGAGTAGACGATCCGCATCCGCGGGCGGGGCGCCGCGGGCGCGGATCAATAGAATCGCGGACATGGAACCGGCCGATTGGGACGCGCGGTACGCGCAGAGTGAATTGGTCTGGGGTGCACCACCGAACGCCACCGTGGTGGAGCACGTCTACGGGCTGGAGCGGCATACACCGCTGCACCCGGACACCCCGGGCGGCGAGATTCCGGCTCTGCCGCGCGCCCTCGATCTGGCGTGCGGCGAGGGCCGCAACGCACTGTGGCTCGCCACCCACGGCTGGCAGGTGCACGCCGTCGACTATTCACAGGTGGGCATCGATAAGGGCCGCACCGTCGCGACCCGCCTCTCCCGCTCGGTGCGCGGCCGGATCACCTGGCAGTGCGCCGATGTCACCGACTTCGACTCCGCGGGCATCAGCGGGCCGTACGAACTCATCCTGATGGTCTTTCTGCACCTGCCCGCCGATCAGCGCCGGATCGTGCTTCACCGCGCCGCGAATCTGCTCACCCCCGGGGGCACCCTATTGATTCTCGGCCACGACACTCGCAACCTCACCGAGGGCTTCGGCGGTCCCAAGGACCCCTCCATCCTTTTCACCCCGGACGATATCGTCGCCGACCTGCGCCCGGAGTCCGGCCATCTTCGCGTCCGCATCGCCGAGCGCATTCTGCGTCCCACCGAGGAGCGCGACGCCATCGATGCCCTCGTGGTCGCGACCAGTCCCGAGCCGACCGCGCCGGAGGCCGACTGATTCCGGGTGGACGACTGATTCCGGGTGCGACGACTCTGCCGGTGGGCGCGCCGATCTCGGAGGGAGCGGCCGGAACCGGTCCGAGCGTGCCCGTTCAGGCCGGGCGATCCACCCAACGCCGCAGCCACGGCGCCACGGCGGCCTGGATGGCATCGAATCCGGCGCGGAAGGAATGCGGCTGGCCGGGGATCACGACCACCTCGGCGGCGTCCGCCGGATCGGGCACCCCGAACGGGTCGTTGGCGCCATTGATCACCAGCACTTCGATATCCCCGGGTGCGAGCAGTTCGTCACGCCGGGACTTCTCCGGCTTACCCGGCGGATGCAGCGGATAGGACAGCGCGATCACGCCGATGGCCTCGGCGGCGATCGCCGTACGGCAGGCGACGCGGGCTCCGTTGCTGCGCCCGCCCTGGATCAGCGGCACCTTTCGTACCTTCTTGCGCAGCGCGCCGACGATCTCCAGCCAGGCCTCGTCCTGTACGGTCGCGGACCCCGGCGCGCGGCGTCCGGCGACCCGATACGGCTGCACCACCCGCGCCACCGCGCCACCCAGCTCCAGCGCCGTATCACGCACCGCCAGTAGATCTTTCGCGTCGACTCCACCACCGGATCCGTGCGTCAGCAGCAGCAGGAAGCGCGCGCCGCGCGGCCGGTCGAGCTCGATCTCGGCCGGTCCGGCGCTCGTATCGATGTGCACACCCCAACGGTAGCGCCCGAGCGCCGCCGCGACCTCGAGCGCAACGGTGCGGCCGTCACCTCGGCAATCGGCGAAGGCCGAGCGTAGGGCGGTCGACGCGGCGCCGAGCTACCCGCCACTACCAGCCGAGCATCGCCGCGGCGACCACGTCCGGTGTTTATCGCGTCACATTGCCCGCTCCCGTCTTTGCCGACCCATTACCGACCGGTAATATGGCGTGTAAGTTACCCGCGAGTAGCATGCGGAAAACCGGCTACCCGGTGGAGCGAACAACGGGCGGGAACGGCAACCAACCGACCGCACCAACTCAACGGAGAGTGAGACCGACATGGGTCACTACAAGAGCAACGTCCGCGATCTCGAATTCAACCTTTTCGAGGTCCTGGGCCTGGGTTCCCTTCTCGACGCAGGCGCCTACGGCGACCTGGACACCGAGACCGTCAAGGAGATGCTCAACGAGGTGCGTCGCCTGACCGAGGGCCCGCTCGCCGACTCGTTCGTCGATGGCGACCGCAACCCGCCGGTCTTCGACCCCGCGACCCACACCGTGACGCTACCGGAAGCCTTCAAGAAGTCTTACCGCGCCCTCGAGGACGGCGGCTGGCCGAAGATCGGCGTCCGCGAGGAGCTGGGTGGCCTCGCCGCCCCGAGCGCGATCACCTGGGCAATCAGCGAGATGGTCCTCGGCGCCAACCCGCCGGCCCAGATGTACGCCGCCGGCGCCGGATTCGCGCAGGTCTTCTACAACAACGGCACCGATGAGCAGAAGAAGTGGGCTCAGATCATCGCCGACCGCAACTGGGGCGCCACCATGGTGCTGACCGAACCGGACGCGGGCTCCGACGTCGGCGCGGGCCGCGCCAAGGCGATCAAGCAGGAAGACGGCTCCTGGCACATCGAGGGCGTCAAGCGCTTCATCACCTCCGGTGACTCCGACGACCTGTTCGAGAACATCATGCACCTGGTGCTGGCCCGCCCCGAGGGCGCGGGACCGGGCACCAAGGGCCTGTCGCTGTTCTACGTGCCGAAGTGGCACTTCGACTTCGAGACCGAGACCCTGGGCGACCGCAACGGTGCCTTCGTCACCAATGTCGAGCACAAGATGGGCATCAAGGTTTCGGCCACCTGTGAGGTCACCTTCGGTGGCCACGGCGTCCCCGCCAAGGGCTGGCTGGTCGGCGAGGTGCACAACGGCATCGCGCAGATGTTCGACGTCATCGAGAACGCCCGCATGATGGTCGGCACCAAGGCCATCGCGACCCTGTCGACGGGTTACCTGAACGCCCTCGACTACGCCAAGCAGCGCGTCCAGGGTGCGGACCTGACCCAGATGACCGATAAGGCCGCGCCGCGCGTCACCATCACCCACCACCCGGACGTGCGTCGTTCGCTGGCCATGCAGAAGGCCTACGCCGAGGGCCTGCGCGCCATCTACCTCTACACCGCCGCACACCAGAACGCCGATATCGCGAACCTGGTTTCGGGCGCCGACGAGGATGTGGCCTTCCGCGTCAACGACCTGCTGCTTCCGATCGTCAAGGGTGTCGGCTCCGAGCGGGCCTACCAGTACCTGACCGAATCGCTGCAGACCTTCGGTGGCTCCGGCTTCCTCCAGGACTACCCGATCGAGCAGTACATCCGCGACGCGAAGATCGACTCGCTGTACGAGGGCACCACCGCCATCCAGGCGCAGGACTTCTTCTTCCGCAAGATCGCCCGCGACCGCGGTGTGGCACTGGCCCACGTGGCCGGCCAGGTGCAGAAGTTCATCGAGTCGGAGGCGGGCAACGGCCGACTGAAGGCCGAGCGCAAGCTGCTGGCCACCGCGCTGGAGGACGTGCAGGCCATGGCCGCCACCCTGACCGGGCACCTGATGGGCGCCCAGCAGGAGCCGAAGGAGCTGTACAAGGTCGGCCTGGGTTCGGTGCGCTTCCTGATGGCGGTCGGTGACCTGCTCATCGGCTGGCAGCTGCTGCGTCAGGCCGAGGTCGCTATCAAGGCGCTCGACAACGGTGCCACCGGTGCCGACGAGGCGTTCTACAACGGCAAGGTCGGCGTCGCGCAGTTCTTCGCCCGCAATGTCCTGCCGGAGCTGACCTCGACCCGTGCCATCCTGTCGAACCTGGACAACGACATCATGGAGCTCGACGAAGCGGCGTTCTGATCCGCCTCCCCGAGAATTCGGGCCGGACTCGAGTGCCACATCGGTAACGTCGGCGGCCGGCGGTCAGGTTGACAGACCAGTCCGCCGGTCCCCGATGAGTTACCCATGTACTCACGAGATCAGTCGTAACCTCCCCGTCATTCTGGCGAAAGTCAGTATGACGGGGAGGTTTTCGTATCGGACGGGTGCCTGTCCTGCGCGGAGGTCAGTTCGTCGATGACGACCATATTCCCGCCGGACTGTTTCGCCCGATACATCGCGGCGTCCGCCGATTGCAGCAGGAATTCCGTTGTGGGCCGCGGACATTCGGGACCGGTAGCGGCGTCGAATACCGCGACCCCGACGCTGGCGGTGACCAGCACCGCCGATTCGCTCGCCGCGGCGACCGCACAGCGCAGCCGCTCCGCTTCCGTTCGGGCATCGGCGGCGGCGATCGGCGCCACCACCACGAACTCCTCGCCACCGGTGCGGGCGACCACCGCGTCGGGACCGGCGGCCGCGCGCAGGCGTCGCGCCGTGCGGATCAGCACGGCGTCACCGACGCGGTGCCCCCAGGTGTCGTTGACGCTTTTGAATCGGTCCAGGTCGAAGGTCATGACGCAGACCGCGGTGGTGCCGTCGACCAGTCGCGACAGTCGGTTCTCCAGCCCGCGCCGATTGAGCAGCTCCGTCAGCGGATCCGAGAGCGATTCGGTGCGCAGCAGCCAGTACATGAACTGTAATGCGGGCAGTGCGCCCACCACGGCCCCCATCATGAGCAGCACGGACGCCAGCGCCAAACGGATATCGCCGACGCCGGACGCGATCCGCACCGAAAGCACCACGACCGACAGCAACGCCCATACCGTGTGCACGGCCAGCACTTTGGCGCTGTGGAAGAAGGCCAGATAACTGCCGGTGACCACGAACAGCACCGCGCCCATGGCCCCGAAGAGACGGTCGGACACCTGGAGGAACGCCACGGTGAACACCACATCGGCGAAACCGATCAGCGTCACCGACTCGGTCTTGCCCGGCCATGCCAGCAGCCACCAGCGCAGCGCCCACATCAATCCAAGGGCCAGAGCGCCCAGGACTATCGCCAGACCCGGCTGATCTTCCGGCCACGCGGGCGCACCGGACATCACCGCGGCCATGATCGCCATGACGACGCCTGCCGCTCCCACCAGCCATTTCAGCGGCCGCAGTGCGGATCTCGCCGCCAAGGTGCGGATCAGCCAGCCGTAGTCGACCGGATCGCGCCACCACGCACGCCATGTCTTGCCGTTATCCATCGACTCACCCATAGTCTCGACCGCGGTCGTCGATCGTCGCTATCTCACCAGGCCATCCGAGCAGTCTAGGGCGAACGTGTGCCGGGCCACAGTGCGGTCACCACATGAATCCGCGCGGAACGTGCAGAATGTTCGGGGCAGACCGCGCCCGCCGCAGAAGGGATGTCCGGATGAAACGATCGCTGTCCGCACTCGCGAGAGTGTGTGCCGTCGGTGTGGCGCTCACGGTCGGTGTCGCGGGGCCCGCCGTCGCCGACCCGAACAATGTGAATCCGATTCCGGGACTCAATGGCTGGCGTGGACTGCCGCAGCTGCCGGGACCGACGCGGGCCGTCTTCCAGATGACGGGGATGGACAGCCCGAACCGCACTCAGAACGTCAATGTGTTCGGCACCGACCTGGGCATCATGTGGGACGACGGCGGCGGCCGGATGATCACCGCCTTCGGCGACAGCGCCGGACTCGGCTTCCCCAACCTACTCGCGGGCAGCATGTGGGCGTGGAGTTCGAACGTACTGTTCCGCAGCACCACCAAGGATCCCTCGAACGGGATCTACTTCGACAGCGTGGTCCCGAATCCGGTGCCGAGCCCGAAGATTCCGGGCATCGAGATCAGTCTCATTCCGACCGCGGGCATTTCGGTGGGCGGCGTGCAATACATGAGCATGATGTCGGTGCTGGGCTGGGGCGACCACGGCAAGTGGACCACCAACTTCTCCACCCTGGCCGCCTCCGGTGACGGCGGCCAGACCTGGGCGCCGCTGCCCACCACGCGCCGCGCGAATGTGGACGGCTGGGAGAACTTCCAGCAGAACGCCTTCGTCAAGGACGGCGGCTACATCTACCGGTACGGCACCCCCGCGGGGCGCGCGAACCCCGGATTCATCTCCCGCACCAGCGAAGCCGCCATCGCGAATATGGACGGCTACGAATACTGGGACGGCAAGGAGTGGAAGCCCGACATCAAGGTCGCGGCGCCGATCGTCGACGGTGTCGCGGAACTGTCGGTGATGTGGAACGACTACCTCGGTCAGTTCGTCATGCTCACCACCGATCCGGCCAATTCCGTGGTGCTGCGCACCGCGCCCGCCCCGGAAGGTCCCTGGAGCGCGCCTCGCGTTCTCATCGACGCCCCGACCTTGCCGACCGCCTACGCGCCGATGATCTTCCCGTATCAGACCGGGCGCGATCTCTACTTCCTGCTCACCGTGCACACCCAGTACAACGTGGTGCTCATGCGAACACCGTTGTGACAATCGCGAATACGACGGCGGCGGCCCGGATCCTGCCGAGCCGCCGCTGTCATGTGGCGCGGGCCTGAGAGGGGCTACCGCATCACGGGGTGGGGACGCCGCTCGAGCCGGTCCCGAACAGCTTGGTCAGTCCGAGCGCCAGGTTGCCCGAGCCGTTGCCCCAGCCGTCCAGGTAGGGGTTCGGGTAGCCGTCGACGACCGGCAGCGGCTTCACATTGCCGGAACCGGTGGAGAGAAGCTTCGCCAGCCCGGTACCGAAATTCGCCGAACCGGTGCCGGAGCCGGTGTTATCGGCAACCGCGGCGGTCGGCAGCGGCTTCACATCGCCGGAGCCGGTCGAGAGAAGCTTCGCCAGCCCGGCACCGAAATTCGCCGAACCCGTTCCGGAGCCGGTGCTTTCGGCAACCGCGGCGGGCGCCGGAACATCGGCCGAAGCGACTCCGGCGCCGGCGAGGACAATACCGGCGGCCGCGACGGCGGCACCGAGCAGACGAATCTTGCGCATGAAAATTCTCTTTCTTGAAAGCCGAGTCGGCGCCGAGGGGTTGGCCGATCGGGACATATTTATCACGCAAGATTTGCCGGCTCCGACGCGACGATGAACGCACCGCAAATGGCGAGTAAAAGGTTCTTCACCACGGAACATACGGTCCGGTGAACATACGAAAAGTGCCCCGCCTCGGAAGAGACGGGGCACTCGGGGCACAGCGATTACTACTTCGTCGGCTTCTGCGCGGACCCGGTGGACAGCGCCTTCACCAGTTCGGGCAGCACCGCCGCGGAACCGGTGCCGTTCGGGTTCGGCTCACCCGGGGCGATAACCGGCGTCCGGTCGACGACCTGATCGGCGGCGGCCAGGCCCGCGCCGCCGATCATGAGTCCGGCCGCGGCGGCACCGATGAACGCGAGTGTGCTGAGCTTCTTCATGCGGAATCATTCCCTTTTTCGATAGTCGAACTTCGTCGGCAGCAACCCGGCTGCCGACCCGAACAGGTCTATCACGACGGCCCGTAAACCGTTGTGTACCAGCGGAAATGACGGAGAAGGCCAGTTAGCGACCAGTTCGCCGAGCCTTTCGATTCGAAAGACTCGTTACGAATGATGCGAACCGCCACAAGGTTCCGAACAGCGACGGCGAGACATCGGAAAACAACCGCCCGAAATAGCGTGCGCGACAAGAGCCCCAATTCTGGGGTCAACTCGGGCACGGCCAGCGACCAACCGGTAAAGGTGAGATAAAATTCACCTCACCTGTTTTGTAACGATGACCGCCCAGTGCCGATCGCGTTGTCTCAGAGCTCTTCCCGCAACGTATCGGGTACCTGGTAGCGCGCCTCGGGCGGTTCCTGACCGGGCACGTGGATCCGCAGAAACCCGAGTAACTCGTCGATATGCTGCTGTAAGGCGCGTATCAGCCGAATAGCGTCACGGAAGCGCAACTTGTCGTCGGCCGCCTGGGTTTCCAATGATTCCACCCGGGCACGGAGCTTGGCCACCTCCCTGGCCTGCCACGCGGTGACCGCGCCGATCACCGACGCCAAGGCCATGCCCGCGGCCTGCACCAATTCGGGAGTCAGTAATGATTGCGGCATTCACGCCTCGCTGCCGGGACGGTCGATCGGGGTGACAGCCGGGCGGATGGCCAGCCCCGCGAGCACCGGGGTGAGCAAGCCATAGATGGTCAGCACCGATTCGATCCACGCGGTATCGACCTGGTGCCCGACGAGGTAGGCGACTACCCCGGTGATCGCTACCAGTACCGAGCGGATCAGCGCCGGTTCAGGAATTCCGTTGATACGCATCAGCTCATCCCTTCCGTCGCGGCGAGCAATCGATCCAGCTTGAGCTCCAATGCCCGCAGCCGCTGCTCATTGCGAAAGTCCGCGGCATCGGCATTGAGTACATAGCCCGCCACCGTGTCGCGATACTCCGAATCCGCGACCCGCGATTGGAATCCATAGGTCAACTCGAAATGCACCCGCCGCAATTTGTCGAGCAGCTCCCGCTGCTCTATATCCGAGAGTGCCATCAGCACACCGCCTTTCAAACGCTCCGCGATATCCGCGCGGAACAGATCCATATCCATGCCACCCGGATCCCACTTGCCCTGCTTGGGTCCGGCCCATTCCTTGTGGCCGATCACTCGATCGGCCGTGTGGCCGAGCCTGCGCAGAATCGCCGCGCAGCAACCCACATACGCGTCGTATTGCTCGCGCGACCAGCCTTCGGTGCCGTTGTTCACCGCTTCGATGCCGATGGTGTGGAAGTTCGCATCGTCCTCCGGAAGTCCCAGCCAGCGCCCGGCCCCGGCGTGCCAGGCAACACCCGCGGCGACGACCGTGACGGTGCCATCCCTGTCGAGATGCAATTGCGACAACGGCCCCTCCAAATGTGCGAAGCCGTAGGCGATTTCGGACGATGGCGTGTTGGAGCCACCGGTGTGATGGGCGATGACACCCCAGATCTCGCCGAAATCGCCGTGCCCGCGCTCGCGCCAGCCGGGGAATTCGACCACACGCAAGCCCTCCTCCCGAAGGACATCCGCCAACCAGACGGGATCGCCGGTCCAAGACATGGTTGCCCTGCCTTTCCAATCGAAATTGCCGTGCGAGCGCAATATTCGCGCCCGCGAGGGCGGCGGCGACCCAGCACGCCGACGCCTTGGGCTCGTTACGAACCCGAGTTCGGCGGGAAGTCGTCGAATATGCTCTTCTGCCACCACAGGAGGTATTCGGTGTTGATGAACGGGATCGCACCCTCGAGGCCGGATTCGACGTACTCGAACTCACCGCCGCCGCCACCCGGCGACGGCGGATTGGTCCGCGAACCCCTGCGGATCAGACACCGCTCGACACCGAACGTGAAGTCCTCGGTACGCCAGTAGGTGGCGATGCCGCTAGGGACACCGCCGCCGGGGACACCGCCGCCGACGACTACCCCGCCACCCGGCTCGGCCCACACGAGCTCGCCACCCGCGGGCACCTCGATGCTGGTCCACTCCGTGTTAGGGACGATAAGGATGCGAACAATTCTTGTCATGGACCAACTCCCATGATCAGGGCAGGTGCGAAACGCTCCCTGCCGAACCCACCACCGCGCGGTCGCGCGTGGCGCTTCGCCAGCGCATCCGTTCCACCGCAATGGCGGTGCGTCGCGGCGTGCCGTTGAAGTCGTCGATGTGGTCCCTGGCGATGCACACCCGGGACTTCTTCGCATGGTCGGGTAGCTCTAAGGCTGCCGACCTCTATCCGCGGTGTTAGCCGCGGAGACGATTGGTTCGTGACGCGTCGGCAGCCTTAGCCGCCGAGCTGAGGAACATGCGGCGGCGCAGCCAATTCACCCGCAGCGCGCGGGTCGCGCACATTCGGCGGACTCGCCGATCCAGCTCCCGGCCCCGAGGTGCCGCCGGAACAGCGGACGAAGCGATTCGGTCAACGCCGGGCTACCTCGCCAAGACGTCCGTATTACAACAGCCTTCGACCGGCATCGCAGAGTGCGAGATCGTCGCGACCATAACCCATTCCGGGACAGATGGATTCGAGCGTGCAGGCGACGGGCACGACGCTACCGGATCAGCGGTCCACGACATGGGTGTCCTGCCTTTCTCGGTCAGGTGATTCGGACAAATGTCCCCGCGCCGGCCGTGATGGTGGCGCGCCACATCTGGAACGAAATGTTGTGCCAGACCTGGACGGTGACGATGTCGCCGTCGCTCAGACTCACTGTCGCGGCGGCCGTCATGGTTCCGGATGTACCGGTCACCACCGCTCCGGTGCCGAGAACCGTCGTTCCGTTGAGCACCAGCCGTGCCTGATGGTTACCGCTCATGCCCGCACTGCCGAACGGAAGTGTTGCGGTGATGGCCGCATTGGACGAGGAGCCGTTGGCACGCAATCCGTTACCGACAACCACCGAACCCGGATATCCCGCCGAATCAGCGGCCCAACCGGGCACCTCCGTCCACACCTCGTTGGTACCCAGTACCTGGGCGCCGTTCTTCGTCATGGCTGAGGGTTGAAAAACACTTCCGCCGACAATGATCAGTGACATCGGTGGTCACCATCCTTTGTGTCCCGACTCGATTTCGGTCAGGCGAGGTCGTAGTAGAGATAGGTGGCCGTACCGGAATTCACGGTTGCGGTATAGGACGCCGAACCGGTCAATCGGAGCCACACCCGATCACCGCGCTCCAACGTGAGTGGGGTATCGGGCAGGACCACGGCCGAATCACCGGTGTTCAGGAAATTGACGGTTGTATCGTTGTGCATCAGCTGGAAGTTCCTGGTGCCTTGGAATGCCAAGGTCCCGGTGATAGAGATGCCGCAGCGCACGACGACCGCACCGGGGCCGTTCGAGACGAGTTCGTCGCCGACGATCGCCGTCTGGCCATAGCCGGCCCGCGCAACCCAGCTGATCACCTTCAGGTTGGTGGAACCCGCAGGCACCGGCTGATCACCGGACTTCTGCATACCCATCGGCACCGCGGGCTCCACGACGCCACCGACGACGACCAGCCCCATCAGTCGACCTCCGCTTGCTGCGCCGCTACATCGGCGATCCGCACCGTTAGCAAATCCCCGGCGGCGATGCCGATATCGGCGGGCACGGTCAACGTGGTGACGCCATCGACCATTGGACCCGTCGCCACCACCCGGTCGTTGACAAGGAGTCGAACCTCCCGGGCAGCAGTGGTTTCCGACTCCTTGCCGCCCGACTCGGATTCGGCGGACGGTTTCAGCTTGCCCTGGTAGCCCGATCGGGCGGTGGCCCATTCCGGCACACCGTCCGGATCGGCGGATCCGCCCGGTTCCTGCGATCCGCCCCCCGCAATGGCGGCCCAGTCGATCATGGGGCCACCGACGCGCAGGCCCGGCATCAGACCGTCACCCCCTTGAGACCGGCCTGTAGGCCTTTGCCCGCGGGGTTGTCCACGGTCGCGACGAATACGGTGATCCGCTCCCCGACCGCGAAGGTCCAGTCACCGGTCACCGTGGTGTCCAGGGCATGGTTGGCGGCGGCGATGGTTGCCGAGGTCCCGGCGACCGCGGTGCCGTTGCGCCGGAGTTCGACCACCAGATTGCCGGTGCCCGCGGTCTCCCCGCGATAGGTCACCGAGGTGACCCTGACCTGCCGTTCCATCCGCAGACCCTCCGGCATCACATTGCCCGCGCCCGCGGTGCGGATCCCGGTGTGCGACTTGAACGCGATGTCGTATGCCTGGCCCGCCGCGGTGGGCGTCCTGGCGTCGGTGAGGCGCGTATCGGTGCTCGCGATGGTGCCGATCGCGGTACGGGCGGCGGCCGCGTCGACGACGGTGAGCAGCGAGCGGCCCAGCGCGGTCGAGTCGGAGATCTGGTTCGCCGGGTGCGTATGCGAGATCGGCGTGCGCGCGTTGGTCAGACGTGGGTCGTCACCGGCGACCGCCGTGGTCGCGGTGTCGCCGATGGTGGGCGGGAAGGTGGCGGGTTTGCCGGTGAGGCCGCCCCATTCGGTGGTTCCCGCCGGGCCTCGAATGATGACGCCCTGACCGTTGGGCAGCCAGCCACCCGAGGCGGCGTGGTAGACATACAGCCGCCCGTCCGCCTGCACCACATACTGCGCGCCCTCGGCCGGGGTGGCGGGCAACTGGGCGTAGGTCGCGACCTGGCCATCGATCTGGATACCTTCGCCACGCGGTCCCATCACCACCGCGTTACCCGTGGAGGCGGGCACCGGCGACACCAGGGTCAGGTCGACGAGGCCGGTGGAATTCACATCCGGGTTCGCCGAGTCGGGGCCGGGAACATACTCCGGCACCGTGAAGCTGAAAGTTTCCAATGGGATTCGATCGCCGTCATAGGAGAGATCGAACGACACCCGCCAGGTCCACTGGGAGGGGTTGGTGGCGGCGCCAGGAGCGACCAACCGTACGCCGCGCTTGCCGCGCCAGGTCAGATACCCGAATTCATCCAGCTGGCATTCGTAATGGTTCGGCAGCTGGACATAGGTCGCCGGACTCGGTTGCGCGCTCGGCACAAGGACTTTCGGTGCATCGGCACTGAAGGAGATCGTGCCGGTCAGCGGTGGGAATTCGGGCAGCTCGCCGAGATCGGGACCGTCGATGACGTTGGCGAGAAAACGCCCGACGACTTTGCCGTACTTCAACGGAGGCAGATCGGCCATGGATGAATGCCTTTCGGACAGCGGACAGCCAGCGATGGCGGGCCGGAGAGAGCGGATATGTCGTGGCGTCGAAACCCGGTTACACGGGTTGAGCGCGCACGGACAGCAGCGAGTAGTTGGTGTGGATGTTGTAGCTACCGTCGCCCTCGACCCGCTTCACGATGACGTAGAGGGTGACCGTCTGATTCGCGGGAACGACCCCGATGGTCGCCCCCGGCTGCATCGGATACTGGAAGCCGGACGAAACCAGGACGTGGGCCAGGCGGAAAACCCAATGGCCCCAGCCATATCCGACCAGGTCGCCATTGGTGCCACCGATGCGAACCTCGACATCACAGCGGGTCGGCGATGCCGATTGCGCCACTACCGAGCCCTCGACGAGCGGACGCCACGCCGTCGGCTGTGCCGGAATCGTCAGCGCCGCGACAACTTTCGATGGGTCACGGAGGTTGCTGCCACCGGTGAACTGCTTCTCGCCGATGACCCACGGCCCACGCGGCCGAGGATTGGGCACCGGGCGGAACTTCCCGGCCGCGGTATCCCACGAGAGAACATGACTTTGATCGAGCGGATGTGCCTCGTCGATGAGCACGTCGGCGGCGTCCTGGATGCGCCCGGCCGCACCGGGGTCACCGGCATCGCCGGTTTCGCCACGCGGGAAGGTGATCTGCAGGTGCTGCCCGGGCGTGGTCGCGCTGATCTGCGCTGCGGCGGCGGAGCCGGTTGCTCCCGCGACCCCGGCGCCGGTCAGCTGATTGGGTGCGCCCCGGCGGCCGATGGCGCGAAAGGCGCTGTCGAAGGCAATGAATTCGATCCCCGTCCAGTAGTAGACGGCGTTCTCGGCGACGACCCGCCATGCCTTGCGCGCGTCCGCCATACCCGGAGCCAGCGCGAAAAGCGCCGCCGCGTTGGCGATATCGCCCTGCCACAACCAGGGCCAGGCCGCTTCACCTTCGGGGCCGGGCACCCCGGGCGGACCCTCGCGCAGTTCGACCACGGCTTCCCGATCAACGAGCTCGAACGGGTTCACGGTATAGGGCAATCCGACAGAGTCGGCGACACCGCGCATGGTGATCATGACATCGTCGTCATAGACGACGGCCGGTTCATTGTTCAGGCTGTTCTCGGTGGTCACGGTGCCCCCACGGGTCGGGCCATGCACACAATCTGTGCACCGGCCATGGTGTAGTCGTAGCTGGCCTCGCCCGCATTGCGATGCAGCACCACGTGCAGTGTCACAGGCTGACCAGCGGAAACCACCCCGACCGCGCTGTCGGGGGTGACGCCACGGGTCCCATAGAACGGCTGGAATCGAGCTCTGGTGCTCGCACCCGTGACGAAACCGGACCCGAGCGCGACGATCTGTCCGGAGGGTGAACCGATGTGGACCTGTGCGTCGATGCGGGTCGAGAACTGATCCGCGTTCTCCACCGAACGCACGACGACACCGCCGGTGATGATCGGTCGCCAATCGGTGTCCTGCGCAGGAATATTCAGCTGGGCGATATTCTTCGTCACCGCCGAGATACCGGCTTGGGATGGCGCGAAGCCGGGACCGCCGTCCCACGCGTTGGTCTCGACAATGGTCCATGGGCCACGCAGTCCCGGGTAGGGTCGCGGCTTCCACCGCTCCGCGGTCGCATCCCACACCGGCACCGACCGATCCTGATGCGGTCCGTCGGCATAGTCGGGTGCCTGCCGAATCGGTCCGGGGCCTCCCGGCTCACCCTTGTGGCCTTTGATGCCGCGTGGGACGGTGAGATTCAAGGTCAGATCCGGCGCGGTGCCGACAAGGGTCACCTGAAGATCCGAGCCCACCGGACCGGTGTCGACCGCACCGATGGTGATGCGGCACGGCTGCCCGTCAGGTCCGGCCGCGCCGAAAGCGTCGGTGAAGGAATCGAATCCGGTGCCGTTCCAGTAGACCAGTGACCCGGTGGAAAGTATTCGCCACGCCTTGCCCGCGTGCACGGTCGTCAGTTTCGCCGCGAGCGCGGTGAGCGCGGCCTCATCCGCGATATCACCCTCCCAGCGAAACGGCCGAGCCGGATCGCCTTGCGGTCCCATGCTGCCCGGCGTTCCGGTCATCAGTTCGAGCGACCCGTCACGTGGCGTTCCGTGCATCGCCTGGACGACGCCGGGCGTGCCAGCGCCCTCATCGATGCCCCGAATCTGCGTGGACGCAAAATATTGTCCTACGGTAGACATTTCACCTCTCAATGGGTTCGGCGAAGACGACGATCGAAGCGCGGACCGGTTTCCATCCGATACTCGCGGTCCCGGAGCCGACGCGTTCGGCACCCACCACGAGACTGGCCGGCTGCCCCGCGGGAACAGTCGCGAAATCCGAGGTGGGCGACAGCACCTTGGTGGTTGTGCCATCGCGATAGCAGGGGAACATCGGCACGTATATCCAGCCGCCGGAATGCGCGGCGGCGGTGGCGACGATCTCACCCTGTGAATGATTCAGCCGCACCGTCAGTTCCACGGATTGAGCGCCGTTGTTGACCGAGAATGCGTAGCAGTGGCCGTAGACGACCGGCCGCCATACGAACGGCTGCGCCGGAATCGTGAAGGTGCCCGCATCGATCCGGCTGGTCGCCACGACCTGCTCAGCTGTGGGGAAGTCCTCCTGGTACCACGACCAGGGCCCGGAACCCAGCGGCGCGGGCGAGGAACGGAACTTCCGGCTCGCTCGGTCGTAGGCGAAGACATCGCCGCGGTTGGGTGCCGTGGCGGTGTCGAAATCGGGCGATGTGGTGATCCGTCCCGAAGCTCCAGCCGGCCCCTTCGGACCGCGTGGCCCAGCGGGCACGGTCACCTTCAACAGCTGCGCCGCTCCCGTTCCGTCGAATTCGACGGCCGGTTCGGTCAGACTCTCCTTATGCTCGGCTTTGGCGACCGTGATCGTGTTGGGCGTGGCAATAGGCCCCTGCGGGCCGACCGCGTCCGGCGAATGCTGCCAGGCGGTTCCGGTCCAGACATCCATGCCGTTGCTGTCCAGCCGGTGCCACCACTTGCCGCGGTCCTCGGCGCCCAGCCCGGTCGGGCGGGCTGCCGCATTGGCGATCTGGCCCATCTTGCGGAAAGTTGTCCGGGGTCGCCCTCGGCGACCGGGTTCGCCATGTGGGCCGGGCGGCAACGGCAGCGCGGCCACCTCCGGTGATACCGCGGTCTGGGCGGTGAGAATCGGCAAGCCATCCACGTCGGCCTGCCGTCGCACGGTGATATGGGCGGGAAATGATATGTCCGCCATGGTTACTCCTCGTCGGGAAGTCAGAAGATGAGCAGATCGAGGTCCGCGCCGACGTCGGTGGCGAGATCCTTGATCGCGGACGCGACACGGCCGAGCCGCTGCCATGCCTTGATCATCGAATCCTCTTCGTCGGCACCGTCGCCGACGACGATCTGCCACTTCGCCGAGGATTCGCGGTCATCGGTGAAGGTCAATTCGGTCACGAAGTCGGTGAAGACCTGTTTGCCGAGCGCGAAGCCGATCTGATCACCGAGCTCGTAGTCCTTGCCGAGGATGTAGGGTGCGTTGTCTTCGACGGTGACCCGCTTGCTGGTGTATCCGCGGGTCATATGCAGGCCCTGTAGCCCGGCGACAAGCCCGTCCAACGTGAACGCCTTATCGCTGCCGGTGATGTACAGCTCACGGAAGGCGAACGGGCCCGCGCGCTCGACGCGGCGCATATCCCGGTAGACCATCCACGCGAGGAAGACGTCGTCGAGCTGGCCGCGATACAGCCAGTCCAGGCCGATCAGCGAGAGCAGACCCTTGATCGCCAGTTCGATGCCTGCGTTGACCCAACCCGGCGACCGACCGCCGATGATGACGTCGGTCGCGAGCGGCTTGTGCAGGGCGACCTCGGACGGTCCGATGCCGGAGTACTCCCCTTCGAAGTACCACACCCACGGGAAGTTCTTGAAGGTGCCGAGATGGCCACGGTGCCCGTACACCGCCTCGTATTCGGTGGTGGAATCGAGATTCGGGTAGCGCTTCGGGGTCGTCCCGTCCTCGGTGAATTCCTCGATCCAGGACGTGATCCCGTCGATCAGGGTGCCGGTGGGGCCGGTGACACCCGACTTGTCGACGGTGTCGAGGACGACGGTCGGCCGCTCCAGATAGAAGTATTCCGGTGCGGGTTGCTCATCCTCTCTCGGGAGGAAGAAGCGGGCCGTCAGATTGACGCCGGAATCCTCCAGAATCGGCTGGAACAGCTTGTCCGCCATATCGAATCGCGCTGACGCGGCATTCCACCTACTGGTGTCGGTCAGCGGATCCACCGGGACGACGGCAATCGGGAACAGCGTATTGCCGACACCGCCCCACTGCGGGGAGCCCGCGAGGTGGCTCGGCACCCAGCCGGGAGCCTGCAACCGCATCAAGTTGGCGATGAGGTAGGTGGTGATGATGCTGCGCGCGGGTCCGAACAGTATGTGGTGGCGCGGGAACTGCGCCAGAATCGGTGCGAACGGGCTTGCCCAGCAACAGATCGTGGCGATGTGGTTCCAGCAGTGGATCGCCTCGATATCTACGGTCTCCACCCCGTGCTCGTCGCGCACGATGGAGGCCTTGGTGACATAGCCGTCCCAGCGGAAACCCGCGGTATTCACCGTGATCGGGATGGTCGCGTCTTCGTCGTCCTTGTTGTTGAACAGGTGATCGAAGTGCACCATATCCCGGGGGCAGATCATCTTCAGGCCACCGGGGGAGTTGCGCGGGTAGGTGAACTGGAGTGAGAGATAACTGTGCTCCTCCCCCACCTCGTTCATGTATTTATCCCAATAGCGCACCAGCACACCGGGATTGCGCCACTGCTCCTGCTCGTCCAGCCGCGCCCTGTCCATGCGCTCCGATTCGGCGCGCGGATCCCAGGCGCTCATCAGAACGGCCTCGAGGATCGGGGCGTCACCGCGACGATCAGGCTCGACTGCGCGTTACCGCCTTCGACCCGCACCGTGATATCGGTCGAACTCCACGGCGGCAATGAGGCCATCCATCGGCGGCCCGCCAGCTGCGGCCACACATTCACCGGTGTGGAATTGACGGATGAGTAGAGCCGCGCGGTGCGATGCCTCGGATGGGTATCGATGCGCAGGGTCTGCCCTGCTGTCAGCATCGGTGTCTGCACCATGCGCGGCAGCTCACCGCCCACCGGATCCAGAATCGACCACCGCCCCGGACCGTTCATGGTGTAGCGCGGCCACGCGGGCTGATCCGCGGCATTGCGGGCCCGTACGGTGCCTTCGCCGAAACCGTTGGTGTTGGTCCACACCGAGGTTTCCTCGAAGTGACGTTCCAGCGGGTCCATGGCAACCGCCGACATCTTGTAGATCGCCAGCGCATTTCGCGCGGGATCCACATCACCGACCGCCTCGGGCGCGGCATCGACCTGCGCCTGCTGGAATCGCCAGCCCTGGTGGCGGGTGTAATACCCGACAGTGACCGGTTTATCGGTGGACCAACCGCGGAACCAGGCGTCGTGCACGGCGTAGAAATCGCGGACCGTGTTGCTGCCACCGTTTTTCGCCGCGGCGGAGATCAGGACGACGAAATCCCACTCCTTCTTCGACCGCACCGATCGCAGGAAGGTCGCGCCGTCCTGCCGCGCACCCTCGGAGATCAGCAAGTTCACCGGCGCGAACATATTTCCGGTCTGCTTCGACAATCGCACACCCTCGCGGCCGCCGTTCGCGCCGGACAGGTGCCATACCCGTCCGTTGACGTCCCAGATGACGATCTTCGTATCCTGCATGTCCAGGAGCTGGTGGGTCATCGCCCGAGCCCTCCTCCGCGTTGCTGCGCCAGTGAGCGGCGCCGATGGACCCGTTCCACCGCAATCGCGACGCTCTTCGGATCCATGCCGTTGAAGTTGTAAATGTCTTGTCGCGGTGTGTAACCGCCGGGCCCTTCCGCGAGATCGAGCAGGCCGAAGCCGCTTCCGACGAGCTCTTTCGCGGTGTTGGCGGCGTATTCGATCGGTTTGGTGACCAGGTCCGCCGCCTTACCGCCGACCATGGATCCGAGCACCGAGCCGATAGCCGGGGCGATGATGCCTGCCGGACCAAGCGCCGGTGCGATCGCGGTCCCGATGGCGGCGCCGATCTGGCCACCCGCGGAAGAGGCCAGACCGGAGATCCCGCCGGTCAGCGCCTTGACGAGGCCGCCCTGCTCGGCACCCGAAATCACGCCCTGCAGCCCGGATTTGGCGAGTTCGCTCTGATCGAGGCCCTCCCACTTCACCTTCGGCGTTTGGTTTTCCGGAACTTCTGTCGGCTCGGACGGCTGTTCCATCGTCATCGGCAGTTCCAGGGTTTTGGCACCCTGTCCCAAGATGGCCGGATCAAGGGTCAGCTTCGGTGTCTTCAGGATCGAGTCGAAGTACTCGCGGAAGCCCTGTAGCTGCGCCGGATCGATACCGACCGGACCGCCGGAGGAGAATCCGGGGACCATCTGGTGTAGCAGCTCCGGGGAGGGCACCCAGCCCGAATTGAGCAGTTGCAGCAGTGGCAGGTTCTTCGCGGTCGCCGCGGCATTCATGACGAACTCACCGTTGGACAACCGGGCGAAGATATCGTCGCTCGTGCTGGTGCCAGGGCCGGAAACGAAGCCGCCGGTGTTGAACAGCTTGTTCCACACCTTCTTCGCACCGTTCTTCACCGGGTCCCACGCCTTGTCGACGCCCTTGGATACCGCGATACCCACCACCGCGCCGGTCGCGGCGCCGACCACGGTGCCGACAACCGGAACCGGAATCATGGTGCCGACCGCCGCGCCGGTGGCGATGGCCGCGCCGAGGCCGAGTCCCTCGCGCGTCACGGCCTTGCCGACCGAATCGCCTTCCTTGATGTCGTTGTAGACGGCCAATCCGACACCGGCCGCGCCGAGCGCCTTGCCCGCGGCCCGGCCGCCCGTCGAATCGAGCACATTGCCGACCTTGTTGACCACGCTGTTGTTCGTAATCTTGTTGACAACAGTGGAATTCGCAACCGGCTGAACCACGGGCGCGACCTTCGGAGCCAGAGCCTCGCCGACTTGCGTACCGTAGTGACTCGGCGCGTCGATCACCTTGGTGGCGAGCTGTCCGGGAACGGAATTCACGGCGCGGTCGGCCATCTGCCCAACCTGAGAGTTGGCGATTCTCGTTGTCAGTGACGGTTTTTCGACGACCGCCTCATTGCTCGCGTCCAACATCCGCTGTGCGACCGCAACGTCGTTCGGCGGCGGCGTCGGAACGCTGGTGTCGCCGCGCCATCCCGGCAGTAGCCGAAGGGGCCCCCGAGGAATCTTGACGTTGTCGTATGCCCTGTTCTGCATAAAATCGGTCGCGGCCTTGGCGCGCGCCGGGTCTCCGAGTTCCTCCGCCAGTGCGCCGGTCCGCTCCAGCTCATAGATCGGATGTGTGACGGACTTTGCGGCAAAGCCTTCCGGCGTATGGAACTGAACCTCGAATAGACGGCCGAAACGTAAACTTTCCCAAGTGGTGTTGAAACCTTTATACTTGGCATTCCCCCAAAAATTCTTGAACGCTTTGGGTGGAACCTTGTTTTCGTTACGATTGAGCCAGTTCAGTCCAGCCTTGCTTCCTTCGACATAATCATCGGCGGGCAACGTTATCGTATATCTCGTTACGTCATTGTTCTCCGCCAACGCCGTCGCGGCCGACTTCACAACATTTCCGTCGCTGTCCCGCATTTCGCCCGCGATTTTTCGCCGTAGCGATTCCAGATCTTTCAACGAATACTGCAGACCCGCAAGTCGTCCGCCGAGAGGCCCCAGCGATCCGGCCATCCTCCGCATCATGAGATCGAACTGGAGCCGTTGCCATTTCGCGTCTTGCCAATACCGGGTTACCGCCCGGTTGTCGGTGGCATCGAGATTGAACTCGACGCCATCGACATTCCCCGACCAGGCGCCAGGCCCAACCCCGGCAGCTGCGGCCCAGGCGGCGAACGCGCCGTCAGCGGCGGGTATGGTGGCTTCATCGGGCGGCACTTGGTCGGGCAGCCAATCGGGCCAGAAGCCCGGCCTGTCACTTTCGCTCATAATTCAGTTGCTCCTCTAATGTCGAACACCTCCCACACGATCCGATCGGCATCGTTCGCGTCGATCTCCACCAAGTGCGGCGGTTTCGAATGCCGCCCCTGATTGAGGAATTCGATAAGTGCTAGCGTTCGCGTCCAACCACGCTGGCGGCCCCAGAAGATCTCGTCCGGTTTGAGATCCGGGCCGTTTATCAGCGTTCGCACCACCGTGGTGGGCGATTGTTCGATATCCCAGTCATTCTCGGATGAGTAATAGGCGAAATACCTTGTCCACAACGCTTTATTCCGAACCAGCTCGGACGCCCGTTCGGCAGTAATCGGCTGCATTGCCGCATGGTCCGGGACTTTCATGTGACCAACCACCGGATGCCATTGCCGGTCTCTGAACTTGAAGCATTCCCACTTATCTTCGGCGCAACGCCAAACACTCGACGACCGATACTCCGAATATGGCAACCGTTCGATTTCGTCGCGCACGAGGTAGTCGTATCCATATACGAAGTAGGCGTATCGATCGCTCATATTCTGCTCCTGACGGCTTCCGATCATTTTTGCCGATCTCGGTATGCCACAGTGGAATTCGCATCCCGAGCCCGGTTCGGCCACAGTAACTATCGGAAGCCGCACGAGCGAGTTCCGCAAGCCCGCTTTGCTACCAGTTCAGGAAGCGCCGCATATCCCCGATGCCCGTAGCGGTGCCGATCCGTTCGTTCGGGGACCGAAGTCCCGGTCTCGGTATGGGATTCGGACGATCGCGGCCGTCCTGTGCCGCCCGGGTCTTCGACCACACCAGCCAGCGCAGCGAATCAGCCATATCCGCGAGGAGATACTGGGTCAGCTGCCACTGGTGCCGCTCAGGGTGCATGACGCGCACCAGCGCCGAGGTTTCGGGCAGGCCGCGGACGATCGCCTTGAGATCACGCCAGTCCAGCACCTCGGTACCGAGGTGCCGCAGTCGCAATCCCAGTGCGATCAGGTCGTATTCGATTGCCTCGCTATGCTCTTCGACAAGGGCATCGAGGCTCAGGATTCCCCCAGGCTGATCCCGGAGTGCTCGCGCCAGTCCTCGAGCAGCGTCGAGTACTCCTCCGGATCCATATCGTCCAGGGCGGCGAGCGCCTGGAGCGGCAACGTCATCTCCATCAGCGTGTACATCGCGTCGACATCACTGAGACGGCGGATGCGCCGGATCAACCCGGGCTTCAGGTAAGTCAGCGACGGCAGCCGAACTTCGACGTCGCCGACCTGGCGGACGAAGTCCTCGCGTACCTTGTCGGAGTTCTGGGGTTCGTTGTTTGCAGGCATAACGCAGGCCCTTTCATGAAAAGTAATGCGCAGGTTGTCGTTCGAGGGGCCCAGCGGCGGCGGGCGGGCCTGCGCATAGGTTCGATTCCCGCCGCCACTGGGGGCTTATCAGGCGGTGCGGATACCGTCGTCGAGGTAGCGGTAGGCCTTCACACCGGCGTCGTTCTTGAACGCTTCGATGGTGATGTTGAAGCCGGCCAGCTCCTTCGAGACGAACTTCTTCTCGGTCACCGTGGTGATCTTGGCGTTCGGGAGCACAATGCGGAGCTTCTTGTCCTCATTCTTCATATCGAAGATCCAGGCGCGGTGCGGCAGCACCGAGCCGGTCTCCTCGACCTTGATCAGCTTGCCCGAAGAGGACGTGGCCGCAGTGGCCGTCACATTGCTCGAGCCGAACACTTCGCTCAGGACGTCCTGGTCCCAGACCGCGTACAGGGTCAGTGCGAATCGCACCGAGTGCTCGGTCTGCAGCTGCGCGATGATATCGGCGTTCCAGTCCTTGATCATCTCGATCTTGCGCTCGCCCTTGGACTCGATACCGTCCTCGGAGACGTAGCCGAGGGCCTTGAACGCGGCATTCGGGGCGTCCGCGGCCGAGGTCGGCAGCGCGGCGGTCAGGGGGGCGACCAGAACGCCGCCGGTCACGGCGATGTTCGGGGTGCCGGCGCCGATGTACTTGCTGGAAGGCAGAGCCATTTCGATTTTCCCTTCGGGATTGTTGCGCAGGCCCTAGGGATTCGGTTTTCAGTTGTGCGACTCCCGGATGGGAGTCATGTGAGAGCGATGCTCTGCACAGATGTGTCGGCACCTGCGGGTGCCGAAGTCAGGCGAGGAGTTTGCCTCGCACGCACAGGTCGACGATGATCAGCTGCCGCGGGGCGTTCGTCGCGGGATCGGTGTCGTTCTCCACACCGACGTCGTCGATGTAGTCGCACCACACGGTGCCGAGGTAGCCGGGCGACGCGACGGAGAGGATAGCGCGCACGGTGGCGGCCAAACCGCCCGCGGCTCCGGCATCATCGGAACACTCGAGGATTACCCGCGGGCGGTCCAAAATGAGGTTCGGTCCGCGGATGCCCTCGCGATCCTCACGGTCGTTGCGGCGTTTGCGGTCGTTGCGGAGGATGCGCACCATCCGGGCCGGTCGCGGATCCGGAACCCGCGTCACGACCTGCGCGGTATCCGACAGCGCGGCCAGTTCGGCGGTCAGGTAGTCGACGAGCGTTTTCTCTATATCGGGGTACACGATTCGTTCATTCATCGTGCGGCCGCCTTTCATCGGCTTCGCGGGCCCGCTCGATCCGCTCGCGCAGTCGATCGACGATCCCGGCGTAGGCTTCGGTCTTGGTCGTGGCCTCCACGGCGAGTCCACGCGGATGGGTTGCGCACCACAGCCCCTCATCGGTCTGCTTGACCTCGATGTCCTCGAAGTCATAGAACGATTCCGGATCGGGTGTGGGCCACTGCCCGTTCTCGTCCTTGGTGATGTGCAACCCGATATCGAACGCACCTGGCATACCACCCGGGGTCGGCGCCCAACGGAGCTCCTCGAGTTCGGGATGCACTCGTACGCCACGTTTGACGAGGTAATCCGCGACCCGGGTGGCCTGTTTGATATTCGTGACGGTGGGTTCGGCACGCTTGCGCCCCACACCGTCGCGCCATTCCGGCAGGTGGATCACCGACAACTCCTCCGCGAGCGCACGCACCTGCGGATCGAGTTCGGCGGTCGCCTCGGATTCGGCGAGCTTGCCGGACAGCGCGTGCTGGATGATGGCCAGGAACTCCGGCGTAACCAGCTGTCCGGTGTCGGTTTTGGTGTAGTTCGGCGGTGGCTGATGGTTACCGAACTGTACGGATCGAATGATTTCCTTGTCAGACATAGTTTTTATGCGCCGCCCTATGAGGTTGGTAGTGATCGTGTGCCTTTCCGCCGACGAGTCATGGTGCGGCGAAGAAGGGTTCGAGTGGAGCGGGATTCCGCCCTACCGCCGGAAGGCGACGTCGCGTTGGCCCGCAATCCGTATCCGGGAATGCGAGAAGCCCCGATCCTCTGCGGGATCGAGGCTTCGTTTCATGAATGAGGATCGAGGAGTGCTGTGCGGACTCAACCACGATCCGGGCGCAACTCTGGCGCTGCAAAAAGCTTCACCCAATTCCGATCGAATGTCAACACCGAGATCGAATATCGACAAAAGACAGGATGAACAAAGGGCGCAAACTAATTGCCCTTCTCGCGCTGAGCGTCCTCCGCGGCCCATAACTCTTCCGCCTTGCGCTGCCGCTCAGCCACCAAAGCGGAGTATTTGACGGCGAATTCGGCTCTGTCCTGCTCGGACCAGAACTGGTCATCGACGTCCAACCCACGGGAAAGAACGAACTCGTCGAATAATCTCGCGAACGCGCGGCTGCTCTCTTTCTGGAACTGCTGAACCGCCGGACTACCCGGATTCTTCACAACCACATCACTCCATACCACGAGGAACCCCGCAGGATTCGTTCACCGAGACGCGGGTTGGATTCCCCGGCCAGCTCCGACATATCTTGCGGCGAAGGCCACCGCTCTGAGGGACCATTGAAGAGATTCGCCAGCTCGGCCAGACGGATCCGATCGGCGTCCGAAATGCTCGGGTCACTCATGACCTCCTGAATCTGGCTGAGCATGGACCTCCGGTTCTCTTCTTCCAGCCCCGGCATCATATTGTTCCAATGGAAGCCTGCTCGTGCCCATGCCCAACCACCATCCTCCAGCGAGGCGTGCAGCGTTATCCCGGTGACCCCTGAACGGACATAGTACTCTTTGAGGGCCCTGAACAGTCCGGACGAAAAGCCCCGGCCACGGACGTCCTTGTTCAGGCTGAACCACGCATGTTCGACCATCAGGTCTCCATCGGAATCCTCTTGGAAGATTCGTTGGACGCGGCCCACCTCGTTGCCTTCGCCATCCCGGACGGATCCGCCGATTTCTATGTACGGCAGCCCGGTGTGTGGATGCCGCCCCGCCTCGACATGGTCGATCTGTAAACGAAGGGGCGGCGCTCCATCCTCGCTGGTACCGCCATATTCACCGTCCAGCCCACGTTGCAGGATCTCGAGCAGCTCACCTTCGGGGGTGTTCAGCAGTTCCCTCATTGTCGGCATCGAGTCCAGGCCATGGGACGACTCGCGATCCGGTTCGGATGCCGCCGGAGGCTGCCCTGTCTGCGGCTCTGCGCTGGTCTCGGACTGATCCGACTGTGGCTCAGCGGATTCCGCCTCGGCGGTCGGAGAGCGCGGTCCCGTGGGCTCACCCTCTTCATCCGGAGGATCCGGCGGCGACGGTTCCGGGATCTCGAAGGGATCATCCTGTCCGCCGGGATCTCCGGGATCGACCGGATCGGGTACCCGCGGACTCCACGGGTCGGTGGGAGTCGTGTGTTCAGGTGGGGGGTCGTCAGCCTCATCACCGCCGGCGCCGCCCGGATTCAGGATCTCGGGGAGGTCCGGGATGCCCGGGAAGTCCGGGCCATCCGGGTAAGGCGGTCTGATGGTGGGTGGATTCACCGGTGGTGGATCGAGTTCGGGTTTGCGGGGTACCGCGGGCACCTTCGGGGGTGTGGCGACGGGCGGTGGGTCGTCTTTGAGGAGGTTGTACAGACCCTTGCCACCCTGGACAGCGGGACGTACACCCTTGACCGGCGGCAGGACCAGCGAGAAGAAGTTCTCCACCTCTTCGGTCGTCGCCGAGGCCTGGCCCGGATCGAGCTGCCCGGTTCCGGTGATGATCAGTTCACCGTCGTCATAGCCGAAGTTGACGTAGGCACTCGTCTGCGGATCGAAAATGCCGATGAGTTTGCCGTTCTCGTCATACGAAGCCGTGAACGTCCTCTGCTCACCATCGGCGCCGTTGTACACCAGATGCCGAGTCGTATTGGCATTCGGCGAATCCGGGTTGACCGGCTTCAACTCCCACGTCGAACCATCGAAATTGTCCACACCGACCGTGCCGCCGGGAGTCTGCACCACACCGGGCTCCGGCTTGGGCGAGGGCAGATTCATCGGCTTGACCTCGCCGGTCTCCGGATCCACATAGCTGAGCTGCAGCGGCGCCGGCGTCGAGGGCAGCAAACCAGGACCATCGGCGTAATACGGCGGATCCGTCGGCGCCACCTTCGGATCCACCGTCGTGACGGCCGGAGGAAGATCGGTCAACACCGGATCGGGCGGCGCCACTCGCGGATACTCCGGATTCGGCACGGTATCCGGCTTCGGAATCCGTTCACCCTTCTCATCGAGATCGGTGAACGCCTGCGGATCGACAATCGGCAACGCCTGCGGCACACCGGACTTCGGAGCAATCTGCTGCTCAATAGCCCGAACCATGTCCTGCACATCGAAGATCCGTCCGACCATCCGAGCCGCACTCTCCGGCGTCATACCGTGAAAGTCCTCGACCCGCCCGGGCGAGTCCGAGGGCTGATTCGAAGAACCCGACCTGGTATTCGCTCCCGGGATCAGCCTCGCGAACCAGCCCGCGTTATCGCGAGCCCAAGACAGATCCACTTCACACCGCCCGCCCTGTCGCGCAGTGCGGGCCTGGGGCAGACCATTCCGGGCCCGAAGCGAATCTCGCCATGCGAAATCACCTGACCTATCAATCGAATTGGAGGAACTCCCGTGGCAACGGCCCGAAGCCGTGCGGAGAAGGACCGTTCGGATCCCGCGATGCGGATGGATCGGCGTCGGCATTCCGACACGTCAGAGCGCGCAGTACGCGAGTGCGGCCTAGCCGAGGGCGTACAGGCCTGGAGTGCCGCGGGTCTGGTGGTACTCGTTGGCCGCGACGAGGATCGCTTTCGGTGCGGTCGTCGCTAGCCAGCCAGCAGGCGTCGTAGCCGAGGACGCCGCCGGTGTGCTGTCACAGCGGACCGCACTCGGTTTCGACCCGCATGATGCCGAGGCCGTAACCGGCTTTGCCGTCGGTGTTCGGCACATGCACCACCCAGAAATGCATGAAGCCCCGAATCCAGTGGCTGGATCGGAGCTTCATCTTTGGGTGCGACCGAGGCTCGGATGCGAACCCGGCTTCAATCTGGGCACAACTGTGGTGCCGCAAAAAGCTTCACCCAAACGCGGTGGATTATCAACAACAAGATTTCAGCGTGACCCGCCGCGGTGTTACGACACTATTGCATACGGGAATCACGATCGTTCTTCCATTGTTCATATTCCTCGATGAATTTATCGAACTCTTCAGCGATTGGACCGCGACTTGGCGTCCGACGCCACCACCAGTCTTGTCGGGGACGATCAAATCCAGCCTTGAACGCGAGCCATCCGCTACGATCCTCGATCGTAATAGATTTATAGAGGTCATCGTAACGAGCGATGCAGATTCTTACGCTCTCCCAAAACGGTTCAACTAATTCGCTCACTGCATCACCGATGTGATCGCGTACACGTAATAGCGCGACGAGCTCGGAGGCGTCCCACGTATTCGCATCCCCTCGCGAGGAAAGCCGATCATGATTGATCTTCTTGACACCCTCGACCCAAGTCGACATGAGCGAGTCGAGCGGCACCTGACGATCGTCCACACGGTACGTAACCGTCGCAAGTCGATCTCTGGCCTCCGGGCTCAGCATTCCAAGTCCGCCGTCGTTCGACGATCCAGACGCCTGCCCTGCCCGCTCTTCGCCCGAGCTATCCACTGCCGTTTCCCGGACAACCAACGAAGCGATCGCCTCGTCGCGGTTGTTTATCAGCTTGTACGACTGTCTAGGAATGCTGAATGAATACAGTATTTCCCGTAAGCTCGCACGTTCTGCGGCGGTCACAGGTATTCCATGTTCAACTAGACCCGCCATAAGTTCGTTGGCAAAGAGCCGTAGTTCGCCGGCGAAGAGGAGTGCTCGAAACTCCACGAGCCAGTCCACGGGCAGTCGGTCGGCGAGCTGATCGAGCAGTCGTTCCGATCTCGAGCAGAGTTCAGTTGAATCCATACCGGTAAAGCCTCCTCGTTCACGAGCCGTTGCACTCCGCGCTCGATCGTCCGCCACTGTCTGGTCAGCTGAGCTCCCGCGGGCGGCCCTCTGCGTCGTTGATTTCGACACCGTCGCCACCTGTCGGTACAGCCGAGAGTATATTGCCGTCATCATCGACATATACGTAGAAGTCCACCCCGTCACGTGTTCCTTCGATCTTCCAGTTGCCGTCTCGCCCCTTGCGTACCGGGTCGCTGTCGGGATTTCGGGCGAGATCCTCTGCATAGGCAATAATCTGCTCGGTATTCCAGCGCTCAGGGAAGACCGTCTTGCCTGGACGTCCGCTGCGGTAGAAGTGTCCACCGCCGTCTGGATTGTCGGAATCACCCCAGAAGATATGGGCACGGTTCTTGGCCGCATTGAGTACCGCCGGATCCTGATAACCGTTCGGGACATTGTTCCATCGGTTCGGCGTCCGGACTTGTCCCAATTCCTCATCCGGCTGTCGCCTTTCCCCTGGCTGCCGTCCCCATGCCTCCTCTTGTTGCTCCTCCTTTTCCTGCTGTCGCTGATCTTCACCTTCAAGCCACCGGTTGTAGTCCTCCTGCCATGCCGGAGGCTCATCAGGCTCGGCTTGGGCTCGTGGTAGGTGAGGGCCTGGTTGCTCTTCGTCATCGTCGGAAGGGGCCGGTTGTGGTGTCGGATCGGGAATCCGGGATGGATCATCCGGCCCGTGCGGGTATCCGGGGTCGAACGGATCGAACTGCGGGGGTGCCGACGGATCTGTTGGCGCGCCGGGTGTTTCGGGTTCCGGCGGGGATTCCTCGGACGGATCGTGGTCATCCGCACCGGGGTATTGGATTTCGGGGAGCTCCGGGAAGTCGGGGTCGTGAGTGTGGGGCGGCTTTTTGGCGGGAGGTGGTTTGGGGGCAGGGTCCGCTGGTTTGGGTGGGGTGGGTGGTTTCTGCCCGGGCACCGTTATCTCGGGTTTGACAGGCGGCGCGGTGACGGTCGGCGGCTTCGCGGGAATGGGCTTTCCTCCGTTGCCGCCCATGCCATCTGGGCCGTTGAGGCCAGGTACCGGGTCGAGCACCGTCGCGACACCGGCTTGGAGTGAGCCGAGTGTCGGCGCGTTGGTGACCTGATGGAAACCGTCCTGGTCCTCGACAATGAGTGCAACCGTGTCGTCGCCATTGGCGTCGGCAGTCGGCGAGGTCGGGTCCTTTTGCCAGGCGACATACCAGGACTTCGCCGGGTCACCGTCCGGGGAGCTGATCCTGGTCAGCAGCAGTAGCCCCGGACGACCCGGCAGGGCAACGGTCCCATCGACCTGCCGACCCTCGACCGTGCCGGGCCGATTGAGCGAAATATAGGTGGGCTCGTCGACCACTCCGACCGGCGGGATGTACTTCCCCGACTGATCGAATCGGACAAGATTCCCATCCACAACCACCAGCTGGTTGCCGGCGCTGTCCCACCACTTGCCGTCGCTGTAGTGGTCGAACGGCCGATAGAAATCCAGCAGCTGCTGGACCTGATCGAACTCCTCACGGCTGGGCGAACCACCGTTGAGCATCTGATTGACCAGCTCGTCGTACCTGGCCTGGGCACGGTTACGGATCTCGATCGGGTCGTTCTCGCTGGGCCGCGGACGCTGCTCCTCCGACGGCCGCGCCGGCGCACTTGGACGCGCAGGCGGCATACCCTCCGGTACGTTGACCTGCGTGTCGGCCATTTGCGGAACCTCGCGGGTCAAATCCTCGAAGTAGGCCTCCATCGAGTTCGAAGGCGATGTGCCCTGACCGGGTGGTACCGGAAGAAAGGGATTCGGTGGTGCATCCGGGGCGGCCGGTTTTGGCGGGACCGGCCTGCGTTCCTGCTTGACTTCCTGGATCAGGTTCTGGCGGCGGAAGCTGCGCTCCAGCATGCGGGCAGCGCTGGCCGGGGTCATTCCGAAGAAGTCGTGCACCCTCGGGTTCTCATCGTCCGGCTGGTCAGCGGAATTCGTGTCGGTCCCGATTGTCGGAATCAAACCCGCGAACCAACCCGCGTGCTCGCGAACCCAAGACAAGTCCATGTTCATGCCGCCTGACCGACGACGCCGCGCCACTCAGGAAAACAACCGAAGAGCTGGACACAGCCCGGGACAGCTGGACACCCGATATCGAACGCCGATTTCACCATCCGAAGACACCTCGCGTAACGGTCGAGCTCAGACTTGCCGCACGGCGCGGTGCGGCGAGTTGGAATCGAGCAGCGGAAAATGATCAGGGAGCACGCCGGATTACATGGCTCAGCACATCGTCAGCGGCTTGCGGGATCCCGTTGATCTGGAAAAGACTGTGGCCCTGCGCATTCGATACAGATGCCCAGGACGACAGTGCGAGTCGACTTCGAAATCGACTGGGATTGCGCGGCGTTCGAGCGTGGGTATGCCGCACCGAAAAAGATCGCCGATTTGGTGGTAGCACCGCTAGATTCGGAGTCGAGCCAGAGCGCTGCCCCGTACGTAGAAGTCGGCGATGATGACCTGTCGAGGGGCGGAAGTTGCCGGATCGGTGTCATTTTCGACGCCGGCATCGTCGATGCAGTCGCACCAGACGACACCGAGGTAGTGCGGAGAAGCAACCCGGGAATGCGTGAGGCCCCGAATCCATGGTCTGGATCGGGGCTTCATCTCTGGGTGCGATCGAAGCTCGGGTGCGAACCTAGCTTCGATCAGGCGCAACTGTGGCGCTGCAAAGAGCCTCACCTAAGCGAAGCGGATTGTCAACACCAAGATCAGAAGATTTCGAAAAGTACAGGTAGGCGATCACTTCCGAGCGCCGCCCACGAACAACATGCGGTCGGACAATCCGACCGCGTAGAAATCCGAGTAACAATCACTGCATAGGTCGGAGCAGGATTTCATCCAACGGAATAGATTCGAACTCGACGATATTCGGGCCCAGGGCTCGAGTCCCGATCGACGACCTGCGCGCATAGACCGCTCGCTGTCATTCCACGACAGTAGGTGCCGCCGCTTGCCCGAACAGTTCCAGGGGATCGCGGCCGAGGAGGAAGGAGGCGGTGATCAGGTCGCAGAGGGTGGGGTGGTCCCGGGCGATACGCTCCGCGACATCCGGCCCCAAATGATCACTCACCGCGTAGATCGACTCGGCGTCGAATTGGTGGGCGAACGACAATGATTGACTGCTTCGATCCACGATCACACTTCCCCTTTTGCGCTGTCCCCCGACAACACTCGATGACATCTCTTCGACGGGGGCTTGGCCGGTACGTCCATCGGCCAAGCCCCCTGGTGAACCTCGAACCCCTGTTGTCGCACCCCCTCCCCGCACCGCACGATCGGGATGCGAGTTGTGACGGCCATGGCGCCCCACACCTCGACTGCGACGATCGTCCAGCGGCTTCCAGCTTCTGGATCGCTTGGGACTGTATCAATAGCTCCCGACGAGAAGGCGGTGCAGCGCGTGTGGTCCAGGTAGCAATTGCACGGGGCGGCAAGGGCTTACAAGCCGAGCAGCGGCAGAATGAGGGGCAGGACCAGCGGAGCGATCCGGCAGGTCAGCTCCAGCAGTTCGAGCGCGAGCGTTGGCATCGATTCACCTCCTCTCGTTCGTTCGGTGGCCCCACCCCCGGTCCGCGGTGGCTCCGGGGGTGGGGCGGAGCGCCCCGACGCTCACGTCGTCTGCGACCGCGGCATTCGGCCTGCGGGAAACGGGAGCGGGTCGGGGCGGGTCCGGGTACGGTCCCGTCGGTCAGTGGCGTCGCGACGAATCGGGCACGATACGGCCGGCCGCGACCAAGGCGTGGAAGGCCGCTGCCTTGCGGCGGCAGTCGTCGATGGCGCAGTCACGGTGCACGCGCATGGCCGCATGCGCCTGGTCCCTGTCGAGTGGTGTGGCCGGTTCGCCATGGCCTGCCATCTCGAGCAGTTCGAGCAGATCGGTCATGCTCGCCTCCGAGGAAGATCACACCGGCGCTACCACAGGAATTCCCTTGTCACAGCGCCGATTCGGTGGTTGCCCCACCCCCGGCCGAGGGGCGGACCGGGGGTGGGGCGTTACGCCCCGAACGTCGCGGGTGCGTCTGCGACCGCGCTGGCATGGGCGGGAGACGGGGGCGAGTTCGGGGCGGGCATGCGGCAGGCTCTGTCCCGCTTGTCAACAGACATCGAAAGGGTTCCGGGGGCGTGCCGCATGGATCGGGGCGGGAGCGCCGAAAGCGGCGTCCCGGGGCGGAAACGACTGTGGCCCCGGGCATCCGAGTGGATGCACGAGGCCACGGGTCGAACGTATTCGGAAAGATTGGGATTGAGGAGGATTCCCGTTCAGAGGGTTCCTGATCATTCTGGATAAGGGCGCAGCTCTGGCGCTGCACAAAGTCTCACCGATCCGTGCTCAGATGTCAACCCCGCGCGTCAGATTTCTCCGAATACGCAGGTGGGGCGGATGATTCGGTGACACTGGGCGATTACAGCAGAGAGCGGCGCCCACCTCCTCGCGGCGGATTGGAGGGCGCCGCAACTCGACGCGGATCGCTACACCCGCCGCGCGCAACGCGATCGGTCACGCAGTCGGCGGGAACGGAAGTGGCGTGGCCGCATCCTCATCGCGCCACCAGAATGTGTGATGCCCGTACATGAGATCCCTGGCCCAGAAGTCTTCCGGTTCGGAGTAGATGACGTTGTCGGACCCGACCATTGCCTGACCATCGAACTGGTAGTTTATCCGCGCTATCGCTTCGTCTTCCGAGATACCGAAGACCGCCACCATTTCTTCCGCTATCGCTGTGAAGAACTCTTCGGAGTCGTCATCGGTCCGAAATGTGAATCGACTCATAAGATGACCCTCCCGACACGTTCACTGATCATTCCGCGCATGGCCACACATGATGTCCATGGCCACCTATGACCAACCTTCCCGCACGCATCGGGGCGGGACAACCACCTGACGTCCCATGGTGGCAGCAACGACGAAGTGCCCCACCTCGGCGAGGTGGGGCACTTCGAGTCCGCGACCGATTACGGCTTGATCGGATCGGCGGGCTTCTCGGCCGAACCGGTGACCAGCAGCTTGACGATGTCCACCAGCGCCGAGGCCGAGCCGGTGCCGGCGCCGCCATCGTTGTTGCCCCCGCCGGCGGCGGGCGGCGGAGTGGTGGTGTTGTCAGCGGCGGCCATGCCCGCGCCGGAGATCATGATGCCCGCCGCAGCGGCACCGGCGAGCGCAAGCATAGAAAGCTTCTTCATTCAGAACCATTCCCCTCGAAGAGTTTTCGCAGTCGACCGCGATCGGGCTGTCGACCCGGACAGTCCTATTACAGGACTGCGGGAACCCAGGGCAATCTGCCCGGCAAATAGAAAACTTTCCATTCACCGAATATTAACGGGCACTTCGACTTGAAAGACTCGAGCTCGAAAACTCGGACAGAGGCGAGGGTTGCATCCCGAGGGTGGACAGTCGGCCCTACAGCCTGATACCCGCATTCTCCGTCGGTGAAACACATCTTCAGGCGACCGCACGGAACCGGGGCAGAACCGCAGGAAGCGAAGGAATCCAACCGGTAGCTATTCTCGACTTCGAGCGTCCGAAGAGCCGGAGACGATCCGCCGATCTCGAATTCCGTATTGCCCGTTCAAATCTCAGCAATTGTCGAGTTACGATGAGGGAAAGTTCACTCGATATACCTGTAACAGAGCGCTTCCACTTCCGATCAGGGTGAGCCAATGACAGATCGCCGGAGAGGTTTGCGCTAGCGGTCGGCAGGAACACGGCGGGCGCGGCTCGGATGTGCGATGTGCTGATCCAGCACATGCCCGACCAGGAATTGCTCGGGCCAATCCGGCGCCCATGGTCCCGGCAGCGGCGCGATCTTTCCCGCATCGCGCAAGGTCTGCACCCTGCGGACCGTGAGCGTGCGGTATTCCTCCCCCAGTTCCTTTGCCAGAGTGGCGATTCCGGAAGCATTGAGACGGTGTGCACGCGCCCGGGCCAGCTCGGATTCGTCGAGGACGATCGGGGCGCTCGGCGGACATACGATCCACTGCGCGGCCTGGACCACCCGGCGGATCTCGGCGGGCGCCTGCACGACACCCTCGGTCATGGCCAGCGCGATCAGATTCCGGTCCAGCCAACGCGCCATCCCCGCCGTCGACGGTGAACCCGGGTAGTCGATACCGCGCTGCTCGCAGACCAAGCGCACCCACGACACCAGGACCGCGTGCAGTTCGTCGGCGGCACGCGCGGCGGCCGGGTTGTACGGCAGGGGTTGTTCACTCGGACGCCGGTGCATACGAAAGTCGCCCTGCGCGCCGGTCCTGGACTGCCTCGTCCTCGAGATGGTGAGATCATCGGCCAGATCCGGGATTTCGCGCAGCAGTTCGGCGAGGGCGCGTAGTTCGGTGCGGTCGAGGTAGAGGTGGCCGGGGTGCTCGCTCAACGCGAACCCGCCCGCTCGATCGTCAGGTCGTTGAGGGCCTCGGCGAGCCGCCGGGCATGGCCGTGGCGGACGTAGTCGTCGGTATGCCTGCCGTCGAAGAGGTAGCCGCGGGCGTAGGCGATGGCGCCCGCCCAGCTGCGCCAGTTCCGCGGCGACCACCATCGTTGCAGCTGCCTGCGCGCGGCGACATCGATGAGGCTCTGTCCCCAGCGCAGGGCCGCCTCCGGGTCGGACAGGCTGAAATAGGCACTGAGGTCGGCGATCAGGCGCAACGGATTTCCGGCGGGCAGTGCCGTAATCGGATCACCCTGGGCCGCAACCCAATATGTTGGGATGCCGGGAACCCATCGCTGCCCCGCGATGCCGTATCCGCCGGGGTCGGCCCCGAGGTAGCTGTCGGCCGGGCGCAGTGGATCGGCGATCAACGCGCACGCCACCACCTCGAGGTGGGCCAGCTCGCCCCGCCCGATCTCGGCGGCGACATCGCCCGCGATCGCCGCGCCCTGCGAATACCCCGCCAGGATCACCCGGTGCGGGGTCGACTCGATCGCGTTGATCAGGGCGCTGCGCCCCGCCGCCACACTGTCGGCGTAGGCGACCTGCCTGCCGTAGTCGGCCGGATACGGGACCATGCGCGTACGGAACCGTGCCGGATCGAGCGCGGCGGAAAAGGTCGCGGTCACGGCCTCGCCGTCGGGGTTCCACGTCCCACCGACGATCAGCACTTCGAAGATTTCGTCAGCTGTCGATGGATTCCACAGTGCACGAAGATGATTCGAGCCGAAGCTGGACATGATTGGTCTCCTATTCGGGTTCGGGAACGAGGCGCTCGGTCACTACGGTGCGGCGTCGGAGAACACCGGAGCGGCGCAGTGCAGGCACGTATCCGATTGCGGGACAGGCGGTTCGAGACGGAGATTGCTCGGATGAGTGGCTATGGCGTTGCCGAGCTCGGGCCGGACCGGGTTGGGATAGCCGTAGTCGACATACACCATCCGGTGGTCCACGTGAGCGACGGTGCCGCGCTCGGTACGGCCGGATGCGGGCGGCACGAAGAGGACGCGGCGGCCGATATTGCGGCGGAATTCCGCCAGCGACGCGCCGGACGACCCCGTCACCACGGTTGCTGATCGATCGCTCATCGGCACGATTCCGATCCACGCCACACAGTGATTCCAGTCACAGTTTGTTTGACGAGCCCCCTCGACGAAGCGATGGACGCTTGCCCGGTGGCGGCATCGGTCACGGGATACGCCCCACATCGGGCAGCAGATCGACGGTCCGACGGCCGAGTGCCGACGCGACACGGACGAGATCCGACAACGTAAACGAGGTCTCGGCAGCTAATTGATGACACAACACCGAAGGCGGTATGGAAGTGCCTTTGACCAGGTCTTTTATTCCAAGTCCGGTTTCAGCGAGCGCACGTTGCACACCCTCCGCAACCATCACATCCAACTGATCCATACGGAATACAATAAGGTCCATTCGGACTAGTTGCAACTCCAAATGGAGTTGGTCCAACTCCACGTGCAGACAGGAGAGAAAAACGCCTGGACACGCGGCATGTCGTTTGCCAGGTAGCCATTCGGACCTCAGAATGGTCCGTATGGGTGCGAAAGAGACGGCTTCGGATATCAATCGTGCGGTGGGGAACGAGCTGCGAGCAGCGCGGGCGCGCAGGGACCTCACCCGGCAGCAGCTGGCCGAGCTGACCGGACTCGCGGTCAGCACGATCCAGCGATTCGAGAACGGGGAGCGTTCCCCGGACATGCAGCAGCTGCACGCATTGTGCGAGGCGCTGGAGATCCCCATGCGTGAGTTCGTCACACTGGCACTGAAGGATATCGAGCGTCCGGAAAGCTGATCCGGCGGCACGCACCACGAACAGCACGCCGCCCGGCTCGAATCGTTCGATCCGCGCGGTGGACTCGCGGCGGTGTAAACGGGGCCATGGCGGGCCCCGATGCATCAGGTCAGGCGCAGCGCGAATCCGCCGCGCCTGGAATGGCGGCTCCGAACGCGGCCTCGGCGTATTCCACAACCGCCTGCACCGAATCGACGCCGAGCGCCCAGGAGGCGAGCACCACATCGCATACCGTCGCACCGCCGTGCAGGACTCGCTGGGCGGCATCCTCCCCAATAGCCGCCCCGAGTGCCGCCGCGACATCGATACCCCGGACCGTTACTAGCTCTGACACCGAGAAATGCTCCACGACCTCAGTTCCCCTTCATCTCATTCGCCCTACTTCGAGCAGCGACCCGGGGGCAGAATCAGACCCGCGTCCCAGAATCAGGGTAGTTATATCCCATCGAATCGCCCGGGGCGCGCCAAAGTCGCCGGGCTACATGGGGATTCGCGGTGACCTGTAAGTAATGACACCGTAAAGCAAAATTGCCGATTGTTCGCTATGGCGCACGGGTTACTCGCGGTGCAGCGCGGTAATCCCTACTCGCACTTCACGATCGGGATCGGGTCGTACTTCACCGTACGGGTGGTCCGCGAGACCTCGCGGCCGGTCTTGCGATCCTTGATCACGCGGGTGTCGGAGATGGTGAAGCCGGGGGCGCCTTCGGAGGCGATGCATTCCTTACCCTTCGGCAGGGTGACCGTAGTGGGCTCGGTGGGCTTGCTCTTCTCGCCGGTAATGGATTCGACCTCGACCGTCTTGGTGCCCCAGAGCCGGACTGTAATGTCCGAGCCGGTCGCCGAAGTCTCGATGTAGACACCGTTCTCGGTGTTGTTGCGGAATTTCAGGTCGATGGCGCCATCGAAAACGGTGGCCTCGCGAGCGGCCGGGTAGCGGGAGATGTAGTAGCTGTGCTCGGTGTGGCCCGCATCCTCCAGGCCCGCGAAGTAGGCGGCGTTGTAGAGGGTGGTGGCGAACTGGCTGATGCCGCCGCCGACGGCGGTGCTGGGGCGTCCGTGATCGATGATGCCGGACTCGACGTAGCCCTCGGCCACGCCGCGCGGGCCGGTGAAGTCATTGAGCGAGAATGTTTCTCCGGGTCGCACCACGGCGCCGTTCACCTTGCCGGCGACGGTGCGGATATTGACCCCGGAGGGACCGCTGAAGCCACTGGTGGTGAAAACCCCCATGGGTTCGACGATGCGGAGGGCCTGGGCGGCCTCGGTGGTGAGCTTGGGCTCCACCTGCTCGTAGACCGTCTGTCCGGTGCGCTCCTGCGGGGCGGTCAGCAGGGCGGGCAGTTGTTCCAGCGTCTTCGGCCAATTGATCTTGTCGCCGATGATCGCGGGCACCACATTGGCCGTACCGCCGGACAGCGCGAAGGTCGCATCCTTCGGCTCGACCTCGGAGGACGCCAACTGTGGCGCCAGCAAACCGACCGCGATGTTTTGATCGTAGGCGGCGGCGAGCCCACCCTGCCCGTCCGGCGCGAAGGTGAGCACGGTCGCGATCTGGGCCGGATCCAGCTTGGCGCTGCCGCCCTTACCAGCGAAAACCACGTCGGCCCGCACCGCGGGCTGCGCGATCTCGCGCATCGCCTTCTCGACGGCCTCAGGGCGCACCGTGAGCGGCGCGGGCACCACCGGCAAGTCCACCGCCGCGCCGAGGACCCAGCTGTCGATCAACAGTGTGCGGGCGGCGGCCACATCCAACTGCCTGCCCGGTACCGGGGGCACCGCGACGGGCCGGGCCTTATCGAAGGCGATGGTGCCCTCGACCGTCGCGCGATCGTGCACACGCAGCGCCGTCAGCTGCTGATTCAGTGCGGCCTCGTCGATCCGGCTCGCCACCGGCACATGCCGCATGGTGAACAACGACATGAATCGAGTGTAGGGATTGAGCGGCTGATCGCCGATGCGGTCCCAGGTGGTATCCCAGTCCACCTCGAGCCCCGCGGTGGCCGGGACCAGCCTGGTCTGCACGTCACCGATCCGCAACGGCAGTTCCTCACTCGACCGATCGCCCAGGGCCGCACGGAGTTTGGTATCGGCGGCGGAGTGATCGAGGCCACCGATGTCGACACCGGCCACCACCACGCCGCGCGGCACCTCACCCGAGGTGCGCAGCCAGTCCGTGGCGTAGCCGATTCCCGCCAGCACGAATACCGCGCCGACCGCGATGCCGACGCGTTTGGCCACGGGTGATCTCCACCACGGGGCCGGTTGTTCGCCCGATCTCGAACGGTTGTTCGGCGGCTGGACCGGTGGCCGCGGCGGATTCGGCTTCGACGGCCGGACGGCGCGCGGGGCACGGGGCTGCTGGGTGGGCAGCGGCTGCGTCGGAGCCGAGTCCGAACCCCATTCGGGCGCCGGATACGCGCCCGCGTTCCGCTTCGACTCGAGGAGCTGCTGTAGCCCGACCTCGCCGCCTTGCTGTCGGCTGCGGTCCTGGCGTCCGGTGCTCGACTCGCTCGTCACGAATCGTCCTCCCCGCTGAAGGTGAAAAGGAACTCGCACGGTGCGAGTCCTTACCCACGATAGTGGCCCCTATCGCGGGCCTCCGCACAGTCCGGAGGTACAGCAAACCTCACGCAAAGAACCACCTGACACATGGAAGAGCCCCGCGCAGTTGCCGGGTCGGGGGTCTGGCAACTGCGCGGAGCCGATCTGTTTATCGGCGCAGCGCACCGCGCGTTACACACGTCGAGCAGCACAGGTCGGTCCAGCGCGAGACAATCGACCACGACTCTCGACACAGGCTCGCCACATACGAGGGAGATGGTTGGAATGCAGCTGGGAATGATCGGCCTCGGTCGAATGGGCGCCAACATCGTGCGACGCATCGTCGAGGACGGGCACACCTCCGTCGGCTTCGAACGCAAACCCCACCACATCGACGAACTGAAGGCCGAACTGGGCGACAGCTTCGATGGCACCACCGACCTGAAGGAGTTCGTCGCCGCGCTGGAGACCCCCCGCGTGGTGTGGGTGATGATCCCCGCGGGCGCCACCGGTGCGGTGATCGACCAGGTGGCCGAGCTGCTCGAGCCGGGCGACATCATCATCGACGGCGGCAACAGCCGCTACCACGAGGACATAAAGCGAGCCGCGGAGCTATCGCCCAAGGGCATTCACTACCTGGACATCGGCACCTCGGGCGGCGTTTTCGGCCTCACCCGCGGCTACTGCCTGATGATCGGCGGCGAAGCCGAGCAGGTCGAGTACCTCGATCCGCTGCTCAAATCCATCGCACCGGGCATCGAGGCCGCCGAGCGGACCCCGGGACGCACCGGTGCACCCTCCACCTCCGAGCAGGGCTACCTGCACTGCGGGCCCGCGGGCGCCGGGCATTTCGTGAAGATGGTGCACAACGGCATCGAGTACGGCGCCATGGCCGCCTACGCCGAGGGCCTGAACATCCTGCACAAAGCCAATATCGGGGCGAGCCACGACGCGGAGTTCTCCGCCGAGGAGACGCCGTTGGAACATCCGGAGTACTACCGGTACGACATCGATGTGCCCGAAGTCACCGAGGTGTGGCGACGCGGTTCGGTGGTCGCCTCCTGGTTGCTGGATCTCACCGCGAGCGCACTGTACGCGGACCCGAACCTCGATTCCTTCGGCGGCCGGGTCTCGGATTCCGGCGAGGGCCGGTGGACGATCGACGCCGCGATCGATACCGGCGTGCCCGCGCCGGTGCTGTCGGCCGCGCTCTTCCAGCGGTTCTCCTCACGGGGTGAATCGCTGTACGCGGACAAGATGCTCTCGGCCATGCGTCAGGCCTTCGGCGGACACCACGAGCTGCCGCAGAAGTAGATTCGGCCGAAACCGACAGGTACCGCGCTCCTTTCGGAGCACGGTCCCCTTTCGCGCCGAGCTCGAGTGCGCGCATCGGATCGAAATCCGACCAGGTCGCCACCGAAGTCGATTTCCCCATCGATTGCCATGAATCGAACGAGAATTTTCAGAACAAGCGGTTGCGAAGCCTTGCTCTCAATGTTTCACCAGGTAAGTTGCAGATAAACATACAGGTGTAAGCGGTACATACCCTTCGACTGGCGCGCCACACGAGGCCGCGCGCCGTGTATGCGCTGAATTTTCCCGACAATAGCCGATTATCACTTTCGACGCGGCTGCCGAATTGCGAGCAATGTCCCGGGTGAAATTGATGAGAAAGGTCGACCTATTGCGCATCATCGAGCAACGGCGCGTCGCGACCTCCGTGGAACTCCCCGAATCGTACCGTCTGAGACAGAATGGTCGAGACAATGAGGTCCACGGACGGCGGCATGCGGTCCGGATAGTGGGGTGACTCCATGGTCGTGAAGCACATGGTGCGCAACGGCGAGGTCGATATCGCCGTCTACGAGCAGGGCAACCCGGACGGCCCGGTCATCCTGCTGTTGCACGGCTGGCCGGACAGTCATCATCTGTGGGACAACGTCGTTCCGGAGTTCATCGATCGATTTCGCGTGCTGAGCGTGGACAATCCCGGTCACGGCGAATCCACCAACCCCGAAGGCAGCCTGGCCATTTCGATCGAGGCGCTGGCCGAGGACTACGTCGCGGTGATCGAGCAGCTGTGTCCCGACGAATCCGTGCACGTGCTGGCACACGATTGGGGCAGCGTGGCGATGTGGGAGGTGGTGTGCCGGCCGGACGCCGCGCGGTTGGTCGCCTCGTTCACCTCGGTCTGCGGACCGAGCCTCGCGCACACCGCGGCCTGGGCCCGCAGCCGGCTCACCCGGCCGACACCGCGCAATATCGCATTGCCGCTGGCACAGCTCGGTTCGTTCGCCTATTCGACGGTCCTCGCGCTGCCGGTGCTACCGAATACCGCGCTCGAGTTCGGCACGAGCGAACGGCTCTGGCGCACTATGCTTTCCGCGACCGAGGGGGCGACGGCGGAGAATATCCATCTCGCGCCGACCTTCGAACAGGATATGGCGAACGGGCTGCGCATCTACCGCTCGACCTGGGCCTCGAATCCGCCGCGGGCCCGCGAGGCGCGCACCGAGGTGCCGGTGCAGATCATTATCGGCACCCGCGATCCCGCGGTGCGCCGGTCCAGCTACACCGATGAGGATCGCTGGGCCGACGCGGTCTGGCCGCGGGTCGTCGAAGGCGGGCACTGGCTGCCGTTCTCGCATCCGGCCCTACTGGCCGCCGCCACCGTGGAACTGATCGATGCGACGGCGGGCGCACCACCCGCGCGCAGCCTGCGGCGCGCCCGAATGGGTGTGCGGCGCGCGCCGTTCGAGGACCAACTGGTCGTGATCACCGGCGGCGGTAGCGGAATCGGCCGGCAGACCGCGCTGGCCTTCGCGCGGGAGGGGGCGGAGATCGTGGTCTCCGATATCGACGGCATCGCCGCCGAGGCGACAGTGGCGCTGATCGCGCAGGCGGGCGGTCTCGGCCACGCCTACGAACTGGATGTCTCCGACGAGGACGCGGTGCGCGAACACGCCGACGATGTACTGTCCGAGCACGGAGTGCCCGACGTGCTGATCAATAATGCGGGCATCGGGCAGGCGGGACGCTTCCTGGACACCTCGTCCGACGACTTCCAGCGGGTACCGGATGTGAATCTGCGCGGAGTCGTCAACGGCTGCCGCGCCTTTGCCGGTCCGATGGCCGATCGCGGGCTCGGCGGACATATCGTCAACCTGTCGAGCACGGCCGCCTACCCACCGCAGCAGGGTTTCAGCGCGTACTCCACCAGCAAGGCGGCGGTCTTCATGTTCTCCGACTGCCTGCGCGCGGAATTGGCGGGCCGCGGCATCGGCGTCAGCACCGTCTGCCCCGGCATCGTGCATACGAATATCGTGCGTACCACCCGCATGTCAGGGGTTTCGGCCGATGCGGAAGCCCGCAGGCAGCAGATCTACGACCGCCTGTACCGGCTGCGCGGCTACGGCCCGGACAAGGTCGCCGAACAGATCGTCCGCGCGGTCCAGAAGAACAAACAGGTCGTTCCGGTCACCCCGGAAGCCCGACTGCAGTACGTTTTTCAGCGGCTGGCCCCCGGGCTGGTCCGGTTCGGCGCCGCCCGAGGCAGTCTGGTGCGGTAAACCGACCCCAAAAGGTGGCATCCGGTCCCGGGGAAGGATCGGATGCCACCTTTCGGTTCACTATCCGGCTAAGCGCTCCAGATCCCGCTCAGCGCTCCAGGATGGCGACGACGCCCTGGCCGCCCGCGGCGCAGATGGAGATCAGGGCGCGCCCGGATCCCTTCTCCGCCAGAGTTCACGACACCGAGCCACGACCGCAATCGGCAGAATTACGCCGATTCGACTGTCAGCACCCCCGAATCAGGGACGGATAGATCTTGATCGGCAGCATTCTGCCGAAAAGGTCCGGATCTCCCGGTATGATCGGCAGCATTCCGCTCAATCGGCGAGATATTGCCGCTATAGGAAGGCGATATGTCTGCGATTACCAGCATCGGACAGGCGATCCGTGCCGCGAGACAGCGACACCGGCTGACCCAGGAGCAGCTGGCCGAGCTCGCAGGCACTTCGACACGAACGATCCGCGAGATCGAACACGGCAGCGGATCGACCAGTATTGCCACCGTTGCCGCCGCGGCCGACGCGGTCGGGCTGACCCTGGGAGTCGTCGGTTGACCCGCCTCGAGGAACTTCGGCACATCCGTGGGGCAGATGTGTACAAAGCGGGCATGTGTGCGGCGACACTCACCCGCACAGCGGATGGCGGCACCGAATTCCGATACCTCGATGCATATCTCGCAGGCGATGGCGAGCAAATCGCAACCACATTGCCGCTGGATCCAGCGCCGGTGCACAGCCCCGCTGGATCGGTGCCCGCATTCTTCGAAGGATTGCTCCCCGAAGGGCATCGCTTGACCGTGCTGCGACGGGCGGTCAAGACAAGCACCGACGACGAATTGAGCCTGCTCCTGGCGGTCGGTTCGGACGCTCCGGGGGACGTTCAGATCGTTCCCGCGGGCGAACCGCCTGCCGACACCGCGGCACTCGTCGAGGGAGATTCGCCGTCGGAACTCGATTTCGCCAGCTTTGTCGACGATGTCGATCCCCATGCGATTCCCGGGGTGCAGCGCAAAGCGAGCGCATCAATGATCAGCGTGCCGCTTTCGGCTCGCTACGGCCGCTTCATTCTCAAACTGTCGCAGCCCGACTTTCCACATCTCGTCGAGAACGAGGCCGCGCACCTGCGGGCCGCACATATGCTGAAGCTCGCGGTCACGCGATCACAGCTCGTTACCGATCGGACCGGCGAATACGGGCTTCTGGTGCAGCGTTTCGATCGCGTCGTGGACGGCGACGCATGGATCCGTCTTGCATTCGAGGATGCGACCCAAGTGCTCGGGCTTCCACCCGCGGCGAAGTATCAAACGGATGCGGCGACGGTCGTTGCCGCTCTCGCCGGGATCACCGATGCGCCGCTGGTGGCGATCCGAAATCTCTACCTGCAATTCCTCTTCGCCTGGCTGACCGGCAACGGAGATCTGCACGCCAAGAACGTCGGTGTGCTGTGGGATCACGGCGGGAAATGGAGCATCGCTCCGATCTACGACATCCCATGCACTTTGATCTATGGGGACGATTCGATGGCACTGCCGATCGCGGGACGCACGCGACGCCTGCGGGCGCACGACTGGGTCGGGTTCGCCGCCGAGATAGGGCTACCCGACCGCGCCGCGGCCTCGGCACGCGAAATGGCGTTGAGAGCTGCCGCGTCGGTCGATTTTCGGGGGCTTCCGTTCATCGGATCACCGTTGCACCGCACCGAAAAAGAACTGCGCTTGCGCCGCGCGGCGCTTGAAGGCTCTGCCGTATAGCAACCAACCGCAGACGTAAGGCGGACACCCGGTCGCGGATAGACCGGATACCCGCCTTGGTTACACCTGTATCAGCGCTCCAGGATGGCGACGACGCCCTGGCCGCCCGCGGCGCAGATGGAGATCAGGGCGCGCCCGGATCCCTTCTCCGCCAGCATCTTCGCGGTGGAGGCGACGATGCGGCCGCCGGTTGCGGCGAACGGGTGGCCCGCGGCCAGCGAGGAGCCGTTGACATTGAGCTTGCTGCGGTCGATCGAGCCGAGCGCGCCGTCCAGTCCCAGACGCTCCTTGCAGTACTGGTCGGACTCCCATGCCTGGAGGGTGGCCAGCACCACGGAGGCGAAGGCCTCGTGGATCTCGTAGTAGTCGAAATCCTGCAGGGTCAGGCCGTTACGGGCCAGCATGCGCGGCACCGCGTAGGTCGGGGCCATCAGCAGGCCGTCCGGGCCGTGGATGTAATCGACCGCGGCGACCTCGGAGTCGACCAGGTAGGCCAAGGTCGGCAGGTTGCGCTCGGCGGCCCACTCGTCGGTGGACAGCAGCACCGCGGAGGCGCCGTCGGTCAACGGGGTGGAGTTGCCCGCGGTCATGGTGGCCTCGCCCGCCTTGACGCCGAAGACCGGCTTCAGGGTGGACAGCTTCTCGATGGTCGAACCCGGTCGCAGGTTGTCGTCGCGGGTCAGCCCGAGGAACGGGGTGATCAGGTCGTCGAAGAAGCCGCGGTCGTAGGCGGCCGCCATATTCTTGTGCGACAGGTAGGCGAGTTCGTCCTGGGCCTCGCGCGCGATGCCGAATTCCTTGGCGGTGATGGCGGCGTGCTCACCCATGGACAGGCCGGTGCGCGGCTCGGCATTGCGCGGGATCTCGATGCCGAGCATGCCCGGACGCAGCTGGCCGACCAGCTTGAGGCGGTCCTTATTGGTCTTGGCGCGGTTGGCGTCGAGCATCCACTCACGCATGCCCTCGCTCACGCCGATCGGCGCGTCGGAGGTGGTGTCGGTGCCGCCGCCGATACCAGCGTCGATACGGCCCGCGGCGATCGCGTCGCCGACGGTGACGATGGCCTGCAGGCCGGTGCCGCAGGCGAGCTGCAGGTCGTGGGCCGGGGTGTAGGGGCTCAGCTTGGAACCGAGCACGCTCTCGCGGATCATGCCGTGCTCGCCGACGCGCTTGAGGACGGCGCCGCCGGCGACCATGCCGAGACGCTCACCCTGCAGATTGAACCGGCTGACCAGACCGTCCAGCGCGGCGGTGAACATGTCCTGGTTGGAGGCGTGCGCGTAGGCCTTGTCGGAGCGGGCGAACGGGATCCGGTTGCCACCCACGATCGCGATCGGGCGCGGCTGCCGCGTTGTCTTGGCCGGGGTCTTCGCCGAACGGGCTTTGCTTGTCACTCGAGTCTCCAGGTCTCGTGGGTGGGCATCTTGCTGACACAACCGTCGGCGCTCCGGTGTCGCGGCGGAACACTCCGCGCAGATCGGCGCCCCGTGTGTATCGGTTTACTTTAAACTTACTCTGGAGTAAGTTCATTGTCGACACCGTACCCCGCACGTGTGCGCAATTCCGCTTCGGGGCATGCAGTGAACGAAACCACCACGACACTCAGAAAAGGTAGGAACCGTGGCAGCCAGCAAGAGCAAGGGTGCTCCCAACCTCTACGGATCGTTCGTACACTCCGCCCCCGGCCAGTTCCTGGCGAGCAAGCTGGGTCTTCCGCAGCCGGAGAATCTGCGTCGCTACGCCAAGGGCGAGTCGCCGCTGGTCGGCCCGGTGCTCGTCGGCGGCAAGGGTCGCGTGGCCGAACCGGTGCGCGCGCTACTGACCGACTACACCTTTGCGGACTCGCCTACGGGGACGGCAGTCGGCGGAGCCGACGGGGTGGGTGGGCCCAGCCAGGGGACCAAGTACGGCGCGCTCGTCTTCGACGCGACCGGCATCGGCTCCATCGAAGATCTGTCGCAGCTGTTCGAGTTCTTCCAGCCGGCCATGCGCAGCCTGACCGCCTCCGGCCGCATCGTGGTCATCGGCACCACCCCCGAGCTGACCGCGAGCGTCGACGAGCAGATCGCCCAGCGCGCGCTGGAGGGTTTCACCCGCTCGGTCGCCAAGGAACTGCTGCGCGGCTCCACGGCCCAGCTGGTGTACCTGTCCCCGGCCGCCGCGCCGGCCGCGACCGGTCTGGAATCCACACTGCGCTTCCTACTTTCGGCCAAGTCGGCGTTCGTCGACGGCCAGGTGATCCGGGTCGGCTCGGCCGAGTCCGTCGCACCGGCCAACTGGGACAAGCCGCTGGACGGCAAGATCGCCGTGGTGACCGGTGCGGCCCGCGGCATCGGCGCGACCATCGCCGAGGTCTTCGCCCGCGACGGCGCCACCGTGATCGTGGCCGATATCCCGGCCGCCGGTGAGGCGCTGTCGGAGACCGCCAACAAGGTCGGCGGCACCGCCCTCGCCCTGGACGTCACCGCCCCGGACGCCGCCGAGAAACTGGCCGAGTTCGCCACCGCCCGCTTCGGCGGCATCGACATCATCGTGCACAACGCGGGCATTACCCGCGACAAGCTGCTCGCCAATATGGACGAGGGCCGCTGGAGCTCCGTCATCAACGTGAACCTCGCGGCACCGCACCGGATCACCGAGGGCCTGGTGGCCCGCGGTGCGCTGAAGGAGGGCGGCCGGGTGATCGATGTGTCCTCGATCGCGGGCATCGCCGGTAACCGCGGCCAGACCAACTACGGCGCCTCCAAGGCCGGCGTCATCGGCATGGTCAACGCCGAAGCGCCGAAGCTGGCCGAGAAGGGCATCACCATCAACGCGGTGGCGCCGGGCTTCATCGAGACCGCGATGACCGCCGCCATCCCGCTCGGCACCCGCGAGGCCGGTCGCCTGATGAGCTCGCTGCTGCAGGGCGGCCAGACCGTCGATGTCGCGGAGACCATCGCCTACTTCGCCAGCCCGGCCTCGAACGCGGTGAGCGGCAACATCGTTCGGGTCTGCGGGCAGAGCCTGATCGGAGCATGATGACGCAGATGATCATGCTCACCGAACCGCCGAAGAACAGCAGCCTGTTCGTCAAGGCCGCGCTCGGCGCGGTGCCCGTTCCGCTGCTGTCGCAGCGCAAGTCGTCGCTGCCGGATCGGGTCGTCCGGCTCGACGGCTACCGGGTCGACCCGGATCATCTGGCCGCCTACTGCCGGGCCACCGGGCTGCGCTTCGGTGACTCGCTGCCGCTAACCTACCCGTTCGTGCTCAGCTTCCCGCTGGCCATGCGGTTGGTCGTCGCCCGTGACTTCCCGTTCGTCGCGGTGGGCGCGGTGCACGCGGAGAACCGGATCGAGCGCAGCCGTGAGATCTCGGTATCCGAGCCGCTGGATTTCGAGACCCACATCGAGAATCTGCGCGAGCATCCGAAGGGACTGCTGGTCGACGCCGTCACCGAGGTGAGCGTCGGACGTGAACTGGTGTGGCGGCAGGTGACCACCTTCCTGCACCAGCAGTGGACCTCGTTGTCGGGCGGACCCAAGCCGGAGCCCAAGCCCGAGGAAGTGCCCCCGCCGCCGATGCGTGCGCTGCGGGTGGATCAGAAGATGATCAACCGGTACGCCTCTGCCTCCGGTGATCACAACCCGATCCACACCTCGACATTGGGCGCCAAGGCATTCGGCTTCGCGAAGCCGATCGCGCACGGCATGTGGTCGGCGGCCAACATCCTCGGCAATATCGAGGGCCGCATCCCCGAAAAGGCCACCTACGCGGTGAAATTCGGCAAGCCGATCCTCTTGCCGTCCACCGTGAACGTGTACGCGGATCAGGTCGACGGCGGTTGGGAACTCTCGCTGCTGCATCCGAAGAAGGGCTACCCGCACCTGACGGCGACCCTGCGCTGATCCGGCACCGGACCGGCCCCCGAATCGATGTGATCCGGGGGCCGTCCGCATTTCCGTCGTATTCGCCTGCCGCGCATGGGGATCGCGGGTCGAGTTCCCTCGAGGGTCGGGATCAGCAATCGCAGCAGCAGCCGCAACCATCGCAGTCGCAGCAGCTGCCGCAGTTGCCGCAGCACTCACCGCAATCGCAGCAGGAGCCGCAGTCACAGCTCTTCCACCAGGCATCCTTGCGCTCGCCCGTGCAGGGGCTGGTGTGGTCGGCACAGCAGGCGTAACCGGTGCAGTAGACGCCGAGGCCGAGGGCAAGGGCCGTACCGAGATCGGGGCGACGGGTCGGCGGACGGCGGTCAGCGCCGGGCAGGTGGGCATGCGGGGTGGAGTGTTCGTGAGTGGTGGCGCAGGCGTGGGCGATCGGCAGACCGATGCCGCGACGCAGCCGCCGCAGCAATGCGGTCAGCGGGTCGAGCAGGATCCAGCGCACCGCGGGCAGGTCGGCCATGTGCGCCTCGGCGATGGCCTCGCGGAGCGCCGAATCCGATTCGCGGAGTAGCTCGTACGCCTCGGGCATGGTGGTGCCGGTGGCGGCGAGGGGGTTGAAGCGGCCGCGGGTGCGATCGGCGTCGAAATCCTCGACGGCGTCGGCGAGATGGGCGATACGGCCGAAATACCTTCCCGCCTCGCGCAACGGGGCGATATTCTCCGGGCGGTCGGCCAGAAAAGCGGTGTGCGCGAAGAATTCCCCCGCGCAGAGCTGGGTGGGTCCGGTCAGTTCGTCGAGCGCGCGCATCGGGACCGCGACACCGGCGGTATGCGAATGCTGTCCGGCGCCCGGGTGGCTGGCGATCGCGCGGTGCTCCAGATCCGCCTGCGCACCGATCGCGGCCACCAGTGGGGCGATATCCAGTCCGATGAGGTCGGCCTGGGTGCGGGCGCGTTCGGCCCAGCGGTTCGAGACCTTCGTCATCGGGCGGCGGGTGAGCACGGAACCGTCACCATCGTCGACGTGGTCGCGAATCTTGGCCGAGCCGAGCAGGAGTGAGGCGGTGGACGCCAGCAGCACACCCGGCGAGTTCGCGGCGGCCACCTCGGCGCGTTGCATGCCGCGCAGGGCACAGCGACCCGCGGTGGTGCGCCGCATCGCGCCCGAGGACTGGGCCTCGGTCAGCACGCTCAGGACGATCGCATCGGTATTGGTTGCGGTGCGGGCCATTTGGCCGTGGCCGTCGCGCAGGCCGAGACAGAGGCCGCACATATGCGCCCGCCACTCGGCCGCATCGATCCCATACTTCTCGGCGCCGTGCGCACACGGCCTGAGCATCCCGAACACTTTCCGCCCCGTTTTCTCCGGCCGTGATCGTGGCCGGTCCTACTTTTGATCTCCCGAATACTGACAGGCCGTCAACCTGTGCGCGACCCGGGTGTTCCCCTTACCCGTGTTCCGCCACAGGCCGACCGGATCGGGCCGGAAGTGCATGCGAGGCCAATTCGATCGACCACGACGGGCCGGATATCAGCAGTCACAGCAGCAATCCGCGCAGTCGCAGCAATCCATGCGCTTGCGCCAGGCCCTCTTCCGGCGGCCGCTGCACGGGCGAGTGTGGTCGGCGATGCAGGCGTGGCCCGTGAGGTATTGGCCGAGTACTTACTCGGCCTTCTTCCGCCCGGCCAGACCGCGCCAGGCCAGGTCGTCGAGCAGATCCACGGCTTCGGCGACCTCGATGCGGCCGCTGGCGAGGCGGTCGGCGATAGCCTCACCCGCACCGATAACAGCCACCGCGACAACATCGAAGTTGGTACCGGGTTCGGGGTGCTTAGCGCTGGACTCCAGCAGTTTCGCGGTGAGTTCGATGACCCGCTCGCGGGCATTCTCGATCTCCGAGGCGAAGGCTTGCTGACCGATCGCCTGCCGGTAGAGCACCTGCCAGGAGCGCCGATTCCGATCGACGAAGCCGAGGAACCCCTCCAGCGCGGTGCGGACCTGCTCGTGCGGGGAGAGCAGCGGGTTGCCCGCGGGCGCCACCGACTCGATGAACCGCAGCCCCTCGCGTTGAATGCAGGCGCGGAACAATTCATCCTTGGAGCCGTAGTAGAGATACAGCATCGGCTTGGAGATCTTCGCCTCGGCGGCAATGGCGTCCATCGACGTGTCGTGGAACCCCTTACGCGAGAAGACCTCGACCGCCGCGTCGAGCATCTGCTGCTCACGAACCGCCCGAGGAAGTCGCTTCGTTCCGCCCGCCATCCACTCTCCTACCGCATGTGAAACCTTTATATTACTCCAAGGTAAGTTCGGCGGGTTGGATTTGCTCACTAGTCGCCGTAATCCCGGACTGTGCACGGTCACACCTATCGGACTTCGGTCCGACTCCGGGTGTTATCCGGTAGTGGATCGGGCTCGCCTACGTTACGGCCAGACCCGGCGATAACCGGCATGACGGGGTAAAACCTCCCGCTCAGCGGATAGCCTGCTCGACGAGCCGCAGGTCAGCGGCCCGTACGTCAGCAGCGCACGGCGCCCTTGTACTTGCCGTTGCGCAGTACCGAGGCGTCGACCTGCGCGGTGGGTAGCCGACCGCTCGTCACCGCGTCCTCCAGCCGATCCAGCACGCTGGGCACGGCATCGGTGCTGATCCACAGGGCATTGTCGGCACCGGCGACGAGCGAAGCCTCCACCGCGGCCTCGATCCCCATCCTGCTGGTGATGGCGGCCATACCGCTCAGGTCGTCGGTGAAGATCGGGCCCTCGAATGGCTCCGCACCGTAACCGGTGCCATTGCGCAGCAGCGACATGACCGCGGGACTGATGCTGGCCGGGATATCGGGGGCGGTCAGGCCGGGGACGTCGAGATGGCCGACCATGACCGCCGCGCCGGAATCGATGAGTTCCCGGAACGGGACCAGATCGACGGTCTGCAACTGCTCGAACGGCGGGGTGCGGACCGCGCCGGTATGCGAATCACCCGAGCCGGAGCCGTGCCCCGGGAAGTGCTTCATCACCGCGCCGACGCCGACCTCGTTCATGGCGCGGATGTACGCGTCCGCGTAGCGGGTGACCACCTCCGGATCGTCGGAGAAGGAGCGGTCCCCGATGACCGAATCGGCGGGCTGGCTGCTGACGTCGACATCCGGCGCGAAGTTCACCGTCACGCCCAGATCCTTCAGCGCACGACCGCGGGTCAGCGTGGCCTCGTAGAACTGTTCGGTGGTCATGGTCTGCGCGGTGTCCCGGGCCGAGGGCACGGGACCGATCAGATCCTTGACCCGCGAGACGCGGCCGCCCTCCTCGTCGATGGTCACCATCAGCGGCACGATGGCCGCCGCCTTGACCTGATCGAGCTGTCCGGCGGAAAGGAGCGATTTATCGGTCCAGCCGCCGATGAAAATGCCACCGACCTGCTCGGATTGCACGGTGCCCAGCGCATCGGCGGTTCCGGTGACCCCGACCGTCAGCAGCTGTGCCAGCTTCTGACGCGGGGTGAACCGCGCGAGGTAAGCGGCTCCGCAGTCCCGCTGCGCCGGGGTGACCGCCGGCATCGAGGTCGTGGTCGAATCGGGCGTTTCCGCCGTCGTCGGCGCGGCGGTATCGGAGCCACCGCCGGCGCAGGCGGTCGCCACAGCGGCGCAAATCGCGAGCAGGACGAGAGGCGTCTTCCTCATGGTCACCCACGGTAGTGCGCGCGGCCGATCCGATTGCCCGCGGGTCGGTCACGGCAATGCATCGATCGCGATACCGGCGCACGCGATCGGCCGGCGGCGGAGCCGGCGGACGCGGCGGAAAACGCTCAGATCGGATCCCAGATGCCGGGGCGGGCCAGTGCGCAGGTGCGGCGAGCCAGCTCGGAGATGCGGCTGCCGTCGTATCCGAAGACCGCGGTATGCAGACGGTCGTGGAACGGATCGGTCCAGTGGACGGGGATCGCCTGGGCGCCGAGCAGGATTCCGGCGACCGAGCCCGCGGTGGCGCCATTGGAGTCGGTGTCACAACCGCCTTGCACGGTATAGGCGATGGTGCGGGTGAAATCTCCGGCTCCCCAGAGCAATCCGGCGGTGATCAGGCAGGCGTTGGGTATGGCGTGCACCCAGTTGTAATGGCCGTGCCGCCGGTGGATGTCCTGTACGGCCCGGTCCCAGGTCACGCCGCGCTCGTGGTCGGTGAACACCTCGGACAGCGCCACGGCCAGCCGCGAGTGCGACGGAATGTGTTGGCGGGCAAGGGTCAGCGCCGCGCGTGGGCCGTCGGCGGCGAATGCCGCGGCGATCAGAGCGGCGGCCCACATCGCGGCGTACACACCATTGGCGGTATGCGACAGGCGCGCGTCACGGGCGGCGAGCGCCGCGGCGCGGGCCGGGTCGCCGGGGCTGATGTAGCCGTAGATGTCGGCGCGGATCAGAGCGCCGATCCACTCGCGATAAGGATTGCGATGGCGGGCCGTCCGCGGCGCGGACAATCCGTCGATCAGGTTGCGGTAGGCGACGCGCTCGGCCGTATAGGTCTGGAGGAACGGCAGACGCTCGAGCCAGGCGGTGGCGACATCCGCGGTGCCGAACGAGGTGCCGCGGGTCTCCAATAGGTGCAGGCCGAGCACGGTGTAGTCGATATCGTCGTCACGCGGGCCGCCGTCGATACGGCCGCGCGCCGATACCGTCCACGTCGGATTCAGTGGGAATTTCGGCGAGGGCGGCAGCAGCGCGGGCACGTAATCCGTCAGCGGATACGCCCCGGCTCGCTCCAGGTAGGAGCGGATATGCCCGGGGGTCCAGACGAATCCGTTCTCCAACGGCTTTCCCAGGGTGCAGCCCACACAGCGGCCCAGCCAGCCCCCGTGGATACGGTCGAACAGCTCATCGGAGGAGGTCCCCGCGCGGTACGCCAGCGCGGGCGCGTCCGCTGTGGCAGCGGGCCACCCATCGTCGTGCGAGCCGGATATCGCCGTCGTCGTCGGCCCGCTCATCTCGGGCGGTTCCGGTTCGTCGTAGGCCCACGCGGCATCGCGCGGAGCCGCTTCGAGTCGGTCGAGCAGGATCCGGCAGGCGGGCGCGTCGATGGGGTCGGCGGCCACCAGGGTGCGTACCTCGGCGTCGAACTCGGCCACCGCATACCCGGATTCGACACGCTGGCGCCATTCGAAGAACAGCAACGCGCGCGGGTCGGACTCGAGCCTGCCGAAGAACACCGCTTCGATCTGGTCCATCGCACTCCCCACGGATCTGTTTTCGCTGCTCAACCGTGTTGCCGTAGCGCCGATTATCCGCGCGCCGCCTCCCCTGCCGCGCGACTCGCCGGGAGTAGCCTTGGGAGATAGCCGTGAGACTCTCCCCAGGAGGTCATCGTGCCCTGCGACCTGATGCTCATCGCCTACGACGGTTCCGAGAATGCCAAGCGCGCCATCGAATACGCCGGACGGTTCTTGTCGGCGAATAGAGCCGTGGTGCTCACCGCCTGGGAACCGATGGTGCGTCAGGCCGCCAGACTGTCGGGGCTGTCCGGGGTGATGCAGCCGGAGTGGGTGCCGGACGAGGAGATCGAGGACATCGCCTACGTCGACGCCAAGACCATCAATACCGAGGGCGTGCGGCTGGCCAAGTTGGCAGGTCTGAATGCCGAGGCCCGCACGGCGGAATGCACGACCACGATCTGGAACGCCATCGTCGAATGCGCCGACGACCTGGACGTCGACATCATCGTGGCGGGCACCCGGGGCGCCACCGGCATCCGCGCACTGCTGCACAGCAGCGTCGCCGACGCCGTACTCAAACATTGCCATCGGCCCGTACTCATGGTCCCGCCGGGCAGGGAACCACAGCGCTTCTGACTCGTGCCCGCGGCCGGATGAGATTTCGGTCGCTCGAACGAGAGCACCGTGATGAGCGGGGATATGGTCGAGAAACCATGAACGGTTTTCTGCTCGCCCAGCCCGATAGTGTGGTGCGCGCCTCCGGGAGCCGCCGCGCGTTCGACGACGCGGCGGCGGCGGTCGCGGCATTGCGGAACGGTTCGGCGGAGCTGATCGTCGGCGCGCTGCCGTTCGATCCGAGCCGATCCGCGGCGCTCAACGAGCCGCGGCGGGTGTCGCACACCGCCGGGCCGTGGCGGCCCGCGGCGCTGCCCGCGTTGCCTGCCGTCCGGGTGGTCACCGAGATCCCCAGCGCCGCCGAACATATCGCGCGGGTGACGAAGCTGGTCGAACAGCTCAACGATCAGGCGCAGCCGTTGCGCAAGGTGGTCGCGGCCAGATCGGTACTGGCCGAGGCGGATAGCGCGCTGGATCCGGAACTCGTCGCCGGACATCTGCTGACCCGCCATCCGCACGCCAATGTGTTCGCCGTCGACCTCACGCCCGCGGGCCGCCCCGGCGCGACACTGCTCGGCGCCACACCGGAGGTGCTGGTCGCCCGGCATGGTGACACCGTGACGCTGCGTCCGTTGGCGGGCACGCTGCCCCGTCTGGCCGATCCGGACGCCGATGCCGCGCAGGCCCGAGAGCTGTTGGCCAGCAGCAAGAACCGTGATGAGCACGCCTTCGTCATCGACTGGATCCGGGACATCCTGGCCCCGGTCTGCACCGAACTCGACGTCCCGGACAGTCCGGAACTGGTGCACACCACCGAGGTCTGGCATCTCGCCACACCCATCACCGGCACCCTGCGTGACCCGGCGCCGACCGCGCTCGAGCTGGCGATCATGTTGCACCCCACCCCGGCGGTCTGCGGCACCCCGACGCCGCTGGCCCTCGACACCATCTCCCATATCGAAGAGGACCGCGGCTTCTACGGCGGCGCGGTGGGCTGGTGCGATGCGCGCGGCGACGGCGAATGGGTGGTCGCGATCCGCTGCGCCGAACTCTCCGCCGACGGCCGCTCGATCCGGGCGTTCGCGGGCGGCGGCATTGTCGCCGCATCGGATCCGCACGCCGAACTCGACGAGACCACGGCGAAACTGCACACCCTGCTGCGCGGGTTGCAGTGCACCGTGCCGGAGCACTGAACCCGTCCCGGAACCGGGTTGCCGTACGGTTCCGCACGACCGTTCGTACTCGAAAATTCGGCTTGTGCGATTGCACAGAATTCGGCGCGATACCCGGCATCCGGGCACGTCGGCGCGAATTCCACGGGCTGAACGCACCAGGATCGCGATCGGCCTGCTAGGTTGGCCCGGAATATGCCTGCATCGATGTATTGGAGTGCCGCGATGAAGTTTGCTGTCCCTGGTGTTGCGAGTGCGGTCGCCGGCGCCGTTCTGGGCGCGATCGCGGTGTTCGTGATCACCGCCGCGGTGCAGCAGAACACGCGCCCCGACCTGGACCATGGCGACCCCGATTCGTCGCTGCTCAACAACGTTGAGTACGGCGCGCGCTGAGCCGCTGACCTCCACTTCATCCGCCGATTCAGTCGGATCCGGCGCGGCGCAGGGTCAGCCCGATGTCGCGCCACTGGGAAGACGCTGGTTTGCCGGGACGGTAGTCGCGGCATTCCTGCTGACCTTCCTGCAGTCGCCCGGCCAAACGGTCGCCGACACCAAATACGACCTGGCACAGAATCCGCTGGGATTTCTCGAACGCGCCGCGCACCTGTGGAGCAGCCAGGCCCCGATGGGCCAAGTGCAGAACCAGGCCTACGGATATTTCTTTCCGCACGGCGCGTTCTTCTCGGCCGGGCATGTGCTCGGCGTGCCCGCCTGGGTGACGCAGCGGATCTGGTGGGCGCTGCTGCTGCTCGCCGGATTCTGGGGGATCATCCGGCTGTGCGAGGTCCTCGGGATCGGACGGCGCGGGTCGCGCATCGTGGCGGCCGCCGCGTTCGCACTCTCGCCCCGGGTGCTCACTACCCTCGGCTCGATCTCCTCGGAGACGCTGCCGATGGTGCTCGCGCCGTGGGTGCTGCTCGCCCCCGCCGCGCTCGGCACCGCCTACCGCAGCCGCAAGCGTGGGGGTGCGACCTCGCCCGCGGGCAGTGCGCTGGCGCTCGCGCTGATGGGCGCGGTCAACGCGGTGGCCACGGTGGCCGCGTTCCTGCCCGCCCTGCTCTGGTGGGCGTCGTACACACCGAATAAACGCTGGTGGCGTTTTACCCGCGCCTGGATTCCGCTGCTGGTGCTGGCCACCTTCTGGTGGGCGGTGCCGCTGCTGTTGCTCGGCACGGTCAGTCCGCCGTTTCTCGATTACATCGAGTCCTCCGGCGTCACCACCCAGTGGGCCTCGCTCGGCGAGGTGCTGCGCGGTACCGACAGCTGGACCCCGTTCGTCTCACCGGAACGCATCGCGGGTGCGGTGCTGGTGACCCAGCCCGCCGCGGTGCTGGCCACCGGATTGCTCGCGGCAGCGGGCATGGCGGGACTCGCCATGCGAACCATGCCGTACCGGGGGCGGCTCACACTGATCCTGCTGGTCGGATTGGTGGGCATCTGCGCCGGTTACGTCGGGGAGCTCAGCGGGCCGTTCGCGGAGTCGGTGCGGATCTTCCTGGATTCCGGCGGCGCGCCGCTGCGCAATGTGCACAAGCTGGAACCGCTGATCCGGCTGCCGCTGGTCCTCGCGACGGCGCATCTGCTGGCCCGAGTGCCATTGCCCGCCTCGGTGCCGATGCCGGTATGGCGCAGCGCCTTCGCGCATCCGGAGCGCGACCGGATGGTGGCGGTCGCCGCGCTCATCCTGACCGCGCTCGCCCTGTCCACCTCGCTGGCCTGGACCGGGAAACTGGCGCCGCGCGGCTCCTATGACGAGGTCCCCGGGTACTGGAAGCAGACGGCGCAGTGGCTGGCCGACAATGCCGCCGACACCCGCGCCCTCGTGGTGCCCGGCGCGCCCTTCGGCAGCCAGGTCTGGGGTCTGACCCGCGACGAACCGCTCCAGGCGCTGGCGAGCACCCCGTGGGCGATCCGGGATGCCGTCCCGCTGAACCCGCCCGGCACCATCCGCGCCATGGATTCGGTGCAGCGACTCATCGCCGACGGACGCCCGTCCACCGGGCTCGCGGCGACGCTGGCCGATCAGGGCATCGGAATCCTGGTACTGCGCAACGACCTCGACCCCGAGACGTCACGGTCGACCCGTCCGCTGCTCGCGCACCGGGCCATCGAAGGCTCGCCCGGCCTGACCAAGGTCGCCGAATTCGGGACGCCGATCGAAACCAACGCGATCGCGGACGGCCTGGTGGTGGACGGCGATCTGCGGCCCGCCTATCGGGCGGTCGAGATCTACCGGGTGCAGGCGCGACCACCCGGCACGCCCACCGAGGTCCGTGGCGGCGTCGGCGCGCCGGAGGCATTCCCCGGCGCGTATTCCGTGCCGCTGGACTCGGTTCCGATCGTCCAGGGCGGACCCGAGGTGCTGGAGCGGTTGCGCCGCGACCCCGCGGCCGGCGACGCGCTCGCCGCCGACGCTCCCGCCATTCTCGCCGCCGACGCGACGCGCGCCGGACTGCCGATCGGCCCGCTGATCGTCACCGATACCCCGATGGACCGGGAGTCCGACTTCGGCCGCGTCGACAACCACAACTCCGCGCTGCGCGCCCCCGACGACCCGCGCCGCACCCACAATCTGGTGCCGGACTACCCGGTACCGGGCGCCGAGTTGGTCCGTGGGGAATGGTCCGGCGCGACGATCACCGCCACCAGTTCGGCGGCCGACGCCACCCAGATCGGCGGCTCCGCGCCCGGCAGCTCGACCGCGGCGGTGGTGGACGGCGATCCCGCCACCGCGTGGATCAGCAGCGGGCTGGAACGTGCGGTGGGGCAATCGCTTCGGCTCGACCTGGATCGGCCGATCAGCTCCGGACTGCTGCGATTGACCACCAGCGCCGCCGCCATCGGCGATCCGGTGAAGTGGGTGGAGGTGCGCACCGCGAACGGCAGCGTCTCCGCCCGCATCGCCGAACCCGGTGCGCCGGTGTCCATTTCGCTGCCCGCGGGCAAAACGGAATGGTTGAGCATCACCGCCATCCGCACCGAAGGCGGCGGGCGCGGTAGCCAATTCGGGATCAGTGAGCTCACCCTCGACGACTACAGCGTGCGCGACGATCCGGTGCGCGTGGATATCCGTCACCGCACCGTACTGCCACCGACGCCACCGGGCGCGCAGGTCCGGGCTTGGGACCTCGGGCAGGAATTCCCCGGGCGCAGCGCATGTTTCGACGCACCGGACCGGGTGCGGTGCAGCAAGGGCCTCGCGCTGGCTCCGGAAGAACCGGGCACCTTCGAACGCACCCTCTCGGTACCGGAGCCGATGCGGGTGACGCCGCAGCTGACCGTGCGTACCCGGCAGGGGCCCGCGCTCGAAGCGCTGCTCACCGATCGCAGCCGCCCGGTGGCACGGGGTAAGGCCGATGTCGGCGACCTGCGTGGCGCGGCCTTCGCGGCAACCGACGGTGACGTGCGCACCACTTGGACCGCACCGGAGGATTCGGTGCGCAACACCTCCGGCGCCAAGCCGACCCTGACCATCGAGCTGCCGGAACCAGCACTGGTGACCGGACTCGATCTGACCTCGTCGCTCGGTGGGCTGCCCGCCGCGCCCACCTCCGTTTCGGTGAATCTCGGCAACGGGCCGCAGGTGCGCGAACTCGACACCGACCGCGCACCGGGCGAGCCCGCGCGAATCTCGCTGTATCCCACCGTCACCGACCGGATCGAACTCAGCATCCAGAGCTGGCAGCCGGTGCTCGACAAGACCGCGCTCGGCTTCGCGCTCGCCCAGCCGCCCGGTCTCGCCGAGGTCGCGGTGCTCGGCCCCGACTATCCGGCGCCCGCACCCGCGGATCGCGAACTCACCATTTCCTGCGCCCTCGGCCCGACCCTGACCATCGCCGGGCGCACCGTGCACACCACGGTCACCGCGACCGCCGACGAACTCCGTTCCGGCGCACCGGTCCCCGCGCGGGTCTGCGCCGATGACGATGGCGCTCCGGCCGATCCCCCCACCGATCTCCCGGTGTCCGACGGCCGGGTGGACATCAACGTCGGGCCCACCGAACTGTTCTTCGCCGACCGGCTCCGCCTGAACCGCACCGATTTCGACCCGAACTTCGAGGCCCCCGCACCGCCCCGGCCGGATCACGCCACCCCGGCGCCCGACCGGCTGCTGGTGCTGCCGTTGAGCACCAATGCGGGCTGGCAGGCGCATACCGCCGAGGGCAGCATGTTGCAGCCGATCGTGGTCAACGGCTGGCAGCAGGGCTGGCTGCTACCCGCGGACTTCTCCACGGGGTCGGATCCGTCGGCTGAGCAGACCGGGTCGATCACCATCTCCTTCCCCGCCGACCGCTGGTACCGCGCGGGTATCTTCGGCGGGTTGCTGCTGCTCATTCCCCTCGTCCTGCTCGCGATTCCGCGCCGCCCGCGCTGGCGGGGCGCGGTCGAGCGAGCGGGCCCGCCGTCTTCGGACGAATCCTCGTCGGCGGATCGTGCCGTGACACCGGAGTCCGGACGCCCGTCCGATACGGACGACACTTCCGCCGGTGATCGCGGTCCGGTCGACGCGGATGCCACCACTGCGCCCGAGCCTCGGCCGACAGCGACCACCGAGACCGTGCCGCGCACCTGGGGCACCCGCGTACTCGGCGCGATCGGCCTCGGCGCCGCCGCCACGGTGATCGCGGGTCCGGTCGGGACCGCGCTGACGCTGGCGGGTGTAGCCGCCGCGCGATTCGCCCCACGGGTCACGACGAACTACCTTGCCGCCGTGGCGGGTATCGGCACGGCGCTCTCCGCAGCAGCACTGTCGACCGGCCCCTGGCGCGCTCCCGGCGGTTACATGGGCAGCTCGCTGTGGGTGCAATTGCCCGCACTGATCGCGGTGATCGCGGTCGGCATCGCCGCGCTACCCCCGCGCCGCGACCGGTCGGCGACCGACTCCCCGCCTTCGGCCGCGCCGCGCGGCTGACGACACGGTGAAATCGACGCCACGGCATCCGCGCCCTCGACAATGCACCGGGCCCGATGCCCGTACGAGAATTCGGGTGGAACGGGGATGCGCTGGGGTTCATGGTCGGATGTGGCCGCGCAGCGGTTGCCGAGGAACGGGCGCGGCACAAAAGAAGGTCGCCGAGCAGATGCGGCAAGAACGTGACGCCGCGGATGGCTGATGTGGTGCGATTCTTCGCTGACGCCACCGGCATCGAGGATGCTGTGACCGGCGACCGGTAGCTCCACATAGTCGCGGGCCCTCACCCAAATCCTGGTCGGGTGAGGGCCCGCGTCATGTTGCCATCTGGTGGAGCGGCCGCCGTCACAACTGCTAGCTAGGCTATGCGCAGCTCGTTTTCGCGAAACAAACCGGGGACGGGCTCGTCGGAGAAGTGCATCTCGACGTGGACGCGGTCGGCGGAAGTGCTGGTAACGGTGCCTTCGACCTCACGCTTGCCGTACTTGAACCGCACACGGTCGCCAGCCTTGAAGTGCGCCGCCGCATTCCGGCGTGCTGGTGCCCGGTTGGGCTTTGTGGTTGCCATCGGGGACACCTCCTCTACCAGCTCTTACCGATCGTGTCCTGCAAGTATGCATGGACAACCTTGTCGGTTCCAGAAGTGACGGAGTTGAGTGTGGAGCGCCACCTCTTGAAGGTGCGCAGCGTGAGTGGTTCCGTGATGGAAGCCAGCTTGGTGTCGTCGCGATGAGCGATGGCGTTGCGCGTGTCGTTCATAGTGGTCAGGAACTTGGACCAGTCGCTGCATTTGGCCGGGTATATCGCTTTCACCGAGCCCCAGAAGTCCATGACGAAGAACTTGAAGTCGTTGCCGAGGGCGCTGGAGCTTGCGTTGCCGGTGCTCAACCTTCGGCCCCGGATCAGTGCAGCGCGGGCCCACACCATCCGCGGGGCGCCCGACGAGGCGAGTCCGTCGGTGGCGGCAAAGACCGCGATGTCGTGTAGGTCGCGGCAGTAGCCCTGGAACTCGCTGGCCAACGCAATGAACAAGGCTTGGTTGAGGTGTTCGGTGGCGTACTGGCGGCCGCGTCGTCCGTCGACCACTTTGCTGTGAACGGCGACCAGGCTCTTAAGTGCGGCCGCGCGGTCGGTGCGCCATTTCTGTAGCGCGGGTGAGGGGCTGTAGGGCACGCAGCGAGGGTAGCGGCGGGAACCGACGCAGAACCCGGATTGCTCCGGGATTTCCGAACATTCGCGCCTGCAGGTACGTCGCACCCGGCGGTGGTCCCCTCGGTCCGGCAACTCTGTCGTCGGCGATTGGTGTCGGCGCCGGTGAATATCCTTGGCGCTTCGTCCTCCGCGTCGGGAAAGCCAGTGATGCACCACCTGATTCATCTCACCGAGGCAATGACCTTTGGCTGCTGGCACCACGAGGAGGCTGAGCGATGAGCGCACGACCGACACCCGCACGGCAACGCAACGCTGTCTCCGAAGGGATGGCGCTGGGTCGCCTCCTCTGCGGGAGGAACACGGTGGCGCACGACAAGCTCGGGGTGGACCTCGCGTTCGAGGGAGCCTGGCAGGTGTGGGCATACCGCGACCAGTTTCCTCAGGTCGATACCGACCTGAGGAAGGGCCTCGATGGAATATGGGCCATGACTCACGCAGATGAGCAGAAGCAGGTCTGGGTCCTGTTCTGGGAGACCGGCAGGGAGCTGACCGTCTGCGCGGTTCAGTCCGACTGGGATGTCGAGGATCCGGCCGATCTGGAGTACGCGATCAAGACGATCGACGGCGACGTCCCGGCGGAAGGCTGGAAGGCTTTGGCGCGGGGACCCCATCTGATGGATATGCCACGTCGGCCGATCGGCTGACCGCTGCCTAAGCCGAGCGGTCGGCGGGTGCGGAGGCATCCGCCTCCGGCGCGACGGCCGGTTTCCTCCGGCGATCCAATCGGCGGGCGAAGCCGCGGGCCGGTTCTTCGACGAGCGCGTAACTGGCGGCCGCGAGGGGCAGCGTCATGGCGATGGTGAGAATCAGGACGTAGCCGAAGTTGCCCTGGAACGGAAGGATGCCGAACACCGGGAAAACGACGGACAGCACGGCCAGATGCCACAGGAAGATCCCGTAGGACCACCGGCCGAGCGTCGCGGCCACCGCCGATCGCAGCCAGCGGTGTCTGCCGCCGCCGAGCACCAGCGGGGCGAGTAGGCAGAAGCCGATGATCGTGCCCAGCGCCATCTTGGCGACGTACTGCCAAGGCTCGGCCCGCGTCAGGCCGGCGGGGCCGCCGAGGTCGGTCGCGGAGAACAGGAATGCGGCCAGCGCGACAGCCCACATGAGCGGTTGACTAGCGAGCAGTCGCCGCCATTTTGATAGCACATTGCTATCGTCAACCAATTCGGCGAGCAGCATTCCCGCAGCGAACCACGGCAGATAACCGGGCAGCCAGTTATCGGCGTGAATCGCGTCCGGAGTGGGTACCGGAAGGAAATTCCAGCCGAGACAGATCAGCCCGAATCCGAAAATGGCGGGGACGCGCAACCGCGCCGCGGAGCCGCGCAATCGCACCACGGCGAATGCGAGCAGCGGCAGCACCAGATAGAACGCCACTTCGACGGACAGGCTCCACATCTGGGTGAGCCCGTCGGTCAGCGTCAGCGGCACGAAGACTTGGAGTAAACCGAGATTCGACAGCCAAACTCGCAGCCCCGCGGTATCCGACGCACCGGGCAGCAACACCAGCACCGCGCAGACCACCGCCCAGTAGGCGGGCAGGATGCGCGCCGCGCGATGACGCAGGTAGTGGCCCACGGAGGGGGCCGTGCCGATACCGCGAGCCGCCGCGGCATGCGGCCGCCACAGCAGGAAACCCGAGAGCGCGAAGAAGACCGCGACCGCCATATCGAAGCGTTCCCAGATCCGGCCGAGCACCGGCGTCGAGGTGGCTCCGGTCTGGAATGCGACGTGGGTCAGTAACACCCCGAGCGCCGCCATCGCGCGCATACCTTCCAATGCGGGCAGGAAGCCGCGAGCCCGGGCGGGTACGGCGGGCGCCGAAATCGCGGGGGCGGTCGATGCGGGGACGGTTGCGGTCATCAAGCTCCAGTCTGCCGTGCGGATCGCCAGGTGATAACTCCTCATTTCACTTTTCGCGCTAAACTCGGGCGATTTCTGGTCGATTCCGGCCTCGGCACCGCATGGTACGACATCGGACTGTTAGTGTCGGGGCTCACGAGTGCCGCGGGATGCCCGCAGTACTCGCCGGAAAGACCTGTGTTCGACGACGAGGAGTATCTCCATGGCACTGAGTGCCGGTACCAGAAGGACGGTGGCCTGCCTGCTCGTGGGTCTTGGCGCGTTACTCATTGTGATGGCGCTTATGATCCCGACCTACACCGTCAGCAAACTGGCAAAGACTCCTCTCGACCTCGAGATCACCACGGTGGCGAACAGCCAACCGGGTGCGGAGAGCCTGGTGCTCGACTCCAAGTCGCTCACCTCTCCGGAGGGAGCGGCGAAGGTCGACACCAACGTGCCGATCATCTCGCAGCGGTTTCTCACGGTCGAAGAGCCCTCCGACGCCACCGAGATGACGATTCAAGCCGGTCAGACCCTGCGTCGCATCGATAAGCAGGGCGACACCGGCCTGCTCAGCGCGATCGTCGACCGGGTCACCATCGATCGCAAGACCGGTATGCCGGTCGACAAGGAGCCCAACGGCTCCATCGCGGTCACGGTCAACAAGGAAGGCGAAAGCGTCGCCGACCCGGTGCATCGCACCGGTCTGCAGTACCGCTTCCCGATCGGCACCGAGAAGAAGACCTACCCGTACTTCGATCTCAACGCCCGTAAAACCGTCGACATCAACTTCGTCGAAGAGACGGAGATCAACAGCACGAAGGTCTACCACTTCCAGCAGACCATCCCGGCCACCAACCTATGGGACGTCGTGCAGTCGCCGACCAACAGGCTGACGCTGCCCGCCGCGAAGTGGGGTCTCGAGGGCGACGCCCCGGTCACCATGACCAGGTACTACACCAACGTGCGTGACGTGTGGGTCGAGCCGCAGACCGGCACCGTCATCAAGGGCGCCGAGCAGCTGCACCTGTACTACGCGCAGAACCCCGGCAAGGTCGATGTCACCGCGCTGAAGTCGAATATCGTCTTCGACGAGAACACCGTCGAATCGCAGCTCTCGGTGGCCAAGGAGAGCATCGACAAGCTGTCGCTGTACGGCCGGATCATGCCGATCGCGCTCGGCGTGCTCGGCGCCGTCGCGCTCATCGCGGGTGTGGTCCTCGGACTCACCGGCGGCTCGGGTTCGGGCAGCGTCCCGGCCGGACGCGGCGGCCCGGCCCCGATGGGTAGGCCGCGTGGCGGCGATGACGCTCCGACCGAGCAGATCAATATCAAGAAGGGTCTCTGACCTCGGGTCGCTCACCGCGAGCGACCTCCTGATTCGGCTCCCCGGCTACCTCGCCGGGGAGCCGTTTTCGTTCGGCCACCGGATGCCGCGGCTCATGCGGATGCGCCCCGAGCTCACTCGGTTCGGTGCCGGAGCCTGCCGTTGTGGGCGTCCACTTGTGGCCAGGGCAGGACGTCACGGGAGACCGCGCGGGCCGCGGCCGGGTCCTCCGCGTAGACGAGGGTGTGCACAGCGGCGATCACGCGGGCATCGCGGGCGTGCGCGGGGACCTCAGCTCGACAGGCGTTGCGGTGCGGTGTGCTCGGCCGTGCGCAGCACGATCACCGCGACGACCACGGTGGTCGTGGCCGCGACGCATACCGCCGTGGTGATGAGGGCGGGCACGGACCGGGCGAAGGACACCATCAGCGTGACCTCGACGGCGAGCCCCACCCAGGTCACGGCGGCGAGGGCAGTGCGGTCCACCGCGATCGCGGACAGCACCGCGCCCTGCAGCACCGCGAGGATCGCGCCGTGCAGGGCGAACAGCCAGAGCAGACCTTGGATCGGGGCGTAGTCCTCACCCGCGAACAGCGGGGCCAGCGGTGCCGCCACGGCCGCGCCGAGTACGGCGACAATGCCGATCGCGGACAGCACGGCGAGCGCGTCCCGGATGGCGCGTGCCGAATGCGTCGGCTGCGCCATCCGCGGGTACAGCACCACCCCGACCGCCTGCGGCAGCCAGAAGGCGATCTTCGCGGCGATGGTGCCGAGGGCGTAGCGGCTGGCGTCCGCCTCGTCCAACACCATGCGCACCACGATGAGATCGGCCGAGGAAAGCGCCATCAGCGCCGCTTGCACCTGCGCCGCCCGTAGCACCGGCAGCACACCGACGGAGTCGGTGACCGTTACCTCCCGCGTCGGGCGCGATCCGCCGCCCGCGACATAGCGGGCGAACAGCGCGGCCGCCGCCAGACCGGAGGCCGCGGCCCACAGCGCGGCCGCCGCACCACCACCGAGCGCCAGCACCACCAGCGCGGGCGTCACCTTCGCCACCCCGGCCGCGCCGAGCACCACCGCCAAGCCGCGGAACCGGTTATCGCCTTGCAGAATCCCCTGCTCCCCCGAGAGCAGCACCAGTACGGGCGCCGCGCCGAGCGCTGCCGCGCAGGCCGCGACGCTCACATTCAACGCCGCGGTCACCACCGGCAGCAGCACCGCGGCGACACCCGCGACGATCACCGCGCAACGCCACTGCACACCGCGCAATGCCGCCATGCTCGCGCCGCGCACCGACTCCCTGGCCACCACGTTCTGCAATGCCAGCGCGGGCACAGCGCACAGCAGCTGCACCGCGAGCAAACTGGCGAATTCGCTGTACCCGGTCACCCCGAGCCAGCGCCCGGCCAGCAGTTGCAATAGATAACCCGCCACATTGGCGGTCATCGCCCCCGCCGTCACCAACGTCAAATCCGCCACCACAGGAAGACGACGAACCGCAAGCACACCCCATCGTCCCACCTCAGCCGCATCCACCCCGCATCCACCCCGACTCGCCGCATCCACCTCGCTCAGGTGGGACCGAGCCCGTATGTCCCCGACGCGGTATGCGAGCACCCGCACGGCCGGGAGGTGGTTGCGCCTGGGGTGTGGGCGGATGGGCGGGCTGGACGTAGGGTTCTGGTCCGTGGGCGACAGCGGTCTGGGACGACGAGGGCGGTGGACGGGGCTGCTTCCGGCCGCATACAGCGCCGTACTTGTCCTGCTCATCGTGGGGCCGTTGCTCGGATCCGGATATCTGCTGGTGCGGGATGCGGTGAGCACACCGCGCTCGTACCCGACGGATTCGGCGTTCGGGTTGGGTGATGCCGCGCCGCGGGCGGTGCCGCAGGATGCGTTGCTCGCGGTCCTGTCGCCGGTGGTGGACGGCGGGCTACTGGTCAAGGCGATCCTGCTGGTGGCGCTGTGGACCGCCGGATACGGCGCGGCGGTGCTGGCTCGCGCATTGCTGCGGGCGCCGGTCGCCGCGCAGTTGGTGGCCACCACGGTCGCCCTGTGGAATCCGTATGTGGCCGAGCGCCTGCTCCAGGGACATTGGAGCCTGCTGACCGGCTATGCGGCCCTGCCATGGACCGTGCTGGCGGCCTACCGAATCCGAACCGCGACCACCCGGCGCATCGGCGCATGGGGTGCGCTGGCCGGATGCTTCGCCGCGGCCGGGCTCACGCCGACCGGCGCGTTGCTGGCGGGCTGCGTCGCGCTGGTGACGGTGGGATGGCGCCGCATTCCCGGTTCGCTGCTGCTGCTTGCCGCGGCCTCCGCGCCGTGGCTGACGGCGACGGCGCTATCCGGTGCGGGCGCCGAACCCTCCGATCCGGCGGGTATCGCCGCCTTCGCCGCGCGCGCCGAGCCGGGCCTGGGCACCCTGGGCAGCCTGGCCGGGCTCGGCGGGATCTGGAATGCCGACGCCGTACCCGGATCCCGGACCACGCTGCTCGCCCTGCCCGCGACCCTCGTGCTGCTCGCGATCGTCGCGACCGGCATCCGCGCCGTCGCCACCACCCGGGCCGAGGATCGGGGCGGCTTGTACATCCGCCGTGCGCTGTTGGCGCTGGCCGCCGCCGCCATCGCGCTACCCGCCCTGGCCGCGACCTCCGTGGGCATGGAGGTCATGGAGTGGCTGGTGGTTCACGTTCCCGGCGCGGGCCTGCTCCGCGATACCCAGAAGTATGTCGCGCTCGCGATGCCCGCCTACGCGTTGTGCGCCGCGGCCGGATGCCTTGCTGTCGCACGAAGGACCGGCGGACGCCACGCGGAAGTGACTGTCGCATCGGAGATTTCCAGCACCGGCGGGGCAGCGAATTCCACGCCATCGGATAACCGCACCGGCCCCGTCTTGGCCGCAACACTTTTCGTTGTGCTACTGATTCTGCCGCTGCTCGATCTCGCGTGGGGTGCGGGCGGCGCGCTGCGTCCGGTGCACTATCCGATCGGCTGGCAGCGGGTCGCGGAGCGGATCGACGGCCCCGGCGATGTGGCGGTGCTGCCCGGCGGGATGTTCCGCAAATTCCCGTACAGCGGTGGCGCTCCGGTGCTCGATCCCGCGCCGCGAATGCTGCCGCGAGATGTGTTGCAGACCGGTGAGCTGCCGGTCCGTGGCCGTACCGTGGCGGGCGAGGGCACCCGGGCACGCGATGTGGAAAGCACACTGTTGCAGGGCGGTTCGGCGCGGCGACTGGCCGATCTGGGCGTCGGCTGGGTGCTCGTCGAACGTTCCACACCCGGACCACTCGGCGAATCGAAAAAGACTCTCGCACAGCTGGATCCGGTATACGAGGACACCCAACTGGCACTCTATCGAGTTCCGGGCGCTCAGGATCGGTATACCGAATCACAGGGCGCGCATCGATTCATCGCGGCGGCCGCGCATTTGCTGTGGGTCGCGCTACTGATCGGCGGACTACTGGTGGCGGCGGTCGACCGCCCCGAACGGGACGAGCCGTAGCGCGCCGGACACGCACCTGTCGTGCGGTCGCGCATTCGACCACGCGGTCAGCACCTGCGCGCTCGCAGCGGATCCGGTCAGTTGCCTGCGTCGGGTGCGGCGACCAGACCCGACGTATGGGCGCCCCCGGCGACGGCGGCGAGCACCTCGTACACCCCGTTTCCGGTCTGCTCCCACGAGAATTCGCGAGCCCGCGCCCGCGCCTTCTCGCCCATCACGGTGCGGGCCGCGGCGTCGTCGAGCAGCTCGCCCACGGCCTCGGCGAGGTGGGCGGCGTCGTCGACCAGCACGCCGGTGACACCGTCCACAATGGAATCGGTCAGGCCGCGGGAGCTGCGGTAACCGACGGTCGGAACCCCGTGCTGGGCGGCCTCGATCACGGCCAGCCCCCACCCTTCCTTGCGGGAGGGCAGCACATGCACCCAGGCGCGTGACAGCAGTTCGTGTTTGGTGCGCTCGTCCACGTGGCCGTGGAAGGTGACCGCATCGGCGATCTCGAGTTCGCTCGCGTAGGCGCGTAGGTTGTCCGCCCACCAGCCGCCGCCGATGATGTCGAGGTGCAGGCCGGGCACATCGGCCCGCAGCCGGGCGACCGCGGTCAGCGCGTCCTCGATCTGCTTATGGGGCACCAGGCGTGACAGCACCACCACCCGGGGTTCCGGTGTGCGGGTCTGAGCCGCACCGGTGGGAACGTCTGCGGGAACCGGTTCGGCGCCGTTGCGGACCACGGCGATGCGGGACCGGTCCACCCCGAGGGTGGCTAGTTCCTCGGCCGAGGGCAGCGAGACGGTCAGGTACTGGTTCTCGCGGTGCACCCGCGGTGAGAGCCGCGATTCGATCCACCAGCCGATCCGGCCGACCAGCCGCCCGGCGACCGGCCACTGCTCCCGGTGGCCGTGGTGCACCAAAACCACCGACGGTGCGGCGGCGGCGACCGCGGCGAAGAAGGGGATCCCGTTCTGGGTGTCGATCACGGCGTCCGGGCGCACCCCGCGCAACGGGCCGAGGCCGATTCGGCCGAGGGCGATCGCGGCCAGCGCACGCGGGTAGACGGTGAAGCGCCCGCCGCCGCGACTGATGTCGATGCCGTCGACATGTTCGCGCCGGGGCGCGCCGGGATAGCGGGCGGTACGCAGGGTGACCTTGACCCCCCGCGCGGCGAGCTGCGCACCGACCTGCTCCAGGTACCGTTCGCTACCGCCGCCCTGCGGGTGTCCGGTGTCACGCCAGCAGAGCAGGAGGACTTCGCGCACAGTGGAGCTTCTCTCGCCTCGTCGGGTCCCGGCCGGGATATCGGGCTACACACTAACCTGCGCACCCGTCCAGCAAGCGGTCCACCGACACCGATCGGTCGGAAAATGTTGAAATACGCACATTTCACAGTGAATGTCGATAGCCTGCCGCAGTACCGGCCCGGCGCGCGCGGCACCGGGCCGGTCACACGCCCCACCTCCGACGCAGGCTGCGGCGCCACGCCCGGCCTGTGCGAGACTCTGCGCCGTGCCAAGAGGTGAAACAACGCCGCCCGACGCCGCGACGGCCGACCGGCCCACGGCGTCCCGGTTCGCACGCCGCGCGACGCTGCGCCGGTCGTTGCGATTGCTCGGCAGCTTCCGGTTCGAGCAGACCGACCCCGCCCTCTTCTACGGCGGTATCGCCGCCGACAGCGCCGCCATGCTCGGCGACTTCTACCTCGATCTCACCGGCCGCGGACTCGGCGGCGCGACGGTGCTGGATGTGGGTGGCGGCCCCGGCTACTTCGCCGACGAATTCGCGAGTGCCGGTGCCCGATACATTCCGGTGGAACCGGACCCCTCGGAGTTGCACGCGGCAGGACTGGCGACGACGGGCGCGGTGCGCGGCTCCGGCATGGCACTACCCTTCCGCGACAACGCCGTGGATATCTGCTTCTCCTCCAATGTCGCCGAGCACGTCTCGGATCCGTGGCTGATGGCCGACGAGATGGTCCGGGTCACCCGGCCCGGCGGCCTGATCGTGCTGTCGTACACGGTGTGGCACGGCCCGTTCGGCGGCCATGAGACCGGACCATGGCATTACCTGGGCGGGGAGTACGCCGCGCGGCGGTACCGCAGAAAATACGGGCGGGAGCCGAAGAACCGTTTCGGCCGGTCCCTGTTCGCGGTTCGCGCGGCGGACGGTTTGCGGTGGGCGGCGGGCACTTCCGCCGATGTGCGCGCGGTATTCCCGCGCTATCACCCGCACTGGGCCTGGTGGCTGGTCCGGGTGCCCGGGATCAGAGAGCTGCTGGTCAGCAATCTGGTGGTGGTAGCGATCAAGCCGGCGTAGCGCGGCTACCTCTCCAGCCTGCCCCAACGCCAGGCCCGCCGCCCACAGGTATTGGAGACCGGCTCGCCCCACGGAGATTCCTGAATCGCGAGCCCGACGGTTTCCAGCGTGGTGAGCCCGACTAGATCGGCCAGCAAACCGACAACGGCAACGGCCTCGGCGGCCTGCATGGCCGCCGTGGCCTGCTCGATCGTCAGTGTGCGACCCGGCAGGAAGGAAACCACCCACCCGCCGCCACCCACGCTTTTCGCTTGATGCTCGGTCCGATCGCTGGTCATCAGCGACCGGCCGATCACTTGCACCGCCATGATTCGTTCACCCCTGCGGTATCAGATCAATGCAGTAATGGATCAAACAATCGAGCGAGCTGATCAGTCGCTACAGCATCCCCTGTCCAGCAACAGAACGCAATAGTGCGTTCTCGGAAAAGCGAACCGACAGGTTGGAATTCACCCAGTTCAGAGCATTGTCCGGACAGAAAACTGAAACATGTTACAGACAAAAGGGCCATAAAACTGTAACGTGTTCTCATGCGCTACGACAACTTGTTCATCGGCGGCCAGTGGACCGCGCCTACCTCCCCCGAGCGCCTCCAGGTCATCTCTCCCGTCACGGTCGAGCCGGTCGGCAGTGTCCCGGTCGTCGTCCGTGCCGATGTCGATGCCGCGGTTGCCGCCGCCCGCCACGCCTTCGACAACGGGCCGTGGCCGTCCACCCCGCCGGAGGAGCGCGCGGCCGTACTGACCCGCGCCGCCCGCCTGATCGAGGAGCGCTCGGCCGATCTCCTCGCCGCGCTCACCGCGGAAATGGGCGCCCCGCCAATGATCGGCATGACACTCAATCAGATTCCGGCCACCGCGGCGCTCGACGCCTACGCCGGTCTCGCGAAGTCGTTCCCCTGGACCGAGACTCGCACCGGCGTCTTCGGCACCTCGCGGGTCTCCCGCGAGCCGCGCGGCGTCGTGGCCGCGGTCACCGCGTGGAACGTCCCGCTCTTCCTGGCCTGCAACAAGCTCGCCCCGGCGCTGCTCGCGGGCTGCACCATCGTGCTCAAGCCGGCACCACTGACCCCGTTGACCGCCAATATGGTCGCCGACATCTTCACCGAGGCCGGTCTGCCCGAAGGTGTGCTCTCGGTACTGCCCGCCGAGGCCGAGGCGGCCGAATATCTGGTCTCGCACCCCGGCGTGGACAAGGTGACCTTCACCGGCAGTACGGCCGTCGGCCGCAAGATCGGCGCCATCGCCACCGGACAGCTCAAGAGCGTCTCGCTCGAGCTCGGCGGAAAGTCGGCGGCGATCCTGCTGCCGGATATGGATGTCGCGGCGGGCATTCCGGTACTGGCGTTCTCCGGCCTGATGAACAGCGGCCAGGGCTGCGTCGCGCAGACCCGCATCCTGGCCCCGCGCAGCCGCTACGACGAGATCCTCGACGCGCTGGTCGAGCACGTCAAGACGATGAAGGTCGGCGCACCCGACGATCCGGCCGTCCAACTCGGCCCGCTGATCTCGGAGCGTCAGCGCGAGCGCGTCGAAGGCTATATCGCCAAGGGCAAGGCCGAGGGTGCGCGCCTGGTGCTCGGCGGCGGACGGCCCGAAGGACTGGATCGCGGCTGGTTCGTGGAGCCGACGATCTTCGCCGATGTGGACAACAAGTCCACCATCGCGCAGGAGGAGATCTTCGGCCCGGTGCTGTCGGTGATCCCGTACGAGACCGAGGACGAGGCCGTCGCCATCGCCAATGATTCGGTCTACGGCCTGGCAGGCTCGGTCTGGACCACCGATATCGAGCACGGCGCCGAGATCGCGGCGCGGGTGCGCACCGGCACCTACGCGATCAACTGGTACGCGTTCGACCCGACGTCGCCCTTCGGCGGCTACAAGAACTCCGGCCTCGGCCGGGAGAACGGGCCCGAGGGTCTCGACTCGTTCTGTGAGCAGAAGTCGCTGCTCATGCCGCTCGGCTGGACCGGATAGGACCGGCCGCACACAGACACGGCGCATTCGCCCGACCGGATGCGCCGGGAACCGGCTCGGGGCGACGAGACCCCACAGGCTCGTCGCCCCGGCGCCGACTCATCCGGTGGACATCACCACACGGAGTACCGCCTTGGGAAAGCCGACCGGCTCGGTCGGTATGGTCGCGATCTCGACCAGCCAGCCCGGGGGAAGTGCGGCCTGCAACTGGCCGGCGGCGCGCTGCAACGGCGTACTCGCGACGGCCGATTCGACATCGGTCACCCCGGGGTCGTCCGACGCGTCGAACTCCGGCTCGGTCATGCTCCAACCACCTCTCACGCGCCGTCGCGGATCGTGGATGTCACGGGCCGCGGTGTCGATAGGGGAAGCAGTTCAGCCGATGGCTCACAGACAGCAACCGGACTGTACGGTTGTGATGCGCTGAATGCGGGTAAGCATAGGGCACGTACGCGCAGGCCGTGCACAGCATCCACAACCCGACGCGAGCCCGACCGGTGGATAGTGTCGCGCCGCCGCGAAAGCTATTGCCGGACAACAGTTATCCCTGCATAGGCCGGGCGGTTCGATCGTTGCGCGATGGGCCTTCAGCCTCGAAAGAACCACTGACGCAGGGGAGATCGGCATCATCGATTGCGTCGATATACCTCACTCGGGAGGTCGGGCGCGGCGCCGACCCGCTGCCTCCCTACGGCGACTCAGCGACGAAGTGATCGGCGATAACCCGCGGGCGTCGTCCCCGTCGCCGCACGCAGATGCGCCCGCAGCGCGGTGACACTACCGAATCCCGCCTGTATCGCGACAACATCCACCGGCAGATCGGTATCTTCCAGCAACTGCCTGGCACGCGCCGTACGCTGCGCCTCCAGCCAGCGCCGCGGCGTGGTGCCGACCTCGGCCTTGAAGCGGCGGATGAGGGTGCGTTCACTCATCAACGCATGCCCGGCCAATGACGAAACATCCCGCACCGCAGCGGGATTCGCTGCCGCCCAGGCCATAGTGGCGGCGAGTGCGCCCGGGAAATCGTTGTGGCCGAACGCATCCGGGATGTACTGCGCTTGACCGCCCTCACGATGCGGCGATGTCACGTTCCAGCGGGCCAACTCCGCGGCCGCACCCGCGCTCAGCTCCCTGCGCACCACGTGCAGGCAGAGATCGAAGGCCGCCGACAACCCCGCCGAGGTGAGTACGCTGCCGTCATCGATGTACAGCGCCGACGGGTCCAGCTTCACCTCGGGATACATGGCCGCGAACTCGTCGCAATATGCCCAGTGAGTGGTGGCGGGCCGACCGTCCAACAGTCCGGCCTGCGCCAGCACGAAGGCGCCGACGCAGAGGCTCACCATGGTCGTGCCGCGCGCCGCGGCCGCCCGCAGCGCCTCCAGCACCTCGGGCGCCGTCGGCAGAGTGGGCAGTCCGATACCGGGCACCACCACGATATCGGCCGTTTCCAGCGCTTCCAGCCCGTGCTCGACCCGCAGTTCGAAACCGTTCGGCGTCCACACCGGGCCCGGGCGCACCCCGCAGGTCCGCATCTCGAAACCCGTCGGCACACCGGTTTTATCCGGGCCATGCCGGAACGCCTGCACCGCGCAGGCCAGGTCGAAGGTCATGACGCCATCCAGCGCGAGTGCGGCAACCTGCTTCACCCGACCAGCTTGGCATGAATCCGAGCTATGCATAGACTTCCGCCACCAGGCACGGGACGCGGGGGTCTACGCCTGGAGCCCGGTCAGGATGATGCGTAGGCCGACACGGAACTCGACCTCGGGAGGAGTACAGCCTGACCGAAGGGGCGAGAGTTACTGGGCGAGTTGATTGTTGATCTCGATTCGGGTATGCCGCGTATAGTGCTGACATGGCCGGTACCGATCAGATCCTGGTACGAACAGGTAAAGCCCGCGACGAGATCGAGGACCTCGGCCATAGCGTTGCCGCACTGATTCGGCAGGTGCGGCGGATCGCTCGGCTCAGCGCCCGGTCGATGCTCTTGTGGAGCGCGGTTTTCGCGCTGACCACAACCTTCGTGGCGCTTGCCTCGCCCGCCTCGGCCGAACCGGTCAGCACCTGGCTCTGCCGCCCCGGTCAGGCCGGTGACCCCTGCGGCGGCGGCTCGGGCGCGCCGATCGATTGCTTCTATGTGTATCCCACCGCTTCGCTGCAACAGTCCACGAACGCGAACTTCGATGCTTCGCCCGAGCTGCGCGCGGTTGCCTCGACGCAGGCGGGACCCTTCGGCGTCAACTGCAATGTGTGGGCGCCGGTATACCGGCAAGTGACGGTACGTGCGCTGTTCAACGGGACGGCACAGGAACGCAGTGCGGGAAGCGATCTCGCCTACCAGGACGTCGAACGCGCCTGGGACGACTACCTCACTCACCACAACAACGGACGCGGCGTAGTGCTCCTCGGTCACTCCCAGGGCAGCGCGATGCTGCGGATACTGATCCGCAATCGGATCGAAGGGAAACCAGTACAGTCACAACTGGTTTCGGCGCTCCTGATCGGTAACAACATCCTGGTCCCGAAGGGTGCGACGGTCGGCGGCGACTTCTCCTCCGTGCCCGCATGCACCGATCAGGCACAGACCGGGTGTGTCATCGCCTACGAGTCCTTCTCGGAAACACCGCCGCCGGACACCCGCTTCGGCCTGTCGCCACAGGTACCGGGCGGCTCGGCCATCCGCGGGGACCTGCCGTTCGGGCCCGAGTACGAGGTGCTGTGCACCAACCCGGCATCGTTGCGCGACAACGACGACGCCCCGATCCACGGCATTGTCGAGGGCCGTGAAGTGGATCGGTTCCGTGCCCGGTGCACCGGCGGCGATGGACCGCATGTTCTCATGGTCGAGGGCCCGGGCGCCGAGCTCCTGCCCACTCTTCCGAACAAGACCTGGGGTCTGCACCTACTCGATATCAACCTCGCGCAGCGAGATCTGGTGAACTTGGTCGGTACGCAGAGCGCGGCGTACCGCCGCTGACGTTCTCGCACCCGAGTGAGTTTTGATCTTCGAACTCCTCGCCCACATCACCTGACCGGCACCAGCGAAAATGCTTGTACCGCGGCATGCTGTGTCACGCCCATAAAACCGCCTGGTCGTAGGTCATGCTTCCGTCGAGCGCGAGTGCGACACCTGCTTCACCGGACCAATTTGGCGCGAATCCGAGCATTGCTGGCATTTCCGCCACTCGTCCGCCGCCGCCTCGCGCGCTTCACTCGATTCGATAAGCCGAGACACAGAGGAGAACAGCGTGGGTGCCCCCGCAGGAATCGATTGGGAATGGGCGACTCGGACCGGCGGTGCGCTCACCGGACACCAGCGCAGGCAGCTAGCGGCCGAACTCGCCCGCGCCGTGCCCGCACTGCTGGCGGGTCAGGCCAAGCGCGCCATCGGCAGGCGCGGCAGCGGGCGATTGGAATTCGCGGGCCTGCGGATTCCCGACTCCGCGCTGGCCCGCGCGGCCGAACTCGAAGCACGCGAATCCCTGTCGATCCACATGCTGGAGCATTCGTATCGGACCTACTTCTTCGGCCGGGTACTGGCCGATATCGACAACGCGCGCTACGACGACGAACTGGTCTATGTGGCCTGTCTGCTGCACGACTTGCAGCTCGAACACCCCACGCCGGGACGCTGTTTCGCGGTGGCGGGCGGCGAGCGCGCCGCGGAGTTCGCGGTCCGCGTCGGCGCCGCTCCGGAGCGCGCCGAGGCCATCGGCGCGGCCATTGCCGCGCACATCACCCCCGGCGTCGCCGAGGATCTGAGCGATCCCGGCGGATTCGTCTCCGCGGGTGCGTCGGTCGACGTGATCGGCGCCCGCATCGGCGAATTGGACGCGGCCTGGGTCGACGAACTACTGGCCCGCCACCCCCGGCACGACGCCAAACGGCACCTCATCGCCGCCTTCCGGGCCGAGGCCGCGGCGGTGCCGCAGGGCCGGTCCAAGCTGCTGGTCAGCGCGGGCTTCAACCAGATGATCCGGTTCGCGCCGTTCGCGGAGTAGGCGTCAGGCCCGACCGAATACGCGACGACTCCCCGTAACGAACGAAACCGCCCGCACCGAACAGGTGCGGGCGGTTTCATCGTTTCTGGTGGTTACGCCAGACGCTGCTTGAGCGCCTCGAACTCGTCGCGCACGCCCGAGGGCAGCTTGTCGCCGACGAACTCGAACCACTCCTCGATCAGCGGAATCTCCTTGCGCCACTCGTCCGCGTCGACCTTCAGCGCCTCGTCGACATCATCGGCGTCGACCTTCAGGCCCTCGAGATCCAGCTGCGCGGCGGTCGGCACATTGCCGATCGCGGTGGCCTCGGCCTGCGCCGAACCGTCGATGCGGCCGACGATCCACTCCAGCACGCGGGAGTTCTCGCCGAATCCGGGCCACAGGAAGCGGCCGTCGGCGCCGCGCCGGAACCAGTTGACGTAGAAGATCTTCGGCAGCTTGTTCGCATCGGCGTTCTTGCCGACATTGATCCAGTGGTTCAGGTAATCACCGACGTGGTAGCCCATGAACGGCAGCATCGCCATCGGGTCGCGGCGCACGGTGCCGACCTTGCCCTCGGCGGCGGCGGTCTGCTCGGAGGACAGGGTGGCGCCCATGAACACGCCGTGCTGCCAGTCGAAGGACTCGGTCACCAGCGGGACCGTGGTCTTGCGGCGGCCGCCGAACAGGATCGCCGAGATCGGCACACCCTGCGGGTCGTCCCACTCGGGGGCCAGGATCGGGCACTGCGACATCGGCGTGCAGTACCGCGAGTTCGGGTGCGCGGCCAGCGTCTCGGTCTCCCGGAGGTGCCAGTCGTTGCCCTTCCAGTCGATCAGATGATCGGGCTCGCCCTCCAGGCCCTCCCACCACACGTCGTTGTGGTCGGTCAGCGCGACATTGGTGTAGACGGTGTTGCCCGCGTGCATGGTGGCCATGGCATTCGGGTTGGAGCTGTTGTTCGTACCCGGTGCGACACCGAAGAAGCCGAATTCCGGGTTCACGGCGTACAGGCGGCCGTCCTTGCCGAAGCGCATCCAGGCGATGTCGTCGCCCAGGGTCTCGGCGCGCCAGCCCGGCACGGTCGGCTGGATCATCGCAAGGTTGGTCTTACCGCAGGCACTCGGGAACGCCGCGGCGATGTAGTAGGCCTTGTTCTCGGGGGAGATCAGCTTGAGGATCAGCATGTGCTCGGCCAGCCAGCCCTCGTCGTGGGCCATGGCCGAGGCGATGCGTAGGGAGTAGCACTTCTTGCCGAGCAGCGCGTTGCCGCCATAGCCCGAGCCGTAGGACCAGATCTCGCGGTCCTCGGGGAAGTGGGTGATGTACTTGGTGTCGTTGCACGGCCACGGCACATCGGCCTGGCCCTCGGCCAGCGGCGCGCCCACGGAGTGCAGCGCCTTCACGAACGGGCGGTCGGTGCCCAGCTTCTCCAGCGCGGCCGCGCCCATGCGGGTCATCACGCGCATGGAGACGACGACGTATTCCGAGTCGGTGATCTCGACACCCAGCTTGGGGTCCTCGGCACCGAGCGGGCCCATGCAGAACGGCACCACGTACATGGTGCGGCCCTTCATCGAGCCGCGGTACAGCTCGGTCATGGTGGCGCGCATCTCGGTGGGGTCGACCCAGTTGTTGGTCGGACCGGCGTCGGCCTCGGTCTTGGAACAGATGTAGGTGCGGGATTCGACACGCGCCACATCGGAGGGATCGGAGAGGGCCAGGAAGGAGTTCGGCTTCTTCTTCTCGTCGAGGCGCTTGAAGGTGCCCGCCTCGACCAGCTGGTTGGTGAGCCGCTCCCACTCCGCGTCGGAACCGTCCGCCCAGACCACTCGCTCCGGCTGAGTGAGTTCTGCGACTTCCTGTACCCAGGCGAGTAGTTCGCTGTGCTCGGTCGGCGCTTTGCCGTCGGATCCACGAAGACCAGGAATGGTCGCTGAGGTCATGAAAACTCTCCTGAGATGGGCGGTACTTCGATGCTTCGCCGCCTGGCCCAAGGCCCATGACCAGCGCGAACACACCAAGCGCCACCGTTGGCGGGAAGGCACCCGCTACGACCAGTCGAAAGCGCGCCCCGGCTGGACGGCGTACAAGGACGAAGCGGACGCCCAGGTTCCTGCTTAGAGGTTAACGCGGTATGACGACCAGTACGGAATCGGGTACTTATCAAATACCCATCGAGTTACCAATCCAACAAATTAGATGTACCGATCGATGGTGGCGATATCGCGCTCGCAGGCGGCGAGTTGCCCCGGTTGCTCCGCCGCTGCTCGGCGGATCCGCGCCTCCAATTCGGCCACCCGTCGATCGGTGTCGATGATCCGGGTCGCACTCGCGCGGACCACGCGATCGGCCAGCTCGGTTTCCGCTTCGACGACCGCGGTCGCCACCCGCTGCTCCAGCTGGGCCTTGACATTCACCAACGCGTCGGACACCCACTGGCGCACGTGCGCACGGTCGGCAACCTGCCTGCGGGCCCTGACCACCCACCACGCGACGCAGGCGCCGAGCAGCAGCGTGACCGGGATGCTGGCGACGTCCAAAGCGGGCACCAGCGCCAGCGGCGACACGAGCAGCCGACCGAGGCCGACGCCCGCCGACGCGCCCAGCGCGATCATAAGGTGATCTTCGACACCTCTGTGCCGGGGTTCGGGGTCCGGACCCACCCGCGGCGCCGGATCACGCCTGCGATGCGCGGACGCCACATCCCCGGAATCGACCCCGTCCAACCGGGTGGCGAGCTCGGCCAGTCTGCGGTCGATGCCGTGGTCGACGACGACGGTCAGCTCGCTCACCGCCTGCTGCAACCGATCCGGGTAGTCGCCGAGATCGGCGGGGCGCAGCCGATCCAGTTCGGTCCGGGCCGCCACGTGCAGCGCCCGGACCTGGCCGCCGACCTCGGTCATCAGATCCACCCTGGCCAGATGCAATTGACCCCGCAGGGTCGACATCGCGGTGGCGCGTCCGCCGTCCCGTCCCGCGAGCAGGGTGGCCCGCTCCTCGCGCCAGCGAGCGGGCTCCGCGCCGGAACGCAGCGTCGCCACCTGCGCCACGATGCGCTCGCGCGTTTCGGCCAGCACCCGCGCGGTGAGGGCGGCCAACCTGCCGTCCCCCGCATCCACCGCGCCCGCGGCGGACGCCGTCAGCTCGGCGTGCAACGCGGTGAGCCCGGAGCGATCGAGCAGCGCGGCATCACCGCCCGTCCTGGCCGCCGCCGCCAGCCGCGCCGAAACCGGGACGATATCCAGGTCGGCGCCACCCTGGGCGGCCAGTAATTCGAGATTGTGCGCACGGACCGAACGCCAGTCGCCGTAGGCGTGGATGCCGTTCATGGCGAGCAGGATTCTGATGCCATCGGCCCGTAACCTGCGCACCAATCGCAGGGTGTCGGTGCCGAGGGTGCTGCCCGCGTCGAGCAGGATCAGCGCGACCGCCGCGGGCGCGCCACCGGTGGGCAGGGTGGATTCGACGGCCGCGCCCACCTCACTCATCGGCTCGGTGAGATCGATGCGCGGCTCGAAACGGGCCAGCTCCGTGCGCAGCAGCGTGGTGTTGGCGTCATCCGGCCCGATCAGCGCCACCCTCGACGCGGCCACCGCACTACGCACCGCCTTCAACAGTGCCGTGCCCTGCGGGTTCCACCGCGCTACCACTGCCTCGAGCTCCGGCGGCACATCGCCCGATCCGGGCCCCGCCGATCCGACCGACCGCGCGCCGGGCGGCATTCCGAGTTCCGTCGCCCGGCCCGGATCGGGCTGGTCAGAGCCCGGCACTGCTCATCCGCTCCCACAGTCGGATATAGCCGTTGTGCACGCGTAGCGCGGCGCGGCGGGCGACGGGTGACATATCGCTGGAGACGACGGCGCGCCAGCGCGCGGCCCGGTGCAGCGCGTCGTCGGCGTCGGCGGGGGCCGGTGACGGGTAGCCCGCGGCCAGATGTGCGACGGAGGGGTTGGCCAGACCGGCGCACAGCCCCAGCCACATGGCGTCGTCGCCGTAGAGGTAGTCCTCGAGCACGTCGCGGGCATGCCCGCCGGCGCCGGGGACGGCGCGGGCCGCGAGGCGCGCCAGTTCGTCGAGCAGTTCGCCGCCGCGCAGCGCCGAGACCTGCTCGTAGCGGCGGTGCAGCAGTCGGTGCAACGGATCGATGCCGCTGACGGCGTGCAGCAGTTGCAGAATGGCGTGCGGGCCGATGTCGGGGTCGCTGCGCAGCGCGCTCAGCGCGCAGGTGACGCCGTAGAGATCCCAACGGTGCAGCAAGGCTTCGCGTTCGGCGACATCCGGCCCGGCCGCAGCCGAGACGAACAGATCCGGAGACAGCGTCAGCGATAGGTCGGCGGTGGCCGCGAGTCTGCGCAGCGTCGCCATATCGTCGTCGGTCACCGCGCCCGCCCGGGTCCGCACGGCCAGCGACGCCACCACCGGGAGCGTGAGAATGCCGAGCTCCCTGCTGTATTGATCGGCGGCGACGACCGCGTCACCCCACCGGGAGCCGATCGCATCGGCCTTGTTCAACACCACCACGGTGTGCTCCGGCGCCAGTGTGGCCAGCACTCGACGGTCAGCGGGCAGCGGCGCACCGGAGAGCACGTAGACGACGATGTCGGCATCGAGTTCCGGATCGGGCGTCCCCGGCTCGTCCACCGGCCCGGTCTCCGCGGCCGACATCAGCGCGAGCGCGTGCAGCACGGTGGTGCGGCCCGCGTGCGCACGCCCGGTCACCTGGATCCGCGGCGGTCTGCGCCACGCATTCACCGCGACGCTGGCGTGGTAACCGATCTGGGTATCCGACCCCGCCGCCCCTCGCAGATCGGCAAGTAGTCGGTCCAGCTGATCCTGTTCACGCGTCGGCACGCCGCGTTCCCGCATCCGGCCATTGAATTCGGTAGCTGTCGACATAGCTCATACCCCCTTCTCGCTGCGCAATTCTGTCAGACGCCGGGCCCGCATACGCGTTCACCGCGAGTGCCCGGGCAAAGGCAATGGCGGGCCCTGGTCAACTCGACGTCCCCGCGCCGGCCCCGCCGCCGCTGAAGAATTTGTTCGCGGTGCGGACCGCCCAGCTCGGGGCGTATTTGGCGGCGAGTGCCAATGCCTTGGCCTGAATGCCGATCTCGTAGTGGACCTTCGGCAGGCGGCCACGTTTGCGGGTCACATCCCAGATCCCCGCGGCCACCTCCGCCGCGGTGAGCCGCACGCCGAGCGACTTGGTCGAGGCGGTCTGCACGCCGTCCACCATCGCGGTCGCGACGAATAGCGGCCATACCGCGATGACCCGGATATCGTGCCGCTCCCACTCCAGATCCAGTGCCTCCGTGAGGCTTTTGATCGCGGATTTGGTCGCGCCATAGGTGGCGAGTTCGGGTTGGCCGTAGATCGCCGACGCCGAGCAGAGATTCACCACCTGGGCGCCCGGGGTATCCCGGAGATAGCGGAAGGCCTCGTGCGTACCCGCTATAACTCCGCCCAGATTCACATCGACGATGGCCTGATGGGCGGTGGGTTCGATCTCCTCGAAGGCGCCCGCGCGCAGGATTCCCGCATTGTTGATCAGGATGTCGAGTCGCCCGGTCGCGCCGTGGAAGTCCGTGAGGCGCTCGGCCCACTGCGTGGCGTTGGTCACATCGAGCACCCCCGTACGAACCGTGCCACCGGCATTCGTGATGTCCGCGGCGAGCCTGGTCAACCCCACTTCATCGATGTCGTAGGCACCGACGTGATACCCGTGCGCAGCGAAAAGCACTGCCGTCGCCCGGCCGATGCCGGCTGCCGCACCGGTGATGAACACCGTCGGTGAGCTCATGCGGGGCAGTCTAGTGGCGGCGTCCAGCCCTATAACCGGGGTTCACAGACATATCGCACTTCATTTACGCTGCTCAGACGGTCGGCACCAGTGTCGGTGCGCAGCTTCGCTTTTCGGGCGTCAAGTCGGCCGGGCAGACGCGGGCACGGTTCGGCCGGGCTCGACGAGGAGGTTGCGATGAGCGTCGACGCCATCGGTGTTGTCGATAGCGAGCCGGGCTCGGCGCGCTTCCAGGGTCCGCCGCTGCCGAGCGCCGATCCGTTCCATCGGCCGCCGCGTGGTTTCGCGGCCCGCCCGGCGGGCACCATCCTGCGCAGCCGCAAGATCGAACTCGCCCTCTTCGGTGTGGTGCCGCAGCGGGTCTCGGCCTGGCAGCTGCTGTACCGCAGCTGCGATCTGCACGGCACCCCGGAGGCGGCGGTCACCACCGTACTGCTACCGGAGGGCGCCGACCCGTCCGAGGACCGCCCGCTCCTGTCGTTCCAGACCGCCATGGACGCGGTGGCCGAAAAGTGTTCGCCCTCCTACGCGTTGCGACGCGGCGCCAGGGCCATCGGCGCGGTCACCCAATTCGAATGGCTGCTCGTCGCCAACGCACTGCGGCGCGGCTGGGCGGTATCCATCGCCGATCACGAAGGCCCGCACGGTAATTTCGGCGCGCCACGTGAACCCGGCTATCGCGCCCTCGACGGCATCCGCGCCGCGCTCGACTTCGCACCCCTGGGCCTGCACGCCGACACCCAGGTCGCGGTGTGGGGTTACTCCGGCGGCGGTATGGCCAGTTCGTGGGCGGTCGAGATGGCGCCGACCTACGCACCGGAGCTCAATATCGTCGGCGCGGTGCTCGGCGCGCCGGTCGGCGATCCCGGACAGGTCTTCGAACGACTGAACGGCAGCAATTACGCGGGTCTGCCCGCCGTCGTCATCGCCGCCCTGCGCAGGCTCTACCCGGCGCTCGGCGCGGTCGTGCGCGACGAGCTCTCCCAGGACGGGCGCCGCTTCGTCGCCCGCGCCGAGAGTTCGACACCGGTCGGCGCCATCCTGGCGCTGGCCAATAAGAAGGTCGGCGACTACATGACCGGCCGCTCGCTCGACGAGATCCTCGCCGGCCCCGATTTCCGAGCCATGTTCGACGATCTGCGGCTGGGTAACTCGACCCCGAACTGCCCGTTGCTCGTGGTGCAGCCGGTACACGACCAGGTCATCCACATGGACGGGGTGGACGGCCAGGTCGCACGCTACCGACAGGGCGGCGCGACCGTCACCTATGTGCGCGACCGGCTCAGCGAGCATTTCTCGATGCTGGTGTTCGGCACCCCGATCAGCCTGGCGTGGCTCGCCGATCGGCTGGCGGGCGAACCGGCGACCGCCGACAGCGACACCACGGTCTGGTCGGTCCTGGCCTCTCCGACGGGTCTGCGGGGTCTGCTGGAGATGGCGACGACCACGGCCAAGGTGGTACTCGGACGGCCGCTGCGCCAGGAGACGGCGCCGCCGCCGCGGATCGCCCGCGAACGCGCCGCTTGACGAGTCGGATGCGACGGCAGCGACGCGCGATCTCGTGAGCACGCGGGCATTCGACGGGCAGGCGGAGAACTCGGGCGCGGGCCGGAAACGAGGTGGTCGAGGCGCTCGCGACCGGCGGAAATACGCGGAGAGGCGGACTAGCTTGCCGTGCCGAACCTCCGATGCTGGACAATGGATGCCGTGAACGACGCCGCCAACCACACTGCCGAGTCGGTTCCGGGGCCGCCGTCCACAGCCTCGGCTCCGCTGGAAGCAGGACGACGCTCCCCGACCGGCTCGCGCCTGTACCCACGGGTCACCAGCTTCCGGTCCCGCCGGGGCGCGCTGACCCCGAACCAGCAGCAATCCTGGGAACGCATGTGGCCGAAGATCGGCCGCGAGGTCGGCGACGAACCGCTGGACGCCGCCGCCTGGTTCGGGCGCGATGCCCCGCTGGTCATCGAGATCGGCTGCGGGACCGGCACCGCCACCGCGGCCATGGCCCAGGCCGAGCCGCATCTGAATCTGATCGGCATCGAGGTGTACCAGCCCGGCCTCGCCCAGCTGGTACAGCGGATCGAGCGCGATGGCATCGACAACATCCGGCTGCTGCGCGGCGATGCGGTCGATGTGCTGGAGCACATGATTGCCAAGGAATCGCTGACGGGTGTCCGCGTCTTCTTCCCCGATCCGTGGCCCAAGGCGCGCCATCACAAGCGGCGGCTATTGCAGCCCGCGACGCTCGCATTGATCGCCAGCCGGCTCAAACCGGGCGGTGTGTTGCATGTCGCGACCGACCACGCGGGTTACGCGGAACACATTGCCGAGGTCGGTGCGGCGGAACCGCTGTTCACCGGCCTGAACGAGACCACGGGCGGGGTCAGCGCGGAGCATCGCGACACCGCTCCGATCGGCTTCGACCGTCCCATCACGAAATTCGAGGGCAAGGCGCATCGCGCCGGAAGCGCCATCACCGAGTTCATATGGGGCAAGATCGAATGATGAGCGAGCGCAGCGAGCGACCAATTAGCTCAGCCGTCATGAATGTGCCGAGCGTCAGCGAGGCGCGGACATGACTGTGAGTGAGATTGCCCACGAGATCGTCGATGTTGTCGGGGAGGTGCACGGAACCGGATCGGAAGGTCTGGCCGGCGCCACCCCGGACGTGCGTCGAGTCCTGCTCGTCTGGGACGCACCGAACCTCGATATGGGTCTCGGCGCCATTCTGGGTGGCCGGCCCACCGCCGCCTATCGCCCCCGTTTCGACGCGCTCGGCCGCTGGCTGCTTGCGCGCACCGCCGAACTCTCGGTCGGCAGCGTCACCAGGGTCGAACCGGAAGCCACTGTCTTCACCAATATCGCGCCGGGCACCGCGGATGTCGTCCGGCCGTGGGTCGAGGCGCTGCGCAATGTCGGCTACGCAGTCTTCGCCAAACCCAAGATCGATGAAGATTCCGATGTCGATGCCGACATGCTGGCCCACATCGAACTACGTAGCCGCGGCGCCGGACTCGCGGGGATCATGGTCGCCTCGGCCGATGGACAGGCGTTCCGCGAACCGCTCGAGCAACTCGCCGCGCACGGAATCCCTGTTCAGGTATTGGGGTTCCGCGAGCACGCGAGTTGGGCGGTCACATCCGATACCCTCGAGTTCATAGATCTCGAGGATATCCCGGGCGTGTTTCGTGAACCGCTGCCCCGGGTCAGCCTCGATTCGCTGCCCGACGAGGGTGCTTGGCTGCAGCCATTCCGGCCGCTGTCGGCACTGCTCACCTCTCGCCCCGCTCAAGGAGTCGCTTAGTGTTCACACGCTGGGGCGATTTGGTCTACCGGCTGCGCTTCGCCGTTATCGGCGTGGTGGTGGCCGCCCTTCTGGCACTGGGCGGCTACGGCTTCGGTCTGGAAGACCATCTCAGCTCCAGCGGATGGGATGATCCTACGTCGGAATCCGCGCAGGCCGCACGGATTTCGGACGAGGCCTTCGGGCGCGATCACACCAGTGACGTGATCGTGCTGTACACCGCGCCCGAAGGCAGAACGATCGACGACCCGCAGTTCCGCCAGCAGGTCGTCGACAGTCTCAACAGCCTGCCGAAGGACCATCCGAACGAGATCGCCAAGATCAACGGCGCGTACTGGCAGACCGACACCGGTCCCGGCGTACCGCTGACCTTCGGCTCCAAGGACAAGAAGTACACCTTCGCTTCGGTCGCCATCGTCGGTGACAACGACACCGATATGGTCCGCAACTTCCGGAAAGTAAAGGACGTCTTCTACATTCCGGGCGTCGATGTGCAGGTCACCGGCCTGCAGGCGGTGGCGGGCACGCTGAACGACACCATGGCCGCGGACCAGAAGCGCATGGAGTTGCTGGCCATCCCGGCCGTCGCGGTCCTGCTGTTCTTCATCTTCGGCGGCCTGATCGCCGCGGGCCTGCCGCTGATCGTCGGCGGTCTGACGGTGGTCGGCGCCAACGGCATCATCATGTTCCTGACGAAGTTCACCGAGGTGAATTCCTTCGTCTCCGGCGTCGTTTCGATGATCGGCCTCGGTCTGGCCATCGACTACGGCCTGTTCATGGTCAGCCGATTCCGCGAGGAACTCGCCGAGGGCTACGACACCAGAGCCGCCGTGCGGCGCACGGTGATGACCGCGGGCCGCACCGTGGTGTTCTCGGCGACCATGATCATCGCGAGCCTCGGCGGCATGCTGCTCTTCCCGCAGGGATTCCTGAAATCGGTGGCCTACGGCACCATCGCCACGGTCTCGCTGGCCGCGCTGACCGCCATCACCATCCTGCCCGCCATGCTCGGCGTTCTCGGCCCGCGGGTGGATATGCTCGGGCTCAAGCGTTTCCGCAAGAACAAGACCGCGGACGAAGTCGAGAACGGCTTCTGGGGAAAGACCACCCAGTGGGTGATGAAGCACCCGTTGAAGATCGCCGTCCCGATCTGCATCGTGCTGCTGCTGTTGATCATTCCGGTGAAGAACCTGGCCTTCGGCGGCATCAACGAGCGATACCTGCCGCCGGACAATTCGACTCGCGTCGCGCTGCAGGAGTTCTACAAGATCTTCCCGCTGAAGAAGACCGACCCGGTCCAGCTGGTCTTCGTCTCCGAGAACAGCACCGATGTCGGCAAGGTCTGGAAGGAAGCCAACGAGGCGCCGGGGCTGACCGGCAATTTCGAAGTACCGCAACGGTCCACCACCGATAACAGCGTCTATCGCACCAGCGCGACGCTGGAGGATTCGGAGAACGCCGACCCGACCATCGACTACCTGCGGTCGCTCGAGCTACCCGACGACGTCACCATGTACGTCGGTGGCCAGCCGACGATCCAGAAGGACAGTATCGACGCGCTGCTCGACCGTATGCCGTTGATGATCGCGCTGGTCCTGTTCGTGACCACACTGCTGATGTTCCTCACCTTCGGATCGCTGGTGCTGCCCATCAAGGCCGCATTGATGAGCGCGCTGGGTCTCGGTTCCACCCTCGGCATCCTGACCTGGATCTTCGTCGACGGTCACGGGGCCGGGCTGCTGAATTTCACACCGCAGCCGATCATGTCGCCGGTCCTGGTGTTGATCATCGCCGTCATCTACGGTCTGTCCACCGACTACGAGGTCTTCCTGCTGTCGCGCATGGTCGAGGCGCGATCGCAGGGCGCCTCGACCACCGAGGCGGTACGCATCGGCACGGCGCAGACCGGCCGCATCATCACCGCGGCCGCGTTGATCCTGCTCGTGGTCGTCGGCGCGTTCGCCTTCTCCGACCTGGTGATGATGCAGTACATCGCCTACGGCCTCATCGCGGCGCTGTTCATCGACGCCACCATCCTGCGCATGCTGCTGGTGCCCGCCACCATGAAGCTGCTCGGCGACGACTGCTGGTGGGCGCCCACCTGGATGAAGCGGATCCAGGAGAAGATCGGCCTGGGCGAGCCCATCCTCGACGACGAACGCCCCGGCGGCGGCGAACTGGTCGACCTGGTCAAGACCACCCCGATCACCGATCCGGTCACCATGCAGATGCCCGCGCTGGAGGGCGGCAAGTTGCGCCGTTCGCCGCGCCGCCCGCGCACCATCGAGGAGATCGAGGCCGAGGCGCCGACCCAGCGTCTGGACAGCCTCGGCCCCAATGGATCCCGATCCGCGACGGACTCGGCCCGTCCCATAGGCACCTCCGCAGTGGCGACCCCGCACGATCCGACTCGGCCCCGGGCGACTCCACCGGATCCGACTCGGCCCTGGGCCGTTCCGGCGACGCCGTCCGCGGAACCGCAGCACGCCGTACCGCCCTCCGTGGAGCCGCCGCGCACGGTGCGGCCGCACGCGGATCCCGGTGTGCCGTCGGTCGATCCGGCGCGGGCGCCCTCGGCCGACTCCCTGCCTGCCACGGCACCGTCGGCCTATCTGCCACGTACCGCGTCCCCGTCCGCCGACTCCCTGCCCGCCACGGCACCGTCGGCCCACCTGTCACGCACCGTGCCACCGGCCCCGAGCGCACCCGCTCGGTCGGCCCCGGCCGAGCCGGAGCATCGTCCGGCGCATCACGCCGTACCGGAACCCGCCGTGGCCGAAACACCGGAAGAGAACCGCAGCAGCATCGAGAACTGGATGGCCGAGCTGCGATCCTCCCGCCGCCGGATCGTGACCAGCTCCGAGGAGGGCCGCCACCACGGCGGCGACGGCCGCACTGTCAGCGTCAACGAACTCCTCCGCCGCCGCGACCACGAATAGTCCCGTGCCGTCGCCTCGCACAGGCTGTGACCTGTACGAGGCGGACGCCGGTCGACGTGAGTGCGGTCAGGCTTCCGAGTGGGTCTCGGCGAAGGCCCGGGCGTAGCGGGTTCCTGCCAAGAGCAGCAGGACGCCGACCACCAGGAAGGCGGCTACCCGGACCAGGCCGTCGAGGGTGGCCAGGTCGAAGAGGAAGAGTTTGGCCAGAGCTGCCGCGGTGACCAGGAGACCCGAGCCGAGGGCCACCTTCGCGACGGCGTCCGAGCGGGACAGGTTGCGCAGACCGTAGAGCAGGGCGGCGGTCGCGGCGGCCATCCACAGGATGGTGGCGGCGCTGTGGCCGATGACGAAACCGTCCGCGGCGGCGGAGGTTACGCCGAGTGCGACCGTCGCGGCGGTCACCGCATAGAGTCCGATGGCGCTCGCGAATATCCAGAGCATGGATTCCTCGGTGTCGCCGCCCGACATATTCGGCAGCTTCCGCAGACCCCACACCGCGACCGCGACCACGGCTAGCGCCAGCACGGCCGCCAGCACCGTCGAAATATCCAGTCGCTGCTCCGCGAGCCGTTGTGTGGCAAGGGTTTCCGGGGTGGCATCGAGGAAGAAGACGATGGCGCCCAGTCCCGCGAACGCGGCGCCGATGCCCGCCGCGGCCCGGGAACGCCGCTGCCCGGCCACCCCGAGGTAGGCCACCGCCACGAGGAACAAGGCGATCGGCAGGGTCTGTACATCGGTCACCCCGAAGCAGACCTCCAGTAGTGCGAAGGAACCGGCGACCGCCGCCACGATCGCGGTATGACCCGGAATGCGCACCACCGCACGCAGTTTCGGAACCAGATTGGTTGTCGCCACCGCGAGCAGGACCGCGGCGAAACTCGCCGCGATCGCGACGGCCGCACCCCGCCCGAACAGCACCGGCGCGGCCAGCAGCGGGGTGGCCGCCAACCCGAGGGTCAGCGTGGCGGTCATATCCGAGGGACGCCGCCGTACCACCAGGATGGTTCCGATCAGACCGACCGCCGCGATGGCCACCGCTGCCGCGAGCAGCCAGTACTCACGCTCAGGCGCGGGCTCATCGAATCCCGCCACCGCGATACTGCCCAATGTCGCCAGCACCGCGGGCACCGTTCGCGTCACATGCAGGAACGGCCAGTCACGCACCAATTGCACCGGAAGGCAGGACAACTGGAGCACGATCAGGAACGCCAGGAGCACCAATTCCGAGGTCACCACCGGTGACAGCACGCCCGCACCGGCCACCACGAGGACCGCCAACGGCTGCGACTTCCACTCCATCGCCAGCGCGACGCCGCCCGCGGCCACGGCGAACGCCACCGCGAGCCCGAGCGCCGGATGCAGCCAGTCGTACATCGTGGTCACCGCGACAACATCGAGATAGGCGCCCGCGATGCCGGTGGCCGCCAAGGCGATTCCGCCGACCCTGCCGCCCGCGCGCCCGAATACGCGCAGGCCCGCGGCCACCAGAGCGACCGAGAATGCCGTCCCGGCAATGACTCTCGGCACCGGGCCGAAGAATCCGGCCTGCGCGGCGAGCACCAGCAGCATCACCACACCGATCAGGGTGACCCCGACGCCCGCGACCGCGAGAATCCGGCTGATCACGCCCTCCTGCTGCCACCACGGCGTGCGCGCGACGGCAGGGCCGCGCACCGGAGGCGCCGGAGGTCGCCAACCGGGCGGAGCCGTGCGCGGCGGTACGGGCACACCCCAGCGGACGCCTCCCGGCGGCATATGCACGGGACCGTAAGCGGCCGTGGGCATTCCGCCTACGGGGTGCAGCGCGGCAGGCGGCGGGACCGGCGCGGCAGACATTCTCGGGACACCCGGCGGAGGCGATGCGGTACCGGGTGCCATCGGCGCGGCAGCGTCCGCGGGTACGCCGGGCGGCTGCGGGACGGTCGACGACACCTGCGCCGGACCGGGCGGGGGCGCGGCCGCCCCGATATCGTCCGCCGAAGCCGTCGAGCCGGGAGCCTGTTCGCGCGCCACCACGGCGCCCTGCGCGCTCGCCAGTACCTGCGCCCGCAGCAGCTCGAGATCCTGCCCGAGCCCGGTCATCCGCGTCCCCAGCGCGGTGAACTCACCCGACAATCGCGTAATCAGCGCCGGGTCGATAGAGGTCGTCATAACACCATGTTCGGCCCCTCATCCGCACCGAACATGAGTAGAAACCCCTGGATAGCAGCAAATATCTACCCGACCGACCGGCCCGCACCCGAGTGATCGGTGCGGGCCGGTCACGCCGGGTGGCCTCAGGGGGTCGGAGCGCGCATGCCGGTCACCTGGTGCACGGCGCTGATCACCGCCGAGCGGGGCGGCATCCGCAACAGGCCGGGTACGGGTTCACCGGCCCAATGCCAACCGAGGGTCGAATCCGTGCTCGGTAGCAGGACGTTCCGCCCGGCGGGAACCACCGTGACGTGGTGTCCGGCCAGGGACCGCCGGACTGCGATCTCCACCGCGGTGGCCGGGCTGGGCGGAGTGACCAGGAAGGTCCAGGTGCGCTCGCCGGGGTCGGCCACCACCGGTGCGGTGAAGGTCCGGTCCAACGTCGCGAGCACCTTGCGGCCCAGTTCCGGGGGCATGACCAGGGCGCCGAGGATGGAACCGGTGGTGATCATCGGGCGGCCCGCGAGCAGTTGCACCGGCAGCCCGAACCGATCTCGGAGCAGGTGGGCGATGTCATGTGGGGTACGACAGCGTTCGAACATGATGCTCACCCCTCGCCACGTGCGATTGCCGGGCGGGCGAGCGTCATATGCCGCCGTGATAGCGAGTCGTGCGATCTGTCGACGCGCTGGGTGTCGCGCACCGGTCGATAAGCATGTGCATCCGGCTCGGTCGCGCGATCGGCGCGAGGAGCTCGCACGATGGTGTTCGGCATGGTAGTCATTGCCGCCGCCCTTTGCGTTCTCAAAGTTGCAGAAAGGCAACGGTATTCCAACCAGCAGAAAACGAGTCGTACGCAATGTCCCACTTCGGGTGAACGCAATCCCTTAGCGTCGTACCCTGAAACCCGGATGTAACAAAGGACATGGATACATGGACGATTCGTCGATCGGCGTGCGGATCCGGCGCTTCCGCGGCAAGGCACTCACGCAACGTCAACTTGCCGACCAAGCCGGGGTGAGTGTGGACCTCGTGCGCAAGCTCGAGCAGGGCGGACGCCAGACCGCCTCCATCGCGAGCCTGCAGAAGCTGGCGCGCGCGCTGGACGTGGACATCGCCGATCTGATCGGTCAACGCCACGGGATACCTTCCGGCAACCCCGACGCGGGCATCGTCGCCATCCGGCGCGCGTTGACCCCCGTTGACGATCTGCTCGGCGAACTCCCCGAGGAGCAAGCCATCAGCCTCGACGACGCCGGCCGCGCGGTCGATTACGCGTGGGGGGCGTACTGGGCCGGTCGCTACGAACTGCTCACCACCATCCTGCCGTCCGGGCTGACCCAACTGCGCGCGACCGTGCACGCGGCGCGCAACGGTTCGATCGCGCCCGCCAACGAGCTGATGGCCAGGATGTACTGGGTCACCGGCTGCACCCTGGTGCATCTCGGGCAGACCGATCCGGCGTTCCTGGCGATCCGGCAGGCGCTCGCCGCCGCCGAACAGGGCAATGACCCGTTGCTGCTGGCCACCATTCGCGGCTCGATCGCCTGGCAACTGCTGGTGCAGGGCCGCTATGACGAGTCACGCAAGGTCGCCCTGCGAGCGGCGGCGAATCTGGAGCCCGCGGGCGAGGTCAGCACCACGCATCTGTCGGCCTACGGTTCGCTGGTGTTGCAGGGCGCGACGGCCGCGGGCCGCGCCCAGAACGTGCCGGAGGCGCTGTCGCTCATCGAGGCGGCGGGCGAGGTCGCGCTGCGTATCGGCAGCGACCGGCAGGACTACGAAACCTATTTCGGCCCTTCGCAGGTCGTGATGCAGACGGTCGACGTGAACGTCTCCTCCGAGCGTTATCCCGAGGCACTGGCCGCCGCCTCGGAGATGCCGAGCAACGCTGGACTGCCGCAGGCCTCGCGCGCCCGGCACCTCACCGACACCGCGGTCGCGTGGAGCCGGACCGGCCAGTATCAGCGTGCCCTCGACGCCCTGCTGAACGCCGAACGGGTCGGCGGCGCCGACTGGATCAAGTACCAGTCACTGCCCCGCCACATCGTGTCCGAACTACTCGACCACGATCGCCGGGTCCCATTGCGCGCCTTCGCCCGCCGAATCGGCGTGAACGACTAACCCCGGCCACCGATCGCCGTCTCACCCGGCGTGGGCAGTCACGAACCGCTGACCCGCGCGATCGATGACCTCGTCCAGCACGTCGCGGGAACGGATGAGATCGGCGATCGTCCGGTTGATGCGGTCGCGTTCCGACCGCACCTGCACGTCGTCTTCGCGGACCCGGAAAACCCACTGTTCCAACAGATCCGCGCAATCTGGCCCGGCGTCCTCATCGCAAACCCCGACCTCGGCTGGGGCGTGCCGCTGCCCGCTGACGGCGGCAAGCGGGCAGCCGGACGCTGAGACTGTTACCAGGTCACTTCGGATAGTTCGATGTCGATCGGGAAGGGGCGATCGACCTTTACCCGGGTGCGGAATACACCGGTCGGGGCGTAGCCGCCCTCGGGGAGCAGTTCGAAGGTGTAGACGACGATCGCATTCGATTCGTTTTCCACGCGCCAGAAGCAGTGGATCCCGGCCTCGGCGTACTGGGCGGGCCGCAGCACACGGTCCTTGGTCTTGGTTCCGGGCGACATCACCTCGACCACGAGGTGGACGACGTCGGGTGGGAAGGACAGCGAGTCAGCGCTCACCGCTTCACGCGAGACAATCAACAGATCCGGTTCGGGGACCGTCGACCCCAGATCGATCACTTGCTCCGTGGCAACGACTACCTCCGTCGGCGCTATCGCCCGCAACGCGAATTTGAGAATATCGATGACCTCGTTGTGCCAGTGTGTCGACGGCGCCATCATCACGACTTCACCGTCCAGCAGCTCGAATCGAGCATCGACAACCTCCATCAGGCGGGGCAGATCACGAGCAGTGAACCCACCCTTGGGGGGTGTCGGTACCAGCACCATATGGCCCCGGATGGGTTCATCATGGTGCTGAGCGGCAGTCATATCAGGAGGCTACCCTTCCGGCCGATGAGGCCGCGAGGTAACGGCTTACTGTCCGAGGGGTTTGTGCCAGTGGGCGCGGAGGGGATGTTTGGCGGTGACCGAGCCGAAGCAGATGCGGCCGTGGACGACGAGGTGCAGGGGGCCGAGCGGTGGGCCGGTACGGACCTTGTTGTCGACGCTGGAACCGATGAGGTCGACGGCATCGAGGTCGACGGTGGCCTCGGCGGGGACGATGAGGTTGAGGGAACTGAAGTAATCGTCGACGCGCAGCTCCACCACCTGGGTGGACATGATGGCCTCGGTGAAATCCAGGGTGACGCCGGAGAACCAGTTGTTCAGACGCAGGGTCGGCGCCACCCGCCAGTGGCCGCGGCGGCTGACGCCGGATATGCGGGAGCGGATCACATTTCCGGGCGTCGCGACCGTCGGACGCGGCGGCCCCGGCATCGGGCGGCGCTGCTGGAACGAGCGCGCGGAGTTCACGAAATTCGTCGGCGGCGCGGCGGGCTGACCGATCAGCCGGACCCCGGGCAGGTCGATCAGGACGGCATTGAGTTCGCCGCGGGTCTTGGCGGCCAGCGCGGTATCCATGCGCTCGGTGAACTCACCGAGCGAGAGCATCCCGAGACCGACCGCACGCTGTAGCAATTCACCGACATGTTCGCGTTCGGCGTCGGAGACGCGCAGCTCACGGTCGCCCACGGCGCCGCCGCCACTGCCCACGGCGCCGCCGCCGTTGGATACCGATTCGGGGCCGCCCATGGATTCGAGATTACCGACGACCGGGCCGTCACAACATCAGGGCATTCCCGGATTCCGACGGCCGACGGGTACGCCGGAAGTCGCCCTCTCCGGCGCGCGAGTGGCCCTGTTACTCGAGCCCTTGTTCGATCGCATACCTGGTCAACTCGACCCGATTGGCCAGCTGCAATTTGCGCAATGTCGCCTGCACGTGGTTCTCCACGGTGCGATGGCTCAGCCCGAGGCGGGAGGCGATCTGCTTGGCGGACAAGCCCTTCGCCACCATGCGCAGCACCTCGGTTTCCCGGTCGGTGAGCGCGGGGCGGTGCGGTTCGTCGGGTTCGGTGGGCGCGGTCGCCATCCGGCGGTATTCACCGAGCACCAACCCCGCCAGTCCCGGCGTGAATACCGGCTGCCCGGCCGCGGTCGCGCGCACCGCATCGATCAGTTCGACGGCCGACGCGCTCTTCACCAGGTAGCCCGAGGCGCCCGCCTTGATTGCATCCAGCACGTCGTCGCGCTCCGCGGAGGCCGAGAGCACCAGCACCCGGGTCTGCGGCGATACCCGCAGCACCTCCGCGGTGGCCTGGGCCCCATTCCCGTCGGGCAACTGCATATCCATGAGCACCACCGCCGGCCGCACCGCCGCCGCTCGCCGGGTCGCGGCGGCGACCCCGTCCGCGGTCGCCGCCACCTCGAACCCGGCCTCGGTGAGATCGCGCGAGACGCCGTCGCGCCACATCGGGTGATCGTCCACGACCATCACCGAAATAGCTTCGACCGCACCGTCATCGGCCACTTCACACCTCCCGTGCCGTCATCCGTGCGCCCGCCCTGGCCCGAATCCACTTCATCGTGCCAGAAGATCACCGACATCCGAAGCGATCACACCTGGTCAGCCCACACCGACGACCACGTTCATCCGCGGGGCATCCGCAACTCCCATTCGACGCCCTCCCCCGAACCCTCGGTCAGCAGTTCCGCCGTACCCCCGAGTGCGGCTATCCGGCCGATAATGGACCGTGACACCCCCATCCGGCCCTCCGCCACGGCCTGCTCCAGCCTGCCCGGTTCGATCCCGACCCCATCGTCGCGCACGCTGACGATCAGTTCGTCACCGGTATCCTCCAGCAGCACATACGCTTTCGCTTCCGGACCGGCGTGCAACGCGACATTCGACAGCGCCGTCGCCACCGCCGCGGTGATCTCGTCGGCCGCCCAGCGGCCGACCCGCACCGGTTCGCCGGGGGTCGAAACGAATACCGTCGGAGTCGCGTGCACGGTCAACAGCGGCCGCAGGTCCACCTCGGAGCCGCCCGCGTCCGCGCGGACGCCCTGCTCGGAGATCAGCACCCGCAGCGCGACCTCCTGCTCACCGGCACGCTGCGCCAATTCCTCGGTGGGACCGCCGATTTCGCTGCCGCGCCGCTTGATGTAGCTGAGCACCTGTAGCACTCCGTCGTGCACTTCCCTGGCCAGCCGCTCGCGTTCCTCGGCGGCCGCGGTCAGCCGCACCGCCCGTTGCAGCTGTTCCTGGGCGCGCCGCGCGGTGTTGGCGGCCAGGCCGAGCGCCAAACCGACCGATACCAGCACCGGCATAGTCGCGTCCGCCCACACGTCCTGCCCCCATTGATCGCGCACCGTGATGATCACCATGGAGATCAGCACACCGGAGGCGATGCCGAGTATCGGCCCGCGCAGGATCGCCGCCGAGATCACCGCATTCGCCGCCCACATCGTGGTCGGCAGCGTCTGATGCCCGTGGTACCAGCCGTAATCCGCGACCAGGCGGGTCGCGCAGATCAGCCCGATCACCACGATGTGGTCGCCGATCACCACCCAGAACCGCACCCGCGCCACATTCGACACATGCCAGTGCGAGAGCAGCAGCGCCGAGATCCCGGACCACACCGCCATCAGCGCGATGAAGACCCAGCTCAGTCGTTGATTCTGGTAGTACGGCACCGAGGCGATCTGCTGGCCCACCGCATACAGCAGTGTGACCAGCCGAAACGCCTGCACCGCCCGCCACAGCGGTGCGGTCGCCGCATCGGCGGAGCTGAGCTCAGTCGTTCTTGTCGCCGTCATCGGGTCCCCCGTGCCCGTCCTCATCGGACCGCCGCAATGCCCCGCCCTCGTTGATCAGCAACGCCGCCACATCGAACCGGTCCGGATCCGGTTTGTCGGGTTCGGCGGCGTACAGCCGTCCCAACTCGCCGGTGTGCAGCTCCTCGAACGCCTCCTCGGGGCTGTCGGCCAGCAGCGACCGGATCGCCGTATTCATCACGGCCACGAACGGCACCGCGAGTAGACCTCCGGCGATGCCGCCGAGCACCACGCCTGCGGTGATGGCGAGCACCACCGCCAGCGGGTGGATGCTCACCGCCCGGCCGAGCAGCAGCGGTTGCAGCACATGACTTTCCAACTGCATCACCGCGATGATGATGCCGAGCACGATCAGCGCGGTGACCAGCCCCTTGGTCACCAGGGCGATGAAGACGGCGATGAACCCGGCCAGGAACGCACCGATGATCGGGATGAACGCGCTGATGAAGACGAGCGAGGCCAATGGCAGCGCCAGCGGCACCCCGAGAATCGCCAATCCGGCGCCGATACCGATGGCGTCGACCGCCGCCACCACCACCGTGGCCCGCACAAATCCGACCAAGGTCCCGAAGCCCAGCTCCCCGGCCACCCGAACCCGTTCCCGGTGCGCGGTCGGCACGATCCTGGTGACGAACTCCCAGATCTGATCGCCGCCGTACAGGAAGAAGATGAGGATGAACAGTGTCAGGAAGGTGCCGGTGAGGATGTGGCCGATCACCGTCGCGGTGGTGAGCGCCCCGCTGGTGACACTGTCCTGATTGGATTGGATCATCTTGACGATCGTGTCGCCCGCATTGCGGATCTGCTCATTACTCAGCTGCGGCGGCCCATTGATCAGCCAGTCCTGGATCTTGTGGATGCTGTCGGTGATTTCATCGGACAGCTGCGGCACACCGTCGACGAACTGCTCCACGACAAAGGTCATAATGCCGGCGACCAGGCCGAGTGATCCGACCAGTGCGACGAAAACCCCCACCCAGCGCGGCACGCCGAGCCGCTGCATCCAATCCACCAGCGGCGCCAGCAGCGCCGCCGCCAGCAGCGCGATGGCCAGCGGCATCACCACCGTCGCCAGCCGCTGGATCACCACGGTCAGCACATACCCCGCGGCAAAGATGACCAGTAGCCGCCACGACCACTCCGCCCCCTGCCGGACCAGTGGATGCACCGCGTCCGCGGCGCTGGTGCTGCGCGCCGCACTCTGCTTCTGGTCACTCACCTCAGCGAGCCTAATCGTCACGGGCCGCCGGGGGCCCGTCCCGGACTCGGCGCCAGGCGCGACCGTGCAGAACCGCCGCCAACATGCTCACATGATCGAAACGCTAGATTGGTGCTCGTGTCGGCGCCTCTGGAAGCGGTCAAACAGACCATGCGAACGCGCTGGCCGCTGTACCTGACATCGATGCTGTTGGCCAACGCCTTCGGCGCGGTGCTGGTGTGGGCGTTCATCCAATATGGACTCCCGGTTCCGGAAGGGGAGGCGGCCGGTGCCAGGCGCATCGGGCTGCTCGTCCCGGCCCTGGTGTTCATTACCGGCGGCCTGCTCAGCCTGGCCGCGTCGGCGTTGATGCTGCGCCCGGTGATGCGCTGGCAGATGCGCGGCGGCCCGCCGAGTCGTCAGGAACAGATGGCCGCGCTGCACGCGCCGCTGCGTCAGGCCATCGTGCACCTGGTGTTGTGGCTGGTCGGCGGCGCGGTGCTGGCCGCGCTCATCATCTCCGGGACCCCGGAGCTGGCGGGCGCCGTCATCGTCACCGAATGTATGGCCGCCACCATCGTCTTCGGCTTCACCTACATGCTCGGTGAACGCATCCTGCGTCCGGTCGCCGCCGAGGCGCTGACCAAGGGCACCTTCGACCACACGCTGACCGCGGGTGTCGGCACCCGGATGGCGATGACCTGGGGCATGGGTACGTTCGCCCCGACCATCGCCATCGTGCTGCTGTGCGTGACCCAGATCACCTCGGAGGTGAAGTTCTCGGCGCAGTCGCTGGCCATCTCCATCCTGCTGCTGACCGGCGTGGTGATCATGCAGGCGCTGGCGCTGTCCATGCTCACCGGATCCAGCATTTCCGATCCGGTACGCCAGCTCAGCCAGGCCATCGACCGGGTGCAGGAGGGTGCACGCGACGTCCAGGTCGAGGTGTTCGATGGCAGTGAGATCGGACTGCTACAGGTCGGGTTCAACCGGATGATGGAGGAAGCCGCCAAGCGCAGGCAACTGCAGGAGCTCTTCGGCCAGCATGTCGGCGAGGAGGTCGCGCAGCGGGCGCTGGACTACGGCACCGAACTGGGCGGGGAGACGCGGTTCGTCGCCGTGTTGTTCGTGGATATGGTCGGATCCACCGCGACAGCGGCCGAGCGTCCGCCGACCGAGGTGGTCAGCCTGCTCAACGAGTTCTTCCGGGTCGTCGTCGACGTGATCGACCGGCACCACGGATTCGTCAACAAATTCGTCGGCGATGCCGCGCTGGCCATCTTCGGCGCGCCGCTGGATCGGCCGGACGCGCCGACCGCCGCCCTGGCCGCGGGCCGCGAACTGCGCGAGGCGCTGCGCGAGGTGCCCGGCCTCGATATCGGCATCGGGGTTTCCGCTGGTCTTGCCGTCGCCGGAAATATCGGCGCCGCAAATCGTTTCGAATACACGGTGATCGGGGACCCGGTCAATGAGGCATCGCGATTGACCGAACTGGCCAAGGATCGACCGGGCCGGGTACTCGCTTCGGGCAGCGCGCTGTACTTCGCCGATGAAAGCGAGCAGGACTTTTGGATATCCGGCGACGAGGTACAGCTGCGCGGCAGGCGCCGAAAAACTCGTTTGGCCTGGCCGAAGGATGGCGCGGTGACACCGGAGGCAGACGAGGAGGCGGCGGTTTACGTCACCACCGAGAGTCAGGGAAGCGCCGCGGAGTAGGCGCGAGCCACATGCGGCGATACAGACGGCGAAACAATCGGTTCGTTAGGCTGACCGCGTGACGGCCAACGGGGAACTAGCGGGCGAGCCTGCGGAGCGGCCGCCCACATCCGGCAAGGGCCGCGGTAAATTCTGGTGGGCGAAATGGGTTGTCGGCAGTGCCCTGGCGGCCCTGCTGATCGGCGAGGCCGTGTACCTGTGGCCGCGCCTGCACGAATCCTGGCAGAGTCTCACCGAAATTCATTGGGGATGGCTCGCGGCCTGCATTTGGCTTCAAACACTGTCGATGAGCGGATTCGGCCGCGTACAGAAACAACTGCTGAACGCGGGCGGCGTCGAGGTCGGTCAGCGTAAATCGGTCGCGGTGGTCTACGGCGCCACCGCGATGTCGGTGACACTGCCCGCGGGCCAGGTATTTTCCACCGCCTTCACCTACCGGCAGACCCGCCGCTGGGGTGCCAGCCCGATCGTGGCCTCCTGGCAGCTGGTGATGTCCGGGGTGGTCGCGACCGCCGGGCTGGCACTGCTCGGAGTCGGCGGCGCACTGCTGGTCGGCAACCATGTCGGCCCCTTCAAATTGATCCTGTCGCTGGCGGGCGTGGTCGCGCTGGTGTGGGCGGGCAACTACATCTCGAGTAACCCGGGCGCGCTGGAGACGGTCCTGCGCCGGGCGCTCGCGCTGATCAACCGCGTGCGCAAACGCCCACCCGAATACGGCATGAACAAGGTCGCCGACGTGCTGAGCCAGCTCGAGTCGGTGGACCTCGGCAAACGCGACGGCGCACTGGTCGCGGTCTGGGCGGTGGTGCACCGCTTCGCCGATGTCGCCTGCCTCGGCGCCGCCTGTTACGCGGTGGGCGCCGAGCCCAAACTGGCCGGGTTGCTCCTCGCCTTCGCCGCGGGCAAGGCTGTCGGCTCCATCCCCTTCGCGCCCGGCGGCATCGTCTACGTCGACGCGACCCTGATCTACGGCCTCACCGCCGCCGCCGGACTGCCCGCCGCGCAGGCGGTCGCCGCCGCATTCGTATACCGCCTGGTGAGTTTCATCCTGGTGGCCATCATCGGCTGGATCGTCTTCGCCTTCGTATTCCGCACCCCGCAGGCCGACGACGCGGAGTTCGAGAAGGAATTCGAACAGCGACGGACGCTGTAACTTAGGGGTTCCGGTAGTAAATCACCGAAAATCCAACGCAGTTCTCGTAGTTCCTGGTCGGGCGCGGTGCGGTGCGGCTATGGGGTCGTGTTGTTGAGGTGGCGGTAGATGGTGGCGCGGGTGACGCCGAATTCGACGGCGATCTGGTTGACGGCGTTTGCCGTCGTCGCCGACGCGTGGCCCGAGTTTCGGCTTCTTCCCGCCGGTTCGTCCGCGGGCTCGGGCGGCGGCTAGGCAGTCGCGGGTGCGTTCGCTCATGAGGGCGTGCTCGAATTCGTTGTGGTTGAGATCGACGACGACCAGCATGTGCTCATCGAGACGACACACCCCACCGCGCCGCGCCCGAGCGATGTCGTAGGTGATGCCGCAGGCCCATCCGGGTCAGGCCAGGTTCGTCGAGTGCGCCAGCAGCACCGCGATCAGGTTCCGCTCGAGCTCCGGGGTGCGGGTGGTCTGGCCGCCGGCGTGGGTGAAGCAGTCCAGGTAGCCGGTGCGTTTGTCCAGCTCGATCAGCAGCGACACGATCGGCGCGAACGGCAGCATCTCGGTCAGCTCGGCTTTGAGCGAGATCGACTCGGCCGGAACATCTTCGGCACTCAGCGGCGAGATCACCAGATCCCCGCCCTCGTCCACCCGCACCGGTCCCTCGCCTTCGGCCAGCACGGCCTCGAGCTCCCCGAACGCGGTGTGCAGCTCCTCGACGACCGCGGCCAGGGCGATGCCGGGATCATCGGATCGTCAGACCAGGCGGCAGAACTCATCCGGTTGAGCAGCTGCTGCCACGGCAGCTAGGCGATGATCAACCTGTGTCGGCCATCCCCTCATTTTCGTGTCGAAAACCGGACTCTACGCTGGTCACGGCCCGAGGATCGCCCGGATCTGGTCGGCGGCGCGGCGCGCGGTCGCCTCGTCGACGATCGCGATCGGTTCCTCGGCGCCGGTGAACCAGCCGGGTCCGACCGTGAAGGGTGCGCCGGTGAGTGCGACGCCGACCGGCCCGAGGTCGCAGATGATCGCGTCGCCGGACAGTGGATCGGTGACTACTTCGACGATGACGAACTGGCGTCGGATGCGGTTGTAGTCGTCGCTGGACACGATCAGGCACAGCATCCCGCCGGGCAGGATCGAGCCCGACGGGGCGTTCCAGACCTCGCCGAATCGGGGTATCGCCATCAGCTGGCCGCGCGGCGCTGTGTGATCAGGGCTGCGGTGACCGCGCTGGCCCGGTCCGGGGTGTGCCCGGCGGCGTTGAGCGTGGCGCTGTCGGCGGCGAGGCGGCGCCGGTGGTCGTCGCGGCGCACCAGCCGCGCGAGGTAGGCCGAGCGGTCCAGGCCTTCCTCCTCGGCGCGGCGCGCGAGGATCTCCAGGGTCTCGTCGTCGAAACTCACCGATGTCTTCCGTCCAGCCATACCGCCGAGCGTACCGCCGACGGCGGTAGATGCTCGCGAAAACCGACACCGAACCAAGGTTTGGAGACCCCCGACCAGCCGCAGGTGCGTGACACAGGGTCCGACACCCCAGGCGCCGCCGAGGTGTGGCTACCTCCCGGAGCCACACCCCCGCAGCGGTCACGAGGCCACAATGACGATGCCGTACAGGATGGACAGCACGCCGACCGCGCCGACGAACCCAATGGAACCCTGCCGGATGGCCGTGGTCCAACGGTCCCCGTCGTGGCGGGACAGCAGCACGGACACGGCCGCGGTCAGCAGACCGAGCAAAAGGATGATCAGGCCCGCCAGGACGTGGAGCACGGCGGTGGTGGAGATGGTCATGATGTTCCGTTCGGTTGTGGTTGCCCCGGACGGGTGAGGTCACCGGATGGCGCCCCGAGGTCCCGTTCGGATGGATCGATCAGAACGCTATCGGCGCCGAATTTCGGTGTTGCAGTGCAAAACTCGCAGGTGGCGAGACCTGGGAGGTGAGCGGTGCGAGGCTGCAACACGTACGGGTGTTCCTTCATCGAGCCAGCCTCTCGCGGTCGGCCATCCGGTAAAGTGCCAGGTCATACCATTATAGAGTTACAGTATAGCCAGTGTAGAGTATTAGCTATGGTGGGCAAGGTGCGGATCACGCTTCAGACTCTGCAGGTTCTGCAGGCGCTGCTAGATCGCCCTGCGGACGAGCATTACGGCCTCAAGATCTCGGAGAACTCCGGCCTGCCGACCGGCAGCATCTACCCGATCTTGACGCGCCTGGAGACTGCCGGTTGGGTCAGCAGCGACTGGGAAGACATCGACGAGTCGGCCGAAGGACGCCGACGGCGGCGTTACTACCGGCTAACCGACCCGGGGGCGAGGTTGGCGCGCGAGGAGATCGAGCAGGCGCACAATCAGCTGTCGCCCAGAGCGTCACGACGCCCTGACTGGCTGCCAGCACGTTCCAACACCGGGGGAGCGTTGGCATGAGACGGAACCGCCGGGTGCTGGCCTCATGGCTGAGTCGGACACTGATCACCGTCGCGCTGTTGTTCTTGCCCGCGGCTCGCAGAGCTCGCTTCCTGACGGAATGGACTGCCGAGCTGGACATGATGCGGCAGGAAGGTATCCCCACTCTTCGCCCTGCCCTTCGGATCGCCCTTGGCGCCCCCGAGATGGGTCGTGTCCTGCGTGCGGCCGACCGCCGAAACGCGACGGTGGCGGATGAGCCAACGATCGACGACCTCTACATGGACGACTTACAACCCATAAACCCGTGGAGCAAGAGGACTTTCGACTTCCTCTTTGCGCTGGCCGTCCTTGTGACCATCGCACCAACGATGTTCGCGATCGCGATCGCGATCAAAATGACCAGCAAAGGGCCTGTGTTCTATCGATCGGAGCGAATCGGCTTGTCCGGCAAGCCGTTCCACATGCTCAAGTTCCGCAGCATGCGGCTCGACGCCGATGTAATGGTCGCCGAACTCATCGAGTCGAACGATGGCGACCCGATCTTCTCCAGGATGAAGGACGACCCGAGGGTCACCCCAATCGGGAAGGTGATCCGAAAGCACAGCCTCGACGAGCTCCCTCAGTTCATCAGCGTGCTTCAAGGCCGGATGAGCATAGTCGGCCCACGACCCCATTTTCAGCGCGACGTCGATTCGTACAACCGCGAAACGCGGCGCAGGCTACTAGTGAAGCCAGGTGTCACCGGGCTGTGGCAGGTGAGCGGACGATCCGACCTTTCGCTCGAGGATGCAGTCCGACTGGATCTGTCCTACGTCGAGAACTGGTCGATGACCCTCGATCTGCTCCTTATCGCGAAAACGATCGGCGCAGTCGCCCGCGCCGAGGGCGCGTACTGACGGCCTCTGCCGCCGGAAGTGGGCTGTGTCCGGCGGCAGGGCTTTCGCGAGGGTGTTGAGAATTTCCCACCGCCTGCTCGCCATACCCGGATACACTTCCGGTATGGCGAGAGAACGGCGGACGCGGAAGGTCACGATCACGGTCCCCGAGGAAATCGCGGACACCCTCGACCAGTGGCGCGACGGTGGGCGGATCACCTCGGTGTCGGCGTTCGTCTCCGAATCGGTGCAGGCCCGCATGGACCGGGAACGGTCCCTGGCCACGATCGAGGCCGTCTACGGTGGTCGCCCACCCCTGGACATGATCAACCACGGCCGCGAACTCCTCGGCCTACCGCCACTCCCCGCTGACGAACGCGCTTCCGGCGCCGCGTGAGCGCGCCCGCTCTGTCCGGGGTCGTTCTCGACCTCGAGGCGGTGCGCGGCTGGTGCCGCCGAGACCCGTACCCGCACGCGATCACGTGGGCGTGCGCCGAATCAGGCAGCACCATCGTGCTCCCGGCCGCGGTGCTGAGCGCCGCTCGTGCTCTGGTGCCCTCCGATCAGATCGATATCCTCGCCGCGCTGGTCACGCTGCCGCACACCGTCATCCCCGACCTCGATCGGAATTCGGCCGCCGACGTCGGGGCGCTACTGGCCGGACGCCGCGACGCCGACACACTGATCTCAGCCGCACACGCCACGCACGAAGGCATCGCCCGCGGCTGGCACGTTCTCACGGCCCGCGCCGCGGTCCTCACCGGAATAGACAGCGCGGTACTCACCGACACCATCCCCTGATAGCTCCGAACAGCGAGAAGGGCACCGCCGGTCGAGGGGCCCTTCTCGCTGTGGGTTGGGGTCGCCGTAGCATCGGCGCAAAAAGCAGCGGGCTGTCGACCACCCCAGTTCGGCAGCGCCCGCGGTACCTGGTGACTGAACAGGGACAGTGTCGGAACCGACGCTGTTCGCACGCCCCACTACGCTTGCGCCCGTGAAGAAACTGGTGCCATTGGTGGTCGACCTGCTGTTGGTGATCCTGTTCTGCATTATCGGCAGGCGCAGCCACGACGAGGCGATCCTCACCGGTTTGCTGAAGACGCTGTGGCCTTTCGCGATCGGGCTCGCGATCGGCTGGGTGGTGGCATTGGCCGCGGCGAGCCGGATATTCGGCGAGACGGGACGCGACGCGCGCTTCGACGGAACGGCGCTGTGGCCCACCGGAGTACTGGTCTGGCTCGGCACCCTCTGCGGCGGCATGCTGCTGCGCGTGATCAGTGGTCAGGGCACGGCGCTCAGCTTCATCGTGGTGGCGGCGACCGTACTCGCGCTCTTCCTGCTCGGCTGGCGTGCCGCGATCAAAGCGTTGAATTGATTCCGAGGCCGGGGATTACGGCTCCGGCTTGGCCAGCGCTTGGAGCATCCGCGCCGCCATCCGCACGGTGGCGTCGCCACTGTCCACATCGTTGATATGAATCGCGAAGGCCAGATCGCCCATATTCGCGATCAGCCAGCCGTCCGAGCCTGCCTTCGCGGCGTATCCGGTGACGTCACGGTACGCGCGCAGGCTGCCGAACTCCGGTCCCCCGGTGGCATCGCGCAGCATCGTGCGTAGCCGGTCGGTGATATCGCCGGATAGCGGCGCGAGCTGGGCGTCGGTACCGCTCGGTCGTCCCAGCTCGATCATCGGCGCGGGTACCGCGCCGCGGGCGATCGCGGCCGCCGCGATGGCCATCCCGAAGGGGCTGGCCAGCACCGCATCCGAGCCGCCGCCCTGGCGCACCTGCTCCGCGCTGCGGCCCGCGATGGCGTTTCGCCCGGTCACCTCGTCCAGGCCGGGCACCTGGAAATCGATGCCGACGCCGATTCTGCTCGCGGCCTCGGCCGCATCCTGCACCGAGACATCCTGCGGCGCCTTCCCCTCGGCAACCGCGGCGATATTGCGGAACAGCTCGATATTGCCGCCGACCGGGTAGAGCCCGGTGAACGCGACCGAACCGTGTGCGCTGGCCTGCTGGTTCTGCGCGACCGCGACCACCGCGCCGCTGGACGGCTGGATCGCCACGATCGAGGCGGGCGTGCCGACGCTGACCACCGCGTCCTCGGCGGCGCGCTGGAGGCGCTGGTCCATGGTGGAGGCGATATCCGGTCCCGGCGGCCCCTGGTATCCGGCTACTTGGCTGACGAATCGGCCGTCCGGTTCGAAAATCTTCACACCCCAGCCGGAGTGCTGCTCCTGGCTGTCCTGCCACACTTTGCGCATCGCGTCCAGCAATGGCGACCACACCCGGCGGTCCGAGGAGATCAGCCGAGGCTGCTTCTCCATCACCACGCCGGGAATGGGCGCCATGGCCGACTCGAGGATCGCGAAGTCCGCCTCGCGCAGATTGACCGCGACCACCGGCTTGCCCTGGGAGGTGGACAACTGTTGCAACAGTGAAGGACCGGTGATCAACGGGGCGACCGGCTCGATGGCCTTGGCCAGTGCGTTGGTGGAAGCCACCGGATCGGACGTGCGGGCCGGATCCAGTTTGATCACGTTGATGATCTGCTCGTTCATCAATGGGGCGCCGGTGATATCGACGATCCGCGGGGCGGGCGAGGGTAGCGTTCGCACCAGCTTCGCGGTGCGGTTGTTCGACAGCTGCGGCATGACGATGCCCGGCTCCCAGGAGATGCGCCAGCCGATGGCGAGCTTTCGCAGCGTGCCCTGGAGGCTGTAGTTCCAGGACCGGTGCTCACCGAAGTTCCAGTCGACATCCATGCTGAAGATGGCCGATTGCGCGTCGAGGCTGATGTATTGGGTCTTCTGGTAGTCGACCTTGCCCGGCTGCATACCCTCGAACATTTGCTTCAGGGTTGCCTGCGCCGCGTTGGGGTACGACGTCAGCTCCGCGGCCTTGGTGTAATCCTGATCGTCCAAGAGCTCGGTGAAGCGCTCGACGATGGCCTCGGGCCCATTCGGTTCCGCCCGGAATCCGCACGAGCCCATGACAATTGCTACAGCCGCCACCCCCGTGAGTGCCAATGCGCCCCGGACGCGAAAGCGGCGGGATCCCCACACATCCATATCGCCCACTCTTCACTCTTGTCACTCCAGTAACAAGACCACCGTACCTGAAAGGACCTGCCTGTCGGCGCCCCGATGCCGGGACGTTACCCATGCTCAGCGTCCAATTGTGCCCGAAAATTTTTCGTCGAGCGGCCGATCATGAACGGTGTCCAGTCACAAGGCGATAACCGGCGCCGCTACCGTACCGGCCGGAACGCATCGGCGGGCGATTACCGCCAACGTCGGCGATTTAGGCCGCCTCTACCTCCCGATCGGTACCGCCGATCGGCGCCTCCGCCTCGATTACCCCATTCGACCCCCGTTCACGCAGAGCGGAACCATACTGCGGAATTGCGAAGTAATCTTGTAATCATCGCACTGAAGTAAGTGCGGAAGCATAGTAAGAACGAAGGTGACTCCCCATGAGACATGACCACCGGGGACGGGGTTTCGGACGACCGGGCGGCTGGCAGCAGGCCGACCTGCCCGACCCAGCGGATGTGCCGGACTGGTTCGCGGGCAGGTTGCCCAGCGACTGGTTCGTCGGACCGCCCGTCATCGAGGTCGACCGGGACGAGATCGTGGTCATCGGCGAACTCCCGCTGCCGCAGCCCGAGAAGTCCGCGGCCGGATCGGAATCCGCCGAAGGTGAGGGCGACGCTCCCACCGACGAACTGCCCCGCGCCACCAAGGAGGGCGCCGTCGCCCGATTCCGCGAGTCCACCCGCCCCGCTCGGATGCAGATCGCGGGCGAGGCGCAGCACCGTTATGGGCGCAGCGTCGCCTGGGGTGTTTCGGTGGACGGCGAGCGGATCATGTTCACCCACCTGGCCGTCCCGGTCATGACCAGGCTGCGGCAGCCGGAACGCAAGGTGCTCGACACCCTGGTCGACTCCGGCGTGGCCCGCTCCCGCGCGGACGCGCTGGCCTGGACCGTGAAACTGGCGGGCAAGCACGCGGAGTCATGGCTGGAGGAGCTGCGCACCGCCATGCGCAAGGTGGACGACCTGCGCTCGGAAGGGCCGCAGGGCCTGTAGGGGATTCGGGGCTACTGTTTCCTCTATGGCAGATACGGTCGCCCCGATCCTGATCCTGAACGGCCCGAACCTGAATATGCTCGGTACCCGCCAGCCGGAGGTTTACGGGTCGGCGACGCTCGACGACGTCGTCGAGCTGTGCCGCAAGACCGCGGCCCGGTTCGACCGGGAGATCACCGCGTTCCAATCGAATTCCGAAGGAGCGCTGATCGATCGGATCCACCGGGCCCGCGGCGCCGAATCGGCCATCATCATCAATCCCGGCGGGCTCACGCACACCTCGGTGGCATTGCGGGATGCGCTGGTGATTCCCGAGGTGCCGATCGTGGAGGTGCACATCAGCAATGTGCACGCCCGCGAGGAGTTCCGGCACCATTCCTATATCTCGCCCATCGCCACCGCGGTGATCGCCGGGATGGGTATTCAGGGCTACGCCGCGGCCGTGGAATTCCTGGCCACCCGATAGTTCTCAGGCGATCCGGAACACCGGGAAGCCCGGTGCGATGGCGGCCAGCTCCGCATCGGTGGAGTCCTTGGTGATGCCGTCGAAGAACCGGCCGACCTCCCAGCCCCAGCGCTGCAGGTACAGGCGCAACAACGGAACCTTGTCGGCGTCGGCCACCTCGGTGGCGGTGAACGCCTCGACCTTGCGACCAAGTCGCAGCTCACCATCGCCCGCGACCCGCAGATTGCGCACCCACTGGGTGTGACCGCGGGGCGCGACCAGGTATCGCGCGCCGTCCGCGCCGTCCATCACATTCACCATCGTGGTCCGCCATTCCCCGCTCTTGCGGCCGCGCACCGCCAGCAGTCGCGATCCCATGACGCTGATGCCGAGTTTGGGCAGCCAGTTGAAGATCCGGTTCATGATGGGGTCGAGGCCGGTCGGGCCGATGTAGCGGGTGCTGGCGTCCATGACTACTCCTTGTTAGTGAGCACTGCTCTCTGTTGAGATCAGTGTTCCACGCTCGCCGCCATCATGTCAAGAGCAGTGCTCTCTTTTGCGATTACCCCGGGTCGGCGGGAAGCCGAGCGAAATGGCCGGAGTATTGTCACGGCGATATGTAGTAGATATGCTACAAATCATCAGCAACCCACAATAGGGAGGGATATGACAGTGGGTGACGGTGTAGTTCTCGATGTCGAGAACCTGCGCATGAGGTACGACGCCACCGACGTCCTGGACGACGTGACATTCCAAGCGCGGCACGGTGAGGTGGTGGTCCTACTCGGCCCGAACGGAGCGGGTAAGACCACCACCATCGAAATCCTGGAAGGCTTCCGTATGCGGTCCGCCGGAAGCGTCACCGTGCTCGGCACCGATCCGGCGCGCGGCGGCGAAGCGTGGCGGGCGCGGGTCGGAGTGGTGTTGCAGTCCTGGCGCGACCACGGTAAGTGGCGGGTCCGCGAACTGCTCACCCACCTCGGCTCGTTCTACGCCCCCTACAGCACCGACGACGTCCGACGACCGTGGAAGACCGACGAACTGATAGATCTGGTCGGCCTCACCGACCAGGCCGACGCCAAGATCCAGACGCTGTCCGGCGGTCAGCGCCGCCGGATGGATGTGGCGATCGGCGTCATCGGCCGGCCCGAAGTGCTGTTCCTGGACGAACCGACCGCGGGCTTCGACCCTCGGGCTCGACGCGAATTCCACGATCTGGTGCACCGGCTCGCCGACGACCACCGCACCACGATCCTGCTCACCACCCACGATCTGGACGAGGCCGAGAAGCTCGCCGACCGGATCCTCATCCTGGCCGGTGGGCGGATCATCGCCGACGGCTCGGCCGACGAGCTGTCGCGCCGGATCGCCGGGGAGGCCGAGGTTCGCTGGACGCTGGATGCCCAGCGTTTCGTGCACACCACCACCGAATCGACCAAATTCGTCCACGAGCTGTTCAAGCAGTACGGCGAGCGGATCGATGAACTCGAGGTGCGCCGCGCCTCGCTGGAAGACACCTATATGACGCTGGTCCGCCGATATGAATCCGGCCCGGCCGAGGACGGCGTCCGCGCTCTGGAGGAGGTCACGCGATGACACCCACGATGGTGGCAGTCCGCGCGGGCGGGGCTCGCGCGGCGATCGAACTGCGGCAGCTGTTCACCAACGCGCAGGATCTGATCGGCCAATTCTTTACCCCGGCCCTGATACTCGTAGCGTTGTACTTCATGCGCAACGGAACCTTCGAGGCGAGCGGACTGAAACTCGGCGCCCTGGCATTGCCGGGCGTGATCGGCAGCATCATCGCGTTCAACGGCGTATTCAACATCGCGCAATACCTGGTTCTGGACCGCGAGGACGGAACCCTGTTGCGGGCCAAGGCGACGCCGAACGGCATGGTCGGCTATCTCATCGGCAAAATCGGTGCGAGCGCCGGATCGGTGCTGGTGCAGGTCGCGGTCCTACTCGGCATCGGCGCGCTGATCGTCGGCGGCGTCTCGATGGACGGCGCCGGATCATGGCTGACGCTCGTCTGGGTGGCGGCGCTCGGGTTGCTCGCCACCCTGCCGCTGGGTGCGATCTTCGGTTCGATATTCGAGAACTCCCGCGGCACCTTCTTCCTGACGATGCCGATGATGGGCCTTATCGCGATCTCGGGCATCTACTACCCGATCACCGGCCTGCCCGGCTGGTTGCAGGCCATCGCCCAGGTGTTCCCGATCTACTGGCTCGGGCTCGGCATGCGGTCGGCGTTGCTCCCGGCCGACGCGGCGGTCATCGAACTCGGACAATCCTGGCGGCACCTGGAGACCGCGGCGGTGCTCGGGGTCTGGGCCGTAGCAGGGCTGCTACTGGCGCCGATGCTGTTGCGGCGCATGGCACGGCGCGAAACGGGGGTCGGCATGGACGTCCGACGCGAGAAGGCGCTGAAGCGTGTCTACTGAGGTCATCTACAACCGCATCGCGATGCTGCGCGCCGAGCGCGGCATCTCGCGGCGCGAGCTGGCCGAAGCGCTGGGCGTGCACTACCAGACCATCGGCTACCTGGAGCGCGGCGAGTACAGCCCGAGCCTGCATCTCGCACTGCGGATCGCCGCCTATTTCGAGGTCGCGGTCGAGGTCGTGTTCTCCACGACTCCCTTCCCGCGACTCGGCTCGGGCGCCGAATCCGCGTGAGCGGGCCGGACCGTCGGTGCGGGCACCGGTCGGCCCCCGTGCCCGAGGGCCGCCACTCATCCGAAGTGGCGGCCGTCATCGGGCGCGCGGGCGGCTATGCCGTACCGCGCATGAGCTCGTAGGTGGAGACCGCCGTGCCCGACTGTTCGCTGGCGGCCACCGCCTTGCGCCAAAACGCCTGCGCGGTATGCGAGAACGTCGCGTCCACGCCCACCTCTTCGCTGGCGTCGATAATGTGCTGCGCACCGGCGTCCATCATCTTCAGGCTTGCGAGGTCGGCCCAGCCTCCGTTCTTGTTCGCCTCCGAGAACTCGGTCATGAAGTAGGGGAATGCCTCGCTGGACCGGATGGCGAAGGGAACGAACTGGGCGATGTCGTGGCCGGAACGCTCGATCACCGCCGTCGCCTGGTCGAAGGCGAGCAGCCAGGGGTGGAAGATCGTCAGCAGCGCCTGGTAGAAGACTTGCGCCAGACCGTCATCCGCGCCCAGATACTCCTGCGGGCTCAGTGGTCGGAGCAGTTCGGCGTGCGCCTCGAAGATCGCCCGCGGTCCGCTGTAGAAGATGTACGAGGCCGGGTGCACGATATTGTCGCCCGCCGACATCACCCCGCCGGAGATGAATTCGGCACCGTGCTCTCGCACCCACGCCGCACCCGCGCGGGTCTTCTCCGGCGAGTCGGAGGACAGATTGGCGATGACCTTGCCAGGCAGGTGCTCGGGTGCCTGGCCGAGCACCTCGTACATGGCGGCGTAGTGGGTGAGGCTGAGCACACTCACCTCGTTGGCATCCAACGCGTCGGCGACCGTTTCGGCGCGCTTGGCGCCCAGTTCGACCATGGCGTCGACCTTGGCGGTGCTGCGGTTCCATACCGTGACCTCGACCCCGGCCTCCAGGAATGCCTTCACCATGGCCTGGCCCATCGGCCCGAGGCCGAGCACGGAGACGGAACGGGGGGTGGTCTGCTCGGACATTGTGTGTCCCTTCGGTTCTCGATTCGGTAACTTGTCGGCGCCGATTCAGATAGTCGTCGCCGCAGGTACGGTCGGGAAGACCGAACGTCGAGGTGGGGTTGCTTACCTCGAGGTTCGAAATACCGTCAGAAAGGGTGCGGCCATCATGAGTAGTGACGCAGATCACGACGTGTGCGGCATGTCGGTGGCGATCGACGTCGTCGGCGGCAAGTGGAAACTGCACCTGATGTGGGTCCTCGGCCTGGGTCCGCAGCGCTTCGGTCAGATCCGCAAGCTGCTCACCGGTGTCAGCGAAAAGGTGCTGTCCGAGAACCTCCGGCAGCTGGAGGGCTGCGGCGTTGTGCACCGCGAGATCTATCCGGAGATCCCGCCCCGCGTCGAATACTCCCTCACCCCGCTCGGCGAGGAGCTCCGCGTCGCGCTGCTACCGCTGGAGGCGTGGGGCGATAAGAACCGGCGCGAACTGCTCGGCAATCTCGCCTCGGCGAGCTGACGGCGTTCGGTTCGCCGCGGAAGAGTCATCCGCGAGAAGGAGCGATCACTCCGCGAGGTGTCGGCGAGCAATCTGTTCGCCGACCCGCGTCACCAGATGTCGCGCCTGCGTCATACAGCGCCCTGGATCGGGGTCCAGGTCGGTGAGGGCGTAGCAGGCGGCAAATCCGGCGGCCCGGATCTGTTGCGGGGCAAGCAGCGCACGCCCCACCGCGGCAACCACGGGAACACCCGCTGTGCGGGCAGCGCCACAGACGCCGATCGGGGCCTTGCCGCGCAAACTTTGGGTATCGAGAGATCCCTCGCCCGTGACCACGAGATCAGCCCCGTCGAGCAGGGCCGGGAAGTCGAGAAGGTCGAGTATCACTTCGATGCCGCTGCGGACCTCGGCGCCCAGGAGCGCCATCGCACCGAATCCGGTTCCGCCCGCGGCGCCCGCACCGGGGCGATCGGCGAAATCAGGGCCCGCGATCGCGGCCCAATTCTTCAGTGCCGCTTCCAGGGTCCACCGTTGGCCGGGATCCGCACCCTTCTGTGGTGCGTACACCGCGACCGCGCCGTTCGGACCGAGGAGCGGATTGTCCACATCGCAGGCGAGCGTGAAGTGTGCCGCGGCAACCCCGGGATGGATTCCGGTCCGATCGATCTCGACGGCATGCGCCAAAGCGGCACCGCCGCACGGCAATTTCCGCCCCTCTGCATCCAGCACCCGGACACCGAGCGCTTGCAGCATGCCCGCGCCGCCATCGGTGGAAGCGCTGCCGCCCAGCCCGATCACGATCTCGGCGGCCCCCCGATCCAGTGCGTGCGCAATGACAACACCCAGGCCGTAGGTGCTCGAACCGAGCGGATCGGGTTCATCCCCGGGCAATTTCACCAAACCGACGACCGCCGCCAGCTCGACCACGGCCGTACCTCCGCGCATCGCATACGCGGCGTCGGTAGCCACACCTGTTGGCCCGGGCGCGGTGAGTTCGATCCGCTCCCACCCCGCCGCGACGAACGCATCAACGGTCCCGTCCCCGCCGTCGGCGACCGGCACCCGCCGGACCTCGACATCGGGCCGCACCCGCGAGATTCCCGCCGCAAGCGCCGCCGCTACCTCGGGCGCCGTCAGCGAACCCTTGAACTTGTCCGGGGCGAGCACCACCCGGGTCGCGGATGTCACTTCGACATTGTGGGGTGCGCGCCGGGTCGCCGCACTTCGTGCGCCCAGCGCGTCGCTCGACTCGGGGCGCGGCCGTACCCGAAGCACTGGCACCGCATCGACGACAGCGTGCAATCCCCGCCGAACCGCGGACCGACCGCTCAGCGGGTGGGCAACGGCGCCTGATCCGCCTGGCTGATCGTGACTTGACCGGTCCGCAGATACGTCAGTACGGCGTTGTCCACCGCCGGATTCGCCCGCCCGAAGGTGCCGTGATCACCACCCTCGACGGTGATCAGCGATCCGTTCAGCGCCCGCGCCATGGCGGGGCCGCCCTCATATTCGGTCAGCGCGTCGTGGCGGCTCTGCAACAGCAGTGGACGGGTGCGCAGCCCGGCGCCGGTGATCGCGACCGGCTGGGTGACCGGCCGCCACGAGCCGCAGCTCATGCCCGAGCGGACCATATCGGCGCGCGCGTCCATGGCATTGCCGCCGGAGGCGATGGTGCCGACGGCGGCGACCAGCAGTTCGGGCCGCGGTTCCACCGCGTTCTCATTGCAGGTGATGGCGGAGAAGACGAAGCGGCCGGTGGGGTCGGTCGCGGTGGCGCCCTCGATGGCCATGAGCCGCTGCACATTCGCCGGGTCCAGGTTGGCGTCGGCCATCGCCCGCGCGAAAGTGGGCCAGTAGCTGCGGGTGTAGGTGGCGACGGCGGTCGCGCCGACCAGCGGCACCTGCGCCGACGCACCACCGGAGAGCAGGGTCCGGATCAGGTTCTGCACCTTGCCCGCCTGCTCGACGGTGCTGTTGACGCCGTCGCGGGCGATCTCGGCGAGCGGCTCGGGCAGGTCGCCCGGCAGATCGGCGACGCTCGCGGGCGGCGGGGTGAGGTTGGCGTACCAGCCGCCACCCTGGTCCGAGACCAGCCGCACCCAGTTCCGATAGACCTGAAGTGCGGTGTCACCCAGGCGGTATTCGCCGTTGTGCTCGGCGATCCACGCAAACAGGTCGTCGAGGCGGCGCTTGCCCGCGACCTGCTGCTGGGCGAACTCCTCGGTCCACACCCAAGCCGGATTCACATTGGAGTCCAACACCATTCGGTCCACCCGGCCGGGGAACAGCGAGGCGTACACCGCGCCGAGGTAGGTGCCGTAGGAGGTGCCGAGGTAGTTGATCCGCTCGATTCCGAGCGCGGCCCGCACCGCGTCCAGATCGCGTGCGGTGTTCTCGGTCGTGATGGTGTCCAGGTAGCCCGGCTGGGTGGCGTCGCAGGCCTTCTTCATGGCGTCGCGGCTGCCACCGCCCAGCGAAACCTGTTGGCCCGTGGCGTCGGTCACGTCGGTACTACAGTTCAGCGGTGTGGCCCAACGCAATCCGCGCGGTTGCACCGCGATGCGGTCGAATTCGGCGCCGAGTTCGGCGGGCAGCACATCGACCCGGCGGGCCCAGTAGTCCAGGCCGTCCGCCCCGGGGCCGCCCGGGTTGGCGAAGACGGCGCCGCGACTTGTGCCGGTGGCCGCGATCCGGCTGACGGTGAGGTCGATGCGCGGGCCGTCGGGTTCGGCGTAGTTCATCGGGACGCTGACCACCGCGCACTGCACACCGCGATCCGGCGTCACCGCATCTTGGGGACAGGCGCCGAAACTCACGGCGGGCGCCGCGTCGGCGAGCCCGGTGACCAGCGATGCACCGACCACTCCGGCCACGGCCATGGTGCCGATGGCTCGCGAAAAACGCAGTGCCCCTGGCAACTCGCGTCTGGGCGTCCTCATCATTCTCGTAACCTCCGCCGGGCCGCCGCCGTTCGAGCCCGCACCGCGACCAAGAGCATTCTGCGTGGGCCGCGCACCGGTAGACAAGTCGAACCGGTCATTTCACATCCGGCGGCATCGCCGACCGGGTCGGCGGAGTAGCGTCGAGCCATGTCGACCGAGGTCCGCAACAACACCGCACTGGAACGCTTCGAGATCTACGTCGACGATGCCCTCGCCGGCTACGCCGAGTACCAGGACACCGCTTCCGAGCGGGCATTCGTGCACACCGAGATCTATCCCCGCCACGAGGGCCATGGGTACGGGCGCATTCTGGTCCGGTCCGCGGTGGACAGCTCCCGCAACGAGGGCTTCGGCATTCTGCCGCTCTGTCCGATGGTGCGGCATTTCGTGGAGACCCATGCCGAATATGTCGCCGCGGTGCCGCAGTGGGCCCGAGAGCGCTTGGGTCTACCTCAGTAGTTCGCGGTCGCGCCGTCGAGCGCGTGTTGCAGGTCGGTGCGGGCCAGCCGGGCGATGTCGCCGGGTTTAGTCGGCAGTTCGGTGATCGGCACCCCGAAATAGAAGCTGGCGGATTTCGCCTCCTCCTTGGTCGGTTCGATCGTGGGGTCGGGGCGGGGGCCGTAGCTCAGTCCGATGCTGACCAGTGCGGGGTGCACGCCGAGTTTCATCGCGCGGAACGCGATATGCCCGATTCCGCTGCCCACCGCCTGGACCTGCGTGTGGTCGACGTCGTTACAGGTGCCTTCGGGGAAGATCGCCACATGGTCGCCGCGTGCCAGCCGTTCGGCGCAGACATCCATCATCTGCTGGCCCGCCGCGTTCACCGCCCTGATCCCGTGGTCCTTGCCACGGAAGACCGGGATCCCGCCCATCATGTCGACCTTGCGCCGCTGCTCGGGCTCCACGAAGAGTTCATCCTTGGCCAGCACTCGCACCTTGCCGATGATCGGCCGCAACGGACTGCGCCAGGCCGTCGCGGCCACAGTGTAGGGATCGCTCTGCGACAGGTGGTTGATCGAGAAAATGGTCGGCCGCCCCGACTTCACCAGTGCCCGGAGCTGCTTCTCGGCGCCCTCGGCGAAGCTGATCCGCGGGTGGTAACGCCGACTGAGCAGCGCATACGCGCCCCACGCCTTGAGTCGGTTCTGTCGATGGTCGCGGTAGAAGTCGTACACGGCGTCGGCATTCTCGAGGATCACCTCGGGCGGTTCCATACCGCCGAGCCTACGATGCCCGCCAGATCCGGACTAGCTGGCCGACCATCAGTGCGAAATGGCAATCCAACTGCGATGATGTCGGAGTGGCACGCGGAGATGAACCGGAAGAGCGGCAAACTCACGGCGGGCACGGTGATCGCCGACGGCGCGAGTTCCGGCACGGTGAGCAGGTGGTGCGCGCGGGCTCCTTGCTGGTGTCCGCGACCGAACTGGTCGAACCCACCTTCCGACGCACCGTCGTCTACATCATCGAGCACAATGAGGGCGGCAGCCTTGGCGTGGTGCTGAACCGCCCGAACGACGCCGCGGTGCACGATGTGCTGCCGCGCTGGTCCGAGGTGGCCGCCTCACCCCGCACACTGTTCATCGGTGGTCCGGTCAAACGCGATGCCGCACTGTGCCTCGGCACACTGCGCGTGGGAGCGTCCATCGCGGGCGTGTCCGGCCTGCGCCGAATCGACGGACGGGTGGTGCTGGTCGACCTGGACTCCGATCCGGAGCAGATCGGCGCCCTGGTCGAGGGCATCCGGATCTTCGCGGGTTACGCGGGCTGGACCTTCGGGCAGCTGGAGGGCGAGCTACAGAACAACGACTGGATCGTGGTCTCCGCCCTGCCCTCGGACCCGATCAGCTCCGGCCGACCCGACCTCTGGGCACATGTCCTGCGCCGCCAGCCACTGCCGCTCTCGCTGCTGGCAACCCACCCGATCGAGTTGGAACGCAACTAGGTGCGACAGACCATTGAACCTTTCAGCCCGTCTACGCCGTGGGATGGTCGGGAGGTGAGCAATGCCGGACGATCAAACCGACTTGATGCGAGTTCTGTACCAGGAACACGCGTCGGCGCTCTGGCGGTACACAGTGGGTTTGGTTCGAGACCCCGGACGAGCCGAGGACATAGTGCAAGAGACGTTGCTACGGGCATGGCAGCGCCCGAACGTACTCGATCAATCCACGACATCGGCGCGGGCGTGGCTGTTCACCGTCGCGCGCAATCTCGCCGTGGATGAGCATCGCAGCGCCCGCAACAGGCGCGAATTCCGTACCGACAACCCGCCGGAGCAACCCGCCCCGGACCAGGCCGACCGCGCCCTGGACGGCTGGCTGGTGGCCGACGCGCTCGGCAGGCTCAGCGCCGATCACCGGGAGGTGATCGTGCGTGCCTACTATCGCGGCCTTTCCACGCACCAGATCGCGGCGGAGCTCGATATTCCGCCCGGCACGGTGAAATCCCGGATGCATTACGGCATGCGAGCCCTACGACTCGCTCTCCAGGAGATGGGGGTGACGAACTGATGACGGATATCGCGGATGACTACTCGACGTGGGATGCACCGTACGTGCTCGGCTCCCTCAGCCGCGTCGAGCGTCGGGAGTACGAGGATCACCTCGCGGGTTGCGGCGATTGCCAGACCGCGGTGACAGACCTGGCCGGTCTGCCCGGCATGCTCGCACTCGTCGACCCCGATACCGCGCTGGCGATGATCGAACCGGCCCCGCAGGGGGCGCGGGAACCCGAGGTTCCGCCGGTGCCGCAGCTGCTGCCCCGGCTCGCCGACGCGGCCGAGCGCAGGCGCAAGCGCGGCCGGTGGGTGACGTTCGGCGCCGCGGTCGCGGCGGCCGCCGCGGCGGTGGCCATCGCGGTTCCGTTGGTCGGCTCGGTGAACATCACCACGAACGAGCCGACGACCTCGGAGCAGGTCTTCGCCGAACGCGCGATGGAGCCGCTGGAGCCGACACCCGTCTCGGCCAACGTCAAGATCGTCACCACGGACGGACGCACCCGGGTCGTGATGACCTGCAGGTACGCACCGGGTGACTACATCTACACCGTGAATTACGGGCTGGTGGTGAACGGCACCGACGGCACCCGGATGGATCTCGGTACGTGGCCCGCGGGACCCGACACCGTGCTGACGGTCGATCAGACTGTCGATATGGCGCCGGACAAGATCGCCAATGTGCAGATCAAGTCGATGGCGTCGGGCAAGGTCGTGCTCACGGCCAACGTCTGATCGGCGGGTACGGCAGTCGGTTTCGCGGTACGGAAGAAAGCGGTCCCCGGGCGGGGACCGCTTTCTCGTCTCGTGGCGCCGTTATCGGATTGCCTGCCGCCGGAAGATCGAGGACGACCACAGGTATCCGCCCAGTCCGATGACCACGCACCAGCCGACCGCGAGGAGACCGCTGTTGCCGATCTCGGTACCCATGAGCAGGCCGCGGATCGTCTCGGTGATCGGCGTGAACGGCTGGTACTCGGCGAACTGGCGCAGGCCGACCGGCATGGTGTCGGTGGCGACGAGCCCGCTGCCGAGAAACGGCAGCATAATGATCGGGAAGGGCATATTGCTCGCGCCCTCCGGATTCGGCGCCAGCAGGCCGAGGGCTACCGCGCACCAGGTCAGCGCGAAGATCACCAGCGCGAGCAGACCGAATACGGTGATCCATTCGACGACATCGGCATTCGGCCGAAATCCGATCAGCAGGGATACGGCGACCATGGCCACGCTGCCGAGCAGCGCCTGGATCAGCGCCCCGATCACATGCCCGGTCAGCATCGAGGACGGTGCGATCGACATGGTGCGGAAGCGATTCACAATGCCCTTGGTGATGTCCGTCGCGATGGAGACCGCCACCGACGCCGTCATATACGCCGGAATCATCAGCAGCATCCCGGGCGCGAGATAGTCGATGTAGTTGCCGCCGGAGGATTTCTCCAGAGCGCCGCCGAAGACATAATTGAATACCAGCATCAGCACGATGGGCATCAGCACGACACCGAACGTCATACTCGGATAACGCTTGGCGTGCAGCAGATTTCGCCGCAACATCGTGACCGAATCGGCGAGTACATAGGAGGCGGCCGTGCCCATTGTTCGCTCACTATGCACGCTCATGCCACGATCTCCTTCTCCGAGGTCGAATGTCCGGTGAGGGTGAGGAATACGTCGTCCAGGTTCGGCGTGTGCACCGCGAGCCCCTCGACCTCGATCTGTCCGCCGTCGAGCCGATCCAGCACGGCGCGCAGGGATGCGACGCCGCCGTCTCCGGGGACGGCCAGCGTGAACGCGCCCTCACCCGCCTCGTCCAGTACTTGGGCGGTATCGCCGAGCAGGCGAACGGCGGCGTCGAGTCCGGTCCGGTCGGCGAACTGCAACCGGATGTGACCGCCCGGCACCAGCCGCTTCAATTCGGCGGCGGTGCCCTCGGCGACGAGGCGTCCGTTGTCCAGCACCGCGATTCGGTCGGCGAGCTGGTCGGCCTCCTCCAGGTACTGGGTGGTGAGGAATACCGTCACGCCGTAGTCGTCGACCAACCCGCGGATGATCTCCCACATGGTCCGCCTGCTGCGTGGATCGAGGCCGGTGGTCGGCTCGTCCAGGAAGATGATGCGCGGATCGCCGACCAGTGTCATGGCCAGATCGAGGCGCCGGGTCATGCCGCCGGAGTAGGTGGCCACGGTCTTGTCGGCGGCTTCGACCAGGTCGAAGCGCTCCAGCAATTCGGCGGCCAAGCGCCTGCCGTGCTTGCGCGGCAAATGGTTCAGATCGGCCATCAGGATCAAATTCTCACGGCCGGTGAGCAATTCGTCGACGGCCGCGAACTGACCGGTGACGCCGATGACATCGCGAACCGCCTTCGGCTCGGCCACCAGATCATGGCCGCCCACCCGGATTTCACCCGCGTCCGCGCCGATGAGGGTGGTCAGGATCTGCACGGTGGTGGTCTTGCCCGCACCGTTGGGGCCGAGCAGCGAATAGATGGTGCCCTCGGGTACGGCGATGTCGATGTCGTCGAGTACGACGTGCTCGCCGAACGCTTTACGCAGGCCGCGTGCCGAGATCGCGGGCGCATGATGACCGTTGATCATGGGTCTCCTCTTCCTGAAACCAATAACTTAATGCGAATATGTGCATGATTGATCAGCACCGCACCCTCTGCGACGCGGTGATTGATGTTTATGGACTTCTATTCGGTTGTCCGGGTGGGCAATTCGGCCCGGGCCTCAGATATCGAGATCCTCCACCGGCGGACGGTCCGCGATATCGGCGACTCGCTGGTAGAGCTTGTCCGGGATTTCCCCCTTCAGCTCTTCCAGCGAATCGACCACCACGAAAATGAAATCGCCCCAGTCCTGTTCGCCGACGCCGAGCATGCGACGCCAATTCTTGAGGTCGTTGAGCCAGTTCTTCGGATCGGTGGGGTACTCGTCCCAGTTGGCGTACTGGGCATGCATGGCAATCTTGCCCTTGCGGGTTCGGAACACCCGGACGCGCTCCATGCGCTCGTCGTTCTGATCGTTCCACTCGCCGAGCAGCGCGCCGGAGAATCGGACCTGCCGTGCGCCGTTGTGGCCGACCCGGAGCACAATCTCGTCGAAGCCCTCTTGACGACCCTCCTCCAGCTCGATGAAGCGGCGCAGCGCCGTGGTCACCGCGCCGGAGAGATTGCCGCCGACCAGTTCCTGCGCCCGCTGGAACAGGGGTAGATCGTCGTCGGACACGTAGATGGTCTTATTGGGCATGGACTCACTATACGTAGATGTATACGTACATGCAAGAGGCCTCGTTAACACTGCCCATGCGGAAGGCGAAACGTAGATGTATACGTACACGCAAGGGCCTTGGTAACACTGCCCATACGGCATGCGATGCAACACGATTCGCGATCACCGGCGCGAAAATCTTTGTCAGGCGTTGAACCGCCCACCGCGCTACCCCGTATTCCTCGTGTACGAGGAACTGGACTCCGATGGCTCGATCGAGCTGTTCGGACGGCCGCTACGGGAAGGGAGTGCGCATGCCACTCAGGGTCGTGGATTATCTGGTTCGGGCGGTCTCGGCGATGGGTGTGCGGCATATCTTCGGCGTCGACGGCGCCAATATCGAGGACCTCTACGACGCGATCTTCGACTCCCCGGACGAGATCACCGGGGTGATCGCCAAACACGAATTCTCCGCCGCCACCATGGCCGACGGATACGCCCGCAATACCGGCGGATTCGGCGTCGTGGCCGCGACCTCGGGCGGGGGCGCGATGAATCTCGTTGCGGGGCTGGCCGAATCGTTCGCGTCCCGGGTGCCGGTACTCGCCCTGGTCGGCCAGCCACCCACGACGCTGGAAGGACACGGAGCGTTCCAGGACACCAGCGGCCACGCGGGCACCATCGACGCCGCCCGGCTCTTCGGCGAGATCAGCCAGTACTGCGCACGTGTAGAAAACGCCGCCGAACTGCCCGAAATGGTGGCCAGGGCGGTCGGCGCCGCCCGGCGCGGCGGGCCCGCCGTCCTCCTGCTTCCCAAAGACGTGCAGCAGTCCGAGATCGCGGACCCGCCGTTCCGGTTGCCGCCCAGGACACATCGGCGCGACGAACCCGGCTCGGCCCGCGTGCTGGCCGAGCTGACCGCCGCCCGGCGCACGGGGAAGGTGGTCATCATCGCGGGTGATCAGGTCGCGCGCGACAACGCCCGTACCGAATTGGCCGCGCTGGCATCGGCGTTGGATGCCTCCGTCGGTGTCGCACCGGATGCCAAGGACACCTACGACAACGACGGTCCCGGATTCTGCGGCGTCGCGGGCAGCATGGGCCATCCCGAACTCGCCGACGCGATCCGCTCCGCGGCACTGTGTCTGCTGGTCGGGACCACGATGCCGATCACCGCCCGCACCGGCCTCGACGAACTGCTGCTCGGCTGCACTGTGGCGAGTATCGGCGTGATACCGCCATATCTGCCCGCGATCCACGCGTACAGCACTGATCTGGCGGGCGCCCTCGGCGAGCTTGCCGCCGAATTCTCCGATGACGCGGCTGCCGTTGAACCGTCCGCCGCTCCCGCGCCGACCGCGCTGCGCGTCCCCGCGGCACACGGTCCCGGGCTGCGGTACCGCGAACTCGTCGAAACCATCGGCGCGGCACTGCCCGCGGGCACCGATGTCTTCGCCGACGCGGGCAATACCGGCGCCGCGGTGGTGCACCACCTGCCGGTACCGCGCGGCGGCCGGTTCGTGGTCGCGCTCGGCATGGGCGGTATGGGCTACGCGTTCGGGGCCGGGATCGGCTCCGCCTTCGCCCGCCATCGCGGCCCGCACGGGATCCGGCGCACCGCCGTCATCGCGGGCGACGGCGCGTTCTACATGCACGGAATGGAGGTGCACACCGCCATCGAGCACCGGCTACCCGTCACCTTCATCGTGCTCAATAACAACGCGCACGCCATGTGCGTGACCAGGGAACAGCTGTATTACCGAGATCGATACAGCTTCAACCGATTTCGTCCATCCGAACTGGGTTCCGGGATCGGCGCGATGTTTCCCGAGTTGCCCGCGCACTCCGTACACACCACGGCCGAGCTCGCCGCCGCGCTCGATCATTGCCTCGAAGCCGAAGGGCCGTCCTTCATTTCGATCGACTGCGACCCCGACGAGATCCCCCCGTTCGTTCCATTTCTGACGACCCTCGAAACAACCAGGAGGAACCAGTGACCACCAGTGCCCTGCCCGCCCTCAGCGATATCCCGGACGACGTGGTGCCCGGAGTACTGCGTATCGAGAACTCCGATAAGGACGCCACCACCCCGATCATCATGGATATGTTGCGGTCGGTGTACCCGCACGACCAGATTTTCGGCGAATACTGCCCGGTTCAGGCGTATATCGCGGCACCGCCGCGCGAGGTGTACGAATATCTGGCCGACACCCGGTCGCTGGAGGAATGGACCTACAGCCTGCGCGGCTTCGTGGAGACCGAGGAGCCCGGCCTGTGGCTGGCCTACGATCGGCTCGGCGACGCCACCAAGATCTTCACCCGCACCGTCGCCCACCCCGAGTCGATGACCGTCGACTACCACTGCGCCTGGGATCAGGGGCAGCACCTGTGGATGATCTACCTGATGCGGGTCGTCGACGCGCAGGCGGTATTCAACAAGCCGGGTTCGGTCGTGCTGTGGGTGAACTGCAAACACCCGTTCTACGACGAAAACCCCTACCCCGAAACCGCTCCCGCGAAGCGACCGGTCTGGGTCGGTGACTTCTGGGAGATGTTCTCCGCCGGTCACCAGCTGGAAATGGACAACCTGAAGGCGATCTGCGAGTACCGCGCGGACCACGGCCTGCCGATCAAACCCGAATGGATGCGGTGACCCCATGATTCCCACCAACCCCGACGCGCCCCGACTGCCCGCGGTGAGCCTGGTCGATGTGGCGAGCTATCTGCCCGGCGAACCGGTCGGCACGGAATACTTCACCCAGTTCTCCCGCTCGGACCGGATGGCGAAGAACGTCATGTTCCGCTCTCCCAAGGGCCGCCACCACGTGTCCCGCGACGAAACCGCGGTGGATATGGTCGAACGTGCCGTCGCACCGCTGATCGAACGCCATGGCGCGAAGTTCATCGCGGATATCGACGTGTTGATCACCCACACCCAGCTGCCGGACAACCCCGTCATGGGCTGCGGACCCGAGGTGGCGCGGCGGCTCGGGGCCCGCCCCGGCTTCGTGTACGACGTGCACAACGGCGGCTGCGCGGCCTTCGTACATATGATGTCGATCGCCCGGATGGTGTTGCAGACCACCGACGCCCGCACCGCGCTCGTCGCCGCCGCCCAGAACTGCGCGGGACCGGTCTTCACCCAGAGCGAGATCCGCAAACTCGCGCAGGCTCCGGTGCCGGGCGACGGATGCGGAGTCGGACTACTGGTGAAGGATGACAGCGCACCGATTCTCGATATCGAATGTCGCACCTACCCGGAATTCGCCGGGGATATGGACTTTTCCACCAATGGTGAGCGCAAGTACTGGGAACCGGGCGAAGGCCAGGGCTGCGTCAGCTTCAGCGAATCGAAGATCACCAAGGTCTTCGCGCGGGGCAACCGGCTGGTGCCCGAGGTGGCACTGACGGTCTGCGACCGCATCGGGGTGAAGGGCCGCGATATCGACACCTTCGTCACCAACCAGCCGAACCGGCTGTTTCTGCGCAACTGGCACGACGCGCTGGAACTGCCGTCCGAACGTCACCCGGATACCTTCGACCAGTGCGGAAACCTCTTCGCCGCGGGCATTCCCGTCACCCTTGATGTGGAGAACCGGGCGGGCAGGCTCCGTAATGGATCGGTGGTGCTGCTCTCGGCCTTCGCGCACGCGGGCGATTTCGCCGCGGCCGCGGCCGTGCGCTGGGGTGCGTCGCATGGATGAGGTGCGACGATGAGTATGCGGCTCGTCGACGGATCGGCGTCCTCGCGGCGGTACCGGAGCGAACGACCGGCGGCGCGGTTCGATCTGAGCCTGAGCGAGAACCCATTCCCGCCCCTGCCTTCGGTCCTGCTCGCGGTGAACGAGGCATTGGCGCAGGCCAATCGGTATCCGGAGTTCTTTCCGCTCCGGCTGCCAACGCTCATCGCCCGCCACCTCGGTGTGCATCCGGATCAGGTGGTGGTCGGATCGGGCGCCACCGGGGTGGCGATGCAGATCATCCAGGCGCTGACCACGCCGGGATCGGAGCTGGTCGTCGGCTCGCCGACCTTCGACGGATATCCCATCATGGCCGAGATGGCGGGGCTGGAGCTGGTCTCGGTGCCGTTGGACGCGATGGGGAATCAAGACTTGGCCGCAATGCGGCGCGCCGTCGGCAACCGGACCTCGCTGATCGTGATCTGCCGCCCGCACAACCCGACCGGCACGGTGCTCCCGGCGGCCGAGCTGACATCGTTCCTGTGCTCGGTTCCGAGCCGGGTGCCGGTGATACTGGACGAGGCCTATGTCGAATTCCTCGCCGAAGCCGACCGGGTGGACACCGACGCGCTGCTGCGCAGACATCAGAATCTGCTCATCCTGCGCACCTTTTCGAAGGCCTACGGACTGGCGGGCCTGCGCATCGGATATGTCTTCGGCGGCCGCGAGCTCATCGCCAGGGTCCGGCGGCTACAGCTGCCGTTCGGCGTGAGCACGGCCGCCGTCGCCGCGGTCGCCGCCTCCTACGCGGCCGCTCCCGAACTCCAATTGCGCATCCACCGCATCACCACCGGACGGGAGAATCTACGAAACTCGCTGCGCTCCTGCGGGATCGCCGTACCCCGCAGCCATGCCAACTTCCTCTACCTGCCCGGTCCCGGCATCGCGACGGCCTTGCGACGAGCCGAGATCACGGCCAAGGCCTACCCCAACGGAAGTGCCCGCATCGCCGTGGGTGATCCCGAAGCGGATTTGGCGGTATTGGCGGCGGTGGCCTCACTGCGGTAGGCGGAAGAGGGTGACCCGGGCGGAGCGAATCCATCGCCGCGCCGACCGGCCGTGCGGTCGGTTCGGCCTATGCGCCCGGCGATCCCAGAACACGATCCACCGACTCTTCGATCGACTCGGTGGCCTCGGGCAGCGAAATCCCCTGCGCGACCAGTAGTTCGGGCGGCTCGGCGGAGTTCGGGCCGAGATGTTCGACGCGGCGGCCCGAAATCCCCCGCGTATTGCCCGCCGCGAGAACGCCGTCCGCAGCTACCCCGTCGATCACATGTATCTCCCGCCTCGGAACCGGTCGTACCCGCTCAGTATCGGGCCGCCCGTGCGACCGCGCCACCGTTATTCAGCGCGCGGAATCGAAAGCCCGTCCGGCCCGAATCCGGGCACGCCACGAATGGTTCGATGGTCCGATGCGGATCTGGAGCGCTCGCGAGTACCGCCCGAATCCAGAACCGGCCGTCGGCACGGCGAGCCGGGTGCTGTTCCGTTTCCCCCTCGTCCGCCATGAGGTCATCCTGCGCCGGACCCTCATCGAGCCCGGCGGCAGCAGCGGCTGGCACTATCACGACGGCACCCTGCTGGTACTCGTCACCCGCGGCACCCTCGACCATCCCGGCGCGGACGGCGCACCGGTCACCTATCGCCGCGGCCGCCTCTTCCGCGAACCCAGCGGCCCGAACCATCCCCTCGTCGCCCGCAACCTCGGCCCGGTTCCGGTGGCGATCGTCGTGCTCTACCTCAACCCGATTGGCGCACCCCTGTCCCGCGGCATCCCGCCACCGGACCACCACCGGGACTCGTAGGTCACACTCAGCTGCCGCCGCCACCGCAGCTGCCGCCGCCACCGCAGCTACTACTGCTGCCGCCGCCACAGCTACTACTGCTTCCACCGCCGCAACTGCTACCACTCCATCCGGAGCCGCTGTTGCCTCCATCACCGCTGCCTCCGCCACCGCAGCCGCCGAAATCGCCGCCTCCGCTGCCGCCCGCATGCCATCGGCGGGCGTTGCGGCGGTCTCGGCGGGCGGAATTTCGCATGCCGATCAGGACGGCGATCGCGATCAGCACTCCCCCGATCACGGGGTTGGACCACAGGGCGAGGAAGCCTGCGAAGCCGACGACCACCATGACAAATGAACTCATTGATTCCCTCCCGATACATGCGCGGCAGAAACGAACCACGCGACGTGTTCCCATCCAGCAGTGTGCCCCTGCCGTGGCCGCAACCGGTTATCGCCACCGGCCCGCACCGCGCAACGTCGTCACCGTGCCGGGTGTGCGCCGCCGAAGTCGGCCGCGATCAGCTCCCGCCACCGCAGCCACCGCCACCACCGCCACTACTGTTGCCGCCGCCACAGCCACTCGACCAACCGGAGCCGCCACTGTCGCCGGAACCGCCTGCCCACCAGGGCGCGTGGCTGCTGCGGACAGGTCGACGGGCGGTGCGGACGGCACGCGCGGTCTCGGGCACGGGCCCATCGGTGTACCTGAGGGTCAAGAGGCGGAACGCGATGGTCAGCAGTAGCGCCGCGACGGCAAGGGATGGGATGGCAACGGGCCACCCATGATCACGCAGTGTGTCCAGGCCGATGAGTAACGACACAATGCCGAGTGCGGTGAGCATTCGGTTCTCCCCCCGGAACGGCCTCCCCCACGAAGGCTGTGCCGCCAGGGTACGTGAGCTCCGTGCGCGGCCGCGACAACAATTCCGCGGTGGGATGAACGACCCGGGAGCGGGTCAGTTGGCGGGCGCGCAGGCGTCGCGCAGCGAGCACGCGCCGCAGGACTGCCCGCAGCCGCCGGTCTCCTGCGCGGGCACCAGCCCGGCGATGGCCTGACCCGCGGCATTGGCGCCGGCACCGAGGGTGAACAGGGCGACGACCATGCTGGCCGCGGCGACGACCAGCGCGACGACCCAGCTCGCGGCGAAGGCGATGAGACCACCGGCGAAGAGCAGAACGCCCGCCGCGACCGAGGTGGGGGCGGCGACGCGGTTCGCGATCCGGAACGTCTCTTCGGTGGTGAGGGCGTCGTCTGTGTGCACACCGACGAAGCGGTTGCGCGGGAGCTTGCCGGTCAGTCCGAGCACGCCGGTCGCGATGGCGACGATGGCCAGCACGAACAGGGCGAGAGCGACGACGAACACTCATGCAGGCTAGCGCATGGCCGTTCCGGACCGGCGGGCCGCTCCCCCGCAATCGTCCAGCACCCGATACCCCACTGCCCCAGACAAGCGCATTCCACAATGCGCCGGACTCCCCCGCCGGCGCAGCAACCCAACGCACCATTGGTTCCGCCCGGTTGCGAACGACCGCCGTGCGAAGCGCGTAAGTCCCTGCGGCACAACCCGGCGCGCGACCGCGAACCGCTGCGCACCGGTCCGGCGCCCTGGGTCGCACGGGTGCGGCAACGGATCCAGCCCGGCCCGATTTCGGGTACTGCGACCCGGACGTTCTACCCTGTTAGACGTAGTTTGTCGGGGATCGGCGATAACAAGAAGGCAGGACCGTGCAGGACACTCGTGCAACCGAAAGCGATGTACCCGAGCATCGGTACAGCGCTGACCTCGCGGGCCGCATCGAGCGCCGGTGGCAGCGGCTCTGGGATGAGCGCGGAACCTTCCACGCACCCAACCCGACCGGTCCGCTTGCCGGCGACACCCCGGCGGACAAACTGTTCGTCCAGGACATGTTCCCGTACCCGTCGGGCGCCGGTCTGCACGTCGGGCATCCGCTCGGCTACATCGCCACCGATGTTTTCGCCCGGTACCACCGGATGCACGGCCGCAATGTGCTGCACGCGCTGGGCTACGACGCCTTCGGCCTGCCCGCCGAGCAGTACGCGGTGCAGACCGGCGCGCACCCGCGCGATACCACCGAATCCAATATCGCCACCATGCAGCGGCAGCTGGACCGTCTCGGCCTCGGTCACGATCGCCGTCGTTCCTTCGCGACCACCGACCCCGAGTACTACCGCTGGACGCAGTGGATCTTCCTGCGCATCTACAACGCCTGGTACGACCTGGAACTGGGCCGGGCCCGCCCGATCTCGGAGCTCGAGGACCAGTTCGCCTCCGGCGCGCGGCCCGCGCCGCAGGGGCAGGACTGGGCGAGTATGTCGCATTCCGAGCGCGCCGCGCTGATCGACTCCTATCGCCTGGTGTACCAGACCGATTCGGTGGTCAACTGGTGCCCGGGGCTGGGCACCGTGCTGTCCAACGAAGAGGTCACCGCGGATGGTCGCAGCGAGCGCGGCAACTTCCCGGTGTTCCGTAAGCGCCTGTGGCAGTGGATGATGCGTATCACCGCCTACGCCGACCGGCTGGTCGACGATCTGGAACTGCTCGACTGGCCGGACAATGTGAAGTCCATGCAGCGCAACTGGATCGGACGTTCGCGCGGCGCGCAGGTGAAATTCGACGCCGACGGCGAGCAGATCGAGGTCTTCACCACCCGGCCCGACACCCTGTTCGGCGCGACGTATGTGGTGCTGGCGCCCGAGCACGAGCTGGTCGACAAGCTGACCGCGGCGGCCTGGCCGGAGGGCACCGACCCGCGCTGGACCAATGAGGGCGCCGCCACCCCGGCGGATGCCATTGCGGCCTATCGCAAGTCGATCGCGGCCAAGACGGATCTGGAGCGCCAGGAGAACAAGGAGAAGACCGGCGTCTTCCTGGGCACTTACGCCGTCAACCCGGCCAACGGCAAATCCGTGCCGATCTTCATCGCCGACTACGTGCTGAGCGGTTACGGCACCGGCGCCATCATGGCGGTGCCCGGGCACGACCACCGCGACTGGGAATTCGCTACCGCCTTCGGGCTGCCGATCCTGGAGGTCATCTCCGGCGGCGACCTCACCGAGGCCGCCCACAGCGGCGAAGGCGAACTGGTGAACTCCGACTACCTGGACGGTCTGTCCGTCGAGGATGCGAAGGCGACCATCACCGCCCGGCTGGAACAGGACGGCCACGGTAAGGGCACCATCCAGTACAAGCTGCGCGACTGGCTGTTCGCCCGCCAGCGCTACTGGGGCGAGCCGTTCCCGATCGTCTACGACGAGCACGGCGCACCGCACGCGCTGCCGGAATCCATGCTGCCGGTGGAGCTTCCGGAGCTGGACGACTTCGCACCCGTGACCTTCGACCCGGACGACGCGAACTCCGAGCCGTCGCCGCCGCTGGCCAAGGCCACCGACTGGGTCAATGTCGAGCTGGACCTGGGCGACGGACCGAAGATGTATCGGCGCGACACCAATGTCATGCCGAACTGGGCGGGCAGCTCCTGGTACCAGCTGCGCTACGCCGACCCGACCAATACCGAAGCGTTCTGCGCCAAGGAGAACGAGGCCTACTGGCTGGGTCCGCGTACGGCCGAGCACGGCGCGACCGATCCCGGCGGCGTCGACCTGTACGTCGGCGGCGTGGAGCACGCGGTGCTGCACCTGTTGTACGCCCGGTTCTGGCAGAAGGTGCTGTTCGATCTGGGCGACGTGAGCGGCTGCGAACCGTACCGGCGCCTGTTCAATCAGGGGTACATCCAGGCCCATGCCTACACCGACGAGCGCGGCGCGTACGTGCCCGCCGCCGAGGTGATCGAGCGCGACCGCAAATTCTTCTGGACCCCAGCGGCGCGAGCTCAGGACACGGAGGCGGCAGCGCAGCGTGACCACGGAGTGTCCAGGGAGCGACGCGAATCGGACACTGCCACGGGCGCCGAGGTCGAGGTGTTCCAGGAGTACGGCAAGATCGGAAAGTCGTTGAAGAACGCCATCTCCCCCGATGAGATGTGCGATCTGTACGGCGCCGACACCTTCCGCTTCTACGAGATGTCGATGGGTCCGCTGGATACCTCGCGGCCGTGGGCGACCAAGGATGTCGTCGGCGCGCACCGCTTCCTGCAGCGGATCTGGCGACTGGTGGTGGACGAGGAGTCCGGCGGGCTGCGCGTCACCGACGCGGTGGCCTCGGAGGAGACGCAGCGTCTGCTGCACAAGACGATCGCGGGCGTGGACGAGGATCTGGCCGCGCTGCGCGACAATACCGCGGGCGCCAAACTGATCGAGCTGACCAATCACCTCACCAAGACCTACCCCGATGGCGCGCCCCGCCTGGTGGTGGAGTCGCTGGTGCTGATGCTCGCGCCGCTGTCGCCGCATATCGCCGAGGAACTGTGGGAACGTCTGGGCCACACCGAATCCCTGGCGCACGGCCCGTTCCCGGTGGCCGATCCGGCGCTGCTGGTGGACGAGTCGGTGGAGTACCCGATCCAGGTGAACGGCAAGGTGCGCAGCCGCATTCAGGTGCCCGCCGATGCCGATAACGCGACCATCGAGGCGGCCGCGCTGGCCGATGAGAAGATCGCCGCCGTATTGAACGGCGCGGCGCCGCGCAAGCTGATCGTGGTGCCGGGCCGGCTGATCAATATCGTCGCCTAGGAGTTCGACAGCGAAGCGCCCACGTCGGTATCGACGTGGGCGCTTCGGCCGCTACCGCGGCAGCAGCACGTCGTCGAGCGTCACCAGCGACAGATTGCGCTCCTTGATGATGTCGACCAGTTGGCCGTAGCAGTGCGTGACCGCGGGCGCGTTGGCGTGGCCGATGACAATGGTCTGCGGGTTGAAATACTTACGGGCGCACTCGATCAGGTACTCCTCGGTAATGACGCCGGAGTCCGAGAGCGAGCCGTACCACATGGTCGGCACGGTGTAACCGAGGTCGGCGGCGATCCGGTCGACGGTGGCGTTGTGCCTGCCGAACGGCGGCCGGAAGTACGGGGTTCCGTCCACTCCGAAGTTGTTGCGCAGGTAGGTCTTCGCGCGATCCAGCTGGGAGGCGACGGCGGAACCGGAGATCGCGGTCAGGTCGGCGTGGTCCCAGGTGTGGTTGGCGAGCTGGATCTGTCCCGAATCCACCAGGGGGCGTAGCTCGTTGCGGTGGATCGCCCACGAGTCGTAGTACGCGGTCACGAAGAAGGTGAATCGGGCGCCGGTGTCCTTGGCGAACTCGATGTAGGCGCCGACCACCTCCGGGCTGGCGCCGTCGTCGACGGTCAGCGCCATACTGTTGCCCGTGCCGGGCAACGCGGTAATGGTCCCAGCCGGAATCGGGGTCTTCGGGCCACTCGGCGGGGGCGGCAGCTGCGGCTTCGGCGGTTGTAGCGGCGGCAGACCAGGTAGCCCGCCTGCGGATCCGCTACCCACCGGTTCGCCTTCGGCCACCGCGCAGCCGGTCAGCGCCACGGCGGTACCCGCAGCGAGCATCGATAGCAACCGTCGCCTATCCACAATCCACAACCTTCAGTTCCGCTCGGACCTGCGTTCCCGCGGTTCATCGGCGGTGACAGGAACGCAAACAGGCGGCACTGTATCGACGGAAGCTGTACACGGATTGAACCAAGACGCACAAGTAACGAACCAGAATCTTGCCCGCCGATATCGGATCGCGCCAGTATTCGCGTCAGCGTGCAGCGATCAGTCGCGAAGCGATAGGCGGCGATCAGTACGGCCGCAATACGATCTCGGTGGGATGCCCGTCGCGCGGGGTGTCGATGGCATTGCGCACAGCCCCGGCGACGGTCGTCGCGGCGAGGAATTCCTCCGGCCGGTACTCACGCCCTTCTCCCGCGATGATCTCGCGCTGCATATCGGTATCGATGCGCCCGGGATGGATCGAGGTCACCCGCAGGCTCGGTTCCTCGAGCCGTAAGGCGTCGCCGAAGGCGCGCAGCCCGAATTTACTCGCCGCGTAGGAGGCCCAGCCCGCATTGGCGCGCAGCCCGGCGCCCGAATTGATCAGCACCACATGGCCGTTGACGGCACGCAGCGCGGGCAACAGCAGCCGCGTCAGTTCCGCGACGGCAATCAGGTTGGCCTCCAGCGTATTCCGCCACTGCTCGACCGAGGATTCGGCGATGGCGCCGAGATCGGCGACACCGGCGTTGTGCACCAGCACATTCAGCCGCTGGATCGGGGCGACGGCCGCGGCGACGGCCGCGTAGTCGGTCAGCGATACCGGCAACCCGGTCGCATCCGGCAGCTCCGTGAGGATTTCGCGCAGGGACTGCTCGGACCGGGCGCCGAGCAGCAGATCGTGAGTCGGCGCGAGTTCGCGGGCGATGGCGGCGCCGAGTCCGCGGCTGGCACCGGTAATCAAGGCGGTCGGCTTCGGTGTGCTGGTCACGGCGCTCGTCATGCGCCCCACCGTAATAGTTCCGGAAGATCCCGCGCCGAACCCGTAGCACTGGCCGCACGCGCAGCGATGCACGCATACATCGGTACCAATCTCCACGGACGGGGCATGCGAGAGTGAGATCCGCCGCACATCTGCCGGTCAGCCACCGGCGGCACGAGGCCGAACCGGAGCACGCAGAGCAGGCATATCTGCGAGTGTCATCGCAGAATAGGGGGATGGCACATCCGGGGTTCACCCCAACACAGCTCGCGGCCCGCGCCGCCTATCTGCTGCGGGGCAATGATCTGGGCACCATGACCAGTGCCGCGCCCCGGCTGTATCCGCATATGTGGAGCTGGGACGCGGCCTTCGTGGCGGTCGGCTTGGCCCCGCTGAGCGTCGAGCGGGCGGTGATCGAACTGGACACACTGCTCTCGGCGCAGTGGAAGAACGGCATGATCCCGCACATCGTCTTCGCCAATGGCGTCGACGGCTATTTTCCCGGCCCATCCCGGTGGGAGTGCCGCAAGCTGGCCGCCAACGCACCGGATGGTCCGGATACCTCCGGCATCACGCAACCACCGGTGCACGCCATCGCGGTGCAACGCATCCTCGACCATTCGCGCAGGCACGGCCGCAGCACCCGGGCGGCGGCCGAGGAGTTCCTCAATCGCCGCTGGCCCGATCTGGTGCGCTGGCATCGCTGGCTCGCGCACGCCCGCGACCCCAAGGAGAGCGGCCGGATCATGCTGTATCACGGCTGGGAGTCCGGCATGGACAACTCGCCGCGCTGGGACCGGGCCTACGAGAATGTGATTCCCGGCGACCTGCCGCCGTACCGCCGCGCGGATACCGCCGTCATCTCCGATCCGACGCAGCGGCCGAGCGATCGCGAATACGACCGCTACCTGTGGCTGGTGGAGCAGATGCGGCGAGCGGGCTACGACGACTATCTGCTCGCCTCGACCATGAGCTTCGCGGTCGAGGACGTCTTCGTCACCGCGATCTTTGCGCTGGCCTGCGAGGTGCTGGCCAATATCGGCGAGGAGTACAAACAACCGCTGGCCGATGTGCGCGACCTCTACGGCTGGGCCGACCGCTTCCGCGCGGGTGTGATCGCCACCGCCGACGCCCGCACCGGCGCGGCCCGCGATTTCGATGTCCGATTGCAGCGCTGGATCAGTACCGAAACCCTCGCGGTCTTCTCGCCGCTGATCTGCGGCGGCCTGCCCCGCGATACCGAACGGAGCCTGCTTCGCCTGTTCGAGGGCCCGCGCTACTGCGGCCATCCCGATCTGCGTTATGCCCTGCCGCCGTCGACCTCTCCGGTCTCCAAGGATTTCCGCCCCCGCGAATACTGGCGCGGCCCGGTCTGGCCGGTGATGAGCTGGCTGTTCTCCTGGGTCTTCGCCCGCCGTGGCTGGGCCGAACGCGCCTTCATGCTGCGCGCCGAGGGCCTGCGCCAGGCCAGCGACGGCAGCTTCGCCGAATACTACGAACCCTTCACCGGCGAGCCCCTCGGCAGCATGCAACAGTCCTGGACCGCGGCATCGGTCCTCGACTGGCTCGGCTGAGCCGCGTATCGGACGGCCCGGCGGGCGCACCGGGACGACTCAGCAGCCAACGGGATATATCAGTAAACATTTAGCAAATGCATCTTCTACAACTCTGGTCACAGTAGAAGTCATTAGCTATCGTCGAACAGCATGGATATCACTCGTTGGAGATCGACTCGCATGCTTGCGTTGTCCGGGATCACGCTGGGCGGCATCCTTACCGCAACCCTGCCGGGCAGCGCGGGGGCAACCCCGACCGGGCCGGATGTGTCGTCCTGGCAGCACATCGACGGGCGGATGATCGACTGGTTCGCGGTGCGCCGGGCCGGGCATCAATTCGCGATGGTGAAGGCGACGGAGGGGCTGAATTACATCAACCCGTACTTCGTACCGGACAGCCTGTTGATGCGCTCGGCGGGGGTGGCGCGCGGGACGTACCACTACGCGCGTCCGAATCTGCCGCCGGAACCACAGGCGGCGCTGTACGCGGCCACCGTGCTCGGCCAGAACGGGCCGCTCGACCTGCCGCCGGTACTCGATCTGGAGAACGCGGGCGGACTCGGTCCCGCGGCGCTGATCAATTGGACGCACCGGTATCTGAATACGGTGCGGATCCTGACCGGCCGGATGCCGATCATCTACACCTATCCGAACTTCTGGAAGACGGCGATGGCGAACAGCAACGAGTTCACCGGGTACCCGCTGTGGATCGCCGACTACCGCGGCAACGACCAGCCCGAGGTGCCGGGCGGCTGGCCCACCTGGACGTTCTGGCAGACCACCGACAGCGGCAGCATCCCGGGCATCGCGGGCGGCACCGATCTCAACGTATACAGCGGCGCCCAAGGCGATTTCGCCCGCTACGCGAATATGGGCTAGCCGGGCGGAAACAGCTGGAATGGTGAAGCCGCTACCCGCCCAGTCGAGTAGCGGCTTCACCGGGTGGTGGCTAGACGCCGATGCGGCCGTTGTTCTTCCACACCACCGCGACCGACGGCCGCGGTTGCGCGCTCCCACCGTCGGGCCAGTGCGACAGCGGGTTCTCCGGGGTGGCGTCATCGGCCTCACCCGGATGCTGCACGCAGACGATGACCCGAGATTCTGTGACGATCGGCCCGCAGGTCTCCGCACCGCGAGGCACCGTCAGGAACTGTTTGGTCTCACCGCGATTCGGCCCGTCGAGCACCACGGAGAACAGGCCGTCATTGGATTTGAGGGCATTGCCGTCGGTGGAGATCCACAGGTTGCCGTACGGGTCGAAGGCCAGATTGTCCGGGCACGAGATCGGACTGACCTTGGTCTTGTCGAAACCGGCGAAGTAGGTGTCCGCCGCATTCGGATCGCCGCAGACCAGCAGCAGCGACCAGGTGAACGCGGTGCCGGTGTGGTCGTCGTCGATCTCGAGGACCTGACCGTTCTTGTTCAGCTTGCGCGGGTTCGCCTCGTCCGGGCCCGCCACCTTGTCATCCTTGCCGCGGTTGTCGTTATTGGTCAGCGCGACATACACCTTGCCGGTGTACGGGTTGGCCTCGAAATCCTCCGGGCGGTCCATCTTGGTGGCGCCGACCTTATCGGCCGCCAGCCGGGTGAACACCGCTACCTCGGCCGCCGTCATCCCCTCGACCAATGACTTGCCCTTGCCATCGGATCCGGTCTCCAGCAACGGAATCCACTGACCCTTACCGGTGAAACCCTTATCCGAGGGTACGGTGCCGGTGCCGTCGATCTTATCGGCGTGATCGCCGGTCAGCTTGGCGACATACAGCGTGCCCGCGTCCAGGATGGTCATATTGTGGCGCATACTCGCCGCACCGGTGCCCGGCTGGATCTTGCGGGAGGATACGAACTTGTACATGTAGTCGAACCGCTCGTCGTCCCCGGTGTAGGAGACGACTTCACCGTTCTTGGTCACGTAGATATTGGCGCCCTCGTGCTTGAGCCGCCCCATCGCCGAATGCTTGACCGGGGTCGAGCTGGGATCCCACGGGTTGACCTCGATGACGTACCCGAAACGGTTGGCCTCATTGGGTTCCTGCGCCAGATCGAAGCGCTTGTCGGTGCGCTCCCACTGGTTCGGGGTGGTGGCGCCCTTGGGGAAGCCGTAACGCTTGGCGCGCGGCTTGTCGAGCGGATCGCTCAGCTTGTCGCCGTTGGCGAAGTAGCCGTTGAAGTTCTCCTCACCGGAAAGCACGGTGCCCCAGGGAGTTACGCCACCCGCGCAGTTGGCGATGGTGCCGAGGATCTTGGTTCCGGTGGGATCGGCGGAGGTCTGCACGAAGACACTGCCCGCGGCCGGACCGGTCAGCAGGAATTCGGTGTCGGCGGTGATCCGGCGGTTGTACTTGCCGAAAGCGGGAGTCAGTTTGCCGGAACCGGATTCACCCTTCACCTCGACGACGGTGAGACCGTGCGCGGCCTTGGTGATCGCGATCTGCTCGTCGGTTGGAGCGTCCTTGTTGTAGCCGCGGAACATATGCGGGCCGGTGGTGTACTCGTGATTGACCACCATCAGGTAGGAGTTCGCCTGACCCTCGATCGGCAGCAGCGCCGCGAAGTCGTTGTTGTAGCCGAACTGCTTGGCCTGTGCGGCGGCGGTCTGCTTGTCGAAGTCGAAGGCCGGTGCGTCGGCGAAAAGCGGGTCGCCCCAGCGGATCACGACCGACTGCTGGTAGCCCTCGGGAATCACCAGCGCGTCTTCCTTATTGGGCGCGACGGGGGTGAAGGCGGTGCCGGTGCCCGCGGTGCCCGCGGGTGTGTAGGTGGGAGTGACCGTACCCGCCGAGGCGTCGTCATCACCGCATGCGGCGAGCGCGCTGCCGGCCCCGACCGCGAGTACGGCGGCCGCGCCACCCTTGATCAGGCCGCGCCGGTTCAAGGAGCTGACGATATCGCCGAAGTACGCACCCGAGGAGGTGTTGGGCACCTCGTGGAAGCACGCGTTCCCACATTTGTATTCACAGGTCACGGAGGCACGCGCGGACTGGCCGTCATGCTTCACGAAGAGGGCGAGGTGTTTCGAACTCACGATGACTCCCGGGTTGGTCTGACGCGCCGCACGCTAAACGCCCCAAGCTATCCAGAGGAAACACACAGGTGAACGACTGACCAATTAGGTAACCCTCAGTTAGCCGGGAGTGCGCCGGGCCTCGGAAAACAAGAATATCCCGGCGTTCGCCCTAGATGCGGGGGCGGACGCCGGGACAGGGATCGGATGGTCGGGCGGGTCGCGGAGCCCGCGTCGGGTATCGGTCGTCGGGAATCAGGCATTGACCGGCAGCGCCAGCACCACCTCCAGCTCATTCTCCGGCAGGTAGAACACCTGCACGATCCGGCCGACCTGTACGTTGCCGACGGCGGCCGGCGGCAGGAACTTCTCGGCGCGGGTACCGAAGGTCGACCCGTCGGGCCGGGTGACGACCAGTCCGAGCTCGATCTTGGAGTGCCCGTCGCGGATCTCGCCCGGAACCGACAGCGACTGCACCACGGCCTGCGCGGGGATACCACGCTCGGCGATATCGAGCTTGGCCTTGGTGGTGAAGCCCTTTCGGATCATGGACTCGTTCATCGCACGCTGCGCTTCGGCGCTGTTACCCGACAGATCGACCTCGACCTTGTCGGTCCGGCCCGGCAGATACCGCACCGGCAGCACCACCCCGGGCCGCAGCAGCCCGAGCTCGGTGAGCGGGACGATCATTTTCGCGGCCGAGTCGAAGACCTTGCCGTCCGCGCCCTCGACGCTGAATTCGATCCGCACCTGCGGCTGATCGTTGAGGGTCACGCCGGTGTGGTGGAACGACTTCACGGTGCCGAGGCCGATCTGGCCACCCCGGAACTCCGAGCTGTTGGCGCCGGTCAGGGCCTGAAGTATGCCGTCGCCGGTGAAGGCGAAGACCATCGGAACGACGGTCATGGCGATGATCGGCAGCGACATCTGCCAACTGACCCAACCGCTGTCGTACGGGGAGTCGCTCTGGAAGGTGAGTCCGTGCCAGAGGTAGTAGCCGAATGCCACGGCGCCGAATGCGAGGGCGAGGGCGCGAGCCTTGGTCTTCATGGTTTTCCTTTGCTGGTCAGCGAGATTCGAGAGTGGATATCGCTCGAATCCCGCGCTCTCGGCGATTCGATTGCGGGAGCGCGGGATTCGAGCGGATGCGGATCAGCCGCCGACGATGGTCGAGCAGGCGAAGGTGATGTCGAACTTCGACGTGGTCGGACCGGCCAGCGGATTGGTCAGGTCGGGTGCGCCGACGCCCTCACCGGTCACCTTGAAGGTGTTGCCGTCCTTGACCACCTTGGCCGAGCCGCCCGGCTGGCCGTTGCCGTAGCCGACCGCGTAGGGCAGGCCGTTGGAGCCGCCCTTGCTGCCCGCGATGCCGACCGCCTGGACGGTGTCGCCGTCGATGGTGGCGCTGACGCTCAGCTGACCATAGGTCGCGCTGTTGGTGTCGGTCAGTGCGAGCGCCAGGGTTGCGCCCTGCTTGGCGCAGGTGGTGTCGAACTTGCCGTCCAGCGTCTTGCCGTCGACCGCGGCGGCCGACTTGCCCCCGGCCGGTGCCACGGGAGCCGCCGAGGTGGCGGGCTTGCCGGACGGGCTCGGGGCGGAGCTGCCGGAATCGTCGCTGCATCCGGTGACGAAGAGGGCGACGGCGGCGGCAGAGGCGGCGACCGCGGTGGTGGCGAAGCGGATCTTGGTGTTCATTGCTGTGTCCTTGTCTTTCGGTTCATCCGGCTCCTCGGTGGTGCCGTTGAAAGAAAGGTAGGAACCTCGCGCGCCCTACCGATCCCAGGTTTCGGCGGTCCGATTCCGGCAAAACTCCGTTAACCTGGTCGAATGCGACGACCGCGCGCCATGGTGCTCGATGAGGTGTGGCGCAGGCTCGACGGCGTCGAACCGCTCAGCGGACCCACCGGCGGGCCACTGCGTCGCACGGTGAAACTCATCCTCGATCCGCTGGTGATTCGTCCCGTACAGCATCCGAGTTGTGCGGGCGCGATCCTCACCGAGGACGGTGCGACCCTGCTCGCCACCAGAATTCACGCGGGCGCCGATGTGCTTCGCGCGACGGCCGCCTGGTTCACGCTGCTCAAACAGGTTCGCCGGGCGTTGCGGATCACCGAGGGACACCCCCAGGATCTGTATTTCCAGCGCTGTTTCGAGCTCGCGACGACCGAGGGTCATCCGGATCCGTTGCGGCACCGCGATACCGCCGAGGCGGCGCTGCGCGATATTCACGAATTCGCCGCGGGGCGCACCACCCGGGCGCTGAAACAGCACGTCACCGAGGAGTCCAGGGCGCGTGAACTCGGCGCACTCCTGGAACTGGCCTGGCGGCGGCGACCGGCGGCGGGTCCGCCCTCCGGGGCACATATCCGCGCGCTGACCGAACTGCTCGATGCCGCCGCGGGCGCCCGGCTGGAGGGCGACGACGACGGCGACGGGCAGCGGCTGCTGGACGGTCTGGTGGCCGCGCACGCCGGTACGCACTCCGGAATCGCCCTGTGGCAGCGCGAATCCGGGCCGAGCGCATATCGGCTGGGGTTGACCGCGCAGCCCGTGCCACAGCGACCGGCGCTGGGCGCCTCGGCGTCCAAGTCCAGTCTGGGGCTACCTTTCGACCGGACCATCTACGAGCGGGTCTTCACGGTGCTACAGACCTCGAGCGAACGGGCGGAACTGCCGCCGATTCCGGAGCTGGTCACCATGGAGATCGCCCGGAGCTGCGCGCCGTGGGCCCTGCTGGATGAATCGTTGCGAGTGACCGCCTCCGCCGGAGCCGTACTCGCCGTCGGTCTTTCGCCGATCAACGGACAACCACTCGGCCCGCGGCGACTCGGCGCGCAGCGGCACACCGGCGGGGACGACCCCGCGGAACCGGTCGCATCATCCGGCGCGATCGGCACACCCACGACCGCGGCGGGTAACGACGGCTCCGGCCCGGAGGGCGCCGAAACCCCCGCGCAGCGGGTCATCAACAGCCGCTGGCAGCGCGAGGCCTATGTGCTCCAGGCGCGACGGCTCATGGTGGACACTTCCGCCGCACTACCGCCGGACAACCCTCTCGCCGCCATCGCGTCCGAGCTACACACCCCGTGGCGGCCGTACCTGCGTCGGCTCTGGGTTCGCCTGCACGGCCGCGATGTTCGCGAGGCGGGGGTGTTCGACCCGGACGAACTGTGGGATCTGCTCGACGGCGTGGCCCGGTCGGTGATGCTCGATCATCGGACGAGGGTGAAGAACGCCCTCAGCGCCGATGCACTCAGCGCCGATGCACTCGCGATGGACCCGGATTCGACCGAATCGAGGGCGAGCTGATGACCGACGTGAGCATCCGGCCCGCGGGCGACGGGATCTGGATCATCGCACCCGCCGGCGCACCGACGGTATTGGACGGGACACCCGAGATCGACACCCTCGTCCTCGAGGCGCTCGGCGGTCAGCTGTCCTGGGGTCTGCTTGCCGGACAACGGCTTCCGGCGGCGGTCGTCGACGATATCGACTCGGCCCAGGAGTGGCTCTGGGCGGTGTACGGCGAGCGGGTGGCGATGGCCGTGGCGGATTTCCCCGGCGATCGGGACGCGACCTTCGACGTGTCGGCCGAACCCGCCCTGCCGGACCTCGCGGCGAGCGCGTGGCGGCTCGGCTACGCGCACTGGGCCGCCCGGTGGTGGCCCGCCTCCACCGTCGACGGCATCACGCCGCTGGATCAGCGGCTGCTCGACGCGGAGATCGCCACCCTGACCGAGGCGTGCGACCTCCTGGTGGACGGCGCGGATGCCGTGCCACCGATCACGACGGAGCACACCGTCGATATGGCCGCGCGCCGAGACGATTACGCCCTGGCCGCGGGAAGTGGTGGCGACGGCCGCGCCATGACGTTGACCCGTGGCGTCGGCGGATGGGATTGGCGGCGCTGCCCGCCGGGGCTCATCGACGCATCGGAGCGGGCGGTGTCGTGGGAGCTGATCCGGGAGTCCGGGGCCAATATCGTCCGGGTGCGTGTGGTCGCGGCACCACAGGTCGCCGGCGAGGTCGCGCCGCGGCTGCGGCCACGAGCATCGGTGCGCACCGATTCGGGGTCGGCGACCGATACCGCGCTGACGCTGGCCGGTGACACCTGGGTCGGTGAGGCCGCCGCGGATTCCGTGACAGCGGTGGAGATCTACGTACCCGGCGTAGGCATATCCACGATGCCGGAGGCGAGCGCAGCGGAAATCCGCCGACGGGTCCGCGATCTCGCGGCCGCGCGGTTGCGTCGCGCGGCCGATACCGGCGACACCGCCTACGACGCACCCCTGCGCACCGAGATCGCCGCCGCCGCATCGGATTCGGACTTCTAGATGACCCAGGACACTCCAGCCGACGACGGCCGCGAAGTATTGCTCGCCGGTGCCGCCGCCTACCAGCGCGGCGAGGTCGCCGAGGCACTGCGGATCTTCGAGCAGGCCGCCCGCACCGGCACCGGCGCTCTGCGCCTGAGCGCGCTGATCAATGCGGCGAGCATGGCAGACGAGCTGGGTGAGCACACCACCGCGATCGGCTGGTACCGCGAGGCTCTCGCCGAGATCCCCGCGGACGCGGTGGAAAAGCGCGCCTCGGCACTGATCAACTATTCGCAGGCGCTGCAGCACCTCGGTGAACTCGACGAGGCGCAATCCGCGCTGGAGGCGGCCCGGACCCTGCTCGCCACGGCCGACGCGCAGGAGCACGGCATGCTGCGTGTCGCCTGTCTATTGTCATTGAGCGCCGTATCCTTCCACCGCGGACAGTGGATGCACACCATCGAGCTCTCCACCGAATCCCTCGACGCCGCAGTACGTTTCGCGCCGCAATTGGCCGGACATCCGTTGATGAACCTGGCCGGGGCGTATTTCGAGATCGGCAACCGCGACCTCGCCGTCGATTTCGCGGCGCAGGCGCTGGCCGCCTTCGAATCGGCGGGCGATCACAATGCCGTCGCCGAGACCCAGCAGAACCAGGCCACCATGCTGGTCCGGTTGAACCGCTTCGACGAGGCCGAACCGCTGCTGCGGGCCAGCCAGCAGTATTTCGAACGGACCGGACTCGGACATCGCGCCGGCGTCGGTCTCAAGACCATGGGGTATCTCGCCGAGGGCCGCGACCTGCTGGACGAGGCGCGCGAGTTGTACCGCCGCAGTTTCGACTACTTCCACGCCTCCGGCGCGGTCTTGGACGCCGCCGACGTGCAGGTGCGGCTGGCCACCGTCGCATTCCTCATCGGCGAGCCGGAGGATGGCGAACAGCTCCTCGGCGCGGCCTTTCATGCCTACGCCGAACGCGGCCTCGGATTACACTGCGCCCAAATCGATTTCTGGCATGCGAGCCTCCTCGAGGCGGTCATCGACACGATGCCCGCGCCCCCGGCGCACATTCTCACCGCGGCCGCCGATCTCGCGGTCACCTCCGCCGTCGCCATCGACGCGGTCCGGCACACCTTCGCCAACGGCCACCAGCGTGAACAGTGGAACCGCCAGATCGCCGACCCCGCCATGCGCCTGGCATTCCGCTTCGCCTACCTCTGCGGCAACGGACCGCTCATCGCCGATCTGATCGAGACACAGTGCGCCGGTGCGGCATTGAATATCGACAGATCCGAAAGCCGCCACAGCGGACGGCTCCCGCTCGATCTGCTCGAACCCCCGGCGGATCCGGCGGCCGAGCGGACCCCGCCCCACGGTGCGGCGACCGACGGGAACGCGGCACACCGTCGGACGAGCACACCCGTTCCCCCAGCGGGTCCGGCCGCCGAGCCGATCCCCTCACACAGCGCGACGACCGAGCGGACCCCATCGCACGACGTGACGACCAACGAGAGCGGGGCGCACGGCGTGGCGAGCGGCGCGCGCACGGCGCACCATCGGACGAGCACACCCGTTCCCCCGACGGATCCGGCCGCCGAGCCGATCCCCTCACACAGCGCGACGACCGACGCGAGCGCGGCGCACCATCGGACGGACGGACCCGCCGACTCCGGCGCGACTGCCGACCCGCACCCGGCCGCAGTGGACGACCGAAAGAGCGAGACCGGCCAGAACCCGAAGGGTCCGACGCTGATGGCCGGAACCGCATCGCCCGCCGCGGATCGCAGGACCGGAACCAGTGCGCTCCAGCTCGGGGCCGCCCTCGCCGAAATCGCGGCCGGCGCCGGCCTTCCCGTCGCACCGCCACCACGCCTCGCGGTCGCACCCGACGGGCATATCGCCCTCGCCGCCTATATCGCCGCCGCCGAGCAGCGGTACGGGCGCCGCGTACGCGACAACCGGGTGGTGCCCGCATGACGCGGCCGACCGTCCTGGTGCGCATGGCCGATGCGGGCGATCTGTACATGTCCTGGCGATGGGTCGGGGAGACCGCGCCGCGGGGTGCGAGCATGCTGCCCGGTACGCCGATCGATGAGGCGGTGCGGCGGCTGGCCGACGCCCTGCCGGATCCGAGCGATCCCGATGGGCTCGAACGCGCCCTGCGCACCGGCGCATTCGCCGATCACGACACCGAATACCTTCTGGCGCAGTCTCTTTCCCGGGCACTGCTGCCCGTCGGGCTGGCCGAGCAACTCGCCGAGCTCCACCAGCGTGGCATCCGCCCGCATATTCGGCTACAGCCTTCGCCCCGGGTGGCACAGGTGCCCTGGGAGATCATCGCGCCCGCCCCGACGCTGCGGCTGATCGATATCGCCGATCTCAGCCTGCTCGCCCCCGCGGGCATCGTGCACGCACCGGGCCGCGTTGCCCGTTGCTGGACCGATGATCGTGACCTGCCGATCGTCGCGGTTCTGGACCCCCGCATCCCCGGATTCCGGGCCGACTCGGCACTCGGATCGGTACTCGGCCGCATGAGCACCGCAACCCCGCTCATCGAGCGAATCACCGAATACCTTTCGCGGCAACGGCTATCGCCCGCGGTCACCGACCCCGCCGACGCCTTCCGCCGCACCGATCTGGACCGCGGATGGCTGAGCGACACCCTGCGTCAAGGTGCCAGCCGCCTGATCTATGTCGGTCATGTCACCGCCGCCGCCCCCGAATCGGGCCGCAGCGAGAACGCGGAACTGCACCTGGCCTGCACCGCCGACACCCGCGGTTTCGCCGAACCCACCCGAACCCACCGTCCCCTCTCCGCCAAGGATCTGCTCCTCGGCACCCACACGCTCGACCCGGAACCCGTCGCGGGCGGCGAACTCTGGCCCATTCCGAGCCGGGTCGCCCTCATCGCCTGCGAAAGCGGCGGCGACCTGCGTTTCTCCGAGGCACTCGGACTCACCGCCGCCATGCTCAACGGCGGGGCCGAACTGGTCACCGCCAGCCGCTGGCCGCTCCCCACCGATCTGGCGTTCCAGCGCATCGCGGGCACCGCTCCCGGCACCCGCCCCCTCCAGTCCGCCATCTGCGCCATCGACACCGCACACGAACACCCCGACCCGGTCACCACCCTCGCCGACTGGCAACGCGAACAACTCGCGAATTGGCGCACCCTACGGACAATCGAATACTCCCCCCTGCTCTGGTCCGCCTTCGCCACCGTCGATACCGCTACCGATACGCATCCGACCGTTTCGCCACCGTCATGATCGTGATGACCTGCTCGCCGTCGTCGATTTCGTACACGATGCGGTACTGCCCGATCCGGATGCGCCAATCATCCTGACCGACAAGCTTCTTCGCACCGGTCGGCCGCGGGTCCTCGGTCAGCCCGATAATGGCGTGCAGCGCGGTTTCGAGTACGTCGCGGGGCAGCTTCTGCAGCTGCTTCAGTACGTCGGGATGAAACTGTGCTCTCACGAAGCCAGGACCGAGGCCGGATCGACGCCCAACGCGTCGAGCATCTCCGACATCGACATGACTTCGTAGCCTGACTCACGTAAGCGGCGCAGCCGCAGTGCGTCCACCAGATCGGCATGCTCGTGCAGCCGCTCGTAGTCGGCCATCGAGATGATCACCGCGACCTCGCTGCCGCTGTCGGTGATGATCGCTTCCTCGCCGCTCGCAGCCACGCCGCGCACGATGGCACCGAGCTGCATCCGCAGATCACGCAGGCTGTGTGTACTCATGTTCAACATGTTACATATTCGAAGCGTCACCGGTTGCGGATGGCCGACGGTGAATATCAGCCCCGGTGGGCCAGCAGGTGTTCCATGATCAGCATGGTGAGGGCTTCGGGGGCCTGTTCCGGGATCCAATGCGAGATGTCTTCGAGCATTTCGAAGCGGTACGGACCGGTCACGTGCTGAGCGGTGGACAGGGCGGCGGTGGAGCCGATGGCGCCGTCGTCGGTGCTCCAGACGTAGAGGGTGGGGACCTCGACAGCGGGGGTGGGGCCGGTGAGATGCATGGCGCGGTACCAGTTCAGCGCCGCGGTGAGAGCCTCGGGCTGGGTGAGGCGCTGAACGTAGTCGTCGATGCGGTCTTCGGGGACCTTCCAGTCGAAGAGCCTGCGGAGCCGGGCGGCATTGTCGGCGAGCAGCACCCGCTCGGCGACCCGGGGCTTGCGGAACAAATCGAAGTACTGGGAGCGCTGGGCCTGGTCCTCATCCTCCGCCATGGCTCGCAGGAAAGCGGCGGGATGCGGCGTGGAGACCGCGGTCAGGGTGCGGACGCGGGCCGGGAAGGCGGCCGCGGCGGCCCAGGCGACGTAGCCGCCCCAGTCGTGTCCGACGAGGTCGAATCGCTGCCAGCCGAGTTCGTCGGCGATCGCGGCGACATCGCCGACCAGTTCCTCCAGCCGGTAATCGGTAACCCGCTCGGGACGCGCGCCCGGCGAATACCCGCGCTGATCCGGGGCGACGACCTGACAGCCGCCGTTACCCAGCGCGCCGAGCTGGAATTCCCACTGGATCGCCGCCTCCGGAAACCCGTGCAGCAATAGCACTTCGCGCCCACCCGCCGCCCCGCAGGCGAGCGCGTCGAAGGTACCTGCCGCGGTGGGAACCTTGATTGCCTCGATCACACGGTCGACCCTAGCGGGCACGGCCGGACGAAATTACCGAACCGGGGTTGCCGGACGCGGGCGACGCGCCGCCCAACCGCCGCGCCGACGGCTACCCGGCCGTCGTCCGCGGCGGCGATGCGCGGTCAGTGCTCGTCGTAATGCCCATCGTGGACCGCGTGGCGGTGGCCATCGTGCAGGTAATCGACGTGGTCGCCGTGCTGGACCGATTGGTGGCCGCAGCCGGGGCCGTGCACGTGCTCGTGGGAGGCGCACTCGACGTGACCCGACGGCTCGCATTCGTCGTAGTGACCGTTGTGCTCGCGATGCAGGTGGCCGTCGTGCGCGTAGTCCACGTGATCACCGTGCGGAACCTCGGTATGGCCGCAACCCGGGCCGTGAACGTGATCGTGTTCGGTGTGCTGCGCATGTGCTGTGGTCATCGGAATTCCTTCTTCCCATGCTCATGAACAAGCGGATCTGTGCACATAAACACATTAACAGGTGCGCATCCATGCAGGTAGCTGATCGTACGCTACAACGGCCTCACAGCACCTGTGACAGGAACCGCCGCAGCCGGTCGGTCTGCGCGTTGTCGAACAGCGCGTCCGGTGTCCCGGTCTCCACCACCTGACCCGCGTCCATGAACACCACACTGTCGGAGACGCTGCGGGCGAAGCCCATCTCATGCGTCACGACGACCATCGACATGCCGCCGGAGGCCAGATCGGCCAGCCCGACGACCTCGAGTTGCTCGACCGCCAACGTCCGTGCCGCATCCTTGGAAAGGCTGCGCAGTTTGCGCGGGCCCAGCGCGACGTTATCCGCGACGGTCTTGTGCGGGAACAGGTGCTAATCCGCAGCTACCCTCCGGGGCATGCTTCGGGTGGGGCAGGTTCAGGCGATCCCGCTGACCGGCTCCGGATTGACCTCGTCGCGCCAGCGCACCGCCCGCTCGACCTCGCCCAGGTCGTAGTCGGGTCCGCTGATACCGATGGTGAAGGTCGTCACACCCGCCCGGACCAACTCCGGCGCCTTCTCGACCCCCGGCCAGTTCACCGATCGCTCGATCCGAGCCTGGTCGGTGCCGACCGCGGCACAGTGCTCGGCGAGCACCCGGTTCTTGTGCGCGAGCATGTCCAGGTCGGCGAAGGTATGCCACATATCGGCGTACTCGGCGACCAGCCGCAGCGTCTTCTTCTCCCCGCCGCCACCGATGAGGATCGGGATCCGACGCGCGGGCTGCGGATTCAGCTTCTTCAGGCGGGCGGTGAGCCGGGCCATATTCTCCTTCAGCAGCGCGAGCCGGGTGCCCGCGGTGCCGAACTCGTAGCCGTACTCGTCGTAATCCTTCTGGAACCAGCCCGCGCCGATGCCGAGGATGAGGCGTCCGTCGCTGATGTTGTCCACGGTGCGCGCCATATCGGCGAGCAGATCAGGATTGCGGTAGCCGCCGCCGGTGACCAGCGCGCCGATCTCCACCCGTTCGGTCTGTTCGGCGAAGGCGCCGAGCATGGTCCAGCATTCGAAGTGCGCGCCGACCGGATCGCCGGTCAGGGGATAGAAGTGGTCCCAGTTGAAGACGATATCTACGCCAGCGTCCTCGGCCCGCAGGACCGCGTCGCGGATGAGTCGGTACTTGGGCGCGTGCTGCGGCTGTAGTTGAACTCCGATACGAACAGGACGACTCATGAGGCGCTCCTCGCAGTTCGGGTTGGTTCCCGATCGAGGCTACCGGCGCGACCCCGATTCGGCCGGGCAATTGCCGCTCGCGCGAACTCGAGCAGATCGTGCGCGAAACGCGCAAACACCGTAGGATCGCCGGTCAACCCTTACTCGGATCGTCCGGCACGTTCCTGCCGGTGATGGGATGTGTATTTGTCATGGCATCAGTGACCTTCGACGGCGCGACCCGGCTCTACTCCGGCGCGGCGAAACCGGCCGTCGACCAGCTGGATCTGGAGATCAGCGACGGCGAATTCCTGGTTCTGGTCGGCCCGTCCGGCTGCGGGAAATCCACCTCGCTGCGCATGCTCGCGGGACTGGAAGAGGTGAACGGCGGGCGGATCCTGATCGGCGCCAACGATGTGACCCATGCCGAACCCAAGGAACGCGATATCGCGATGGTGTTCCAGAACTACGCGCTCTACCCGCATATGACCGTCGCCGAGAATATGGGCTTCGCGCTCAAACTGGCCAAGGTCGCCAAGGCGGAGAAGCAACAGCGCGTGCTGGAGGCGGCCAAGCTGCTCGACCTGGAGCCCTATCTGGACCGCAAGCCCAAGGCGCTGTCCGGTGGCCAGCGCCAGCGGGTCGCGATGGGCCGGGCGATCGTGCGCCAGCCGCAGGTGTTCCTGATGGACGAGCCGCTGTCGAATCTGGACGCCAAGCTGCGAGTTCAGACCCGCACCCAGATCGCGCAGTTGCAGCGCCGCCTCGGCACCACCACCGTGTACGTCACCCACGATCAGGTCGAGGCGATGACCATGGGCGACCGGGTCGCGGTGCTCAAGGACGGGCTGTTGCAGCAGTGCGCGACCCCGCGCGATTTGTACCGGGACCCGGCCAATGCGTTCGTCGCCGGGTTCATGGGCTCGCCCGCGATGAATATGTTCACCCTTCCGGTGGACAACGGCAGCGTCACGCTGGGCGGATACGCGCTGCCGCTGCCGCGCTCGGTGGCCGACTCGACCGAAGGTACCGTGGTCGTCGGCATCCGGCCCGAGCACTTCGAGCTCGGCAACGGCGGGCTGACCAAGGGCATCGAGATGGAGGTCGATGTGGTGGAGGAGCTCGGCTCCGATGCCTACATCTACGGCCGCACCGTCGCCGAGGGCCAGCTCAACGGTGCGGGTGAATCCATTGTGGCGCGGGCGGATTGGCGTAACCCCCCGGCCAAGGGCACCCGGGTGCACCTGACCACCAGCGCCGAGCACACCTACTTCTTCTCGGCCGCCGACGGCAGCCGGTTGAACTGAATGTCCCCGAAGCCGGGTCGGCGGCGGTTCGTCGCCGGCCCGGCTTTCGCGTGCGCGGACGGTCCCACCGGGGGAATGCCAGTGGCGTTGGGTGGCGACCGATCGCGGTCATCTGGTGTCTCCACGGCGGCACGAGACATGGACGATGTGCGGCATCGAGTTCTGTTCAGCGATGAACTCTCCCATGCCGTAAGGCTTTTACGTACGACAACACGAGCTGCGGCATAGACTGGCCGCAGAACATTGTTCGGCATCTCGAACCTTGGGGGGATATGTGGACCCACTGTTGTTGGTGGCAGGCACGACGTTGGTGACGGCGATGGCTACTGACGGATGGAAGGAGATTCGGGCCGGCGCGGCCGCGCTGTGGCGCCGAGTCCACCCGGAGCGAGTTCCGGCCATCGAGGCGGAATTGACAGACGTTCGGGGAGAGGTGCTGGCGGCGCGCGAAGCTGGTGATACGGATACCGAGCATGAGCTGGCCAAGGACTGGCAGCGCAAATTTAGTCGATTGTTGGCCGACCATCCCGCCCTCGAGGCGGAACTACGCAACCTGCTGGACAAGCAATGGACCCCGGCATTGTCAGCCGACGAACAGGCTCAGGTGCAGCATGTTGTACAGACCGCCACCGCATCCGGTGACGCTCGCATATTCCAGGCCGGTCGGGACCAATACAACCGCGGAGTTTGAGTTCCGCTATGCCTGAGGCACATTCGCCGAGTGACCACAACGCGGATCCGGCTCGACAGGCTGAGCAGCAAGCAAAGGTGTTCGGCCACGGCAAGGTATTTCAATCCGGCGGCGATCAGCACAATCAATTCTTCAGCGGCGACACTGTCAAGCGAGTGGTGCCGAGGCAACTGCCGCCGGCGCCACGCCGGTTCGCTGGACGCGAGACGGAGCTGGCCACACTAACAGATATGCTAGAGGATGCGTCGGGATCCGCTGCGACCGTGGTGATTTCGGCTATCGGAGGCGTCGGCGGCATCGGGAAGACCTGGTTGTCGGTGCATTGGGCACATAAATACGCAGACCGGTTTCCCGACGGCCAGCTGTTCGTCGATCTGCGGGGATTCTCGCCAACCGCCGAACCGATGTCGGTCGCCGAGGCGGTGCGGGGCTTCCTACACGCGCTTGGTGAGGATCCGACCAAGCTACCCGTCGATCTGGACGCGCAGATCGGGCTGTATCGCAGCCTGGTGGCCGACCGACGCATGCTGATCGTGTTGGACAATGCCCGCGAGACACAGCAGGTTGCCCCGCTTTTGCCGGGTGGCCGCGCCTGCACCGTATTGGTCACCAGTCGTCTTCATCTGGCCGGGCTGGTCGTGGGCCACGGGGCGCGGTTGGTGGATTTGACGGTGCTGCCCGAGCGCGACTCCCGCCAATTGTTGGCCGGTCACATCGGTGAGGCACGACTGAATACTGAGCCGAACGCCGTAGTCGAGCTCCTGGAATACTGCGCGGGCCTACCGTTGGCTCTGAGCATCGTGGCCGCCCGCGCAACCGCCCACCCGAGCTTTCCCCTGGCTGCGCTGGCCGACGAACTGTGTGATCAGAACGCTCGGCTCGATTATTTGGATGCCGGAGAGATCCCCCTGAACTTGCGGGCCGTGTTCTCGTTCTCCTACCGAGCGCTGCCCGACGACGTCGCCGCATTATTCGGGCTGCTGGGTCTCGCATCGGGACCGGACATCAGTCTCGTGGCGGCGGCAGAGTTGGCCGGGCTTCCCGTGGCCCGCATCCGGGCACAGTTACTTCAGCTGGAAGTCGCTCACCTGGTGAGTCAACCGGTACCGGGTCGCTACAGCTTCCACGATCTGCTCCGCCTGTACGCAACCGAACAGGCTCGCCAGAGTCTGTCCGAAAGCAGACGGCACGCGGCGCTACGCCGGCTGATGGCGTTCTACCTGCACACCGCGCACACCGCCGAGCGCCTGCTGGATCCACACCGGCATCCGATCGAGATCAACGAGCCCGGTCCCGACTGCCACCCGCTTGCCTTGCGTGACCGGGCGGCAGCAGATGCCTGGTTCGAAGCCGAGCACGCCAACTTGCTCGCCACTCAGCGGCTCGCTGTTGAGCTGGGCGAGCACAATTCTGCGTGGCAGCTGGCTTGGTCGCTCGACACCTTTCACTACAGACGCGGGCACCTGCACGAATGGCGCTCAGCCTGGGAGACCAGTCTGATCTCCGCGCGCGCAGTCGGAAACCCCGCCGTTCTGTCGTTGGCGCACCGGCTGCTCGGTGACGCCCACCTCAATCTGGGCAACCACGCCGACGCTCTCCGTGAATTGGGCAATGCCTTACGAGTGGCCGAAGATGCCGACGATCCGCTCGCACAAGCGCATGCCCACCGGATTCTCACCTGGGCTTGCGGGAGGCAAGGAAACGACCGGAGCGCACTGGAGCACGCCACCGCCGCGTTACATCTGTATCAAGCTCTCGGCCAAGAGGTTCGGGAGGCAGCGATGCTCAATGCGACAGGATGGTTCGAATCTCGACTCGGCGACTTCGGGCAGGCGCAGGAGCATTGCGAGGCGGCACTTCGCCTCTGCAGGCGGCACGACTACCGCGTAGGCGAGGCGAATACCCTTGTCAGCCTGGGATATGTGGCGCAGCGCACCCACCGACTGGAGGACGCTCTCGACTTCTATCGGGACGCTCTCGCGGTGTTCCGCGATCTCAACAGCACCTACTACCAGGCCGATACCCTCGACCGGATGGGGCAGATTCACGCCACACAGGGTCGTTCCGACTTGGCCCGCGAGGCGTGGGCCGCGGCCTTGCGTATCTACAAGGAAAAATACCGCCCGACCGATGCGGAGCGCGTTCGACGAGAACTCGCCGATCTCGACGAAGAAAGCCTCGGCTGAAACTGTGGACACGCCGTTCAGAATCCGTTGCGGTCAGACGTAGATCACCCGATCGAAGTCGGACTGTCGACGTCGGCGAGAACGCTCCAGATTTCGAGTGATATTGATCCGCTTGAGCCACCTGTCGGTTCCCCGATAAGTGGGCGTGAACGCTGGCCTGCCATGCACCGCGCGCCGATTGTTCAGCAGTAGAAAATCTCCCGACCTCAGCGGCATGTGGATCAGGCTTGCTTCGATGACACGCCGTAGCGTCTCGACCGCTTCAGCGATCCCATCTATATCGTCCGGCCAGTCGATGTAATCCTGATCGAACCGCAGGCAGAGATTTTCTGGGTCGCCGAACAGAATTCCACCTCGATCCGTACCGGGCAGCGGATGGGCTTTCGACATCAGATAGGAAGGGTCGGGCCGAAATGTGAAGAGTGGAGCGGAGAGAAGTCGACGGTGCCGCTTGCTCAACTGATCGGGGTCGAGCGCACCGATCGTCGTCGCCACTCTGTGGCTGTTGCGCACGCAGAACAGCCCAACATAGTCGGCACGGTACGGATGGAAGGAATCCTCAGTGTGCCAGTTGATGTGCTGTCGGCTACCGGTTCCGAGACCGACATCCTCATGTTCGGGCCTCGGTGCCAAATCGTGGATGATGGAGCCCTCGTGCTGAAGTCGCCAACCGAAGACATCACCGAGGCATGAGCTGATCAGGATCGCCGCAATTTCCAGTCGAATCTCATCGATCGTCTTCTCGCGCAGGCGATTGCATGCCGTCGGCGAAGGGCCCATACGCACCTCATCGACGGGATAGCCGAGCACCAGGCACGCGGGAGACCGGTTGCTCGCCCGGAAATCCGCCAGGAAGCGCCGCAGGTTGCGCGGTAGCTCCCTTGCATGCATCGCGACCCGGGCGAGGAAGAGCCCGTCGTCGATGCGTTGCCCGGGCTCGCCGAGCGAGTCCGCGAGCCAGTACACCTGTTCGATCTCGTTGGCGGACAGCATATATTTCGCCACCGTGAATGCTTCCCCTGGCATCGCTGCTCCGGCGTCAGGTCTGCGGTTCGATCCGCGGCCACCACACGGAGAAGAATGCTAGATCCCCCTCCTTGCTGGTGTTGCTGAAGATATGGTCGGCATTGCGCGGTATCAATACGACGTCCCCCTGACGTATCGGCGAAACATCCGCCCCAATGATGACTTCCCCGAATCCGCGGTAGATGAAAGCGATCTCGTCCTGGTTATGGCTGTCGGGGTCGGATCGCGCACCCGCAGAGATACAACAGCTCATCGCACCGAATGGCGGAAGACCTGCCTCCGGCCAGGGGAACAGGCAGTCCTCGACAAAACCGTGCGGCGGACTCTGATCAACGAGGCTCTTGCGTGCGATCATGGCTCGAATAGGTGACTCACCTGCCATACAGCGATTCTGACGGACGCCCAGAGAACAGTCAATGTCTGTGATCACAAGGAGTTTTCGTTCCGAATCCTCGAAAATCGTGGCAGGTGTCGGCAGACGGGTCAGCCCTCAGCCTCCTCGATCAGCTCTGGTACATACCCGAAAAGACCAGGAAGACCGCCGGTGTGCAGGAACACCACCGTTTCGGAAGCGGGGATCTCAGCGCCGCGAATCGCGTCGATGAGAGCGGCGGCCGTCTTACCGGTGTAGACGGGATCGAGGGTGATGCCCTCGGTACGACCGAACAACCGGATCGCATCCCACACCGCCGCTGTGGTCATCCCGTAGCCTTCGCCGAGCGCACGGTCGGTCACCTGCACGTGGTCCAGCACTGGTGAGCGCACACCGAGCAGCGTCGCCGCGTCGCCGACCAGTCGGTCGATATCGGCAAGGCACTCCTGCACCGTGTTCGACACAGACACTGCATCCACGGTCACCGGCCAGTGCATCAGCGCAGTGCCGAGCGCGAGACCGGCTGCGGTACCGGCGCTGCCGATCGCGCACACGATGCGGCTTGCCCTCTCGTCCATGCTCTCGAGCTGCGCCCTCAGTTCGAGAGCGCTGGCCAGGTAGCCGAGCACGCCTAACGCATTGGATCCGCCGACCGGTATAGAAGCGACCCTGCGACCCTGCGTGTTCAATCCCGCGACGATCCGCTCAGCGGCGACCTCGGCCTGGAAGTCGTCATCACACACATGCACTCGTGCACCGTAAAGCCGGTCGAGTACAACATTGCCGGACCGCTCGTACGCCTCACCGTTCTGCGGCGCAACAAGCGTGTTCGACCTGGGCACGCGGGTCACCCGTCGGGTCAGAACCAGCTCGCAGCGCAGCCCGAGGCGGGCGCACGCGGCCGCCGTGAGGCGACCGTGGTTGGTCTGCACTCCGCCGAAAGTGACTATCGTGTCGGCGCCTTCGGTGAGCGCCGCACCCAACAGGAACTCGAGTTTGCGCAGCTTGTTGCCGCCGACGCCGAGTCCGTTGACGTCGTCGCGTTTGACGAGAATGCGCGGCCCGCCGAGCGCCTTCGTCAGACGCGGGCAATCCTCGAGCGGTGTGGGCCAGTTACCCAAGGCAACCCGGGGAAATCGGGACAGATCGACCGGGAGCTTGACCATCGAGGCCTCCTTAGGATCGGTAAACTAGCTGTCGCACTGAACAATTGGCATTCTCGGTGCCCAACGGCAAGTCGGTCCTCGCCGCCACGATAAGGCCCGAGAAGTAGCTGTCGAACGAGAGACGCGTCATCGGGTCCTCGGACTCGATCCCGGATCACGCATCAACCCGGAGATAGCCAGCATGGTGACCGAACAGACGGCACTCCGTCAGCGACTCGCAGATAAGCCGGCGGACTCGCAGTGGCAATGTGCAGCTCCGTGGCGGCCCAGCTCAGCTACATGCCTGGGTCATACCCGGTGCTGCGGTCGTCACCGGCACCAGATGTACGACGAACTCACAAGCAAGGCAAACGCCGCTCCACCGTTGATCGAATCGCTGCCGAGTTCGGCGTCACCCGCCCACCATGTACCGGCACCTCGACCAGACGACCCCGTGGCCTCGCAGCCTTGTCACCCCTACCACCTGCGACTACGCCGTGCCGCCGCCCCGCAGCACGCGCCGATAGTCCTCGTTGAGCCGCACCCCGAGCTGTTCCAGGGTGATCTCGGTGCCGCTCGCGCTGCGCACCTCGACGCGCACCGGCGCGCCGGTCGACTCCTCGACCAGCAGCAGCGGCGGCGGGCCGGGCTGTAGGTAGCTGTCGCCCCACTGCATCAGTGCCAGTACCGCGGGCAGCAGGTCGCGGCCCATATCGGTGAGTACATACTCGTGCCTGGTGCGCTTGCCCTCCTCCCGATACGGCCGCTTGGCCAGCAGACCCGCCTCGGTCAGTTTGCGCAGTTGCGCCGAGGCCGCCGCGTCGGTGATGCCGACGCGAGCCGCGAAACCGTCGAACCGGCGGGTGCCGTAGTACGCCTCGCGCAGGATCAGGATCGCGGAGCGGGTGCCGATCAGATCCATCGCTCTGGCGATGGAGCATCCCTCGGGTTGCCACGAGCTCAGATCGGCCAACGGTCCTTCCATTACGGCTGCCATGACGCACATCATAGCGATTTCTGACTTGAGTCGACTATATCCAGACGTTACTCTGACTATAAGCCAATAGAGTCAGGCCGGAGGCCGGGCTCGCGCTCCGAAAGGAAGCACCATGAGAGACGCGGTGATCGTCGAGGCGGTACGCACCCCGATCGGCAGGGGCAAGCCCAACGGCGCGCTGCACGACGTGCACGCGGTGGACCTGCTCGCGCACAGCCTGCGCGAGATCGCGGACCGCAGCGGCATCGACCCCGCCCTCATCGACGATGTGATCGGCGGCATCGTCACCCAGGTCGGCGAGCAGGGCGCCAATATGACCCGGCGGGCGGCGCTGGCCGCGGGCTATCCGGAATCGGTGCCCGCGACCACCGTGGACCGGCAGTGCGGAAGCAGCCAGCAGGCCATCCACTTCGCCGCACAGGGCGTCATATCCGGCGCGTACGACATCGTGGTCGCCGCGGGCGTCGAGTCGATGGGCCGGATTCCGATGGGCGCCAACATGATCGGATCCGACGATCTCTCCGGCGTCGGCTTCGCGCAGCGGTACCCGGAGGGCTTGGTCTCACAGGGCATCAGCGCCGAACTGATCGCGGCGCGCTGGGGCCTGACCCGCGCACAGCTCGACGAGTTCGCCCTCGGCAGCCACGAAAAGGCCGCCCTGGCAACGAAGAACGGTTCCTTCACGGGCGAACTGGCCCCCATCGCGGGCCTCCGGACCGATGAGGGCATCCGGGTGGGCAGCACCCTGGAAACCCTGGCCACGCTGCGGCCCGCGTACTACGAAGAAGCCATGGCCGCCCGCTTCCCGGAAATCGGCTGGCAGATCACGGCGGCCACGGCGAGCCAGGTCAGCGATGGCAGTGCCGCGGTCCTGATCATGACCGGTGAACGCGCCCGCGAACTCGGACTGAAGCCGCTGGCCCGGCTGCACAGCTTCGCCGTCGCCGGTGACGATCCGCTGCTGATGCTCACCGCGGTCATCCCCGCCACCCGGAAGGTTTTGCAGCGGGCCGGACTCCAGCTGTCCGATATCGATCTGGTGGAGATCAACGAGGCCTTCTCACCGGTGGTGCTGGCCTGGGCGCACGATACCGGCGCCGACCTGTCGCGGGTCAATGTCAACGGCGGCGCCATCGCCATCGGCCACCCACTCGGCGCCTCCGGCGCCCGGCTGATGACCACCCTGGTGCACGCTATGCAGGAACGCGGCGCCCGCTACGGCCTCCAAACCATGTGCGAGGCAGGCGGTCTCGCCAACGCCACGATCCTCGAGCGGCTCTGAGATACGAGGCGGCGCCCACCCACTCGGCCGGGCGCCGCCACCACTCAGATCGAGACCAGCACCAGCGCGACCAGTAGCCCCACCAGCCAGGATTCCACAATCAACGGCACCGCGACCAGCGGCGTCCAGCCGATAGGTCGGCGCGCCCGAAGCCGTTCCGCCAGTTGGATACCCGCCGCCACCGCGGACAAGGCGATGCCGGTCCACGCGACGCCGTGGGCCAGCGGCAGATAGCGTGCGCCGCTCCCGGTATCGACGCCGCGCGCCACCAGGTCGTACAGCGGAATGAGACTCGCCGCCAACCAGCCGCATCCGATGGCGAATACCGCGGCCGATAGCACCCGCAGGATCTCGGCCAACCAGCGTCTCGGATCCGAACCCATACTTTCAGCATGGACCGGAACGGCGCGTACGGCCGAATGCCACATCCGTTCCGTAGGCTGGCAGCCGATGACCGACGATATCGAGCCCGTTGTCTACGCGATCCCGCTGCGGACACGCTTCCGTGGCATCACCGTGCGGGAGGGGATGCTGATTCCCGGGCCGCTCGGGTGGGGTGAGTTCTGTCCGTTTCCGGAGTACGACGACCGGGAGGCGGCGGGGTGGCTGGCCACCGCGGTGGAGCAGATCACCCTCGGATGGCCGGAGCCGGTGCGGAATCGGATCCCGATCAATTGCACGGTGCCCGCGGTGGATCCGGAACGCGCGCACGCGATCGTCGTGGGATCCGGCTGCCGCACCGCGAAGGTGAAGGTCGCCGACCATCCCGAATCGCTGAGCGAGGATCTGGCCCGTGTCGAGGCGGTCCGCGCCGCACTCGGCCCGGACGGAGCCGTGCGGGTGGATGCCAACGCGGTCTGGGATGTTCCGACCGCGATCGCGCACATCAACCGCATCGATCGCGCGGCAGGCGGTCTGGAGTATGTCGAACAGCCGTGCCGGACCATCGAGGAATTGGCCGAGGTGCGCCGCAAGGTGGACGTCCGCATCGCCGCCGACGAATCCATCCGCCGCGCCGAGGATCCGTTGCGCGTGGCGGTGGCGGGCGCCGCCGATATCGCCGTCCTCAAATGCACTCCACTCGGCGGGGTCCGGCGGGCACTGCGGGTCGCCGAGGCCGCGGGGCTGCCCTGTGTGGTCTCCTCGGCGCTGGAAACCAGCGTCGGTCTCGCCGCCCAACTGGCTTTGGCGGGCGCGCTGCCCGACCTCGACTTCGCCTGCGGGCTCGGCACCCTCTCGCTGTTCGAGGGTGACATGGTCGCCGAATCGCTACGCCCGGTCGACGGATATCTCCCCGTCCCGCGGACCCCGCCGCAACCGGACCCCGAACTGCTCGACCGCTACCGCCACCCCGACCCTGCGCGAGTCACGTGGTGGCACAACCGTTTCCGTCGTGTTCGGCAACTGCTCGACTCGCAATAACTCGCGCTTGCCGCGTCACGGCCGAACCTGTCTCACGGCTCCAGGTACAGCCGTTCGTTCGGAAGCCGTGGGAGGCCACTCGTACCGCCAGCGAATACGGTCACAGCATCCTCGAAGTGCGTGTCCCGCCACACCTGCACGAATACGAAAGCCGCCGTCACACAGGCTTTGTAGTCGAATCGAAGCCCGTGCAGGAACACCGACAGATGAACATCTTGCTCGTGCGGCAACGGGGAGATATCGGCGTTCATCGACGCCGCTGATCCACACACGCGACCAGTGCGGCAAGCACGGACGACATCGCCGGTCGAAAGCTGTTTCGTGGCGGTGTTTCCCATCCCCGGCTGCTGTCTCCCGGTGTCGGCAGGGTCAGCACCTGGCCCGGCTCGATCAGTACCGAATCTGTCTCCCGAAGCACCTCCGAGACTCGCCGCTGATCGAGGTGAGCCGGATCGTAGAGGCCGGTGATGACGGTGAGCTGATTGAACGGATGCCAGACGATCGGCCCGACCATGCCGAAGCCCGAGAGTCGGTCTTTGACGCAATGGCCCCAGTACTCGGACATGATCAGGGCACCGACGTTCCCACCGACCAACACGGCGAGACGGCTGTGTTCGTCTATGTGGCAAGGCAATCCGCTGACGGTGCGGAGATAGTGACACCCATGAAGGACGTCACCGGGTGCAGCTGGCGCGGGCATTGTGAACCCCCTGTCACGGTGATTTAGGTGCGCCCGGTGCCCCTGACAACTCCTGGTGTGGGAAGTGAGCTATCTCCGGGCGCTCACGTAGCACACCACCGGCTTCCCACGTGCACTAGCCAAATCTGAATGTTCAGACGAACTTGTTCAAAGCCCCAGGAAGGTGTGCGGATGTGCGGTAAGACGTGTTCAGAAATCCCGCGGAATTGAGTTCACATCGAGGAGCGATGCGATGTCCCAGGACGAGTCTCCGACCCTGCTGCGCCGCCAGTTGGGTAGGTTCCTCCGCGAAACCCGTGAGCGACAAGGCTTGACGATCCAGCACGCAGCGAGGGAAGTCCAGCTCAGTTATAACGCTCTACAGCGCTTGGAGGCCGGGCGCACCGTCAATCCCAGACGCCAGGACGTACGCGAACTGTGCTCGCTGTACGAAGTAGATGCCGACGAGACCGAGCGAGCTGTGGGGCTCGCGTCGCGAGCAGCGGCGGCCAGGGATGAGGGCGGGATCACCTCTCTCGGCGGACTCTTCTCGGACGCGTTCAATATGTACGTCGGCATGGAACGATCCGCACGCACACTGGTGTCGTACCAAGAACTGATACCAGGCCTGCTGCAAACCGCGGACTACGCACGAGGCATGATCAGCGCGTTCTTCGCCGATGGCAACGAGGAAGACATCGAGCGGCGAGTACAGGTCCGACTCGAGCGGCAGATCATCGTCACACGCAAAGCAAGCCCGCTCACGCTGGATGTACTGCTCCACGAATCCGCTCTACATCGAGTTGTCGGCGGCCCCAAGGTGATGTCCACACAGCTGCGCCGACTCGCCGAGATGAGCAAGCTGCCGAACGTCTCCCTTCGAGTACACCCATTCACGGCAGGTTCCGTTTGGGGTCTGCCCGCGATCCCGTTTGTGTTGCTCGACTTCGGCACCGACAGCAAAGGCCAGCCTGTCGAGCCGCCCGTTGTGTATCTCGATGGTGCGATGAGCAGCGATTTATACCTGGAGCGGCCCGAACTTGTCCGGCGCTACCATGAATTCGCCGAGGCCGTTCGGCGCACTGCGTTGGATACGACAACGACGCGAGACCTGTTCCGGCAGGTAGCAAGGAGATTTGACAGTGGACGTTGACCTGTCCGGGGCGCACTGGTTCAAGAGCACCTACAGCGAGACAAGCGGGCAGTGCGTGGAGGTCGCATTCCTCGATGGGGACAAGGTCGGCGTCCGTGACTCCAAGAACCCCACCGGTCCGGCGCTGATCTTCACCCCCGGCGAGTGGACCGCCTTCACCGCGGGTGTCACCGACGGCGAGTTCGACCGCCCGTGAGCCAACCGGGTTGAGCCCGTTAGCCGAAAGCGGCCCCCGGCTGGGGGCCGCTTTCCGTATACACGGCACGCAGGCCTGACGTTTCAGTCCAGTGAGACGTACACCTCGACCGAGGTCGGTCCGGTGTAGCGCTCGATCTCCGCGGTATGCGAGCGGGTGATGATGCCCGCGCTCTCGGCCTTGGCGACCTGGGCCCACGCGGTGCGCAACAGATCGTAAGGCTTATCGGAGACAACGAATTTCGCGTAGCGCCCGTGCGGGATGCGGGTCAGCACATCGCCCGCGTCCATCTCGTCCATATCCCCGACCTCGTAGCCGAGCACCGCGACGGCGTGATCGTTCTGCCCGATATAGGCCGCGACGCGCGGCACGTTCTTCTCCCTGGCCAGATAGCGATCCCAGGTGAAGTTCACCAGATCCAGATCGCGCGCGGTCACCTCGCGCCCGGCCAGCGGGATCGTTAGTCCGGCGACCAGGCTTTCGTCCAATGTGACGATCTCGAAGTCCACAGTCAGTTCCTACCCGTCACTCGGTTCGGTCGCCAGCGCCACGAATACCTCGACCGTGCGGGAATCGGGATAATGCTCCCAGTCGCCGGTATAGGACCGGACGAACCTCCCCGCGGCCTCCGCGTCCCACACCGCCCGCCAAATACTGACGATCGTGTCACCGAGATTGTCACCACTCGCCGTGAATCGCGCGAAGCGCCCCGCGGGCACCCGAGCCAACACGTCACCCGGCAGCAGGTCGGCGAGACTGCGGCACCGGTAGCCGACGATATGGGTCAGGTATGAATTGATCTCCGGCGCATGATCGACGTATGCGGTGGTCGGCGGGCCGGGCAGGCGACGCGCGAGATTTCGCTTCCACGCCTCCTCCACCTTGGCACGGCGTGGGCCTTCGACCGCGAGCGCCGGGCTGCGCAGTACCGTCCCAGCCACCAGCGTCTCGGGCTGGTCAACGACATTGAAATCCACCGGCGTAGCCCCTATGTCTAGTCTGTCGTCGCTCGAGCGCATATCCTTCCGCATCGTTCCCTCGGCTTCGGCGTCGGCCCGCTTCCTCGCGGTGCCGACGCGCTCCTGCCTTCCGGTGCCGTTGCCTTGCTTTCGCTCTCACTCTGGCAAACGATGCTGCCATGTCGTGCGTTCCCCGGGGGCGGCGTAGGTCACAAGATCGACACTAGATGGCACGGCCGGATAACTACCGGGGCACCGGGACGTTCAGGCCGGGAAAGATCTCCACTTGGCGAGGTTGCTCGGAGGTGGGCGGGGCGATGTCCGCGGGCTCCTCTTGCGTGGTTTGCGGGGGATTCAGGATGTCGTAGGGTCCGCCAGAGGGTTTGCCGGGTTTGGGTCCAGGGGTAATTCCGCCGAGCAGCGCGGGGGTCGGGAACTGCTCCACCGGAGTACCTTCCAGCGCGCCGTCCATCATCTGCTTCCAGATATCGGCGGGCAGACCAGAGCCGTAGATATCGGCCCCGCGGGCGGTCCGGATCGGCTGCGACCGTTCGGTGCCGATCCACACCGCGGTGGACAGCGACGGGGTGAAGCCGATCATCCACGCGTCCTTGTTCAGATCGCTCTCGCCGAGCTGCGTGGTGCCGGTCTTGGCGCCGGAAGGGCGTCCGCCCGCGAGCCCGTGCCCTTTGGAGTAGGCGGCGATGGGAGTCATGGCCTGAAGGGTGTTCTCGGCGATCTGGCGGGGAATGCGCTGCTGTCCGGGCGTCGGCTGCTTACCCACCTGATTCTCCGGGGCGCCGCGGTCGAGCAGCACCCGGCCGTCACCGGCCACCACCCGCTGCACGAAGTACGGCTCGTGATAGATCCCGGACGCGGCGATGGTGGCGTAGGCGGAGGCCATATCGATCGGGCGAACCAGATACTGCCCCAAGACGATTCCATTGAGGGGACGGCCGTCGTCCTCGGTCAGGGACTTACCGGCGACACCGGGGATCTCCTCCGGAATGCCCGCCTGGTGCGCCGCGTCGGCGATCGCCTTCGGCCCGTCGAACATCGACATGGTGAGCCGGTAGAAGCTGGTGTTCAGCGAGCGTTTCAGCGCTTCGGCCATGGAACATCTGCCGCACGACTCGCCGTCCACATTGGTGATCAGGGTGCCGCGGTCGGTGACCGGTGAACTGTCCAGGACCCTGGACAGCGGAATGCTCTGCTGCTGGGCGGCGATCGCCGCGAAAACCTTGAAGGCCGAACCGGTCTGTAGCGGGGCTTGCGCGAAGTCGAAGCCGATGCCGTCGGAACCGCCGTAATAGGCGCGCACCGCACCCGAGCGCGGATCGATCGAGACCACCGCCGCGCGCAGCTCGGACGGCTGATTGTCGAGCCGGTCGTCGATCGTCGCGAACGCGGCCTGCTGGGCCTTGGCATCGATGGTGGTGGTGATCTGCAATGCGCCGGTATTCAACTCGCGTTCGCCGATGCCCGCGGTGCGCAATTCGCGCAGCACCTGGGTGCGGATCAGGCCCTCCGGGCCGCGGGCCGAGTTGCCGTCGGCGATCTCGGTGATCGGGACGATGGGCGGGAACTCCGTCGCGTCGCGATCACCGGGGGCGAGCGCCCCCATCTCCACCATGCCGTCGAGTACATACCGCCAGCGGGTCTTCAGGTCCGGCAGATGGGTTTCCGGATCCAGGATGGACGGCGTGCGGACCAGCGCGGCCAGCACCGCACCCTCGGCCAGGGTCAGCTGCGCGGGCGGTTTATCGAAGTACGCCTTCGACGCCGCGGCGATGCCGTACGAGCCGCGGCCGTAGTAGATGGTGTTGAGGTAGGCCGCGAGAATGTCGTCCTTGCTCCACTGCCGCGACATCTTCGCGGCGATGATCAGCTCCCGCATCTTGCGGGTGAGCGTGCGCTCCGAGCCGAGAAAGGCGTTCTTCACATACTGCTGGGTAATGGTCGAGCCACCGCCCGCGTCATCCTTGCCGAGCACATTGTCCCTGGCCGCGCGCAAGAAGCCGGAGGTGGAATAGCCCGGGTTGGTGTAGAAATCGCGGTCCTCGGCCGAGATCATCGCGTCGCGCACCGGCTGCGGCACCTCCGACAGCGGTACCGGCGTCCGATTGCCGTTGGGCGGAACAACCTTGGCGATGACCGTGCTGCCGTCCGCGGCCAGGATGGTGGCGATCTGGTTGGTCTGCACCGCGGACGGATCGGGAATCTCGGCGCTCCAGTAGACCAGCACGAACAGCAGCGAGGGCACCGCGACGAACAGGATGAACAGCGCGAACAGCAGCCGCCGGAAGCGTTCCCCACGGGAGCGCGCCGGGCGATCCGACGTCGGCGGAGCCGATTTCGCCTTGCTCGGCCGCGCTTTCGCCGAGCCGATCCTCCCGGCGGTGCGGGCTTTCGGCTCCCGCACGGACTTCCGCTCGTTCCACCCGGCAATCGAGGCATAGGGAGCCGCCGCGGGCTTGCCCTTGGTATTACGCCGCCCCCGCTGCCTGCCGAACGAGCTCACGATCTCCTCCCGGAGCGTCGGTAAAACCCACCTGGACTGCCAACGATCGCCGAACCGCGTCTTCAACCGGGACTTTACCGCGCCGAGCACGCCCGCCGACGTCGGTATCACCCGGGCATGCGTATTTCCCCCTCGAATCGCTCCAACCCACCCTCGCCGAAAACGAGGCCTGTCCTGCCGAACCCGCGTTCACGGGTCCGCCTCCGTACCAGGACTACATGACAGTGATCATCGAGTCCGGCGTGACGATCGTGGAGACCACGGGATCCATTCCGGAGCCGTTCCTGCCACGCTACAAGAACGCTGGGATCACGGTGCTGCACAAGTGCGCCAGCGTCCGGCACACGCTCACAGCGCAAAGGATCGACCTGGGCGGCGTGTCGATCGATGGCTTCGATGCACCGGGCATCGGGGCGAGGACAACGAGATCAGCCGCAAGTCGTCGAGATCCACAGGGCCGGCGGAACATTCGCGGATGTGAAAGTCCTCGTCGCGGGCGCGCGAGACCGCGGCGTATTCGAGGAGGGTGACCTCGACGCGGGCATCTGTCGTCGATGAGGCCTTGAACCTGGCCAGCCGGGGATGTTCAGTCGGTCGTGACGACGCCGGGTACGCGTGGGCTGGTCACCACGCAGACTTCCGCGACAGCGCGTTCGGCTGCGCGGACGGCGCCTTCCAAATAGCCCTCGAATTCAGGTGCCGCCTCTACGCGACACGGCCTACTGGTACAGCGTCTCGCCGCGGTGGGTGTCGAAGTACTCGCGCACCTCGGAGATCTTGCCGTCCGTGACGACGAAGTTCGCGATGTAGGCGTTGTTGTACTCGTGGCCTGATACCGTGGTCGCCCTCGATCGCCACTCGACGACAGCGTTCGAGTCGCCGATGGTCAGGCTGAGCAGTTCAGTGGTGAACGACCCCGGCTGCATCCGAGCCATCGCGATCGGAAAGAACTCCTCAACAATGGCGTTCGGCCCGTGCCAGATTCCAGAGTTGGGCAGACGGCCCGGTGCGAACCATCGCGCGTCTTCGGTGAAGCACTCCTTCAGGAGCATCGGGGACCCAGTCTGGAGTGCATCGAAGTAGCGATGGATGGCGCCCTCGGTGGGGTTCTCATTGGTCACTTACAAAGTTTAGCCGGAATGGGAACATTTGTTCGATACAAGGTTCGAGGGCGTGGTGAGAGCATGCGTCGGCCTCCAGCGCCTCCATGCCCTGAGAAGCCGTGGTGACCGCAAGTGGTGACACATGTGGTGACATGGGCACCCGTCCAGGATGGCTCGCAGCTGTTGACCTGGTGTTTTCGTGGAGCGGATGACGGGATTCGAACCCGCAACCTGTCCGTCCCCAACCCAGCCCCGCGCGGAGCGAGTCTTACGAGCGACCGTTCCCGGCCGCCTCGCGTCCGAGCAGCCCAAGCACATGCGACACAGTCCCGACCTACTCAGCCCCGCGCGGAGCGAGTCTTACGAGCGACCCGTTCGCGGCCGTCTCGCTGCCGAGTGGCCGAAGCGCACGCGACGAAGTCGCAAGTCTCGGCCGCTCGGCAGCGAGACATCCAGGGCCGCGAACACGCCGCGCCCGCGCGGCCAAAAACACAGCCAACAACTCAGCTCTTGACGCCACCCGCGGTGAGGCCGGAGATGATGCGGCGCTGGAACAGCAGGACCATGATGACCAGGGGGATGGTGACCATGGTGCCCGCGGCCATGATGGCGGCGTAGGGCTGGACCAGGGGATTGTTACCGGAGAAGCGGGCGATCGCAACGGTGACGGGTTCGGTCTTGTCGCTGGAGAGGAGCCGGGCCAGCAGGTACTCGTTGACCGCGGCGATGAACGCCAGGATCGCGGTGGTGAAGACGGCGGGCGCGGCCAGCGGCAGCATCACCAACCGGAAGGCCTGCATTTTCGTCGCGCCGTCGATGCGGGCGGCTTCTTCCAGTTCCCAGGGCAATTCGGCGAAGAACGAGGCCAGGATGTAGACGGTCATCGGCAGCACGAACGAGATGTTCGGGATGATCATCGCCTGGTACTCGCCGATCCAGCCGAGATTGGTGAACAGCTGGAACAGCGGGGTGACCAGCACGACCACCGGGAACATCGACGCGCTCAGGATCAGACCCGAGACCACGTACTTGCCTTTGAAGGTGAGCCGGGCCAGCGCGTAGGCCGCGAAGACACCGATCACCAGGGCGAGCACGGTGGTGATCGAGCCGATGATGACGCTGTTGACCAGTGCCTTGCCGAAGTCGTTACCGCGGCTGGTGTCGAAGGCGTTGCGGAAGTTCTCCAGCGTGACGTGCGTCGGCCACGGGGTGTTGTCGAAGGTGTAGTCGGGGTCGCGGAAGGCGGTGACCGCCATCCAGTAGAAGGGGGCGAGGCCCCACACCAGCACGATCAGCGCGCCCAGGTACAGGCGAACGGTGCCGAGCCGTTTGGTCCACGGAACCGGCTGGGTCGCGGGCTTATTCGTCGGCTGGGTCGCGGGCTTATTCGTCGTCTGGGTAGCCATCAGTGCGCCTCCGATGTCATGCGGGACACCCGCACCCGGTCGGGTCGGATAATCGCTGCGCGATTGTGGATCATCCGGCCCTCCGTTGTTCTTCCTGAGTCCGAACCGCATTGGCGCCCAAGATCTTCACCAGTACGAAGGCGACAGCGAAGATCAGCAGGAAGGTGATGGTGGACAAGGCGGCTGCGCTATTGGGGCCCTGGCGCACCTGGTCGACCACCAGGATGGACACCGTGCGGGTGGAGGGGTTGCCCAGCGTCATGATCGCGGGCAGGTCGTACATGCGCAGTGCGTCCATGGTGCGGAACAGCACCGCGACCAGCAGTGCGGGCTTCAAGAGCGGGAGCGTGATGTGGGTGAACCGCTGCCAGGCCGAGGCGCCGTCGACCTTGGCGGCCTCGTAGACGTCGCCGGGGATCACCTGGAGACCGGCCAGCAGCAGCAGCGCCATGAACGGCGTTGTCTTCCAGACGTCGGCGACGATCACCGCGAATCGAGACGGCCACTCGTCGGAGGTCCACAGAATGTGGGTGCCGAGCACCCGGTTGACCACGCCGTCGTATTGGAACATGAACTCCCACAGCCGCGCCGTCACCGCGGTCGGGATCGCCCACGGGATCAGCACCGCCGCGCGCAGCAGCGCCCGGCCGCGGAAGGTCTTGCCCATCACCATGGCCATGGCGAGTCCGATACTCGCCTCCAGCGCCACGGTGATCACGGTGAAGAACAGCGTGACGCCGACCGACATCCAGAACTGCGAGCCGAGGGTGCCGGTCGGGCAGGACACGGTCACGCCGCCCGCCTGACACTGCTGCAGCAGCCAGTGCGTGTAGTTGGAGAAGCCCGCGCTGCCGCCCTCGACGAACATGCCGGTGGCAGGATCCAGCCCGGCGTCCTTCTGGAAGGACATCCATAGCGCCCGGACCACCGGATATCCGATGACGACCGCCAGCGCGATCAGCACCGGGGTGACAAACATCCAGGCCTTACCGGATTTACGCATTTCCAGCGCGAGGCTCGCGCCGAAACCGCGTTTGCGCGGCAGGAATTCGTCGTTCGGCATGCGTGTAGCCGTTCCCGAAGGATCCGACACCGTTATCTCTCTCCTACGGGTTGGTCGGGTCCGCTGCTGTGCAAACCGCTCTACGATCCGGCCGTCTCGATGCCCTTTTGCATTCCGGTGATCGCCTCGTCGACGGACTTGGTTCCCTTGAGCGCAGCATAGGCGTTGTCCTGGATGGCTTTCGATACCGCCGGGTAGAACGGGGTGACCGGGCGCGGCACCGCGCTGGCGATCGAGTCCTTGAGGGCGGGCAGGTACGGCATCTTCGCGATCAGCGCCGGGTCGTCGTACATCGAGGCCCGCACCGAGGGCAGCGCGCCCGAGGCGATGATGTGCTGGGCGTCCTCGCCGATCAGGAAGCGCAGGAAGTCGAGCGCGGTGGCCTTGTTCTTGGAGAACGCGCTGATGGCGGCGTTGTAGCCGCCGAGGGTGGAGGCGCCGACACCGTTCTCGCCGGGCAGCGGTGCGACACCGAACTTGTCCCGCACCGAGGAGGATTCCGAACCGAGATCACCGAAGGTGGAGGGCCACGAGCGCAGGAACATCAGCTTGCCCTGGGAGAAGGCGTTGCTGGACTCGGGCTCCTTGAAGGTGATGGCCTCCTCCGGGATTTCACCGTTCTTGTAGGCGTTCACCAGTGTGCTCAGACCAGCCTTGGACTGCGGGCTGTTCACCGTGGGGGTTTTGCCGTCGGGGCCGACGAAGGTGCCGCCGAAGGCGTTGATCACCTCGGAGGTGTTCACCGTCAGGCCCTCGTAGGGCGCGAACTGGCCCGCGTAGCAACCGATGTTGTTGTCCTTGGCGATCTGGCACTGGCCCAGCATCTCGGCCCAGGTCTTGGGCGGATTGGGCGCCAGATCCTTGCGGTAGAACAGCAGGCCGCCGTTGGTGTTGCGGGGCGCCGCGTACAGGGTGTTGTTGTAGGTGGCGCTGGCGACCGGCGGGGAGAGCAGCGTCGCGGTGTCGATGGCGAAGGAGTCCTTCAGCGGCTGGATCCAGCCCTTGGCCGCGAATTCGGCGGTCCACGGCACGTCGAGGGCGACCACGTCGTAGTCGGACTGCTTGGAGCGCATGTGCTCGACCAGGTCGTCGTACTGCTGCGAGGCGTCGTTCGACTGCTCCTTGAACGTCACCTGCTCATCCGGATGCGAGGCGTTCCAGCGCTCGATGAGCTGCTTGACCACACCCGTCTCGGTGGTGTCCTTGCCCTCGACGTAGGTGATCGGGCCGCGCCCGGTCAGGTTCTGGCTCGTCGGGTTGCCGCCGCTGTCGCTGGAGCAGGCGCTGGTGAACGTCGCCGTCAGCAGCGCCACCGACGCGGCCGCCAGCGCGGCCCGCGGTACGAACGACGAACGTAGGGCCGACACCTTCTTCAAAGCCATCGTGGACACACTCCATTGGTTACGACGTGAGCGGCAGCACACCCTGCCGGTGCACAAGGCAAGATACATCGTGTTCACCTGGCACGCCCGATTACACCTTCCTTTCTGTGGTGACGCATACGCTCGGCCGGGCGGGGCTGTGCGCCGAGACGCCCATTACCCTGAGGGGCGATGACTTCGCCGAATGCGGTTCCCGACCGGATGCTCACGCGGATCGGTGGGCTGCTGCGCAAGGCCGAATCCACCGATAACGAGCACGAAGCGGAGGCCTTCCTCGCTGCGGCGCAGCGGCTCGCGACCCGGTCCTCGATCGACCTCACGGTGGCTCGTGCTCATGTGGCCGGGCGTGAGCGCAGGCCGACGCCGATACAGCGCATCATCCCGATCGGCGAGCCGGGGAAGAAGGGGCTGCGCACCTACGTCCAGTTGTTCGTCGCGATCGCCTCGGCCAATGATGTGCGCTGCGATGTTGCGCGGACCTCGACCCAGGTCTACGCGTATGGCTTCGACTCCGATATCGACGCCTGCGAGGCGCTCTACGCCAGCCTGCTGGTGCAGATGGTGCGTGCCTCGGATCACTACATCAAATCCGGTCAGTATCGCTCGGCGACGGTGGAGAAGATCGTCGTCGAGAAGAAGTGGGGCAGGCGGGTGCAGCGCCGGGTGCAGGCTCCGGTCGCGCCGGTGACGGCGCGGCTGAATTTCCAGATGGCCTTCGCCGCGCGCATCGGGCGTCGACTCGCCGAGGTGAAGTCCGAGGTCGAGGCCGAGGCGGTGGCGCCGGAGGCGGCGGGCACCGGCACGGCGCTCGCACTGCGCGACAAGGAACTCGAGCTCACCGATTTCTACTCCCGCACCTCCGAGGCGCGCGGCACCTGGCGTGGACCGCAGGCGTCCGCGGGACATTCGGCGGCGGCCCGGCGCGCGGGCGACCGGGCGGGTAAGGCCGCTCGACTGGGTATGTCGCCGGAACTCAGCGCGGCCCGTGGACAATTGACGGAGGGCGACGGCAGCTGAGGGGGCGGCGATGAGTGTGCGAGATGCGCAGCGCGCCAAGGTCTATGACGCCGAGCAGTTGGTGCGCGGGGTCTTCGATCGCGCCAATGAACACGGCAGCCGCACGGTGGAGCTGTACGGTTCGCAGATCACCCTGCCGATCGAACGCCGTTTCGCCTCGGTCGACTCCGTGCAGGCCTATGCTGACAAGGTGCTCGCACTCAATTGGGTTCGGGCGCAATGGGATAGAGCCTCGGTCCCGGTGCGGGTCCGGTCGCGTGCCGGAGCGGCCGCGGCCCACTACGAGGCCGCCGACGCGGTCCTGGCGGTGCCTTTACATGCCGGCGGGACCGCGTGGGCGCTCCGGGAGCTGGTGGTATTGCACGAACTGGCGCACCACCTCGAACCGGCGGCGGCATCGGTGGCCCCGCACGGACCCGAATTCTGCACGCGCTACCTGGAATTGGTCGACGGAATCATTGGCCCGGAGGCCGCGCTGGTCCTCCGGACGAGCCTGCTCGGCTGCGGGGTCCGCTTCGGATGAGGCGGTTGAGCTTTCCCCTGTGTCCGGCGGGCAACGGACCGTCGAATACCGCAGAGCCGGCCGGAGGATAACCCTCCGGCCGGCTTTCCCTCACCTGCGCAGAACCCCAGCCCCGTCCGGAGCGAGTCTTACGAGCGACCCGTTCGCGGCCGAGCGGCCAACAAATCAAGCACCGATGATGAATGCTTCCAGCTGCTCCCGGGCGATATCGTCGGCGAGCTGCTTGGGCGGGGACTTCATCAGGTAGGCCGAGGCCGGAATGACCGGGCCGCCGATGCCGCGGTCCAGGGCGATCTTCGCCGCGCGCACCGCGTCGATGATGATGCCCGCCGAGTTCGGCGAGTCCCAGACCTCGAGCTTGTACTCCAGGTTCAGCGGCACGTCGCCGAAGGCGCGACCCTCGAGACGCACGTAGGCCCACTTGCGGTCGTCGAGCCAGCCGACGTGGTCGGACGGGCCGATGTGCACATCGTTGGCGCCCAGTTCCTTCTTCAGGTTGCTGGTGACGGCCTGGGTCTTGGAGATCTTCTTCGACTCCAGACGCTCGCGCTCGAGCATGTTCTTGAAGTCCATGTTGCCGCCGACGTTGAGCTGCATGGTGCGGTCCAGCTGCACGCCGCGGTCCTCGAACAGCTTGGCCATCACGCGGTGGGTGATGGTCGCGCCGACCTGGCTCTTGATGTCGTCACCGACGATCGGGATGCCCGCGTCGACGAACTTCTGCGCCCAGACCGGGTCGGAGGCGATGAAGACCGGCAGCGCGTTGACGAAGGCGACGCCCGCGTCGATGGCGCACTGGGCGTAGAACTTGTCGGCCTCCTCCGAACCCACCGGCAGGTAGGAAACCAGCACGTCGACCTGGGCGTCCTTCAGCGCCTTGACGACGTCGACCGGCTCGGCCTCGGACAGCTCGATGGTCTGGGCGTAGTACTTGCCGATGCCGTCCAGCGTCGGACCACGCTGCACGACCACATCGCTCGGCGGCACGTCGGAGATCTTGATGGTGTTGTTCTCGCTCGCGAAGATGGCCTCGGCGAGGTCGAAGCCGACCTTCTTGGCGTCCACGTCGAACGCGGCCACGAACTTGACGTCGCGGACGTGGTACGGGCCGAACTTGACGTGCATCAGGCCGGGCACGGTCGAGGTTTCGTCCGCGTCCTTGTAGTACTGCACACCCTGGACCAGGGAGGAGGCGCAGTTGCCAACGCCCACAATGGCCACGCGAACTTCTGTGGCGCTACCAGCCTTATTGGTATCACTCATGGCCGATGTTTCCCTCTTTCTGTGGTGCCGCCTTCGTTGATTGCTCCGCCGCAATCAACTCGTTGAGCCAGCGCACTTCGCGCTCGCTTGATTCCAGACCGAGCTGGTGGAGCTGGCGGGTGTAGCGGTCCAGCGACCCGCTGGCCCGCTTTATCGCCTCCCGCAATCCCTCTCGGCGCTCCTCGACCTGTCGCCGCCTGCCCTCCAGGATCCGCATCCGCGCTTCCGCGGGGGTGCGGCTGAAGAACGCCAGGTGGACGCCGAAGCCGTCGTCGGTGTAGTTCTGCGGTCCGGTGTCGGCGAGCAGTTCGTGGAACCGCTCGCGGCCGACCGGAGTCAGCTGGTAGACCCGCCGGGCGCGGCGGGTGACCGCGCCTTCGGGCAGCTCCTCCGCGATCAGTCCATCCGCCTGCATACGTCGCAGGGTCGGATAGAGCGAACCGTAGGAGAAGGCCCGAAACGCCCCGAGCAGGCCGGTCAGCCGCTTGCGCAGCTCGTACCCGTGCATGGGCGATTCGAGGAGCAGCCCGAGGATTGCCAGCTCGAGCATCGGGCTTCACCCCCTGACGTGTGTACAGACCTAACCAATGGATGCGACTTTCCACTATATCGGAGCGATACATCTATGCACAGTCGTCACCGATATAACACCGGTTCGTGCTGGTGGCGGGGGTTTATTCGGTGGGCGGACGGACGTCGAGGACCTCGCCGCCGAGGGTGACAGATCGATCGCACTTGCCCGCGGCGCGGGGTCCTCGTGACCGGTCACGAGGAAACCCGTCACGGCCGCGAGTACCGCGGTCGCCGCGACGGCGCCCCGGAACCAGCCGCGCCGACGCGAACGCGGTCGCCGCGGCGGCATCGGCACGGCGCTGTAGGTCCGACACCAGTTCCGTCAGCTCGCCGAGTGTCTTGGCCGCGGCCGCGAGCTCGGTGAATGCCTCGTGTTCGTCCGCGGTGAGCTGCCCGTCGGCCCTGGCGCCGTCGAGTACCCGCACCGTTGCGGCGCGATCCACCTCACGGGCGCGGGTGCGTCCCGGATAACTTCCGGAGAATCGTCGGCGGTGCAGCATATTTCGCGATTTCTGCGGCCGCTGTTCGGTGAGATCGGTTACCGCCGTCGGTGATTGCAGATCGGCGACGAGATCTTCCAACTCCCCCAGCGTCTTCGCGGCGGCAGCCTTCGCGGTCCGGTCGTGATACTCGTCGGCTCCGAGTTGCCCTTCCGCGTAGGCGGCATCCAGCACACCGGACGCATGGGCACGATCGAGGTCACGCGCTCGCATGCGCCCGGAAGCCGTGGTGGACACAGATGAATCGTAATCGGCTACCGCCTGGTCAGCGTGCCAACCGCGGGCGATCGCCGACGCGACCATGCCAAAACGCTTCGCGCTGCGCGAGTCCTGCGAAACGCCTGGTCGCCCCGCCCGCCCGCCTGACCGAAAAGGGCCGCGAACACGCGTCCCGCCAGCGCCGCAAATCAGACGCGGCTACTCTGGTTCTCGTGCGAAATCAGCGGCAGGTCGTCGACTACGCGCTCCGGCGCAAGTCGCTGCTGGCTGACGTCTATGCGGGCCGGGTCGATGTCGCCGAGGTATGTGATGCAAATCCCTACCTCCTGCGTGCGGCTAAGTTTCACGGCCGGGGGAGCGAGGTTACGTGCCCTATCTGCCGGAAAGAACAGCTGACGCTCGTATCCTGGGTCTACGGCGACGGCCTTGGACCGATGGCTGGTTCGGCTCGCGCACCCGAGGAGCTGTTACGCCTCGCCGAGACTCGCGAGGAGTTCTCGGTCCATGTCGTCGAGGTATGCCGGAGCTGCAGCTGGAATCATCTGGTGCAGTCCTATGTGCTCGGTACCGCGCCGGCGCCCCCGCGCCGACGCACCGGTACCCGGGCGAACCGGCGCACCGCCGCCGAATGAAGTGCCTGGTCACCTGCCCGTCCGGTGCTCTGCCGGTGGGTAATGACATGCGGAGTCACCATGCCTCCGTCGCGGCGACGGCCACGAACGCACCGAGCAACGCAGTCCGATACGAGTTATGGAGATCTTGTCAGTGAATTCGCCCTACGAGACTTCCCCCTACGGCGATGAACCGCACGGCGGCCGCACTCAGCGAAGTTCACAACCGGCTCCGAACCCGAATCGACGCCAGGCGCCCCCGCCGCCGGGCTTCCGTCCGCCGCCCCCGCCGCCCGGCGGCCCCCGTCAAGGTGGCCAGCCGTACGGCGGTCCCAATGGCGCGCCGCCACGCGGTCCGCAGCCCCCGCAGCGCCCCGGCCCACCGCCGCCGCGCCCGCAGGGCCGTCCGCAGCCGGGTCCCGGCGCACCGGGCGGTCCGCAGGCGACCCAGAAGATCCAACGGCCCGGCCAACCTCCGGCCAGGCCCGGCTCGCTGAGCGAAGCGGTCGCCGAGCGCAATCGTCGCTCCGGCCCGGCCACCGGCTCTCGGCCCGCCGTGGGTTCCCGGCCTGCCGTGGACGCACGACCCGGCGTCGACGCGCGACCCGGCGCGGATCGGACCCGCAGGCCCAATGGCGCGACCACCGGTGAGCGCCGGGCGACCGCGGGCGGGCCGCCCTCCGGTCCGCCGCCACGTCGCGGCGGCGGCGGTGGGGACGGTTCCGGCGGGCCGGGCAGGCGTCGTCCCGGCCAGCAGCGGAAGTTCCCCTGGAAGGCCGTGCGACGCACCCTCTACGTGTTGACGGCGCTGGCCATCGTGCTACCGAGCGCGGTCTTCCTGGTCGCCTACTCCACGGTGTCGGTGCCCCAGCCCGGCGATCTGAAGACGAACCAGGTCGCGGTGATCTACGCCAGCGACGGCACCAGCGTGCTCAGCAAGGTGGTGCCGCCGCAGGGCAATCGCACCGAGGTGACCATCGACCAGATTCCGCCGCATGTGCGCAACGCGGTGATCGCCGCCGAGGACCGGGACTTCTACACCAACCCCGGCTTCTCCATCTCCGGCTTCGTGCGCGCCGCCCGCGACAATGTGCTCGGTAAGGAAAGCGCGGGCGGTGGTTCCACCATCACCCAGCAGTACGTGAAGAACGCGCTGGTCGGTGACGAACGCTCGCTGACCCGAAAGATGCGCGAGCTGGTCATCTCGGCGAAGATGGCGCGGCAGTGGGGCAAGGACGAGATTCTCGCGGCCTACCTCAACACCATCTACTTCGGCCGGGGCGCCTATGGCATCGATGCCGCCGCCAAGTCCTACTTCGACAAGCCGGTGAGCGAGCTGACCCCCGCCGAGGGCGCGGTGCTGGCCGCCACCATCCAGCTCCCGTCGTTGCTCGATCCGGAGAAGAATCCCGAGGGCGCCAAAACGCGGTGGAACTACGTGCTGGACGGCATGGTCGAGGGGGGCAATCTGAAGGCCACCGACCGGCAGGGCATGCAGTACCCGAAGGTGGTGTCGGCCGCCGCGGCCCAGGACAAGACCCTGGACTCCGGCCCGGAAGGTCTGATCAAGACCCAGGTGCTCGAGGAGCTCTCGACGGCGGGGATCAGCGAGCAACAGCTCAATACCTCCGGACTGCAGATCACCACCACCATCGATGCCACGATGCAGCAGGCCGCGGTCGACGCCGCCACCTCGAAGATGCAGGGCGAGCCGGAACAGCTGCGGACCGCCGTGGTGTCGATCGATCCGCGCACCGGCGCGGTGCGCGCCTATTACGGCGGCAGCGACGGTCAGGGCTACGACTTCGCCAATGCCGGTCTGCAGACCGGTTCGTCGTTCAAGGTGGTCGGTCTCGCCGCGAATCTGGAGCAGGGCATCCCGCTGTCCCAGATGTACGACAGCTCCCCGATCACGGTGAACGGCATCAAGATCACCAACGTCGAGGGCGAGGCGTGTGGTCAGTGCACCATTGCCGAGGCACTCAAGCGTTCGCTGAACACCAGCTTCTACCGAATGCAGATCGATATGGGCAACGGCCCGCAGAAGATCGCCGATATGGGCCACAAGCTGGGCATTCCGGACTCCCTTCCCGGTGTGCCGCAAACGCTCAGCGAGCCCGACGGCTCGGGTCCCAACAACGGCATCGTGCTCGGCCAGTACCAGGCGCGGCCGCTGGATATGGCCTCGGTGTACGCGACCTTGGCCGCGTCCGGCGTCTACCACGCACCGCACTTCGTCCAGAAGGTCGTGACCGCGGACGGTCAGGTGCTGCTCGACCGCGGTGACGTCGCGGGCGAGCAGCGGGTGTCGGCGGCGGTCGCCGATAACGCGACCGCGGCGATGAAGCCGATCGCGGCCTATTCGCGCAACCACAACCTGGCGGGCGGCCGGGAGTCGGCATCCAAGACCGGTACCGCGCAGCTCGGCGACACCGGTGAGAACAAGGACACCTGGATGGTCGGCTACACCCCGTCGCTGTCCACCGCGGTCTGGGTCGGCAGCGTCGACAACTCGCCGCTGCGCAACTACGGCGGCGCCATGATCTACGGTTCCGGTCTGGCGTCCGATATCTGGAAGTCCACCATGGACGGCGCCCTCAAGGGCACCCCCAACGAGACCTTCCCGAAGCCGGCCCCGATCAAGGGCCAGTCCGGTGTTCCCGAATGGACCGCGCCGTACACCCCGCCGTCTTCGACCGCGCCCGCATTCGTGCCCCCGGTGGTGATCGCGCCGACCCAGGTCGAGATCCTGCCCGGCATCACCATTCCGGTGCCCGGCGTGCAGCCCAATCCGCAGACCCAGCAGCAGCAGCCGCAGCAGCGCGAGGAAACCGGTCCGCTGCCGGGTCAGCCGATCGCACCCAGCGGTGGCGCCCAGCCGTCCGGCTCCCGCCCGAACGGCAATGCGAACGGAAACGAGAGCAACGACGACGGACCGACCAACCCCCGACCGACCCGCAGTCGCTAGCCGCGGATCCGCACCTCCCCCCGGCCGTCTGCGGGCGGCGGGGGGAGTAGACCCGGGCGCGGCTATTACGCTCGGATACCGTGACCGATCAGCAACTGGTGGATGAGCGGACGTACGGGATCGGGCCGCAGTCCAGTGGGGGTCAGGCCGGCGGGGCACAGTCGATTTCACCGGCTCCGCTCGCGCCGGACCTGAGATCGGCCGACGAACGAGATCGGCCGAGCCGCAACGATTCCCTGACCGCGCAACTGTCCACGGTGGTCGGCGGGCCGGTCGGTGATCACGCGCTGATCGGCCGGGTCCGATTCTGGACGCCGCTGCGGGTGCTGTTCATGCTCGCGCTGATCTTCCTCGCCCTCGGCTGGGCGAGTAAGGCGGGCTGCATCCAGCAGACCCCCGGCCCCGATGGCAGGCCGACGCTGGACTGGAACAACGGCCGCCAGTACGTCGCGATGTGCTACTCGGACACGGTGCCGCTCTACGGCGCCGAACGATTGGACGAGGGTGCCTTCCCGTACAAGAAGCAGTGGACCGAGGACACGCCCGACGGCGGCACCGAGACCCGGTATATGGAATATCCGGTGCTATCCGGCCTGTACCAGTACCTCGGCATGCAGATCGCCAAGACCTGGGACGCCGCGCCGCTGCCCGGTGCACTACAGGTGGTCATCTACTTCAATGTGATCGCGGTGGGCCTGGCCCTTGCCTGGTTGATCACGGTCTGGGCCTCGGCGATGCTCGCCGGGCGACGGGTCTGGGATGCCGCGCTGATCGCCTGTTCGCCGCTGGTGCTGGTGCACGCCTTCACCAATTTCGACGCGCTGGCCACGGCGTTCGCCGCGACCGGCATGCTCGCCTGGGCTCGCAGACGGCCGGTGCTTGCCGGTGTGCTGCTCGGACTCGGCGGGGCGGCCAAGCTGTACCCGCTGCTCCTGCTCGGACCGATCGTGGTGCTGTGCCTGCGCACCGATCCCATGCAGAGGGTGCCGAGCACCCGTTCGGGGCTGCTGCGCCTGCGCGATATCGACGGCGTGCCCGCGGTGCGGACCTGGCTGCGACAGATCCCGGACCGCATCCGATTGCTGAGCCTGCGACCGCTCGGCGCGGCGGCGGTGACGGTCGCCGGGGCGCTGGGCACCTGGCTGGCGGTGAACCTGCCGATCGCGCTGCTCTTCCCCGAGGGTTGGCGGGAGTTCTTCCGTCTCAACACCACCCGGCACGCCGACCCGGACTCCGTCTACAACGTGATCACGTCGTTCACCGGTTGGCCCGGCTTCGACGGCTATCTGACCCACGGCGATGCCCCGGCCATCCTCAATATTGTCTCGCTGCTGCTGTTCGTGCTGGCCTGCCTGGCGATCGGCTATATCGCGCTGACCGCGCCGCGCCGGCCGCGGCTGGCCCCGCTGTGCTTCCTGGTCGTCGCGGCCTTCCTGCTGACGAATAAGGTGTGGAGCCCGCAGTACTCGCTGTGGCTGGTCCCGCTGGCCGTACTGGCCTTGCCGCACCGGCGAATCCTGTTGGCCTGGATGACGATCGACGCGCTGGTGTGGGTACCGCGCATGTTCTACTACCTGGGCCTGGACCGGAAGGGCCTGCCCGAGCAGTGGTTCACCGGCACGGTGATCGTGCGCGACCTCGCCGTGGTGGCACTGTGCGGGCTGATCGTGCGGCAGATCTATCGGCCCGAGGAGGATCTGGTGCGCCGCGATTTCGTCGACGATCCGGGCGGCGGGATCGTCGATCGCGCACCGGACCCGCTGCTGCCGTGGTTGCCGGAACCGTTGCGGCCCAAGGCAGCCCCGGCTCGCACGGGCTGATTCGTCACTCGGAGCGCAGCAGGCGGGCCTGACGGTCCGGATCCCGCGGCAGCAGATCCAATTCCAGTTGCCACGCGCTCGCGGTCCACGGATCGAACAGCGGGGTGTCGTCGACCGTCGGCAGGTGCCTGCACGATTGCGACAGCATGGCCACCGTGCTGTCGTCGGACTCCGATTCGTCGCTGCCCACGATCACAATGGAGAGCCCGATCAGGTCGCCGCGGGCGATCAGGGAACCGATGCGCAGTGCGTCCGAGGCCTGGTAGCCGTGCGGGAAATCGGCCGCGAGCAGCACTCGATGCACCTCGGGCGGTGTGAAATTGCCGCTGCTGTATGCCATTTCGGCGAGTTCGGCGGCATCGGCGAGGGCCTGTAGCCGGGGCGAGATATCGGCGTGGTCGGTGACCACCGGACCGTTCAGTACCGTGGCCAGCGGGGCGAGTAGCCCGCCGAACGCACCGGTCAGATCGATCACATCGATGCTGGTGCGCCGGCCTGGGTCGGCGACCAGCAGCCGGGCCAGCAGCGCGCCGACCACCGGGACGACCGCGCTGGAATGCTCGGTATCGATCCACAGCGGCCGGGTCAGCGGCACCGGGACGCAGTACGGCACGCGCAGCGGGCCGCGTTCGATCGCGTAGAGCTCACCGAGCCGGATACCGTCGCTCGGCTTCGGCGGACCGTCCCAGGCGGGTGAGTGCCAAGAGGCCAGCGCGGGCGGCAACTGCCGGTCGGCATCGGCGAGCTCGCGCATCAGTTGTTCGGTGTCGCGCCGGTGATTACCCTCCGCGGAGGCGATCAATTCGTCACTGCGGCGCTGCGCGGCCTCGCGGGCGGCCCCCGCGGCCGGGGTATTGCGGGTCGCGGGATCCGCTACCGCGGCGGACAATTCGGTGTCCAGCCGCTTGGACGCGTAGTCGCGGGCCGAGATGAGAGCGGCCGCCGAGCGGGCGGCGTCCTCGAAGATCATCCACAGCCGTTCCAGGCCGTGCGCCACCTCTACGGGCGCCGGCCCGGTCGGATGCTCGCCCGGGCGCGGTCCGGCGATGGTGTCGCGGCCCGTCGATTCGACGGGCGCCGACGGCTCGACCGGCCCGTCCACTTCGACGCCGTGCGCGGACAACAACACCGCCATACCGCCCGCGTAGCCCTGACCGACGGCACGCACCTTCCACTCGGCGCCGCGCCGATACACCTCCAAGCAGATCAGCGCGGTCTCCCCCGCCGTCGGCGTGATCGCGAATTCGGCCGTGACCGAATCGCTTCCGGCCAGCGACGCGGTCACCGGGCCGAGCCCGCCGGAAGGGACGGGCGCGGCCGGATCGGCGCTGACCACCAACAGCACCGCCTTGGCGTCCGCGCGCACCTGGGCGAGGGTGATCGTCACCTCCTCCGCGGTCACCGTGACGCCGGGCGTGGCGGGCTGGTTGTAGAAGACGAAGTCCCCGGGCTCGATGACCCGCAAGTTCTCCGCTACCACCAGTGCGGAAACATCCAGGGCAGCCCCGGCTTTCGCGCTGAATCGGACGACATCGGCGGCCAGTGGCATATTCTGACCGGCCTTCAGCTGCATCACGTTGTCTACCCTGCTGTATGGCCTCAGTTGGCCGAAAGGAACCGGCCCAACTGCGGAATCGCCTCACCGGGATGCTTGGCCTGGAAGCCCTCGCCGAGGGCCTGCATTTTCCAGTCGGCGCCGACCCGGTAGACCTTCGCCATGGCCATCGCGGTGAACGGCATCCCGCCCGCGAGGGTGTACCTGGCCAATTCCGCATTGTTCGTGCCGTCGACCAAGCGGCAGAACGCATTCTGCACCTGCTCGAAGGTGTGGCCCTTGTACGAGGTCACGATGAATATCAGCGTGCTGATATGGGCCGGGACCCGGGTCAGATCGACCAGGATCACCTCGTCGTCACCCTCGCCCTCACCGGTCAGGTTGTCACCCTGGTGGCGGACCGAACCGTCCTTCGACGAAAGCTGGCCGTAGTAGGCGTAATCCGCCGGATTCGCATCGGCGAACATGATGACCGACCCGTCGAGGTCGATATCGACGGTGCGGTTCCCGAACATGCCGCGGCTCTGCACCGGATCCCACCCGAGACCCATCTTGACGAAGGTCAGCGCGGTGCCGCCCTCCTTGCGGAGGGTGACCTTCTGCCCCTTCTGCAGGCTGACCGGGCGGTCCTTGCTCAGGCTCACCTCGCCGGTGGGCTGTGGCGCGGCCTGCTGCGGGGGCGGCGGATAGCCCGGCCCGGATGCGGGCGGAGGGTAGCCGGCGCCGGGCGGCGGCGGATAACCCTGTCCCGGCGGCGGGTATGCGCCGGTGGCCGCGTACTGCGGCGCCTGCTGGGTCGGCGGCGGGGCCGGAACGGGCGGCGGGGCCGGGGTTGGGGCGGGCGCGGCCGCGGTGGCGGGCGCCTCGTCGACGGTCACGCCGTGGTCGGTGACGAGCGCGGCGAATCCGCCCGCGTATCCCTGTCCGACCGCGCGCACCTTCCACGCGCCCTGTCGCCGGTACAGCTCGAGGGCGATGACGATCGACTCGCTCTGCAACCCGTCGATCTGATACTCGTACAACCGATTACCGGCCGAATCCGAGACCACCGCGGTCGGCGGCGCGAACCGCCCGAAGCTGCTGGAGGCGTCGTCGAGGGTGATCACCGCCCGGATCTGATCGATATCCGGCGGCACCGCGCTCAGCGAGACGGCCAGCGAGGCGGCCTGTCCGGCCGGTGCGGGCTGCAGATTCACGCCGGGTCCATTGGGCTGATTGAAAAATACGAAGTCCGCGTCGGATCGGACCTTGCCCCGCTCGGTCACCAGGAGCGCGGACAGATCCGCGGGTGCCGTGAGCTGGACGGAGATCACCACGTCATTGGTGGCCAACGGACCGTTCTGGCCCTTGGCGAGTAATGCGGACAAGGTCGACCCTTCGCTTGTCGGTGCTTTCGACTGCCACTCTACGAGAAACGGGCTCCGCGCGGCCGGAGTAAACGCCGGAGACGACACGGACTAGAGCCGCGGCATCGGTTAGTGTGACGACACACGGGAGATCGGGTGGGACACATCTGCGCGGTGCTACGCGATCTACGGGGTGCGGGAACTTCCCGCGGAACACAGTTGGAAGTGGCGATAACTCCCACATTCCCGGACGAGACAGCAGGCAAACTCCCCCATGGCGCAACTGTTCGAACAGTCGAAAAAGGTGATCGAGGCGCACCTCGCCGGAACCAGTGTCCGCGCGATCTCCGGCTCGATGATCGCCTATGAAGGAAATATCCAGTTCAAGGCCGCGGGTTTCGGCGGCGGCGACGGAGTGCTCGCCGGCCTGAAGCGACGCGCCACCGGCGAAAAGCTGTCGCTGATGGAATGCGGCGGCAACGGCAGGGTCTTCTTCGCGGTCAACGGCCAGAACGTCACCGTGGTCAACCTCAACGGCGACACGCTGCAGGTCGAATCCCAGCAGCTGCTCGCGTTCGCGGGCAACCTGCGCACCGATGTGCGGTTCGCCGGTGTGCGCGGCGCCTCAACGGGTGCGGGCCTTTTCACCACCACCGTCTCCGGGCAGGGCCAGGTGGCGCTGCTCTCGGCGGGTGGGCCGCTGATCCACCTCGAGGTGTCGCAGCAGTATCCGCTGGTCGTCGACCCCGACGCGTTCGTCGCCGCGCAGGGCAACCTGCAGCAGTCGTTCGTGACCGACATGTCGTGGCGCACCGTGGTCGGCCAGGACGCGGGCGAGGCATTCTCGCTGCGCTGGGAGGGCCAGGGCGTCGTGTTGATCCAACCGGCGGAACGGTAAGGGCAGGTCGATGTTCGAGAAGGTCAACGGCAAGGTCGTCAAGGTCAACGTCGGTATGGCGGGCGGAGTGGTCGCCCGCAACGGCGCGATGCTCTTCTACAGCGGTGATATTTCGTTCTCCCCGCACCAGATTCCGGGCGCGCAGAGTATGGGCGGCGGCGGCCTGATGCGGATGGCGGGCCAGATGATGGCGGGCGAGCACGAGAGCACCATGCTGGCGCAGGGCAATGGCGAGGTGCACTACGGTTTCGCCGGGCTGGAAGTGCATGTGGTGCAGATGCAGCCGGGCGCCGCGCTGCGCGTCGAGGCGTCGCGGCTGCTCGCCAACACCGCGGGACTGCAGAGTTCGATCGTCTCGGTCATGAGTTCGGGCGGCGGTGGCGGGGGTGGCGGCATCATGGGCGCGCTGCGCGGCGCCGCGTCCGGCGCGCTGACCGGGCAGGGCATGTTCACCACCCAGCTTTCCGGGCAGGGCGCGGCGGTGCTGCTCGCGCACGGCGGATTCCTGGAATTGCCGGTGGGCGGACCGAATCCGATCGTGGTCGATCCGCAGGCATTCGTCGCCGCGTACGGCAATGTGCAGACCGAGTTGAAAACCGCCCTGAGCTGGCGCGACGCGGTGGGTCGCGGTTCCGGCGAGGCGATGCAATTGCATTGCGTCGGACAGGGTGTTGTCTATGTGCAGGCCTCCGAAGAGAAGTTGTGAGCCATGTCTCAAGTATTCAGTCCGATGAATCTCGGCGAGAGCGACAACATCCCGGGAAACGAGTACGCCTACTGCATCGACCTGAACAAGCCCTGGTTCATGCGCAAGGGCGCGATGATCGCCTACTACGGGCAGATGAACTTCCAGATGCTCACCCACGGCCTGCACGGCGGGCTGATGCAGATGGTGTCGCAACAGTTCTCCGCCCCGCTGTTCACCGGCGACTACGTGGTCGCGGAGGGGCACGGCAAGCTGATCATCGGCGACCGCGGCTACAACATCAATTCCTATGACCTGGAGGACGGCAACCTCACCATCCGCGCCGCCAACCTGCTGGCCTTCGAGCCCGGGCTGTCGCTGAACCAGTCCATCGTCCCCGGCTTCCTCACCCTGATCGGCACCGGCAAATTCCTGGCCTCCTCCAACGGTCCGGTGATGTTCGCCGAACCGCCGCTGCGGGTGGATCCGGAATCGCTGGTGGGCTGGGCCGACTGCCCCTCCCCCAGCCATCACTACGACCATCGGTGGGTGTCGAGCTTCCTCGCGGCGGGTGCGGCGCGCTTCGGCGTGAACTCCGGCGAGGAGCGCCAGTTCGATTTCACCGGCGCCGGAACGGTTTTGATCCAGTCCAGCGAGAAGGTCATGAGCGATGCCATGCTGGTACGCACCATCGAGGGACAGTTGCAGAGCGGTATGACCGTCGGCGGCCTGCAACGCATCCAGGCCGTGGTCGCCCAGCAACTCGGCGGGCAGCAGCATTACGGATAGCCCGCGGCGCCGCTCGTACTCCCCGCGGCTACCGTCTGCACTCGTGTTCCGCATGCTTCGCTCCCGGGTCGTGCAGCTGGCCTGTGCCGCGGCCGCGCTCGCCTGCACCGTGCCTGCCACGGGGCAGGCAGGGGCGATGCCGATTCCGTCGGTACCCCCGGGACCGGATATCCCCGCATTCCTCGGAACGCCCGCTGTCGCGGCGCCGATCATCGGGATACCGCCGGTTCCGTCACATCCGTACCTCGCGGCGAGCGGCGACTCCGGTATCCACAACGACGGGTGGATGAGCGATACCTATACCCGCCCCGGCCCGCTCGGCGTTGCGACCCAGGTGAATTCGGTGCTGCTCGGCAGCGAGTGCGGTTCGGTCGCGTTCGATCGGGCCGGTCGGATCGTCACCACCTGTCTCGGTATGGCGCCCGGCCTCTATCTCATCGACCCGAACACCATGGCGGTGCTCGGTAAGCATCCACTGCCCGGGCGCAGCCCACTGGATCTGCTGAAACCGGGGGGCTTCAACAACTTCGGCGGCGGCGGCTACTTCTATCTCGATCACGAAGACCGCGCCGTGGTCGGCACCGGCACCGGGCACCTCCAGATATTCGCCGAAACCCCCGCCGCCGACGGCTTCACCCTGGTGCGTGACTACGACCTGACGGGTGTTCTGCAACCGGGTGAAACGCTCAACTCCGCCCTCCCCGATTCCGACGGGCTGATCTGGTTCGTCGCGAAGGCCAACGGCGTCGTCGGGACGCTCGACCCGGATACCGGTGTGGCCCAGGTCATCCGGCTCGGCTCGGGCGAGAACGACCAGATCGAGAATTCCTTCGCGGTGGGCGACGCGGGTGAGGTCTATATCGCGACCAATCGGGAACTGCTCCGCTTCGACGCGGGCCCCGCCGACGCACCGCGGATCACCTGGCGGGTCACCTACGCCAACAGCGGTCAGCGCAAACCGGGTCAGGTCGATGACGGCACCGGAACCACACCCACTGTGCTACCCGACGGCTATGTGGCCATCACCGATAACGCCGACCCCATGAATGTGGTCGTCTACCGCACCGAACCCGACGTCGACCGGCGTGAGGTCTGCGCCGTCCCGGTCTTCGCCCCCGGCGCCAGCGCCACCGAGAACTCCCTGATCGGCGCGGGCCGCTCGCTGATCGTCGAGAACAACTACGGCTATGCCAACCCGCGCTCCACCATGCTCGGCAACACCACCGTCCCCGGCTTCGCCCGGGTGGATATCGACCCCGACGGCGCCGGCTGCACCCTCGCCTGGACCAACACCACCGAGGCGGCCCCCAGCGTCGTGCCGAAACTCTCCCTCGCCACCGGTCTCATCTACACGTATACGAAGGGCACCCAGCCCACCGACCCGTGGTACTGGACCGCCCTCGACTTCCGCACCGGCGAGATGGTCTGGAAACGGCTGTCCGGCGTCGGATTCGGCTTCAACAACAACTACGCGGGTATCGCGCTCGGCCCCGACGGCACCGCGTTCGTCGGCACCCTCGGCGGCCTCATCTCGCTCCGCGACGGCCACTGACACCGGTCCCGGTGATCGCCGGATTGGTCCGAAATATCGACGAGTAACACGGACGGGATCGGCATCGATCAGGATCGTGGACCATTTTGTTACTCGCACGAAAGAGAACAGAGGGGGAGCGGATGTCGCACCACCGAACCAGGAGAAGAATCGCGCTTGCGGCGGTGATGAGCGCGGTTTCGCTCGGGATCGGGGCGGGTCACGCGCCGGCCGCGCCGGTGTCGAGTCCCGGCGTCACGGAAACATCGGTGAAGTCGCCGGATGGGTCGTACCTCGAGAAGATCGAGGTCAAGGACAGCCGCAATGTGCGGCTGTACGTCCGCTCGGCGGCCATGGGCAAAACCATTACGGTGGACGTACTGCGGCCCAGTGATACCTCCGAACCGCGGCCGTCGCTGTACCTGTTCAACGGTGCGGGCGGCGGCGAGGACGATGCCTCGTGGAAGCGCAATACCGATGCGCTGGAGTTCCTGGGGACCAAGAACATCAACGTCGTGCAGGTCATCGGCGGCGCGTGGAGCTTCTACACCGACTGGATCGCGCCCGACCCGGTCCTCGGTGTCAACAAGTGGCAGACCTTCACCACCGAAGAACTGCCGCCGCTGGTCGACGCCGCGCTCGGCACCAATGGCGTGAATGCGGTTGCGGCCCTGTCGATGACGGGCACCTCGGTGCTCAACTTCGCGATCGCCAAGCCCGGCCTGTTCCGCAGCGTCGCCACCTACAGTGGCATCGCCCAGGTCAGCGACCCGGCCGGCCAGACCATGGTCAAGCTGACCGTGGAGACCTGGGGCGGCGGCGACACCCGCAATATGTGGGGTCCCACCGACGGCCCGCTCTGGGCCGCCAACGACCCGCTGGTCAACGCCGAGAAGCTGCGCGGCACCCACCTGTTCTTCTCCACCGGCAACGGCATCCCCGGCGAATTCGACGAGGCGGGCGGCAAATTCCGGATGGAATCCCCCGCCGAGACACCCAAGGTGGTCGCCATCGGGGCGGTCATCGAGGGCGGCGTCAACTGGTCCAACCACAATATGAACAATCGCCTCAACCAACTGGGCATCCCGGCGAAGTTCGTCTACCGCAACAGCGGCACCCACTCCTGGGGCTACTGGCAGGACGACCTGAAGTCCTCCTGGCCGGTGCTGGAACAGGGCCTGTTCAGCGCACCGTAGCGGACAGTCCGAAACGCTCGGCGAAGGCCGACATTTCGTCGAACTGCTGGGCGCGATCGATCGCGGTCGCGCCCAGTACTAGACGGGTAACCCCCTGTGCGGCATAGCCTTCGACTGCCTCCACGGTCAGTTCGACCGAGCTCCATCGGGTGTATTCCACGGCATCCGGATCACGTCCCGCCGCAACGGCTTCCGAGCGGACCAGGGCCAGTTGGCGTGCGCGCTCGTCCGGAAGCAACATGCCGCCGGGGAAGTAACCGTCGCCGCGTCGCCCGGCCCGGCGAGCGGCGGCGCCGCTATTCGCCGGGAGCCGCCTTGATGAACCAGTTGATGATCTCCTCCCCCGCCAGAATGCCGGTGGCACGGGTGATCGTCAGATTGGGGCTGGTCCAGTTCAACTGTTCGAGCTCGCCGTGGCGGGGGCGGATGGCACAGTCGGCGGCGCGCAGCATTTCGGCGTCCAGTGCCCCGTCCCCTGCCGCCAGGGTCATCGCGCCGGAGGCGAGTTCGCCGGATTCGAGCAGGCGGCGGCGCACCTCGGCGACGGCGTAGCTCTTACACACCGCCTGCGGCATGGTGTAGATCTTGCGACCCTGCTGTGAGGCGGACCAACCGCGGGCGCGGCACCACGCGTCCCATTCGGCGAGGAAGTCCTCGGGGACGGCCTTGGGCTTGACCACCAGATAGCAGAACAGGTGATCGGCGATGCGGAACTTGGTGACCCACGAATCATCGATGCGGGAACGCAGTTCGGCACTCACCTCCGAGAGGGTGGCGCCGCCCGCACGCACCTGGGCATCGATATCGATGCGCCAGCGCATATCGGGTACGCCGTCGACCAGGATGTTGCCGCCGTTGCTGGTGATGGCGTAACGCCATGGCGCACCGGGCAGCTGGATCCGATTGAATTGCTTGATGGTGCGGGTGGTGGTCGGGATGACCGCGGCGGGCTCGGTGAGGGACTGCATCCGCAGTGCGGCCGCGGTCGTCATGAACGACAGCGGCGCACCCTCGAGATGCTCCACGCAGACGGTCGCGACCTCGGAGGTGGTGCTGAACGCGTTGCGCGAGTAGATCATCGTACGGTCCAGATCGGTGGCGATCAGAGCTTGTCTTCGTGAACTGCGTAGGAGCATCGGTTACTGCACTTCCTTGATCAATCCCATACACGAATAGGCCAGGTCGGGGATGACGTCCACCGGGACGCCGCGCGCCGAGGCGAGCAGGCGCAGATGCGCATGCTCGGGAGCGTCCGCTTCGCGCACCAGAACCCGCCACGGCACCCGGCGCAGCAGCACCCTGGTCGTCTCGCCGACACCGGGTTTCACGAAGTTCACGCTGGCGATGCCGTACTCCTCGCGCACCTTCTCGACCGAGGCCCAGCCGGACCAGTTCGGGGTCCGATCACTCGCCCGGATCGCCGCCACCTCGGCGGGCACCCGCGGCCGCACGGCATCGAATGCGGCGCTCACCTTATCGAGCAGGCGGCCGGACACATCGTCGCCGGTCAGGTCGCGATAGAACTTGGCGCCGTGGAAATCGCCGGGCCCGATCAGCGTGTCGTTGAGCACGGTGCGCGAAATCAGTCCGGACACCGTCGAATTCAGGCAGGCCGAGGCAATGAGAAAGTCGTCGCGGGTGCCGTAGGTGCGCACGCAGTGCCCGGGGTCGGCGAGTACGGCGAGTTCGTCGTTGAAGCGAGCGCCACCGGCGGCGTGATACGCGTCCAGCGCCTCGGTGAGTTCACGAGTGATCGCACCCTTGCCGGTCCAGCCGTCCACGAAGACGATCGACGCCGGATCATGGTGTCGCGCGAGGTAATCCAAGGCGACCGCGTCGATGCCGCGATCGCGCACGATGGAGACGGCATAGTGCGGCACCTCGAGGCTCGGCAGCCCCGCGTCGCGCCCCGACCGCAGCCAGCGCTTCATCAAGATGCCGATCGGGGTGCCCGCGCGGGCCAGCGATACCAGCACGATGTCGTCACCTCGTTCGGCGACAACCAGTTCCGACACCGTCGCCACCGCGAGCGCCAACCGTTCGGCGCTCTCGGCCAGGACCTCGTCGAACAGGCTGCGGTAGGCGCTGTCGGGCTGGTACTCGATCGGCAGCGATTCCGCGTAATGTGCGACACCCGCCTGGATCCGGCGCTCGCGCTCGGCCACATCGGCCTCGAGGTCGACGTCCGAGAGATCCTTGAGCAGCCAAGAAACCTCCTCGGCCGCATACGATCCGAACTCCGGGCCGTACAGGGGGACGGGCAGTTCCAGCGCCGACCCGGGTGAATTGTCGAATTGATGCATTGCTCGCTACTCCACCGGCCTGTTCTTCGCGGAATCCCCGGCGTCGTCGACGGGCTCGAGCACGGCGCCACGCAGCGGATCGCTGCGCTCGGCGTGCAGTTTGCGCGGGTCCGCGCCCGGCAGCACCGCCACCAGAACGTCGGCGCCGGATGCGGTGAGCACATCGATGAGCCCGGCGTCGGCGACGAGTTCGGCGGTGTCAGCGGGTGCGTCCACCACCACGACCAGGATCGGATCGACCGGTACCGGGCCGAGGGCGCCGGTACCCGGCTCGCCGTATCCGTCCGGTGTGGTCGAGGTCGCGAACTCGGCGCTCGGATCCCCTTCCCAGTGCGCGTTGTACAGGTAGCGCGGCGCTTCGGCATCGGATTCCGGTGCGGTGAAACGGAATCCGCGCCGCAGCGGATATCCCGGCTCATCCAGGACATAGGCGGGGGAGCGGGTGGTGGTCTGGAACCGAGTCGCGATTCCCGAGTCGGCCAGCCCGGCGGCCAACCGCAGCGGCAGGTACATCAGCTCCTCGTGCCCGATCACGATGGCGGGCCGTCCCGGTGCCTGCGCGACGAGCCGGTTCCGCAATATATCGGTGGCCACACCGAGGGCGGCTTCGAAGGCGTCGCCATCGGAGCCGAGGATGCCGTGCCTGCCTCCCTCCGGAACGGAATCCGGCCAGGGCAACTCCAGGCGAGAAACCGAACCGCGTTGCGGCGCTGTAGGATTCAGCTCAGGCTCGGGGAGCGCGGTCACCGCGGCGACCAGCCCTTCCGGCAGCAGGGCCTGTCCGGACGCCAGGCATACCGTGTCGATGCGAGCGCCGAGTTCGGCGGCGGCGGCCTCGAATCGGGCGCGATCGGCCTCGGTGCGCATATCGACGAGCGAGGCCAGCACATAGTGCGACCTCGGCGCGAACGCGTGCAGCGCGCGCACCGCGTCGATGGCCGTCGCACCGGTGGAAATCTCATCGTCCACCAGCACCAACGGCAGGTCGTTGACGAAGATGCCCGCGGGCGCGGGCTGCAACAGATGCGAGGTGGCATGGGAATGCCCTTCCTCGAATCCGGTGAGTGTCTCCGCCTCCGGAACATCGCGCCGGGTGGAGTGCAGGTAGCAATCCGCGCCGATACGGGTGGCCACCGTATGCCCGAGTCCCGTCGCGGTTTCCGCGAATCCGAGCACAACGGCGGGAACGCCTGTCCGGTCACCGGTTTCGACCGCGGGTTCACCCTGCGCCGCGCGCGGCGAATCACCCCGCGCCGCGCGCACCGAATCACCCAGCGCGGCGCGCACCAGATCACCGAGCCGATTGCCCGCGTCGAGCACCACCCGCGGATCGGTCGGCAGATGCTTGCCCAGCACCGTCGAGACCAGCAGATGCGCCCGGCGTGGATTGCGCCGCAGGCCCGGCTGGATCAACGTATCGATCGGCAGCTCGGCGGGCAGCACGCTGTCCACGACGGTGCCGTGTGACCGCAGGTGGTGCAGTTCGATGCCGAATGTCCGTGTAGCCCAAGGTGTTCCAACCGAACTCATACCTGGACCAACGCCGTCAGCAGATCCACGAACGACACTCCTTTGTTCGCGACCCCGAACACCCGCGCCCGCAGCAGTGTCTGCCGTGCCCAGCTGCGATGCGGTCGCATCTCGTTCATCTTGTTCCGGTACTCCGAGGCCGCCACTCCACCGACCTCGACCTGGAGGATGTCCAACGCGTCCGAGTACTCCTCGTGCGTCACCACCGACAGCGCGTGCACCGCCGCCACATGTGAGGGGTGGATCACGGTTTTGCCCTGGATGCCGTTGGCCCGGTCCAGGGTGATCTCGCGCAGCAGCCCGTCCAGATCCCGCGAGACCAGATACCGCCGGAACGGCACCGCGTCGGATTCCTCGAACGGCGCGGTGCGCAGCAACGGCCGGAACATCCGCTCATGGTCGGCGAAGTACTCCCAGACCGGTCCGGTGATCACATAGCCGGTACCGTCCGCGCGGCCGAGGTAGTTCACGATGTCCGCGATGACGTCGGCGACCACCCGCACGTCGTAAATGGTGAGGTCACGGTCCCTGCGGATGCCGAAGGTCGAGCACATATCGGTCGCGCCGACCCGCACCGCGAGCACCCGCTCCCGGTGTTCGGCCAGCAGCGCGGCGATCTGGGTCAACTCGTGATCCCGCGTCTGCCGGTGCACCAGCGTTGCCGATTCGAGCACCGGCATGCCGTACACCGGCCGGTCCAGTCTCTGCGCGGCGTCCTCCAGCGTGTCCAGATACTTCTGACCGGAGGCGCTGTCGAATTTGGGGAATACGAACCCGGCGAGCACCGCCGCGCCCGGTCCCAACTGGTCGACGATCTCGCCGATGGTGTCCGCGTCGCGCACCCTGATGAACAGCAGCGGATTCGGATCCGGGCTGGTCGCCAGCAGATCCAGGACCGCCACCGCCTGCCGTTTGGCGAGTTCCACCTCATGGTCGGCGACGGCGTCCTCGAGGTCGATCACCATCGAGCACACCCCGCGGGCGGCCCGTTTGCGGATCGTCTCCGCGAGATCCGGCCGGGTCGCCGGGGCATAGAGGGTCGCGCCTAGCGCATACGCCAACAGTTCCCGATCGGCATTATCGCCGAAGGGTTCCGGTTGCCTATAGAACAAATGCCTCGCGTCCGGGCCGTGCAGCTGCCGAAAATGGCGCAGCGGCAGTCGCTTCCGCAGGGAAACCTCCTGCTGGACGGCGATGCCTGCGGTCATCGGTGCCCCATCCTCATTCTCGTCGTGGTCCTGCTTGTTTTCTCATTCGATCCACTACCCCGGCTATGAATTCGGTGACGGTATCCAGTTCCGTCACATAGGCCCAGTAGTCGGGATGGCGCCCCGACAGTGTTTCGGAAATTCGGTCGATCCGGTCCGACTGTGCGTCGAGCACAGATCCCCATTCGCCGACGAGCCCGCGGCTCACCGCGAGCATTTGTGCGTCCCGCAGCCGGAATCGTACGGCCTTGGCCTTGTCTTGCGGATTCGCGCGGACCTCACGTAGCAGCGCGAGCCGTTTGGTGACGGCGTCGACCTGTCGTTCGGCCTCGGCTAGGTTCCCCCGCGCGGAAGTGGTCAGTTCAAGTGCAGACTCCGGGTTGTTCTCGGCCAACGCCGCACGCGCCCGGCCCAGGGCTACGTCCGCCGCATCGATGGCTCGCTGGCTTTCCCGACCATTGTTCGTCAGATCCGCCGAACTCGCAGCGTTGAACTCACGCAGCATCGCAGAATAGGCGGGCGCCACCCCCGCCGCGCGATTCCGTACGGCCGCCAACCTGGTGTTTACCGAGGTTATCGCGGTGCTCGCGGCCCCGTGCCGAGATGGTGCCTGCGCCAAGGCATCTGCCAGTTCCCGGGTCGCCGCCTCCAGACGGTTCGCGGCCGCCCGCACGACACCCGCCGCACCTCCGGGTCCGGCGGCTTCGAGTGTGATGAGAGCCTCATCGACGAGGGCCGCACAGCGGCGCACCGACGGATAGTCCGCGTACTCCGACTCGGCGGCCCGCGCCCGTACGCCCGCGGCCGCCGCCTTGACCTGCCCGGCCAGCTGCGGCACCGTCTGCCGCACCGCGACCGCATGCTCGAGCTGCGCCTGATTGCCGCGGTAGAACTCGTCCACCGCCCGGGCCGCGTCGGTCAGCTGGCGGGTCACCGTCGCGGTCCGCTCCTCGCCGTGCGGCACCTCGGTCTTGTTCCGCTCGGCGGCGTCCAGTTCCTCGGTCAACGTCAGGTAAGCGCCCGCCGCGTCGTAGCACCGGCCGCGCACCGGCTCCCAGGCCGCTCCGAAGCCGCGCTCGGGGAACACCTCGTCGGAGGCGAGCACCGCCGCGTCCGCGACGCTCTGTCGCCGGTCCATATCGAGGAACGCGTCCGCGAGCTGCGACCGGGCCTGCTGAATCCATTCGCTGTTCCCGGAGGACCGGAACCAGCCACGCCTACGGCCTGCCACGCCCCGATGGTAGGAGATCTTCCTGTTCGCCGAGGGTTACCCCAGTTCCTACGCAAGTTCGCCGAAACCTACTACTGTCGTAAGTCGTACCCGGCGATTCGGACGTGCTGGGAATCACAGACGGACTATTGAAAGGGAATCCCGCATGGGTGTCAGTTTGTCCAAGGGCGGCAATGTCTCGCTGACCAAGGCGGCGCCGAACCTGACTGCTGTAGCCGTCGGCCTGGGGTGGGACGTTCGGACCACCACCGGAACCGACTTCGACTTGGACGCCAGCGCCATCGCCACGGGTGCCGACAAGAAGGTGCTGTCGGACCAGCACTTCGTGTTCTTCAACAACCTCAAGTCGCCCGAGGGCGCCATCGAGCACATCGGCGACAACACCACCGGTGAGGGCGAGGGCGACGACGAGGTCATCAACGTCGACCTGGCCAATACCCCGCCGACGATCGAGAGCATCTTCTTCCCGGTCTCGATCTACGACGCCGACACCCGGCAGCAGTCCTTCGGCCAGGTGCGCAACGCCTACATCCGCGTGGTGGACCGCAGCAACGGCACCGAGCTGGCCCGCTACGACCTCAGCGAGGACGCCTCGACCGAGACCGCCATGGTCTTCGGCGAGCTGTACCGCAACGGGGCCGAGTGGAAGTTCCGTGCCATCGGCCAGGGCTACGCCTCCGGCCTCGCGGGCATCGCTCGCGACTACGGCGTGAACGTCTGACAGACGACCACTCCGCGGGACAGGGGGCTCGGCGACGAGCCCCCTGTCCCGCGTTGGACATCCGGCGGTTCTAAGGCCACGCTGGTATCAATCTCGCCGATTCTTCCCCAAGCTACGAAAGGTCCCCGCGTGGTCCTGCGCATTTTCGGCTTCTCCATTGTCGTGACGGTGGTGTCTCTCGTCGTGGCAGTTGTGTACGGCGGGCCCACCGCCCTCGCGTTAGCCGCTATCCTCGGCATCCTCGAAGTGTCACTGTCCTTCGACAATGCCGTCATCAACGCCACCGTGCTCGAGCGGATGAGCGAGTTCTGGCAGAAGATCTTCCTCACCATCGGTGTGCTGATCGCCGTTTTCGGTATGCGCCTGGTGTTTCCGCTCGCGATCGTGTGGATCACCGCGGGTCTGGACCCGGTGACGGCCTTCGACCTGGCACTCAACCCGCCCGAGGGTGACGCACCCTACTTCCCGGACGGCAGCCCGAGCTATGAGACCCTGCTCACCGACGCGCATCCGCAGATCGCGGCGTTCGGCGGCATGTTCCTGGCGCTGCTGTTCCTGAACTTCATCTTCGAAGAGCGCGAGATCACCTGGCTCAGCTGGCTGGAACGGCCGCTCGCGGCCGCGGGCAAGCTGGATATGCTCTCGGTCGTGGTCGCGGGTACCGGCCTGGTTCTGACCGCGGAATTCATTGCCGCCGAGGACGACCGCGCCACCGTCATGGTCGCGGGCATGCTCGGCTTGATCACCTACATCGCGGTGGACGGACTCGGCTCGATGTTCCACACCGAGGAGGCGGGTGAAACCGAGGGCGGTCCGTCGAAGCTGGTCAAGGCCACCGGCAAGGCGGCGTTCTTCCTGTTCCTGTACCTCGAGGTGCTCGACGCGTCGTTCTCCTTCGACGGTGTGATCGGCGCCTTCGCCATCACCTCGGACCCGATCATCATCGCCTTGGGCCTCGGCCTGATCGGCGCGATGTTCGTCCGGTCCATCACCGTCTACCTGGTGCGCAAGGGCACGCTCTCGGAGTACGTCTACCTGGAGCACGGTGCGCACTGGGCGATCGGCGCGCTGGCGGTCATCCTGCTGGTCTCGATCGGCGTGCACATCAACGAACTCATCACCGGTATGATCGGCGTCGCGTTCATCGGCGCGGCATTCATCACCAGCATCCTGCGCAACCGTCGCGAGGGCGATGCGGAGGAGATCGAGAGCGAACGTGCGGTGACGCCGGTAGGCTGAATTCCGGCACGCAGGCGATAATTCGAGGTGGCAGCGGCCCCGTCTCCGGACGGAGCCGCTGCCGCTTTCTTTCTGGCACAAAAACATTCACGAGGGGGGTAGCGCGCCGATGACTCAGCCCGGCAGCGTCAACCTGGCCAAGGTCACCCTGTCCAAGGCCACACCCAGCATCAACCTCACCAAACCCGGTGAGCAACAAGGCGTGATGCGGGTGAACCTGAACTGGTCCAGTGGTCCCCGCGGATTCTTTCGCCGGTCCAAGCCCATCGACCTCGATCTCGGCTGCCTGTACGAATTGTCCGACGGCGCCAAAGGTGTGGTGCAGGCCGTCGGTAATAATTTCGGCGCACTCGACGCCGAGCCGTATATCCGGCTGGACGGCGACGACCGCAGCGGCGCGGACACCGCGGGCGAGACCATGCATATCAATCTCGCGCGGCCCGAATTGTTCAAGCGCATCCTGATCTTCGCGTTCATCTACGACGGGGTGCCGAATTGGGCCGCGGCCGACGGCGTGATCACGCTGTTCCCCACCCAGGGCCCGCAGGTCGAAGTACGCCTCGATTCCCCGGTGGACGGTGCGCGCTCCTGTGCGGTCGCCCTGCTACAGAACCAAGGACCCGGCATTACGGTGCACCGGGAAGTGCACTACATCAACGGAACCCAGCGCCATATCGACGAGGCGTACCACTGGGGCATGAAGTGGCACAGCACGACCAAGTAGGCGATTCGGCGCGACGCGACGGTCACCACCCGAATCGGCCTGCGGGAGGCGAAGATCAGGCCCACCCCGAAGCCCGCAATGGTCAAGGGCCGCAACGGCTCGTCGATGAACGACCACGCGAGCAGCGCGGTGGTCGCGAAGAACAGTCTGCCGACCCGCGTGGCATCCCACCCATCACCGCGCGGGCTCGCCGGGCGGTTATCCGACGAGGGCCTGTGTCCCGACGGCGCTCAGGACCGCCAGGCGGTCGGCGTCTTCGGTGCCGGGTTGGGCTGTGTAGACCATGATGCGCAGGTCGCTGCCGACGACGCTGAGGACATCGCAGTCCAGGGTCAGGGCGCCGACGTGCGGGTGGTCGATGGTTTTGCGGGTGGCTTGGTGCTGGCCGACGGCGCTTGATTGCCAAAGGTTGTCGAAGTGGGCGCTGCGGCGGCGTAGTTCGGCGATGAGAGAGTGCAGGTACTCGTCGTCGGGGTAGCGGCTGGCGGTGCGGGACAGGTCGGCGACCTGTGCTGCCTGGAGCGCGCCTTTGGATTCGGGGCTGTGACGTATGCGGCTGTGGGGGTTGAGGAAGTTGCGCCAGACCGCGTTGAGGTCGTTGCCGTCCCATTCCCCTATGAGTGCCGTGTAGAGGGGGTTGGCGAGCAGCTGGGTCCAGGCGGCGTCGAAGACGGCGACAGGTGTGCCGGTCAGCCGGTCCAGCATGCGATGCACGCCGGGGGTGATGTGCCGCGGAACCCGGCCGGGGCCTGGTGGGGCGAGGCCGGCCAAGTGGAAGAGGTGGGCGCGTTCCTCCTGGGTGAGTCGCAGCGCGCGGGCCAGGGCTTCGACGACCTGGGGTGAGGGATTGGTGGCGCGTCCCTGTTCGAGCCGGATGATGTAGTCGGCGGAGATGCCGGCCAGCTGGGACAGTTCCTCGCGGCGCAGCCCGACGGCGCGCCTGCGCCCGCCCGCGGGTAGGCCGACAGACTGGGGCGAGACGTGATCGCGCCAGCGGCGCAAGGCCGCACCGAGTGCTGTGGTCGCCATGTCGTTGATTGTCACAAGCACGAAGCTGCCTGTCCTGGTACCGCCATTCCCAGGAAAACGGGTCTACTCCCTGCTCACGCATTTCAAGCCGACCGTGGAGGCATGACAGAAGCACGAACAGTCACCGAGCGTGGCCTGGCCGGAGCACAAGGACTCGCGCGGCTGCTGGACCGCCTCAACGCCTGAGGCCGTCGCCGAGCAGTCCGCACCGAACACACCTACTCCGGCCACCTCGGCCGACACCCGAAAAGGAACGCACGCATGAGCAAGCTCGCCCTCGTCACCGGCGCCACCTCCGGCATCGGCAAGGCATTCGCCGAACGCCTCGCTGCGCACGGCAACGACCTGATCATCGTCGGCCGCCGCAGGGACCGCCTCGACGAGTTCGCCGCCGACCACCCCCACGTCACGGTCCGCACCGTCGCCGCCGACCTGTCCACCGACACCGGCATCGACACCGTTGCCGAGATCTGCGCCCGCGAGCCGCTGACCATGCTCGTCAACAACGCCGGCGTCGCCCACTACATGCCGCTGGCCCAACTGCCCGCCGACAAGGCCCGCGAACTCGTCCACGTCAAGGTCGTCGCCCCCACCATGCTCACCCGCGCCGCCGTCACCGGCATGCAGGAACGCGGCGAAGGACAGATCATCAACGTGGCCGGGATGATCGCCTTCAGCGGTCCCGCCCACGGTTCCGTCATGCCCCGCCGGGCCGTCTACGCCGGCACCCTGGCCCACCTCGTCGCCATGTCCCAGACGCTCAACGCCGAACTGGAAGGCACCGGCATCCAGGTCGAGGTCCTCTGCCCCGGCATCGTCGCCACCGAATTCCACCAGCGCCAAGGCCTCGACCTGAGCGCCGTGCCCCGCATGACCGCCGAGGAGGTCGTCACCGCCGGACTGCGCGGCCTCGAACTCGGCGAAGTCGTCTGCGCCCCCGGCGTGGAAGACACCGGCCTGCTCGACGCCGTCTTCAAGGCCGACCTCGCCGTATTCGGCGGACAGAGCCCCGAACTCGCCTCCCGCTACCGGGCCAACTGACGCCGCAGCCGAACCACTGCCGCGCGGTCACCGTCTCGCCGTCGGCAATCGCGCCGAGAGCGCGGCCTTCCGCGCGCGGCACGCCACCGGCTGAGCGCGGATCCGCCCCGGGCTCACAGCATCCGATACGGCCGGTGCAGCGCCCTGGCCCGGCGGACCGATACGCGCGACCACACCGCCTGCTGCACCGCGAGGGTGGCCCAGCCCGCCAACGCCATGCCGGTCAGGTTGATCAACAGCTGCAAGGTGCTGCCCCAGATCGCGGAGCCGACGCCGAAAGCCGCACCGAGCGCGATATTTCCGGCGGCGGGCACCGTGGTCACCGATATGAAGACACCGGTCAGCCCGCCCGCCTTGGAGGAGGTCAGCGCGAGTACACCGGCCGCGGCCGCGATCACCGCGACGATGAACGACCACTTGTCGGGGGTATAGATGAACGCGGTACCCGGCCGCGACCCGATCACGTCGTCCATCGTGATCCACCCCAATGTCCGGCCGACCAGCACCAGTACGAAGGTGACCGCGATGGCGGCGACGAAACCGAGTACCAGCGTGCGAATCGCGAGGCCGAACAGCACGAACCGGCGACGCACCAGCGCCACCCCCAGCGCGGCGACGGCACCGAATTCCGGTCCGAGCACCATGGCCCCGATGACCAGGATCTGCGAATCCAGCACGATCGCGATGGCCGCGATCACCGTGGCCAGCGTCATGAAGCTGAGATAGGTCCAGTTCAGCTCGGTTTCCTCATACGAACGCTGTGCCACATCGGCCCACACCACGGCATCCGCGCTACTGCCGGGCGTCCGCACCTCGGCGTCGAATCCGCTGCGCGACAACCAGGTTCGCACCTCGTCGATCTCGATGCTGCCCTCCCGATGCACCCCGAGCGCCCGCAGCCGGGTGATCACATCATTGCCCGCCTCCCTGGCCACATGCGCGAGCACCAGATCACCGGGCGGCTTCAGCGACGAGCCGCGCACCACCGCGAGACCGCTCACCGCATCTTCTTCGTTCAGAATCTCGATCACGGCATCGGTCATCGCGACCGGCGCCAGGATCCGGATATGCAACATGGCGTCAGTCTGCCGCGTGACAGCGCGAACCACGCGCGGACCACGATCGTGTCATTCAGGCGACGGGAACCAGTTCGCCGGGTTCGACGCGCGGCACCGCGGGCGGTGCCGCGCGCGCCCCGCGCAATCCGGCGCGTATGAACAGGAAGAACAGCGCCACCAGCAGGATCGCGCGGCCCCAGACACCGAACTGGACAATGCTCTCCATCGTCTCCACCGAGGTGCCGGAAACGATCGAATAGAAGTAGCGGAATACGCCGACGCCGATCGCGGCATCGGCGAGCAGATATCCCCCGATTACCGGCCACGGCACTTCGAGCAGCACCAGGAACGGAATCAGCCACAGCGTGTACTGGGGGGAATGCACCTTGTGAAACACCAGGAATCCACACAGCATCGCGCCGCTCACTCCCACCCAGGGGAAGACACCCGTCACGGTGTACCGCTTCCACCCCAGCCACATGGCGAGCGCGAACGAGGCGAGCACCAGGGTCGGCGAGGCGATCGTCACCGCATTCTGGAACGAGGATTCGCTGTCGGCGTCCTCCCCGAACATCTGCCGCAACCCCCAGTACCAGATGGAGTTCGTGGTGATGTCGGCCTGACGCAACTGCTGGAAGGTGATCGACGCGCGCCAACCCTCGTACCCGGCCAGCGCGAACGGCAGGTTGACCGCGACCACCGTGCCGACGGCCGCGGCGGCGGCCAGCAGCGCGCCGCGCATATCCCTGGTGCGCGCCGTGGCGGCGGCGTGGCCACCGGTCCACACATAGGCCATCAACGGCAGCACGAAAATGCCGGGATACAACTTCAGGCAGAAACCGAGACCGAGCAGTACCGCCGCCAGCATCCCCCTGGTACGCAATGAAAACCGGGACAGGGTCAGCACGTAGACCGCCGCGACCGCCGTGCATACGACCGGGAGCTCCCAGTTGTGGAAGGCATAGAGCACCAACGGCGGGCCCGCCGCCCACAGCAGCGCCGCACGCCCGGCCAACCGGACCAGCAACCACACGGTCAGCAGTGCGAACGGCGCCAAAATCAACGCCGTGTACCGCAGGAATTCGGCGTCATTGTCGGCGCCGGACGCGCCGAGCCACATCAGCGTGCCGCTGAGCACCGGGTATTCGACCGCGCCGCCGGTGAGGGCGCCATCCTCGGTGATGCCGCCGTCCACATACGGGAAGACGTGCCGATCGATATCGCGGCCGAGCCACAGGAACTGGATATCGGAGTAGCAGACATCCGAATCCTTGATCACGTCGAAGACCGCGCTGCGGCCGTTGTCGTAGAAGGGACCACCCGCGCACCGCGCCTTATTCGCATACGCGAACGCCAGGGTGAGCCCGCACAGCAACAGGACCGCCACAGCCAGCGCCGTGTGGCGCGATAGGCGGCCGGCGATCTGGTCGCTGGCGGCAGGTCCGGTCGACATGCGACCACCCTAAGCGGCCCGGCTGCAACCGCGAACGTGTTCCTCCGCGAAACCGACGCGCGGACCGATCGATTTCGATGCTCAGGACCTGGTCATGTAGCCTTGTCGGGTTGCTGACGCAACGACCCTCCTGCCACGGACCGTCCGTGGCCGTTTCCTAGTCCACAGGAGGTGATTGGTCCGTGCGTCATTACGAAGTGATGGTTATCCTCGACCCGAGCCTGGACGAGCGCACTGTTGGTCCGTCGCTGGACAACATGCTGAGCGTCGTCAAGACCGAGGGCGGCAAGGTCGACAAGGTCGACATCTGGGGCCGCCGTCGGCTCGCCTACGAGATCCGCAAGCAGGCCGAGGGCATCTACGCGGTGGTCGATCTGACCGCTACCCCCGCCACGGTGAACGAGCTCGACCGCCAGCTGGGACTGAACGAGTCGGTGCTGCGCACCAAGGTTCTGCGCCACGACAAGTAGTTCTACAGCCCTCGTATGCGTCGGTGCCTGTCTCTAGGCTCTAGCGCAACAGCGAGTGCAAGGCGGACTGCACACCGAGCAGGAGGAACCACATGGCAGGCGACACGGTCATCACCGTCATCGGAAATTTGACGGCTGACCCCGAGCTTCGATTCACGCCCGCGGGCGCTGCGGTGGCGAATTTCACCGTCGCATCGACTCCCCGCGTGTTCGACCGTAATTCGAATGAATGGAAAGACGGCGAAGCGCTGTTCCTGCGCTGCAACATCTGGCGCGAAGCTGCGGAAAATGTCGCCGAAAGCCTGACCCGAGGCGCTCGCGTCATCGTGAGCGGACGGCTCAAGCAGCGCTCCTACGAAACCCGCGAGGGTGAGAAGCGCACGGTCGTGGAACTCGAGGTCGACGAGGTCGGTCCCTCGCTGCGCTATGCCACCGCGAAGGTCAACAAGGCCAATCGCGGCGGTGGCGGCGGCGGATTCGGCTCCGGCGGCGGCGGTGGCAATTTCAATGCCTCCTCCGGTGGTGGTGGCGGTCGTTCCGGCGGTGCCGAGGACGATCCCTGGGGCAGTGCGCCCGCGGCGGGCTCCTTCGGGGGCGGCCGCGTAGACGACGAACCGCCGTTCTGATACGGCTCACATCGGTCTGACCGACCGTAGCGACCGCACGCCGGTCGTTCGAAATGGTCAGCCATCAATGATTACGGAGTAATAGACCATGCCTAAAGCGCCCGCGCGCGAAAAGGTGCTGAAGAAGAAGGCCTGCGCTTTCTGCAAGGAAGCCAAGTCCGGTACCGTTTCGATCGATTACAAGGACACGACGCTGCTGCGCAAGTACGTCAGCGACCGCGGCAAGATCCGCGCCCGCCGCGTCACCGGCAACTGCGTGCAGCACCAGCGCGATATCGCCGTTGCCGTGAAGAACTCCCGTGAGGTGGCCCTGCTGCCTTACGTGTCGACGGCTCGCTGAGAAAGGGAGACACGCAAATGAAGCTGATTCTGACTGCTGATGTCGACAACCTCGGTGCTCCCGGCGATACCGTCGAGGTGAAGGACGGCTACGGCCGCAACTACCTGCTGCCGCGCGGCCTGGCCATCGTCGCCAGCCGTGGCGCCCAGAAGCAGGTCGAGGGCATCCGCCGGGCGCAGGACGCGCGGAAGGTGCGCGACCTCGATCACGCCAACGAGCTGAAGCAGGCCATCGAGGGCCTGGAGTCGGTCTCGCTGACCGTGAAGACCGCGGGCACCGGCAAGCTGTTCGGCTCGGTGACCCAGTCGGACGTTGCCGCGGCCATCAAGACCGCGGGCGGCCCCGTCGTCGACAAGCGCAGCATCGAGCTGCCGAAGTCGCACATCAAGTCGACCGGTAAGCACGGCGTCGTGGTGCACCTGCACCCGGACGTGGTGGCCAAGTTCGACCTGCAGGTCGCCGCCAGCTGATTTCCGGTATCGCCTCCGGCGGTCCGCAGCATATCCATTCGAAGACCACTCCCGTGTTCCGCGCGGGGGTGGTCTTCGGCTGCGCCCTTATGTCCCTCGCATCTAATAGCCGAATGTTTGCCATTCGAGCTCATTCGTGCCATGGGACATATCGGGCGAATTTCGGCACCCCCGCTACCACCGGTTATTCGGCCTGTGGATTACCGGGAAAACCAACCGATCGTAATGTGACGCAGCTCATATGCTGTGCATGCGCCGTTCATCCAACACGCCCGGCTGTTCAACTCGACCGACACGCCGGGGCTTCATTAATCCACACGTGGATAGATCTAGAAACCAATATCTATCAGCACGTTTAAGCCAGATGGCCTGGGTTTTCCCCAAGTTGTACACAGGGGGTGCACACGGTTGGGTAAACAGTCCCCAAGTTATCCACAGTTGTGTGCACAGTGCAGTTTGGCGACCCGCCGTCGGGTCGCCTAGGTTCATCGCATTGTCGTGCTCCGACCGCCGGAACGCCGGATTCTGGGCGGTTTGCTGGAACCGCAGGTAGAACCCCGATATGAACGGCCGCAGTGGGTCGTACGCGCCGAAAAGTGTCGGTACCCGGGAGTAGAACAACTCATCGATAGTGTGAAACCCGGTCGTGGGGTTAGAGAGGACGGTCGAGTCTGGTGACAGCCACCGATGACCGCGGGCACACGGATTACCCGCCCGAACCCCCCGGCGAAGACTTCGGCAGGCAGCCACCCCACGATATGGCGGCCGAGCAGTCCGTACTCGGCGGCATGCTGCTGAGTAAGGACGCCATCGCCGATGTCGTCGAAGTGCTGCGCCCCGGCGACTTCTATCGTCCGGCCCATCAGGCCGTCTACGACACCATCCTCGACCTGTACGGTCGCGGCGAGCCCGCCGACCCGGTCACCGTCGCCGCGGGCTTGGATCGCAAGGGCGAGCTCAAACGCATCGGCGGCCCGCCCTACCTGGTCACCCTCACCCAGACCGTCCCCACCGCCGCCAACGCCGGCTACTACGCCGAAATCGTCGCCGAGAAGGCGATTCTGCGCCGCCTCGTCGAGGCGGGCACCCGCATCGTCCAGTACGGCTACGCGGGCGCCGACGGCCAGGACATCGCCGAGGTCGTCGACCGCGCGCAAGCCGAGGTCTACGAGGTCACCGAGCGCCGCACCACCGAAGATTTCATGCCGCTGGAGGACCTCCTCCAGCCCACCATGGACGAAATCGACTCCATCGCCTCCCGCGGCGGTATCTCCCTCGGCGTGCCCACCGGCTTCACCGAACTCGACGAACTCACCAACGGCCTGCACCCTGGCCAGATGATCATCGTCGCGGCCCGACCCGGTGTTGGTAAGGCCCTGGCGCTCGATACCCCGCTGCCCACCCCGACCGGTTGGACCACCATGGGTGAGGTTCGGGTCGGTGACGAACTGCTCGACGCCCACGGCCGCCCGACCCGCGTCGTGGCCGCGACCGAGGTCATGACGGACCGCCCATGCTACGAGGTCGAATTCTCCGACGGCACCGTCCTCGTCGCCGATGAGCAGCACCAGTGGCTCACCGAAACCCGGGCGTCCCGGCGTTCCGCGCAGCAGGCCGCCGCGGGCCGTAAGCGCTACCGCAACCAGCGCACCTTCGCGACAGTGCGCACGACCGTCGAGATCGCGAACACGCTGCGCTGCAATACCTCCGACCGCAGGCTCAACCACTCGGTGACCAATACCCGGCCGCTGCAGCTGCCCGACCGCGATCTGCTGATTCCGCCGTACACCCTCGGCGCCTGGCTCGGCGACGGCACCTCGGCCGCCGCGCAACTCACCTCGGCAGACCCGGAGATCATCGCCTGCATCGAAGGAGAGGGCATCATCGCGGTTCCCTCCAAGTCCGCTCGGCTCCGATACCACCTGGTGCTCCCCGAAGACGAGCCGATCGCACCGCGTGAATGTGTGGTGTGCGGCCGCGAATTCGTCCCACATACGAGCGAGGTGCGCACCTGCGGCCGTTCCTGCGGCGGCAAGGCACGCTTCCGCTCCGCGCCGGTCGCCGCACCGACCTGCCCGCATTGTGGCGGCCCCTCCATCGGACTGCGCCTGTGCCAGGCATGCCGAAACAGCATCGGCAGTGTGCAGGCGCGACTGCGGACGATCGGTGTACTCGGAAGTAAGCACATCCCCGTCGAGTACCTGCGGGGCTCGGAAGCTCAGCGCCGAGCGCTGTTGGCGGGGCTGCTCGACACCGATGGCACTGTCACGCACGGCGGTTCGGTCCAGTTCTCGGTGACCAACGAACGGCTGGCTCAGGATTTTCAGGAACTGGTCGTCGGACTCGGCTATCGCTGCGGTGTCTCGACCAAACGCGTCCGCGGACGATCCGAGGCCTCATCGATCGCGTACACGGTCACCTTCGCCACCGATGACGAAGTGTTCGGGCTGTATCGAAAGTCCCTCCTGCACAAGGAACGCCGCGCGAGTCGCAGCACAGTGCGGTCGAACTCGCGCTACATCGCCGATGTACGCAGGGTCGACAGCGTGCCCGTACGCTGCGTCGAGGTCGACAACGCCGACCACCTGTACCTGGCAGGCCGCTCGATGGTTCCGACGCACAATTCCACGCTGGGTATGGATTTCATGCGCAGCTGCTCTATCAAACACGGCTTGGCCAGCGTTATCTTCTCGCTGGAGATGAGCCGGACCGAGATCGTGATGCGTCTGCTTTCCGCGGAGGCGAAGATCAAGCTCGGCGATATGCGGTCCGGTCGCATGAGCGATGACGACTGGACGAAACTGGCGCGGCGGATGAGTGAGATCAGTGAGGCGCCGCTATTCGTCGACGACTCGCCGAACCTCACCATGATGGAAATCCGGGCCAAGGCGCGCCGCCTCAAACAGCGCCACGACCTGAAACTCGTTGTGGTGGACTACCTCCAGCTGATGACCTCGGGTAAGAAGGTCGAATCGCGGCAGCAGGAAGTCTCGGATTTCTCGCGAAACCTGAAGCTGCTGGCCAAGGAACTCGAAGTGCCGGTTATCGCGATCAGTCAGCTGAACCGTGGTCCCGAACAGCGAACCGATAAGCGGCCGATGGTGTCCGATTTGCGCGAGTCGGGATCGCTCGAACAGGACGCGGATATGGTTATCCTGCTGCACCGTCCCGACGCGTTCGAACGCGACGACCCGCGCGGCGGCGAGGCGGACCTGATTGTCGGCAAGCATCGTAACGGCCCCACCGCCACCATTACCGTCGCGCACCAGCTGCACCTCAGCCGGTTCGTGGACATGGCCCGGGGCTGACGCCGAGATACTGCCGATCAGCTGAATGTCGCCGTGGCGCGTGGGCTGCGTTGCGTCCATTTCGGTATCCAGACCTCGGTGTCGGGTGCGTCCCCACGTCTGGTGTGGAGGTGGTCGCGGAGTTCAGTGAGCGCGGGATGCGGATTGTCGTCGCGCCAGATTATCGACATCGGGTAGACCGGTGTCGGGTTGCGCAGCGGTATGCGCCGCAGGTCGTAGTTGTCCGGCCACAGATATCGCGAGCGTTCGCCGATCAGGGTCGCCAGGTCCGATGAGTCGGCGATCTCGTCCAGCAGGGCCTCTTTTGCGAAGACAGGGCCGAGTACGTCGATGGTGAATCCGAAGGTGGTGGTGAGTTCGGCGTAGTAGTCGGCCACCTCGCCGCGGGCGGGAAGGCCCGGCATCCAGATTCGGTGTCCGGCCAGTTGCGCGGGCGTGACGGCGCGGGCGTTGGCGAGCGGGTGGCGAGGGCCGACGAGCAGCTGGTGCGGCTCGTCGATCACTCTGGCAGTGCTGATCGCCGTGGGCAGATGCTGCTGCGGGGGGACGGCGTGGAAGGTGGCATCGATCGTTCCGGCTTCGACAGCGGCGATCGCTGTGTCGAGGTCGGCATCGAGGGTGACGATGTCCAGTTCGATGTCGGGATGCATGCGGTGGAAGTCCTGGAGGAGCACTGCCGTGACGACTCGCCGGGCAACGACATCGACGCGTAGCACGCGCCGGCCAGGGCGCACGGAGGCGTCGGCCCGGTCGGCGACCCGGAGCAGTTCACGGGCGTGGGGCAGGAATGCCTGGCCGTCGACGGTGAGCTGGATCCCGCGGGCCGTGCGGGCGAACAAGCGCACATCCAGGTATTTCTCCAGAGTCGCGATGCGCTTGGAGACCGCTTGCTGGGTGATCGACAGCTCCGCGGCAGCTTCTTGGAACTGGCCGGCGTCCGCAGCGGCGACGAAGGTGCGCACGGCGTTGAGATCCACGCAGCAAATCTACTCGCACAACATCTGGTTGTGGCTCACCGCCAGATCAGTTGTTTGATTCCGCCTCTTCGGCCTTGCTTTGATCACAGCTATCAACAGCGAGTTGTTCGAAGCGGGAGGTACGGAACTTGGTGACCAGACGATCCCTCGGCCGACAATTCGGTTGGCTGTGGACGTCCTACGCGGTCAGCGCCTACGGCTCCGGGCTGGGGTTCGGTGCGTTACCGCTGATCGCCGTGCTGGTGTTGCATGCCAGCCCCATGCAGGTGTCCGCGCTGTCAGCGGTGGGGCCGGCAGTGGGCGCCCTGATCGCCTTGCCGCTCGGGCCGTGGGTGGAGTTCCGCCGCAAGCGACCGGTGATGATCACCATGGACCTGGTCCGGTTCGCGGTCATGATGACGATCCCGATCGCCTACGCCTTCGGCCAGCTCGGTTTCGTCCAGTTGCTGGTCGTCTCGGCCGTGGTCGCCGCGGCCAAGATCGCCTTCAGCGCGGCGAGCGGCGCCTACCTCAAAGCTCTCATCCGGCCGGACGACCTGCTGGTGGCCAACGCGCGGTTCGAGTCCACGAACTGGAGTTCCATCGCCGTTGGGCCGCCACTGGGTGGGGCGGCGATCGGCCTGTTCGGGCCGGTCACCACCGTGGTGGCCGACGCGCTGAGCTACCTGCTCTCCGCGCTGGGGGTCACAGCGATTCGCGGCCGAGAACAACAACCGCAGCGAACCGACAAGCGCCAGCTCCGGGCCAGCGAGTTGCTCGATGGGTGGCGGCACCTCTTGGCCCATCCAGGCCTACGGGCGCTCTACGTCAACCAGCTGGTCGTCAATGGTCTGATCATGGCCACCGAGCCGCTGTTGGCCGTACTTCTGCTGCGCCAGCTCGGATTCCCACCCTGGCAGTACGGCCTCGCCTTCGCCGCCCCCTGCATCGGCGGACTCATCGGCTCACGCCTCGCCAGCCGTGCCGTGGAACGGTATGGCCAACACCGGGTCCTCCGGACAGTCGGCACGCTGCGCGCGGTCTGGCTGATCGGCCTCGCGTTCGTCCAGCCCGGTGTCGCCGGTCTCGCGACGGTGATCGCTGTCGAGCTCGCGATCATCATCAGCATGAGCCTGTACAACCCGGTACTGGCCACCTATCGACTCGAACACACACCCGAAGACCATGTGGCCCGCACCCTGTCGGCCTGGTCGATCAGCAGCAGCGCCGCCATCGCCATTCTCAGCGCACTCGGCGGACTGCTCGCCGACGCCACCAGCCCACGCACGGCGATCACGGTCGCCGGACTGCTGATCCTCGCCAGCCCGCTGCTGCTACCCCGCCGCCATGGTTCCGTACCGACAACCGACCTTGCGGTCGCAACAACAGCCCATGCCCAACCACAGGCAGCAGGTGTTTCACATGAAGCCAAGTGAAATGGCCGCCAACAGCTTTCATCTGCCAGGGCATATCCCGAACTTCGTTGGATTTCCGGCGACTACTACCGGGACCCTAGGCACCCTGCGTCGGCGCGAACCGCAGGGCTACCGTCTGGCCCACGGCGGTGCGCTCGCGTGTGATCACCAAAACGCCGGGGCCGACCACGACGTCGAGGCGTTCACCTTCCCCATGGGTAACGCCTGCGTGGTCACCGGCGGTCGTCATATTGAGCGGCGGATAGGCGAGCGCGAGGACCAGCGTTCCGCTCGGCACATCGACCAGCCCCATCGGCTGGGTTTCGGTACGTGGCTCGTGTTCGAGGCCGTCCTCCGGAATCGGGCGGACGCCCGGCTCGACCGGTGGTGAGATCCAGAGGGTTCCGTCATCGCTGCGGCGCACCTCGTGGTGGCCGCGACCGTGGGCCTCCTCGACGTAGACGCGCAACCCGTCGAGCACCAGTTGCGTGCTGCCCTCAGCGGCGAGCTCGTCGCCGTGGACATCCCAGCCGCCGAACCTGGCCGCCGCATCACACAGCACCAGGAAAAGCCCGTCGTGCACGGGATTTCGGATAGATCCGAGGTAGTTCACGATGGGTCAGCGTACGACCGGGGGATCGCTCGCCGTTGACCGCCGCCTCATCCCGCGCGGCGGTGTCGGATCGTCCTGTCCGACACCGCCGGTAGGGGGGCGCGGCGTCACGCGGTAAGGGCGCGGGTCGGCTCGGCTGTGGTGATGTGGCGGCGGCGGGACGGGAGCATCGAAGTCGGGTGCGAGACACTCCAGACCGCGCTCTTGCAGATGAACTCCTTGAGTCGCGCGGCCGCCCGGCCGGTAACAGCGGAGGGCTTGGGCTGATCATCAGGGGTGACCCACTGCACGATGGCGTCGCGGCGGCCGAGGCTGATGCACTGGGCGGTGTAGCCGATCGAATTGGGGGGAATCTCGCGGCCGGTCAGGCGTGCGGCGATGGCGTCAGCGGCCTGATAGGCGGTAGGGACACCCGAGGCGCAGGACATGCGCAGCGGATCACCGTTCGCCCCGGGGGCCAGCGCGGCGTCGCCGACAGCGTAGACGTCGGGGTGCGAGACCGACCGCATGGTGTCATCGACGACGATCCGCCCCGTCGCCGACACCCGCAGGGTGGTGGCCGCGGCGATCGGGTGGACGGCGAAACCGGCTGTCCACACGGTCATTTGGGCCGGGATCGTGCGGCCGTCGGTGGTGACCGCGCCGGTCCGCTCGACGCGGTCGATATCGGTGTGCTCGTGCACGGTGATGCCGAGCCGGCCGAACGCTGTGCGCAGATGCTGTTGAGCCTTCTCGCTCAGCCAGTCGCCGAGGCCGCCGCGAGCAACGAGGGCGACCTCGAGATCCGGTCGGGCTTCGGCGATTTCGGTGGTGGCTTCGATTCCGGTGAGACCACCACCAACGACCAGCACGGTCGCACCCTCGCCGAGGCTTGCCAGACGCTCGCGCACCCGCAGCGCGGACTGCTTGCCTGCGATGTTGTAGGCGTGCTCGGCCACACCGGGCACACCGCCGTCGGCGGCGGCACTGCCGAGGGCGTAAACGAGAGTGTCGTAGGCGATCTCGCGGGAGCCATCGGCGGCGTCGATCTCGACCGCCTTGCGGTCGGTATCGACCGCGGTCACCCGCGCCAGCTGCACGCGCACGCCCGTATCCGCGAAGATGTCGGTCAGCACGCGGCTCTTCAGCTCCTGACCTGTCGCCAGCTGGTGCATGCGGACCCGCTCGACGAATTCGGGATCGGCGTTGACGAGGGTGATTTCGACATCGGCCGGGTGCAGCCGCTTGGCGAGGCGACCGGCGGCGTTGGCTCCGGTGTATCCGGCGCCGAGAACGACGATTCGGTGGGTCATGGTCTCACTCCTGTCTGGGTGGTGATCGCTTCCTGAACCGGACAGCGGCGCGAAACCTGACAGACGTGGACTGTGATCTAGGCCACCACCCCTCGGGAGGCGGTCTCCGTGTTCGGATGCCGTGCCCGTGCCGATGTTGTGTGTCTCAGGTCACAGCAATGGATTGTCACGTTCTCCGGGCCTGCCCTGTCCCATGGCCGACCCAACGAACGAGCCCCCAGGGAGCAAGCGATGAACACCACCACTGCCCATGAGATCGTTGTCCTCGGCGCCGGCTACACGGGCCTGATCGCCACGGCTCGGCTGGCCCGCTACACCCGCAAGCTGAACACCCGCATCACCCTCGTGAACCCCTCGCCCCGCTTCACCGAGCGGCTGCGCATGCACCAGGTCGCCACGGGCCAGGAACTGACCGACTTCCAGATCCCGGACCTGCTCGCGGGCACCGGCGTGGAATTCCACCGGGCCGCCGCCACCGCCATCGCGGCAGGCCTGGGGGCAGATCCACGGCACCTGACAGAGCGGCGTGGTCACCGCCGACTACACCGCCACCGTCATCGCCCGGCTGCTGCGCGGAAAGACGGTGAAGCCGTTGCGCTTCGGCTACTTCCATCAGCCGGTGAGCCTGGGCCGCAAGGACGCGGTCATCCAGTTCACCAACGCCGATGACACCCCGAACCGGTGGTACCTCACGGGCAAGGCCGCGGTCATCTACAAGGATCAGGTCAGCGGCACTCCGCCGGTAGCCGCCAAGATGAGCCGCTACGTGAAACTCCCGGTGCAGCTGTCGAAGGGCGGCCGCGCCACCCGTAAGACCGCATGATGATCCGGGGTCCGGGGCCGAGGAACCACGGCCGCCACGTCCTGAACACCGCACTGAAGAAATGCCATCGAGCTCATCGGCCGATGTCCTGCGGCCGGGTTGACATCGGCCGGTCACGCGGGGGTTCAGGTGGTGATGGTGGCGACGGGTTCGAGGCCGTAGGTTCGGGCGTAGCCGTTCTCGGTGCCGACGAGGAGGTCGATGACCTCGAAGTAGCGATCCCAGAACGGGGTTTCGCGCAGTGCGTCGATGAGGAGCTGGTAGGCGTGGTGGTCTTCCGCTTCCCATACCCAGACGTCAGTGACGCGTGCGGAGTAGAACTCGGTGTCGTAGAAGCGTGACCGGACACCGGTGGTCTTGGCCTCGATGGCGGGCAGGACCTGGGTGGTGAAGGCGTCCGCACGTTCCTGGACGGTCATGGCGAGCCACTCCGGTGTGGTTTTGACGAGTATGAACGCCGTGACCGGTGGTTCGGTTTGCTCGGCGGGCATCAGGGGTTCCTCCAAAGGTGTTGGTGCGCTGGGCACCATAGGTTTCGGGCGACGGGTGGTGGGCCTCAGGAGCGGACGGCGGGCGCGAGGGTCTGGGCGCACCACTGCTCGAAGCTGGTGGGGGACGCGGTATCCGGGGTGCGGGCGACTCCGGCGTCGAGGCCCTGGTCCTTGGCCCGCTTCATGTCGACGACACCCTGGACGAACGCCTCATTGAGGCCATAGCCGATGAGGGTGGTGTGCAGTTCGTCGAGCGGCTGACGTTCGTAGCGGACGGGGCGGCCGAGCTGTTCGGTCATGATGCGGGCCAGGTCGTTGGGGGACAGGTCCTGCGGCCCGAGGACGGGGACGCTGTCGGTGCCGGTCCACGAGCGGTCCAGCAGCAGCCCGGCGGCGACGGCCGCGATGTCGGCGACAGCGACGAGGGGGGCTTTGCGGTCGGCGTCGACGACGTCGGTGAACATGCCCTTGTCGCGGATCGAGTCGGCCTCCTCCAAAAGATTCTCGAAGAAGGATGGGTTGGCCAGGGCCCGGTAGGCGACGCCGGTGCCGGCGATGAGGTCGTCCATGACGAGGGAGGCGGTGACCAGGCCGGCGCGGTCGGCGACCGGGGTACCGCGGCCGAGCGCGGAGACCCCGACGACATGGCGGACACCGTGGGCGGCGAGCGCCTGCACGGCGGGGCGGGTGAAGCCGCTGTAGCCGTCGTACGGGGTCTGGGAGGCGTCCGGGGGGACGAGCCAGAAGACGGCGTCCGCGCCCTCGAAGGCCCGGTCGAGGACCCTGGCGTCTGTGTGCGAGCCGGTGATCACCTCGACGTGTCCGCGCGCCGCGTCCGGGAGCCGCGCGGGATCACGCACGATCACCCGCAATTCCTCACCCGCGGCGGGGGCGGCCTCCAGGAGCCGGGTGAGCAGGGGACGGCCGATGTTCCCGGTAGGAGCGGTAATAACGATCATGAAAGCCTCGCAGGTCTGTTGGATCGGTACACCCGTCATCCTGCGGAGAACCAAGCGTTGCCACAATGGGAATCTCAGCACTGAATCATTGACTGAAATGGAATAATGCTGGTGAACAGCCCCGATCCGGTCATCGACGCCAATCTCGCCATCGCGCTGGACGCCCTACTGGCCGAGCACAGCGTCACCCGCGCCGCCGCCCGCCTGCACACCTCGCCCGCCGCCATGAGCCGCACCCTCGCCCGATTGCGCCGCATCCTCCAGGACCCCCTCCTGGTCCGGGCCGGACAGGCCATGGTCCCCACCCCGCGTGCCGAGGCCCTGCGCGACGAAGCCGCCGCGGTGGTACGCAGCCTCGGAGCACTGCTCAGCCCCGGCACGGGCGTCGACCCCGCCGGTCTGAGCAGCACCTTCACCCTTCAGACCGCCGACCTGGTCGGCGCGGCACTGGCCCCCCGACTGCTGCAACTGGCCCAGCGGGAGGCGACGGGGGTCTCGTTCCGATTCCGGGCCGAGGAGTTGGAGGCCGGATCCGCACTCCGCGACGGCCGGATCGATCTGGAGATCGGATCCATCGACCACGTAGATCCCGAAACTCAGGTCGAAGAACTGGTCAGTCTGCGTATGGTGGCGGCCGTCCGGCCCGGCCACCACCTCACCGAAGAACCCTTGACCCCGGCCCGGCTCGCTGCCGCCCAACACGTCGCGGTCAGCCGCCGTGGCCGGTTCACCGGCCCTCTCGACATCGCGCTGGCCGAGCAGAACCTCCAACGGCGGGTCAGCGTCGTCCTCCCCAGCCATCTGGCCGCCATGACCCTCGCTGCCCGCAGCAATATCGTCTGCCTCGTACCTGCCGCACTCCCCGGCGCCGACCCGTCGCCCCTCACCGACGACGCGACCACCCTCGGACTGCACCTGCTCGACATCCCCCTGACACTGCCGCCACTGACCATCGGCATGGCCTGGCACCCCCGACACACAGCCGACGGAGCCCACCGCTGGCTCCGCAACGCCGTCCGCCGGATCCTTCGCACGCCCAGGGAGCACTCATCAGCGAAGGGTGGATGACCTCGGCGGGCTGGAGCAGCGCGTAGTCGCGTTGAGGAATGACAAACAGGCATTACTTCGTTTCTGTGGGGGTCTTGGTTGGTGGGGGAGGTGCGATTGCCAACACCGCACGTACCGCGGCGGCGAGTCGTTCCCGTACCGCCGGATCAGGGTTTCGTTTGCCGCGCAGCAGCAGCGCGGTCGGTAGTTCCACGACGCAATCGCGAATGATCGCCACCGACTCGCGGTCGCTGCGATTCCAGACGCCGCGCGATAGCTGGATGAGCAACGCGACGAGGGTCCGATCGAGTTTGCGCAGCTCGTCGGCGACATCGTCCGGGATCTCGCTCGAACCGAGAAGTTCGTCGCGTTGAACGGTCAAAAGGAACCGACCGGAGATCGGGTGCTGGACCAAGAACTCGGCGGGGCTGTCGGCGGCCGCGACAACCGCCTCGACGGGGCTGTCTCGTGAGGAGACAGCGGTCAGTGCGTGTTCGACAGCATCGCGTTGCAACGCCAGGAACCGCTGCGCGGCCCTGAGCCAGACCCGGCCCATCAGGCCGGCACGGGATCCGAATGCGTGGTAGATCGCCCCGTTGGACACCGATGTGACCTCCGACAGCGCCCGGACGGTGACCGCGGCTGGGCCGGAGTCCACAGCCATCTTCTCGGCAGCATCCATCAAGCGATCGAGGTCGTGTACGCGTGCGCGGGGCATGACCGAAGGTTAACAGAGCATTCGCTCTGCAAAGAGCGACAGTAGGACTGGTTACATTTCCGCAGGTCAATGAGCCTGCGAGACTCAATGGATCACCATCCGACGGATAATAGAGCAATTGCTCTGATTTGTTTACAGAGCACCCGCTCTGATATTTTCCGTGCATCGGCTACTGATCTGGCGTTCGGCTTCGGCACCTCGCGGTCGGTCCCGGGACGCCGGGTCGGAGGCGGGGCCGACCACGGAGGTCGCGTCGATGCCCGATATCCGCCACTGAGCACGAGATGAGCAGCGCAATGCCACCAACCAAGAGCACGGAAACCGGCACCTGGCACAAGTCCGCATGCATCCTGTGCGAGAACAACTGCGGCGTGCAGATCCTGACCGAGGAGAATGAACGGTCGTTTCTCAAGATCCGTGGAGATAAGGATCATGTCTCCACCCACGGATACACCTGCAACAAAGCGTTGCGTCTGGATCACTATCAGAACGGCGGCCGGCGCTTGACCACCCCGTTGCGGCGGGAAGCCGATGGCTCGTTCACGCCCGTGGACTGGGATACCGCGATTCGTGAAGTCGCCCAGCGCTTCGCCGCGGTGCGCGACGCTTATGGCGGCGACAAGATCTTCTTTTACGGCGGCGGCGGGCAGGGCAACCACCTCGGGGGCGCCTACAGCGGACCACTACTGAAGGCGCTGGGTTCACGGTACCGCTCCAACCCGCTGGCACAGGAAAAGACGGGCGAGGCGTGGGTCGATGCGCACGTCACCGGCGGTCACACCCACGGCGATTTCGAACACGCCGAAGTCTCGGTGTTCATCGGCAAGAACCCCTTCCAGAGCCACGGCGTCGCCCGCGCCCGCACAGTCCTTAAGGAAATCGGCAAGGATCCGGGCCGCAGCCTGATCGTCATCGACCCGATCCGCACCGAAACGGCGGACCTCGCCGAGTTCCACCTACAGGTCAAGCCGGGAACCGACGCATGGTGCCTGTCGGCGATCGTCGCGGTCCTCGTGCAGGAAGACCTGGTCGATCACACCTTCTTGACCGAACACACCCGCGACTACGACGCGGTAGCCGCGTCTGTGCGGCGGATCGACATCGCCGAATACGCCACGGTGTGCGGCGTGGACGAAGACCTCATCCGCGCGACCGCCCGCCGGATCGGTACGGCGTCGAGTGTGTCGACCTACGAAGACCTCGGTGTGCAGCAAGGCCCGAACAGCACACTGATCTCCTACCTGAACAAGCTGATCTGGCTGGTGACCGGAAATTTCGCGAAAGAGGGTGCGATGCAGCCTCATTCGTGGATGTTCCCGCTCGCTCACTACACGACTCGCACCCGCACCACTCCGGTTACCGGCGCACGGATGCCCGCAGGACTGGTGCCGTGCAATCTCATCGCCGAAGAGATCGTGACCGATCACCCCGACCGGTTCCGGGCGATGTTGATCGAGTCGTCCAATCCGGCGCACTCATTGGCAGATTCGAAAGCATTCCATCGGGCCTTGGCAGAGCTCGAGTTCGTTGTCGTCATCGACGTCACGCTGACCGAGACCGGGCGACTGGCGGACTACATCCTGCCGGCGGCTTCGCAGTACGAGAAGTACGAAGCGACATTCTTCAACTTCGAATTCCCCCGTAACTCGTTTCATCTGCGCGCGCCCGTCCTCGATCCACTGCCGGGGACACTTCCCGAACCGGAGATCTACGCACGTCTGACCAGGGAGCTACGCGCGGTGAAAGCCATGCCCCTGGCCGTGCTGCGGGCCGCGGCGAAGTGGGGCCGCACCCCGTACCGGGTGGCCTTCGCGGCCCTGGCCATGCTGTCCAAGAAAACGTTGCCGATGGCTCCGTTCCTGCTCTATGAAACCCTCGGTCCCACTCTGCCCGGCAACGCGCGCGCCGCGGCGGTGTTGTGGGCGCTGGCTCAGCGCACCGCGCGGACCTACCCCGAGGCGATGAGACGCGCCGGACATGCGAGCGCCGACGCGCTGTTCGATGCCATCATCGAAGGACGATCAGGGGTGGTCTTCACCGAAGACGCACCAGCCGACGCGTGGAACTACGTGCCCCACAAGGACAAACGCTTCCCGCTGGCGATACCCGAGCTGCTCGGGATCCTCGATGCGCTCGACCCTGCCTCGGCAGTGCAGACCAGCGACGAGTACCCCGTCGTTCTCGCCGCGGGGCAGCGGCGCCCGTTCACCGCGAATACGATCATCCACGACGACAACTGGCGGCTTCGCGACACCGAAGGCGCCCTCCGGATCAGCCGCCACGACGCCACGGCACTCGGGCTCGCCGACGGCGCGCCTGCCCGAATCGTGACTCAGCGCGGATCCGCGCTGGCCACGGTCGAGATCGATGATCGCATGCAGGCCGGACACGTCGCGCTTCCCAACGGTTTCGGGCTCGATCACCTCGGCGACGGAAGCCCCATCGTCGGTGTCGCTTTGAACCAGCTGACCGACGCCCGCCGACGCGACCCCATTTCCGGCACTCCGTGGCACAAGAACGTGCCGGCCCGAATCGAGTCGGTCGCGAGGCCCCAGCAGCACAGCCCCGTCGCTCCCCGATCCGTCGGCTGAGCAGTTCTACCGAATCGAGAAGATCACATGACCTATGTAGTGGCCGAACCGTGCATCGATGTCCTCGACAAAGCCTGCATCGACGAATGCCCCGTCGATTGCATCTACGAGGGCAACCGGATGCTCTATATCCACCCCGACGAATGCGTCGACTGCGGAGCGTGCGAGCCGGCCTGCCCCGTCGATGCCATCTTCTTCGAAGACGACCTACCTGGTGAATGGGCGCCCTACACCCGGGCCAACGCCGAATTCTTCGACAGCCTCGGATCCCCCGGCGGGGCGGCCAAAGTCGGCAAGAACGACCACGACGCCGCGTTCGTGGCGACGCTGCCGCCACGGTAATGAAAGCCCAGCCACCCACACTCACCGATCGCTGCAACCTACGGTGCGTGTACTGCATGCCCGCCGAGGGACTCGACTGGCTACCCACCCGACAACAGCTCTCCACCAGCGAACTGCAACGGCTGCTACGCGTCGCGGTCAACAAACTCGGCATCGAGGAGATTCGATTCACCGGCGGTGAGCCTCTGCTGCGCGGCGACCTGCCCGAACTGTTGGCATACGCCTCCGCACTGGATCCCCGGCCGCGGTTGTCCATCACCACGAACGGTCTCGGGCTCAGCCGCAAAGCCACCGCCCTGGCTCGAGCCGGATTGGATCGCATCAACGTCTCGCTCGACAGCGTCGACCGAGCTACTTATGCGGCGATCACCCGCCGCGACCGGCTCGCCGATGTCCTCGACGGACTCATAGCTGCCCGCACCGCGGGAATCCACCCGATCAAGATCAACGCGGTACTCACCCGCGGAGTCAACGACGAACAAGCCCCCGAACTCCTGGAGTACTGCCTGGCGGAAGGGTTCGAGCTACGGATCATCGAACAGATGCCACTGGACGCCGGTCATCGTTGGGACCGTTCGGCAATGGTCACCGCCGATGAGGTGCTGTCTCGGCTCCGACAGCGATTCCAACTGACCGCAGATCCGCGCCCACGCAACAACGACCCTGCCGAACGGTTGCTCGTCGACGGGGGGCCCGGCACCGTCGGACTGATCGCGTCGGTCACCCGGCCCTTCTGCGGAGACTGCGACCGCGTTCGGCTGACTGCGGACGGTATGGTTCGCAACTGCCTGTTCGCCAACGAGGAGACCGATCTACGCTCGCTGCTGCGAGATTCAGGCCAGGATCCCGAGTCCTTGGATGACGCCATTGCCGCCCGATGGCGAGAATCGTTATGGCAGAAGGCAGCCGGACACGGCATCAACAGCCCCACCTTCCTGCAACCTACACGTCCCATGAGCGCCATCGGAGGCTGATTCGACCGGGTCGATCGTCCACCGATGGACGCCGGCAGGACCTCGGGCCTGCGGTAAGTCCGTGCGTACTCGTCGATCTCGGCGTCGGTGAAGGGGGATCGATCCGAGGTGCCACCGAATGCCGTACCGCCGAACGAGACCTGGGGATAGAACAGTGCCAGGTACTCGCGGAACAAGATGGGCTCGCGGACCATGGATTCGGGAACCCGTCGCTGGGAATGAGAGGCAATGTGCCAGCTCAACGAGCGGTACGTGGACGCATCGATCGCGGGCCCGGGTAACGGCAGGTCGAGGTAGCCGAGACGGGCTGTGTCGGCGGGGAATTGGGCGGCGTACTGGAATACCACGGCGGCGCCGAAGTCGTGCCCGACGACGCGGGCGTCACGCACCCCGAGCCGGTCGGCGATCAGGGTGTGTACGTACCGCGCCAGGGTGGCTTTGTCGTAGCCGCTCGGTGTGCCGGTGCTGTCACCCAGCCCGGGGAGGTCGACGGCGTAGACGGTGTGATGCTCGGCGAGTGCAGGCATGATCGGCCACCAGCCGTACCAGGTCTGTGGCCAACCGTGTATCAGCACCACCGGCGTGCCGCTGCCGCCGGTCACGTAATGCATACGGACGCCGTCGATATCGGTGAACTCGTGCCGGAAGGTGTTCTCGAACTTCGGATCGCTGTGGGTTGCGATGGAGTAGGGGGCAACGTCGGCGGCGGGCGGCGTGGAGCAGGCTGCGGTACCGACCGTGAGCAGGGCGGTAAGCGTGACGATCGCCATCGCACGGGCGGATCGGGGGAAGCGGCGCGACAACGGTCGGACTGCCGTGATCATAAGTTCCTGTCCGGGAGACGTTGAGTGGGTCAGCGCCCGGTCGCGCCGTCGATCAATTCGCGGAGGATGTCCGCGTGGCCCGCGTGGCGGCCGGTCTCCTCGATCATGTGGATGAGCGCCCAGCGGACGCTGGGAGCGGGGCGTCCCGGCCGCGACCGCGGGATCGGTGCACCCAGATCGGTATAGCCGTCGAGCATTTCGTGCCCGACGGCACTGCGACTGTTCGGACCTGCGGTTCGGGGGCGCCGTCGACCTTCGCGGCGATCGAGGCCCGCAGGTAGTCGAGGAACCCACGCAGTGTTTCGATCTCGCCGCTTCCGGTCCGGGGCGGCGGGGTGTCGCTGGTGCTCATCGAGGCCCCTTCTGTCGAGAGGCGCCCAGTCTCGCTCGGCTCACGACGATCTGGCACGAAAACTTGCTGTTCCAGCAAGATGGGCTCGCGGACCGCGAACCCGAAACGTGCGCGACGCGGTGGGCCCCAGGCGGCGTGCGCTACGGGCAGATCTCCAGCGATCGCTCACGGCGCGAGCCAGCAGTGAACGCAGTCATCTGGTGCGCCTATTGGAGCGGCACCACCGCACACCCGCTCGTCCGGTCGTTCGCACAGATCGCCGCAGCGACCTATCCCTCGTCACCGCGTCGGCGAAACCATCCCGGGCACCACCGTTCAACGCATGAAACCAAACGTTAGGTTTCTTTGTTCAAACCGGAAAATCGCGATTGAACTCTGGGAAAATGGCCAGCGATCATCAATTGAGGCCCCGGCCCTGTTGTCCCATCGGCGATGCTGCCTCGCCGATGGTCGAAAACCGTAGTCGCTCAATGGCAGCCGACTCGCAGGTCGAGATATTGTCGAGCGATCGTGGTGTGAGTTCCTGTCGCAATGAGTCGTCGCTGAGCAGCCGAGCTCCCTCGATCGAGTGAGCTTCCGATTGAGGCAAGGCGGGTTCACATGAAGATGTCTTCGAAATCAGTTGGCATGACAGCATGGGTGGTGATCGGTGTGGTATGCCTGATCTACGCCCCGATGGCAATCGAATATATGGGGCAATACTTCACCGCGAATTCGCCGGAGCTGTACTTGCGTTCCATCTCCGCCGTGGTGAGTCTCAACCCCGACTCGACGGTGGGATCGCTGGTTCACCACCAGCAGCCGACCTACGAGCGCAGCCGGTGGATCATGGCGGTGCACACGGCCGGTGCGGGATTGGCGATTCTTTTCGGAGTTCTACAGTTCTCGAAGCGGGTGCGCCGGAACTGGCCGATGGTGCACCGTCTTTCGGGGCGATTGATGCTCATCGTCGTCGCGGCTTCCATGGTCACCGCAATAGCCTTCCTGTTCCGGACAGGCTCGGGGGAGACGACCAGCGGGCCGCCCTTCTACAACATCCTCCTGATCTTTGCGATATGCGTGCTCGCAGGTGCTGCGCTGGCGTTTCTGGCGATCATCAATGAGCAAGTTCGTCTTCACCAGGCGTTTATGGCCTACATGTTCGCGATGCTGTTGACCGCCCCGATGATCCGGATGATCGTGATTACGCTCTTATTGGGCGTATCCGGCGAAAGCTTCGACGCCGATTTCATGATCGGAGCGGCCATAGCCGGGCCGCTCGCGGTATTCGGCGCCACCGTTGCGGCGCGTCACTTCACGGGCAAGGGCACAACGAGATCAACGATTCTCGACCAGCCCGCGGTGGCCATGGGCGCGCGCATGGCGGGTGCGCTCGGGTTGCTCGTCGCGATCCTTGTCGGCGCACAACTCATCGATCGGGTCGACCTGCCCATCGCGGCGGTGACCACCGAGACTGTGGTCCTGCTGCTCGCGTGTATGGCCCTGCGTCTTCGATCCCGTGCGGCCGGTGAGGATCACGCGGCGAAGGACTGGGCGATCCTCGAATCGGCGATCTTCGCCACGCCGATTGTCTGTCTCGCCCTGTTCGCCACCTACGCGTTGTTCTGGCCGGCGGCGATGGCGTTCTACTGTGCGGTGCTCGCGGCGCCGGTGGTTGCCCTGTCCATGGGCTACTTCCCGATCGCTTTGTTGCGGCGGAGCCCCGCGGACAAAGCCTCCGGCGCCCTCCGTCCGGTCGGCGCACCGTAGCCGCTGCGCTGTGGATTTCGCGCCGACGAATGGCTCGACCGGCCGGAGGTCAGTACTGCTAGGCCGCCGTGACCGGCGAGGAGCGACGTCGCAGTGCCGGGTCGAGTAGGGCGGGTGGCGTGTCGTATTTCTCATCCGGGGCGAGGTCGACGCCGGGAGCGACGATCCCGTCGATCGCGTCGAGCACGTCGGCGGCGAGCACGGTGTCGGCGGCGGCGAGCTGAGAATGCAGGTGGCCCAGTGTGCGCGGGCCGATGAGCGCGCTGGTCACGGCGGGATGCGCGGTCACGAAACCGAGCGCGAGCTGGATCATGGTCAAACCGGCCTGGTCGGCCACCTTTGCCAGTTGCTCGACAGCATCCATTTTGGCCCGGTTGGCGGGGATGGTGGTGTCGAAGCGCTGCGGCATGAATGTCGACCGACTGGTGGCGATTTCCCTGCCTTCGCGGATCGCGCCCGACAGCCAACCCGAGGCCAACGGGCTCCACGCCAGCACACCGAGTCCGTACTGCTCGGTCACCGGCAGCACGTGAGTTTCGATGCCGCGCTGCAGGATCGAGTAGTTGGGCTGTTCCGTGACGTACCGGCGCAGGTGGTGTTCTCGAGCGGCCCACTGGGCCTGCACGATGCGGTACGCCGGGAATGTCGACGAACCGAAGTAGCGAATCTTTCCAGCGCGCTGCAGGTCGGTCAGGGCCGAGAGTGTCTCCTCGTCACTGGTGTTCGGATCCCACCGGTGGATCTGATAGAGATCAACATGGTCGACGCCCAGCCGACGCAGGCTGTTATCCAACTCGGTGACCAACCAGCGGCGCGAACTGCCTTGATGGTTGCGCTCCGCACCCATCGGCATATTCGCCTTGGTGGCCAGCACGATGTCGTCGCGGCGGTCGGCGATGGCCTTGCCGACCATCTCCTCGGACTCGCCGTCGCTGTACCAGTCGGCGGTGTCGATGAGGTTGATCCCGGCCTCCAGAGCGGCGTCGACCATGGCGGTGGCCTCGTCCTGGGTGGTGCGCCCGATCCGGCCGAAGTTCATCGCGCCGAGCGCGAGGGTGCTGACCTGCACGCCGGTGCGGCCCAAAGTGCGGTACTGCATGACTGTTCCTCCATGAGAGGTGAGGCGAGTTCGCGATGCGTGAATTGGTTGCGGCTCGGCTGTTCTGGCATCCTGAACAAGCGGAACCGTGTTCCGATAATCAACATACGGAACATGGTTCCGTTTGGCAAGGCGAGTAACGGAGGTAGCGGCGCAGTGGCCGACATCGACAGCGGATCGGAGTCGTCGACCCCGCGAAAACGGGCCGACGCCCGGCGAAACCAGAAGACACTGCTGGACGCGGCTGCCGCGGCTTTCCTCGCGTCCGGCGTCGATACGCCCGTACGCGATATCGCCGCCAAGGCCGGAGTCGGGGTCGGCACGATCTACCGCCACTTCCCGACACGCGCCGATCTCATCGTCGCCGTGTACCGGCACCAGGTCGAGGCATGCGCCGAGGCCGGTCCGACGCTGCTGGCGAACAGCAGCACCCCGCACGCCGCCCTGGCGCAGTGGATCAATCTTTTCGTCGACTTCCTGGTCACCAAACACGGCCTCGCCGAGGCATTACAGTCCGACAATCCCACCTTCGAGACGCTGCACGCCTACTTCCTCGACCGGCTCGTCCCCGTATGCGCCCGGCTGCTCGATGCCGCTGCCACGGCGGGCGAAATTCGCCCCGGAACGGATGCCTACGAACTGATGCGCGGCGTCGGCAACCTCTGTATCGGCGCGGGCAACACACCCCGCTACGACGCACGCCGCATGGTCGACCTTCTCATCGCAGGACTGCGCCACCACTAGCCGCGAGTCCCTCACGCGGCGGCGTTCCCGGTCGACCGACGTCATCAATGCCCGCCACGGCGTGAGACAAACCTGTCCGGTTTCAACGTGCCCAGTCCGGGGCCCATACGTCGTCGCTGGATGTCGTCTTGTACCTGGCGTGGAGGTACTCGAGGAAGTTCGCGAGGACAGGGTGCGGATTGTCTGCTCGCCAGATCACGGAGAGTGGGTAGACCGGGGCCGGCTCGACGACGGGGATGCGGCGGAGGTCGTAGCTCTCCGGCCAGAGGTATCGGGAGCCTTCGCCGACAAAAGTCGCGAGTTGGGTCGAGTCCGCGAGTTCGGCGAGGAGAGCTTCGATGCCGAAGCTCGGCCCGATCGTATCGATGGTGAGTCCGAACGCGGTCGCCAGATCGTTGTAGTAGCCGATTGGTTCGGCGTCGGACATGCCGGGCATCCAGATGGGGTGATCGGTGAGTTCGGCCGGCGTCACGGTCTCGGCGTTCGCCAACGGGTGCCGTGGGCCGACCAGCAGTTGGTGTCGGTCGTCGATGACGCGCGATGACCGGAGTCCGCTCGGAACCTTGCGGCCTCGTAGGGATCTGAAGGTGGCGTCGATGACGCCCGCACCGACCTCGGCCAGCGCCGACTCCGCGTCGGCGTTGATCAGGGTGACGACATCGAGCTCGATATCGGGGTGTTGCTGGTAGAAGGCGTGCAGGATGGTGGAGGGTGCGATCCTGCGGGCCACGACGTCGATCCGCAAGGCCCTGCGCCCCGGTGTCACTGCCGCGGTGGCGCGTTCGGCCGCACGCAGTAGTTCACGCGCATGCGGGAGGAATGCTTGCCCGTCGACGGTCAGCCGCACGCCCCTGGCGATCCGCGCGAAAAGCTGAACGCCGAGTTCTCGCTCCAGGGTGGCCACTCGTTTCGAGGCGGCCTGCTGGGTGATTCGCAGATCATCGGCGGCGGCTTGGAACTGGCCGGTCTCGGCAACCGCGACGAAAGTACGAACCGCATCGAGATCCACGGGCGGAAAATTACTCCCACTACGAAAAGTTGTGACACTCCGCTCGATTCGTTGTTGGTGGCGGCCTCTGTCAACCGGCTTTGATCTCTCTGACAACAGAGGATGTGACGTGGATGCCGAATATGTGGCGGAGGGCGAACCTGGGTCGGTCGTTCGGGTGGTTGTGGGCCGCCTACGCGGTCAGCGCCTATGGAACCGGGATCGGGTTCGGGGCATTTTCGGTGGTCGCCATCACCGTCCTGAACGCCGGTTCGGCGGAGGTGGCGGCCTTGTCGGCATCCGGGCTCGCGACCTGCGGTTCCCGGTCTGGCAGTACGCGCTGGCGTTCGCCGTTCCGTGTATCGGTGGCCTGATCGGGTCACGACTGGCCCGCCGCATCACTTCCCGCTACGGCGAAAAGACGGTGCTGCGGGTCTTCGGCACACTACGTGCCTGCTGGCCCCTCGGACTGGCATTCATCCAGCCGGGCCTGGCCGGACTTGTGATCGTGATGGTCACCGAGTTCGGGCTGATCATCTGCGCGAGCATCTTCAATCCCGTCTTCGCCGCCTATCGGTTGAACAACACCGATACCGATCACCATGCCCGGGTCCTCGCCGCGTGGTCGATCACCAGCAGCCTCAGCATCGCGGTCATCACCGTATCGTGGGGTCTCCTGGCACAATTCACCAGCCCGCGTGCAGCCATTGCTCTGGCCGGGGTTCTGCTCCTCGGCACGCCGTTCCTGCTGCCGCGCCATGCCGCCGCGCCCGAACCTCGACTTCGAGCCGCGAAACCAGGGCTAGCGTCGCAGGAGGTCTACGACGCCGGTATTCGACTCGTTCCCGCCGCCCTCGGCGACCCGGCGCTGCATCAATGCCATGAAGGGCGTGAGCAGTTCGGCACTGACCCCCTGCTCGGCGGCGGTGCGCAACAGCGTCGCGTTCGTCGTGACCATCATCGCCAGATTCGACTCCACACCCTCGGTGTAGTCACCGCTCACCAGCTGCGCGGCGGTGCCGTACGAGTACCCCGCCATCGCCTGCTGGTAGGCGACCATGAGTGGCGCGAACTCCACCGGTGAGATGTCCTCCTTACCGATCAGGGCGAAAGCGTGCGCGGCTCCGGCGAACATGCCCCACATCGCGCTGAGCAGGGCTATGTCGTACAGAGCCGCGAATCCGGCGTCCGCACCGACGTAGGTGACGCCGGCGGGCACGGCCAATGTCTCGGCGTGGGCCTCGTACAGCTCGGTCGAACCGCTGTAGAACACGTACGCGCCCGAGTCGGCGGCGCCGATCATCGACGGGACGGCCATGATCCCGCCGTCGAGGAAACGTCCGCCGCGGGCGGTGATCCACTCGGATAGTGCACGGGCTTCGGCGGGGGTGCTGGTGGTCAGGTTGACGATATCGCGACCGGTGAGGTCGACGCCGTCGAGGGTTGCGCGAACCGAAGCGTCGTCGAGTAGGCACGCGACGACGAGGGGGTTCCCGGTGGTGGCTTCGGCGGCGGTGGCGGCGACCGTCGCTCCTACCGGGGCCGGTCGGGGACTGCGGTTCCACACGGTGACGGCGTACCCGGCTGCGAGCCACGAGCGGGTCAGGGCCGAGCCCATATCGCCGAGACCCAGGACGGTGAGCGCTTTGTTCGAGTGAGCGGACATGACGGTTAGTCTTGGCGTGGCATCCGGGCCCGTCGAGTACGTACATGGAAGTGGGTACGTACATCCGGGTAAGCGAACAGGCAGGCGGAAGGGGTAGTCGTGCCGATCACACGCAGACCGGGCGCGTACACGTGCGGGCTCGACGCGACACTGTCGGTACTGAACGGCAAGTGGAAGATGCTGATCCTGTGGCCCCTGAGCGAACGCCCGCACCGCTTCGGTGAACTGCGCCGCCAGGTACAAGGCGTCACCGAGAAGGTCCTCACCACACAACTGCGCGAACTCGAGGCCGACGGGATCATCCATCGCGAGGTGTACGACGAAGTGCCGCCACGTGTCGAATACTCCCTGACCCCGCTGGGTGAGCAGCTCAACAGCGCCCTGCTCCCCCTGGAAGCGTGGGGCCGCGAACACCTCATGGATGACGACGCCGTCCCTTCCAGCCGAGGCCGGTGATCTTCGAGGGTCGGTCGAGCGACGAAGCGTTGTGCGGCACGACGTTCGGGGGCGCGCATCGCCGTGATCGGCGGCTGCCACGCCCCCGTTCGGTTCAGCGGTCCAGGGATCGGGCCGCTTTGGTCAGAGCCTCGTGGACGCCGTCCACATTCGCCAGCGTGTCGGCGACCGCCTTGCGGCAGGCGGCGGTGACGTCCGGCCACTCGTTGTCGGCGCCGCGCTCCATTCGCGCGGCGGTCTTCTCGACACGGTGACGCGCGGCGGTGACACAGTCGGCGGCCACGTCGAGGAGCGGGGGGATCTTCTCGGCATGGCGCACGGCCGTGGGGGTATCGCGGCGGCCGGACGCGTTCAGACCCGCACGCACCGCGCGGACGGGCAGAACAAGCTGGCGGTGCAGGATCTCGGCGGTAGTGGTGGTGTTCATCGCGAACCTCTCCGGTGACTTTCGGTTTCGTTCCCGGGTACTTCCCGGCATAAACGCAACGATGCCCACCGCCGCTGACAGCACGCCGATACCGCGCCGACAGCGACACCCATGGAGGCGAGAGCCTGTCGGATCGCCGAGGCTCAGGAATCCTTCGGCTGGTAGTGCAGGGCGGTGATGCCGCAGTCGAACGGGGTGGCGGCGGCCAGTTGGAGCGACTGGTCGACGCCGGTCGCGGCGAAAACCGGGAGACCCGCGCCGATGGCGGTGGGGTTGACGAAGAGATGGAGGTCATCGATCAGGTTCGCGGCGAGGAGGTTCTGCACGAGGGTGCCGCCGCCGTAGACGATGATGTCGCCGCCGGGCAGGGACTTCAGCTTGCCGATGATCTCCGCGAGGTCGCCACCCGCGACGGTTGCGTTGTCCCACGGGGATTCGGTGAGGCTGTTGCTGATGACGACCTTCGGGGTGTTGTTCATCCAGTCGATGGATTCCTGATCCTCACCCTCGGGGCCGGACGCCCAGGTCGGGATGAAACCCTCGGCGAGCTTGCGGCCGAGGACGATGGTGTCGACCGGCTCGGTGAGTGCGCCGATGTAGGCGGTGATGTCATCGGTCCAGGGGAAGGTCATCCAGTCCATCTCGCCATTCGGGCCGGACATGTAGCCGTCGACGGTGGTCTGGACCTGGAGCTTCAGCTTGCGCATCGGGGTGGTTCCTTTCGGTATCGGGTCGGTGTGACCCGCTGTGCTGGTGTGCATTCAGCTTCCGGGAACCGGTTTTCGGAATGTTTACGGTTTCTCTCCGGGCCGGCGTCTGCCGCGCATGGTGCGGCGAAGATCGTCGACCCATAACCGCCCCTTCCCGCTCGAGCTCGCCCTGGTTCTCGGCGCCTGGATCGTCTTCTACGCGGCCTTCTTCACCCTCATGCCCAACTGATATGCGCTGTGATTGGATGCGGTACGTGACCGATCAGGGGCCGATCGCGCCGAAGGCGTTACTGTTCGACGTGCAGGGAACGGCGACGGATTTCCATTCCGTGGTGTGCGCGGAGGCCGAGCGGATCAGCGCCGGGCGACATCCCGGAGTCGACTGGGTCGGCTTCGTCGATCGTTGGCGTGGTGAGTATTTCAGCGCACTGCGGGCGGCGACGGTGGACCGCGACAACTGGACCACCGTGCACTCGGTGTACCGCGACGCGCTCGAACGACTGCTGCCGGAATTCGGCGTGACCGACCTGACCGAGGCCGAACGCGAGGATCTCGCGCTGGCCTGGCAGCGGCTGGTGCCGTGGCCGGATACGGTTCCCGGCTTGACTCGATTGAAGACGCGGTACACGCTCGCGACGCTGTCGAATGCGGATGTCGCCGCCGTGGTGCGCATTTCGAGACGCGGCGGGATGCCGTGGGATGCGATCTTCACCGCGGAGATGGCAGGCGCGTTCAAACCCGATCCCATCGTATATCGAATGGCCGCAACCTATCTCGGGCTCGCGCCCTCGGAGATCATGATGGTCGCCAGCCACAAATACGACATCAGGGCCGCCGCGGCCCTCGGCTTCCGGACGGCCTTCGTCGCCAGGCCGCTCGAATTCGGCGCATACGGGACGGTGGACGTCGCTTACGAGGACGAGTTCGATATCAACGCCTGCGACTTCCTCGACCTGGCCGATCAGCTGGGCTGCTGACCCGTCCAGAAGTGTCGGATCATCCGATCATTCGCTACGCTCCGCCCGATCATTCGCTACGCTCCACTGGGATCGAAAGCGAGTCGAATCATGGTGAATCTAGTGGTGGATTCGGGGCGGGCCCGATGACCAGACGCGGGTGGGTGCTGTTTCTGGCGATGGGCCTGATCTGGGGAGTGCCCTACGCCATGATCCGGATCGCGGTGGAAGACCTCGATCCGATGGTGGTGGCGTTCGGGCGGACACTGATCGGCGGGTTGCTCCTGTTACCGATCGCGCTGTACGCCAAGGCATTGACGCCGGTTCTGCGCCGGTGGCGTCCCTTGCTGCTGTACACCCTGGTCGAGATCACCGGGCCGTGGTTGCTGATCGGGTACGCGGAAACCACCTTGAACAGTTCGACCGTCGGGCTGCTGATCGCGGCCGTGCCGTTGATCGCGGTGCTGATCATGAGCCGACTCGGGCACGAAAAGTTCGATCAGCGAAGGATTCTCGGTCTCATCATCGGATTCGCCGGGGTGGCCGCGCTGGTCGGACTCGACGTCGACCTGTCCGATCCGGCCGCGATCGGCGCGATCGGACTGACCACCATTGGCTATGCGCTCGGACCGATCATCATCAACCGGTCCCTGGCCGACCTGCCGCCCCTGGGCGTGGTCACGGCCTCGCTGGTGCTGGCCACCCTCATCTACGCCCCGTTCGTGGCGTTGCGATGGCCGACCCGCTTCACCGCCGATGCGGCATGGTCAGTACTCGGGCTCGCGGTGATCTGCACGGCGGTCGCGTTCCTGGTGTTCTTCGCCCTGATCGGGGAGGTCGGACCGGCGCGGGCCACTGTCATCACCTACATCAATCCGGCGGTGGCGATCCTGCTCGGTGTAACCGCGCTGAACGAACCACTGACCGCGGGCATGGCCATCGGCTTCCCGCTGGTCATCCTCGGCTCCATCCTCGGCACCGCGCGCGCCAAGACCGCCGTGGCGGGGGAACTGACCCCTACCGCGTCCTGAGGCTCAGAAACTCTTGGTGATCGGCACGATATCGGACGCCGACTCGGCGAGGTCGGCCGCATTGACCAGGAAGGCCTGGGCCTTGTAGACCCCAGGCACCGGCGCGATCTCCCCGCTGGGCGCGGGCAGTGCCACCCCGGCCGGTGGCCAGGCCCTGGCCGCGAGTGTCGGTGTGGCGGTCAGATCGAAGAGTGCGCGGAATTCCCCGGCCGTATCGGTATCGACCTGTGCCGCACGCTCTTTGCCGTTCGGATCGGTCAGGTAGACGGTGACCGCCTGCCCGGATTTCGCCGGGGCGACGACTCCGCGCACGCCGAGGAACGGATGCTTCTCGTCGTAGCGGCCGTCGGGCTTGAGCTTTATCTCGGAATGGTGTTTCGGGGTCACCCGCGTGAGAACGCCGCCGATGGGGAACGCGCGGGATCCGACCACCCGGCCCGCCGTCTCCTCTTCGACGTAGGACCGCGGAATGGTGCCGACCACCCGCACGGCCGCGCTTCGTTCCGTGCGCCCGCCCTGTGGTCGCGCACCCGCGGATTCATAGGCCTCGATGCCGAGGGTCGGCACCACCACCAGCTCGACAATGCGTTCCTCCAGTGGCTCCATCATCATCCACTGATGCGGGAACTGCACCGCATAGCCCGCGGGCACGTTCTGCAATGACACATAGACGAGGGTGGCCTCCTCGCGCGGATTACGCACCGCCACCGGCACCACCTGCGGCTCGGGAATCGACGAGGCGGCCTCGAATTCGGTCACATTCTCCTGCGCCGAGTTATTGCCGCCGGTGATCTCGCCCAGCTGCGGGCTGACGAACACCTTGAGGCAGCTGTGCTGTCCCACCACCGGAACCCAGTTGGTCTTGGCGTCGACGAAACTGTTCTTGCCCACATTCGCGATCGTGACCGTTTGCAGCGGCGTCCAGTTGCCGTTGTCGCCGACGCCGACCGGAGTTACGGCGTAGAAGGTCACCAGCACATTCGCGGCGTCGACGGTGCCCTGGTTGTGCACCCTGGTGGTGAATTCGTTGATCTTCATCAGCTTCGGCTTGTCGCCATTGCCCGTCGGCCTGCCCTCGGCGTCGATGGGATTGTCGAACATGCCGAACGGTGGCCGGTCGACCCAGATATCGGGGGATTCGTAGTTGCTGTTCCAGGGTTCCACGCTCAGATCGAAGGCACCGGCCGGATCGTTCGCAATGCCTTGCGCCCAGGCGACGCGCACCGTGCACACCTGCGGCTGGGCGGTGACATTGTCGTTCACCACGCTGATATTCAGTGTCCGTGCCGGATCAATGGCGCTCTGTCCGTTGGTCATTACCGCGCTCGGGTTACCGAGCAGGGTGATGAATCGGGTCTGCTGGTTGTTGTTCATCGTGTCCATGAGCACCTTGGTCACGATCACCCCGCCCTGATTGGCGCCGGCGCCGATCGGGATGTTGTCGTCGAAGATCTGGGTGGTCGTGCCGGGGCGCTGACGCACCTCGACGTAGTAGAACAGTCCGTCCGCCACCTTGATTTTGATCAGCCGATATTGTCCCGCGGCGAGTGCCTTTGTCAGCCCGTGCGCCACCACGTCGTGGTCCTCGCTGAACTCGTTGCGATCCCAGGGCAGTTCCAGGATCTCGCTCGGGGCGTAGTACCCGAGTTTTTCCATGTGATACGCGGAGAACAGCGGGTGATGGTCGTGGCTGCCCATCATGTCGAATTCCCGCGCGGTGGCCGCGCCGGAATCGACGAGGTCGGACTCATAGACGTCTTCGCCCAGCGTCGCGGTGCCGATCGTGCCGTCCCGGAAGGATGGCGCGGAGACGAAACAGTGGCCCGCCTCGTGCGCACAGCGACCCCAGTCGGCTGATTCCTGGATCGCGAGCAGGTTGATCACATGGTTCGCCGTGAAGTTGATCTTCGTGCCGGTGGCGACATCGAAGTAGCTGAAGTTCTGCTGGGCGAAACCGCCCCAGGCTCGGATGAAGGCGCCATCGAGATATATGACGACTCCCATGATGTCGAAGTCGTTCGGGTTCTTGCGGTCGAACGCCGCGATGCGCACCGCTTCCGCCCACAGTTGCGGCAGCACTGCCTCTTTGATGTTCTCCACCGTCGCGGCGGGATCGATGTAGTAGAGACGATCCTTCAGCAGCGCGGCCCAGGTGCTGGTCAACTCGATACGCAGATCAAGGTCGTTGAAGCTGATCTGGTCGTAGTAGGTGTGCACATCCGCCCAGATGGTCTCCACGGCGGTGCGCGCGACGGCCGGGTCGGGCGGCACCACATCGGTCGGATGCACCAATACCAACAGCACCCGCCGCGTCCCGGTCGGCGCCACATCGGCCTGCCGCAGGCCGGGCACGCCCTCGAAATAGGCGGGCGGACCATCCTCCCCGCTGTCGGGCAGCGGATACGGCTCGGCCCGGAAATCCACCGGGCTGAGCAGGATGGCGGCGCCGGTATCCACGGTAATGGGACCGTCCTGGGCGTCCATGCTGACGATCGCCTGGAGCGTGTCGGTCGCCGCGCGTATCACCCGGGCCGGATGCCCTCCGATGGTCACGGTATTGCCGTCGAGTGTCGGCGTGAAACCGGCGCCCATAATGTCCACCACGCTGCCCGGATAGGTTCGCGCTGGGGCGACCGAGTCGATATGCGGGGTCCGTCCGGGCCAGAGCCGACCGAGCAGCCCGCGCAGGTATCCGGCGACCCGGTCGATCGATCCGCGGATGAACGTTGCGACGAAATTCATCACGATCTCCTTTGCCACACCACGCCGAGCGCGCGGGTGCCGAGCGCGCCACGTCGCATCGACGCAGCACCGATCCTTGTCCGCCGCCACCGCGGCGGCGCGAGTAGCTGACTACCTGTTTCCGCAGGTAGTAACCGATTGCTGATCCGCCCGGGTCGGTGCGTAGCTACCCTCGGACAGCAGTCCCCGATCGACAGGAGTTTCGTCTTGCACCAGCCGGACGCGTCCCGCATCCACCTCGGCACGCGGTGCACCGCATGACCGATGTCGGCACCGCGTACGACGAAATCGCCGAGCTCTACGTCGAATTCGTCAAGGACGATCTCGCGGCGAATCCGTTCGACCGGGCGATGCTCGACCTATTCGCGGAATCGCTGCGGGACAACGAATCCGGGCCGGTGGCGGACGTGGGATGTGGGCCGGGGCGGATTACCGACTATCTGGCCTCACTCGGCCTGGACGCGTTCGGCATCGACCTGTCGGCGCGGATGATCACGCTGGCCCGGCGCGCGTATCCGGGGTTGCGGTTCGACGAGGGTTCGATGGAGCGGCTCGATCTTGCCGACGGTGCGCTCGCGGGCCTGGTGGCGTGGTATTCGATCATCCACCTGCCGCCGGATCGGATTCCGGATGTGTCGGCCGAGTTCGCGCGGGTACTCCGTCCGGGAGGGCACGCACTGCTGGCTTTCCAGGCGATCGAGACCACGGACGCGGTGGAAGCCTTCGACCACAGGGTGATTCGCGCCTATCGTTGGCCGCCGCAACGGCTTGCCGCTTTATTGCGGGCGGACGGATTCACCGAGGTGTGCCGAATGGTCCGGAAACCACGGCCGGGTGAGCGGTTCGAGCAGGCATACCTGCTGGTAACGAAGGATCGTTGATTCGACACACAACGCACCGAGGGTGCGGGTAAGTTTGTGAGGTCGCAGAAGATTCATAGCTGTGCGTGCCCACCCGACAATGTGGTCGATTCACCGTTCCAAACTTCACCACTGTCGTCAGGGGGCGACTATCAATGGAGTTCGTTTCGCCGATCGATGCCCTATTCCTGCTGGCCGAGTCGCGGGAGCACCCCATGCACGTGGGTGGACTCCAGCTGTTCGAACCACCCGAGGACGCCGACCCCGATTTCGGGCGGCGCACCTACGACAAGGTGTTGCAGAACAACGACTTTCAGCCCACATTCCGCAAGCGCCCGGCCACCTGGCTCGGCGCACCGCAGTTGGGTTGGACACGGGAATCCGATATCGAGCTCGCCTACCACGTGCGACGCGAGGCCCTGCCCGCACCCGGAAAGCCGGAGCAGCTGCTCGATCTGGCCTCCCGGCTGCACAGCACCCTGCTGGATCGACATCGGCCGCTGTGGGAGTTCCACCTCATCGAGGGGCTGAACGACGGGCGCTTCGCGCTGTACTCCAAGATGCACCACGCGCTGATCGACGGCGTCGCGGCGCAGCGGCTCATGCAGCGCACCCTCACCACCGACGTGACCTCCTGCGCTGCCAGGGTGCCGTGGAATCTGCCGCACACCGCACGCCAGCGGCCGGACGCGCCGAGCGGCTCCGCCCTCGGTTCCGCGGCGCGAAACCTGTTGTCCGCGGCCACTTCGACGCCCGCACTCATCCGCGCGGCCCGCACGGCGCTGCTGCGGCAGCAGTTGACCATGCCGTTCGAGGCGCCGCGCACCATGTTCAACGTGAACATCGGCGGGGCCCGGCGGGTCGCGGTCCGGTCCTGGCCACTGGAGCGGATCAAGCAGGTGAAGAAGGCCACCGGCTCGACCGTGAACGACGTGGTGCTCGCCATGTCGGCGGGCGCTCTGCGCGACTATCTGCTCGAGCGGGACGCGCTGCCGGATAAGCCACTGATCGCGATGGTTCCGATGTCGCTGCGGGCCGAGGACGACGACGAAGCGGGCGGCAACAAGATCTGCGCCATTCTCTGCAACCTCGCCACCGATGTCACCGATCCACTCGCCCGACTCGGCGCCATCAGCGAATCCATGCGCCGCAACAAGGCGATCTATCAGTCGCTGTCGAGTACCCAGGCGATGGCGCTGTCCGCGTTGACACTGAGCCCGGTCTCGCTGTCGCTGCTTCCCGCGCTCACCTCGGTGACGAATCCGCCGTTCAATATCGTCATCTCGAATGTGCCGGGACCGCGCGAACCCATGTACTGGAACGGCGCGCGCCTCGACGCCAGCTACCCCATGTCGATTCCGTTCGACGGTCAGGCCGCCAACATCACCCTCACCACCAATGGCGACAACCTCGATTTCGGCATCGTCGGCTGCCGCCGCGCCGTCCCGCACCTGGCCCGCCTTCTCGGCCACTTGGAGAACGCGCTGGTCGAGCTGGAAGAAGCAATCTAGGCCGGGCCCGCCTCCCGTTTCGTCATGTGCCGGGAAGAAGCACTGTCCCGAGAAAACTAGAACGTGTTACTGTCGAAATATGGTGTACTCACCAGTCGATGAGGCCGCTGCCGCGCCACGGCGATACTCGCGGTATGCGGCCCATTCGGCTGGACCGAGCGGCCACGCGCCTCGATCGACTGGAACACGGCGAGGCAACTATGTAACTCGTTCTAGAGCATTCTCGGCCCGCGCTTCGCGGCGGCGGAGCCAGTAAGGGAGACCAGCACCCATGCGTACCGAAATCTGCGACCGGCTGGGGATCGAGTTCCCCATTTTCGCCTTCACCCATTGCCGCGATGTGGCGGCCGCGGTCAGCAATGCCGGCGGTCTGGGCGTACTCGGCGCGGTCGGCTTCACCGCCGAGCAACTGGAGGTCGAGCTGGCGTGGCTCGACGAGCATGTGCACGGCGTCTACGGCGTCGACCTGGTCATCCCCTCCAAATACGAGGGCAAGGGCATCGACGGCCTCAGCCCCGAGGAGCTGGAAGCCAAACTGGCGGAACTGGTTCCGCAGGGCCACCGCGACTTCGCCGAGAAGATCCTTGCCGACCACGGCGTCCCGCAGCTGCCCGAGGAAGAACACCACAACCAACTGCTCGGCTGGACCGCCACCACGGTCGCGCCGCAGATCGAGGTGATCCTGCGCCACCCCAAGGCCAAGCTGGTCGCCAACGCGCTCGGCACCCCACCACCGGAGGTGGTCGAGCAGATCCAGAGCTCGGGCCGACTCATCGGCGCGTTGTGCGGTTCGGTGAAGCATGCGCTCAACCACAAGGCCGCGGGCCTGGATTTCGTTGTCTGTCAGGGCACCGAAGGCGGCGGGCACTGCGGCGAGATCTCCTCGATGGTGCTGTGGCCGCAGGTGGTCGACGCGATCGGCGATATGCCGATGCTGGCCGCGGGTGGCATCGGCAACGGCCGCCAGGTCGCCGCCGCCATGGCCATGGGCGCGGCGGGCGCCTGGACCGGTTCGCTGTGGCTCACCGTCGAAGAGGCGAATGTGCCGCCCGCCCAGATGCAGACCTACATCGACGCCTCCAGCCACGACACCGTGCGCTCACGCTCGTGGACCGGTAAGCCATGCCGGATGCTGAAGAACGACTGGACCGAGGCATGGGAGTCGGCGGAGACCCCCGACCCGCTGCCCATGCCGCTACAGATGATGGTGGCCCTCGACGGCGTCAAGCGCGGACACCGCTATCCGGAGGCCGCGAAGGACGTGAACTTCAACCCGGTCGGCCAGGTGGTCGGCATGATGAACAAGATCGAGCGCTCCGCCGATGTGGTCAACCGGCTGATCCAGGAGTACGTGGAGTCCTGCGAGCGCCTGAACAAGCTCAACGGGGCCTGAACTCGACCGCCGAGCGCCCCGCCGACGGGACCGTCGGTGGGGCGCTGTTCGTTCTGGGCGTCGGACATCTCGACCACCTGCTGCCGGACGCCCGGATTTCGTCTCAGACAGTTATCGGCGCACTGATCGGCCGGATCCGGGGGAGGAACGAGCACATAACGCAACGCGGCCCGGACAGATGTCCGGGCCGCATCGAGTTCCGATCCGATCGGGCCGCGTATCAGGCGGTCGCCGCGTGCGTCTCCGCTGCCGCGTCGACCGCGCCGAGTAGCTCCTCGAACTTGGCCACCACCTTCTCGTGGTACATCCCGAACAGGTCCTCGAACAGCGCCAACTGCGCATCGGACGGGCCGGAACCGGATTCCCACACCGCCACCAGCGCCCGCCAGACCAGGACATGCAGGTCCGCGGCGCCCGCGAAGAACGCGGCGACCGCCTCGGGCACCTCGAGCACCATTTCCCCGATGGAGTTCAGAATGGCGCGTTGCATGCTGAGCCCGAGCGTGGTGAGCAGCCGGCGCACCAAGGTGACCTCGATGGCCAGAATCTGCCGGAAATCCGGAACCTCCAGCCGGGCCAGCGATTCCAACTCGTCGATGGCGGATTTCAGTTCGGCCGGATCGATCTCCTGCGCGCTCCCGGTGTAGGCGAGCAGCGCCTCCATCACGATGCCGCGCTCCACCTCGACGATGTCGCGAAACATCTCGATGGCGATCTCCGGCATCGGGATCGAGAAACGAAACAGGTGCCGGTACACATCGATGCCGCCCGCCTCCCGGACGTCACGGATGGTGAACCCCTTACCCCGGCGTGCTTCGACGAATCCGTACGACTCCAGCCGCCCGAGAGTCAGCTGCGCGGTCGCGCGGTTCATGTCGAATTCCTCGGCCACCTGGCGGACCGAAGGCATCAAATCCCCTGGTTGATATTCCCCTGCGGCAACCCGGCGCGCCAATTCATCGGCCACGTCGGCGACTACCGTTTGGGATCCCATCGATGCCACCTTTCGAACTTGTTCGGTATACGTCCCAGACAGTCTAGGCCGTCTTATGTCAGACTGCACCTGTGTAACACTGATCCGCGCACAGTGTGAGGTGATTCATGACCATTCGACGGGGATTCGGTCAGCCGGACGAGGAACCGGCAGGTGGACGCCCTCGCATCTTCCGCGCTCGGCCCAGTGACAAACTCCCGGTGCGCAGCGCTGTTCGCAATGCCAAACTAGCCGCGCTCCCGGTGGCCTTCGCGGGCCGTCAGGCCATGGGTGTCGGCAAGCGCGCACTCGGCCGCTCGGCGGATGCGGTGCATCGCGACATCCAATTGCGTACCGCACAGCACATTTTCGAGGTGCTCGGCGAACTGAAGGGTTGCGCCACCAAACTCGGTCAGCTGCTTGCCATTTACGAACTGGCGCTGCCGCCGGATCTGGCTGAGCCCTACAAGATCGCACTCGGGCAACTCCAGGATTCCGCGCCCGCGATGCTGCCCTCGACCGTGCGCGCGGCCATGGCCGCCAATATGGGCAATGACTGGCGTTCGCAGTTCCGGGAATTCGACGAGCACCGCGCCGCGGCGGCCTCCATCGGACAGGTGCACCGCGCGGTGTGGCACGACGGTAGGGACGTCGCGGTCAAGGTGATGTATCCGGGCGCCCGCGAATCGGTGATCAGCGATCTCGACCAATTGCGGCGCATGTCCGGACTGGCCGCCGTTTTCGTGCCGGGGGCCGACGTCAAGGCCGTGACCGAGGCGATCTGCGACTGCGTGATGGAGGAACTCGACTATCGCGCGGAGGCCGCTTATCAACGCGCCTTCGCGGCCGCCTATGCCGATGATCCCGAGATCCGTGTCCCGGATGTCGTCGCACAGCGCGGCGATGTCGTCATCACCGAGTGGCTCGACGGCACCCCGGTGCCGCGCATCGTCGCCGGGGGCGATCAACGCGAACGCGACCGGGTCGGAATGCTCATGCTGCGCTTCGTGGTCGACGGCTGCGCAAGGACCGACCTGCTGTACGGCGACCCGCACCCCGGCAACTTCCGCGTACTGCCGGACGGGCGGCTCGGCGTCGTGGATTTCGGCGCGTGCACCGCCTGGCCGCCCGCGGGTTTCGAGGAGTTGGCGCTGGACTATTGCCGCGCGATCTTCGAAGGCGGTCCGCTGGACCTGGCGGCCGCGACCCGGCGGCACGGATTCGTGCAATCCGATCGGACCTTCGATGTGGATGCGCTGTTCGCCGCGGTCCTGCCGTGCAGTGAACCCTTGCGCCACGCGACTTTTCGGATGACTACGCCGTGGTTGCGCACGCAGGTGCGGCGCGCGACGAAACCTCGGCTGTCGAATGTGGCGCGTGAGTGCACCATGCCCGCGTATTTCACGCCGTTCGCGCGGTCGTCGCTCACATTGATCGGCGCGTTGACACAGCTCGAGACCGAGGGGCGATACCGAGACGAGATCGTCCGCGCGGTACCGGCGCTCGCGGAGGTGTTCGACAAGCTGGATCACGACGGCGACCGCCCGGTGGATCTGACCGCGGTTCGCCAGCGGCGCGCGCAGACGGATGCGCGGCGCCCCTCGCCCGGGTGAGCACGGCCCGCTGTCGCAGCGAGAACTAATCGTCTCAGACAGAACTTTCCGCGCAATAATTCAGCGGCCCAGCCACTCCCGCCAGTGCGGCGCGATCAGCTCGGCCAACACGTCGTAGCCGTCGGCGCCGGGGTGGGCGCCATCACCCGCGCGGACCTCGCGCATCCACACCGCACTCTCGCGCAGCGCCCGGTGCACCCGGACATAGGGCACGCCCGCGTTGGCGCAGCATTCGGCGAAGCGGGCGTCGAGTTCGGCGGTGCGGGCATTCTGCGCGAGGTCGTCCACCGGCGGCGGCCCGACCATCAGTACCGGCCAGCCACGTTCGGCGGCCTGCCCGAGCAGCTTCGTCAGGTTGGCCGCCGACTCCTCGAGCGCCACCCGCGCGACGCCGTCCTCGTGCGTGCTGTCGTTGACCCCGAACGACAGCACCACCCTGGCATCGGTTCCGGAGGTCAGCCGCTGCTCGCATTCCGGGAGCCAGCGACCGAGGATATCCGCCGAGGTCTGACGGCGCACACCCAGGTTGTAGGCGGTCAGTGGCAACCCTTCCGCATGGGCGAGCGCGCCGAGCCGACCGGCCCAACCCAGGCATCGGGCGTCGCCGACCCCGGCGACGAAGGAATCCCCGACCAAGCAGATACGAAGATCACGACCCACCTCGCCATCCTGGCACCGATCGCCGTGCGGCGGCCACGGTTTATCGCCCGGCCTTCAGCGAGGCGCCGCGCGCCCGCAGTTCGTCGGCCAGCTGCTTGCCCAGCGCCCGCGCCTCGACCCGCACCTGCGCGATCTCCTGCTTGGTCGGCCGGACGAAACCCTCGGCCTCCTCGATGCGCAGGCCGGCCCGCTGCTGTGCCGCCTCCGCCGCGGCCATCCGCTGATCGGCCTTCGCGCGGGCGATGTCCATGCGGGCGCCGACCAGGTCCGAGAGGTTGTTGTACGACATTGTTCTTCTCCTTGTGTTGGTGCCGGAGTTCGTTTCTCCGGCTGACAAGAAAGACAATGACCGTCGCCGCTGATAGCACACTGGCAGATCGCTGACAGATCGCCGCCGCCGTTGATTCGGTAGTCGGGCTGCGGTCCCCGTATCACCGAGTAACAGTCGGTGGCTTCGTCTTTGATATATCCGGCGTCGGCGTACCTCACTCACTCGATGGATCGGAGATCAGGTAATGCCCGCTACCCCAAGCACTTTCGGACGACGCTACCGAATCCTTCGCCGCTGGCCGACCCGTCGACTCGCCACCGCGCTCGCGTCGGCGCTGGCACTGGTCGCCCTGCCGGTGACCGCGACAGCCGAAGCTCCGTCGGCGCCCGGCGCCGTCGTCGCCACGGAACCGCTGCCCGCATCCCAGGGACTACCTGGAGCGGCGGCATCGACGAAAGTCACCTACTGGACCGCGGATTCGCGTGATCGTCCGCGACTGAGCTCCGGAGCGATCTTCGTCCCCGAAGGCACGCCCCCGCCCGGCGGCTGGCCGACGATCTCCTGGGGGCACGGCTCCAACGGTCTGGGTGACCAGTGCGCGCCCACCGTCGTTGGGCGGCCAGCGCCGGAGTCGTCCTATCTCGCCGACCTGCTGGCCGACGGCTTCGCGGTGGTCGCGAGCGACTACATCGGGCTCGGCACCGAGGGTTTGCCGAACTACCTCGACAGCGGCGGCGAGGCGCACGCCATGATCGACATCGTCCGCGCGGCACGAGGGCTGTATCCCGCGATCGGCTCGGTCTGGCTGGCCCAAGGGCATTCACAGGGCGCGCACGCGGCATTGAACACCGCGCCGAGGGCCGAGAGGTACGCACCCGAACTCGATTACCGCGGCACGGTCGCCACCAGCGCACCGCCCCAGATCGATGCGCTCGTCGGCCTCATCGGCCCGCAGATGCCGCGGATCCCGGCCCCGGCATCGCTATTCGTGATGGCCATCGCCGGATTCCGCGACCTGCGACCCGACCTGGACGTCGACAGTCACCTCACCGACCTCGGCCGCCGCACCGTGGCGCTCGCCGAAACCCTGTGCAGCCCACAGCTCGACGAGCAGACCGCGAACCTCTCGATCGGCGAGCTGGTCGCACAACCACTCGGCGAGCTGACCGCACCATTCCAGGACTACCTGCGGCTGCCGGTAGCGGGCTACCACGGCCCGCTGTTCCTCGGTCACGGAACGCGCGACGAAATCCTGCCCTACCCCCTCGTTTTCACCCTGCTCACCGGCCTGCTGTTGCACGGAGTCGCAGTAGATTTCCACAGCTACGACGCCGGGCACGACAGCATCATCCCGATCGCCGCCGCCGACGTCCGCGCATTCCTCGCCGCAGCCGTGGATTGATCGGCGTCGAGTACGACGATGCCGGGGGTTCACCATAAATATCGGTCGGCGGCTCGAATCCGGACACTCCGACCCAATAGGATCGCGGTGTTCGACCGGGAGGGAGTTGATCTTGACAGGGGTATTGGCGAATCCGGCGCCCGCACCACCGGTGTGGTTCACGGAGTTGTTCGCCCATCGGCGCTGGATCCGGCGCGCCAGACCGTTTCCGCACGTGTACGCACGCGATGTATTCGTCGCCGAGTTCTATCAGCGGCTGGCCGACGAATTGGCGCGGGTGCGCAGCGAACGTCCCGAGGCGTTCGACCCGGTGGCCGATAACTACAGCGCGGTCGGACTCGGGCTCGACCAGCTGCGGGACGGGCCGCTGGCGCTGTTCACCACACCGGAATGGCACGACCTGATCGCCGGGGTGGCCGGGGTTTCGGCAAGCGGTGATATCGAGGGCTCGGTGCACCACCATCCGCCGGGCGGCATTGCGGGGTGGCCGCACAACGATCTCGCCCCGGCGTGGTTCGGGGGTACCGCGCCCGGCCCGGGGGAAGTGCGCATGGCCGACCCCGAAGTCGATCTGAAGACCGGCGCGAGGGCGCCCGGCGTCGGCGCCAGGGAAATGGCGCGTTCGGTGGCGGTGATGTTCTATCTGGGCAACCCCGGCTGGCAGGTGGGTGACGGCGGTGAGACCGCGCTCTTCGCGGATATCGCGGGTAACGATCCGGTACCCGCGTTGATCGTGCCGCCGCTGGACAATTCGCTGGTGCTGTTCGAATGCACGCCGCGCTCGTGGCATACCTTCGCCGGTAATAACAAGGCCGCGCGCAACAGCGTGGTGATGTGGCTGCACCGTCCGATGGAGGACGTGTCGCGGCGTTGGGGAGGAGAGGGCATAGCCCGCTGGTGAAGGGTCCGAGGGACGCCGGGCCTGCCCGCTCCCTCGGTCAGTCCACCGGCCGGGTCGATACCCCGGTGATCTGCTCCGAGAACTCCCAGAGCCGTTGCGCGAGTTCGTCGTCCAACGCCTGCTTGTTGCGCGGCCGCTCTTCCTTCATACGGTGGAAGTAACGGCCGTTGATCGCCTCGCCATCCGGCGTCGCCACTAGATGCACCAGCGGCTGCGCGCCCTTATCGGGCCGGATGAAGAACGGTCGCGACAACGGCGAGCGCACGAAAAGTCCGACGCCGAAAGGAATGTTGTCGTAGACGTGGGTGGCGACCGCGCCCGGGTGGAATGCCGCGGTGACCAATCCGGTGCCCGCGGTGCGGCGCGCCAGTTCCCTGGTGAACAGGATATTCGCCAATTTGGAGGCACTGTAGGCGCCGAGCATGCTGAACGAACCGGTCGTCGCGTTGGCCGTCTCCGGATCCAGCTTCGCCGTCCGGTAGGTCATGCTCGAGGTATTGATCACCCGCGGCCGCGGCGCCTGCAACAGCCGGTCCAGCAGCAGTCCGGTCAGCAGGAACGGTGCGAGATGATTGACCTGGAAGGTCAATTCGTTGCCGTCGTCGGTCGCGGTCCGTTTCGCCCACGACCCGCCCGCGTTATTGGCCAGCACATCGATCCGCGGATAGCGGTCCAGCAACCGATCGGCGAGTGCGCGCACCTCGTCGAGGCGGCCGAAGTCGGCCAGAAATGCCTCGGCGCCGGCTCGGCGCGCCACCTCCGCCGTACGTTCCGGCGAACGGCCGACCACCGCCACCGTGGCGCCGCGCGCGGTCAGCTCGGCCGCCGCCACGGCGCCGATGCCGGAGCTCGCGCCGGTCACCACGATGGTCTTGTCCGCTAGATCCCTGTCTCGCACTGCCGCTGTCTCCCTCGGTCGCCCAGTCCCGGTCCGATCGATATCACATCGACCGGATTCGGCAAGGCCGCCGCGCGGCGCTAGTTGCCGTACTGCTTCGTCTCCGGACGCTCGATCAACAGGACGTGCGCGGGCTCGTCGGCGACCGGGCGGTGCCGCACGCCGCGGGGGATCACATAGATATCGCCGGGCCCCAGCCGGACCGGCGGCTGCCCCGCCAATTCGATCCGCAGTGCGCCGTCCCAGCACAGGAACAGCTCGTCCTCGTCGTGGTGGTGCCAGGGAAATTCGCCGTGCAGCTGGGCGACCCGGACCACGGCGTCGTTGACCCGCGCCAGTTCGTGCTGCTGAAAGGGTCCGGGCAGACCCGCGATGGCGGCGAGAATCGAAGTCGGCGGAGTCGTCGTTTCTGTCATGCGTTCATCGTCGATCGGGCTCGATGACCGATACAGGTCCAATCCGGCAGAATTGGTTCGGCTATGGATCCAATCAATGTGGCGGAGCGACTCGGACGGTGGTCGGCGGGGCGCGGTCCGCTCTACGCGCTGCTCGCGGCGCGGCTGCGCGAACTCATCGATGACGGGGAACTGCCGCCGGGCACCCGACTGCCGCCGGACCGCGCACTGGCCGGGACGCTGGCGGTTGGGCGCGGCACCGTGGTCGCGGCCTACGACCTGCTGCACACCGAGGGCAGGATCGTGCGACGCCAGGGCAGCGGCACCCGGGTCGCCGGACCACCGGCCGACACACCCGACACCACGGGCGCGCCGGTACTGCTCGATCTGCTCGAGCCGCGCTCCGATGTGATCGGACTGGCCTGCGCCGCACCCGACGCGCCACCGCCGCAGCTGATCGAGGCCTACACGCGCATCCTCCCCGCGCTCGCCGCCACCACCGGTGACATCGGCTACCACCCCGGCGGGCACCCGGACCTGCGTCGCGCCGTCGCCGCGTATTACGAACGCCGCGGCCTGGCGACCGGGCCCGAGCAGATTCTGGTGACCACCGGTGGGCAGCAGGCCCTTTCGCTGCTGGCCCGCGCCTTCCTGCGCCCCGGGGACCGGGTGCTGCTCGAGGCGCCGACATATCCGGGTGCCCTGGAAGCCTTTCGGGAGGCCGCGGCCGTGCCGCGGACCCTGCCGCCCGGGCTGCCCGGATTCGCCGCCGCCATCCGTGCGGCGCGGCCCGCCCTGGCCTACGCGGTACCGACTTTCCAGAATCCGACCGGTTCGGTGCTGTCCACCCTGCAACGGCGGGCGCTGGCCGAGGCGGCCGCCGCCGCCGATGTTCCGCTCATCGATGACGAGGTGCGGGCCGAATCGGGGTTCTCCGGTACGGAAACCCCGCCTCCGCTGGCCGCCTTCGGCGACTCCGTGCTCACCGTCGGCTCGCTCAGCAAGGTCGCCTGGGGCGGTCTGCGCGTCGGCTGGGTGCGTGCGTCGAGCGCGATCGTGGCCCGGCTGGCGCGGCTGCGCGCGGTGCACGATCTCGGCGGCAATCTGCCCGCGCAGCTGGCCGCCGCGGATCTGCTGACGAATCTGGACGGACTGCGCGCGGCCGCCGCACCTGTGCGCCGGGCTCAGCACGATCTGCTGCGCGAGGAACTGGCTCGGCTACTGCCGGACTGGGAGGTCGCGCCGGTGACCGGTGGGCATTCGCTCTGGGTACGGCTGCCGCGCGGCGACGGGACCTCGTTCGCGCAGGCCGCGTTGCGGCACCGGGTGGTGGTGCTGCCCGGCGGCGGCATGGACGCCGCGGGCGGTAGTACCGACCGGCTGCGTCTGCACTTCCTGCATCCGCCGGAGGTGCTGAGCACGGCCGTACAGCGCCTAGCCGCGGCCTGGAACGACTACCGCGCACCGGCCCGCCCGGCCGTATCGGCGCCGCCTCTGGCAGTCTGATCACCGGCCGAAGCGGCACCGCACGACGTCGAACCGCGGCGGCGTGTTGGTCCGATCGGTCACGGCGACCTGCTGCATACTCACGAAACGCACGACACGGGTGGCCGGTATAGCTCCAACTCGATCCGAAAGTGCCGATACGACATGCGAGTCGACGGGCGGGACATCCCGGTCACGGGCAGCCTGCTACAACCGCTGATCCGGCGGACCACAGACATCGTCCGTGTCGTACTCGCGGCGCTGTGGCTGGCCGTGGTCATCGCGGCTTCGGTCATCACCCGACCGGAATGGCTGGCCCTGGAGCGTTCGGTCTCCGATATCGTCGGCTTCCTCACGCCGGATCAATCGAATCTGGTGTACCTCGTCTACGGCGTCGCGATCCTGATCCTGCCCTTCGCGATCCTGATCGAGCTGATCATCGGCAGGCAGTGGAAACTGCTGGCCGGATACGCGGCGGCCGGACTGGTCGCGCTCCTGCTGCTGTCCATCACCGGCACCGGCCTTTCCGCGCCGAAATGGCATCTCCAGGTACCGGATCGGCTCGATACCTTCCTCTCCCAGTTCCTGGACGATCCGCGGTGGATCGCCATGCTCGCCGCGGTGCTCACCGTCTCCAGCCCGTGGCTGCCGACGCGGCCGCGGCGTTGGCTGTGGTTCCTGCTGCTCGCCTTCGCACCGATCCACCTGGTGGTCAGCACCGTGGTGCCCGCCAGGGCGATGTTCGGTCTGGCGGTCGGGTGGCTGGTCGGCGCTGTCATTGTGTGGGTGGTCGGCACCCCGGCGCTGGAGGTTCCGCTGGACGCCGCCGTGCGGGTGCTGGCCGGGCGCGGGCATACGGTCGACGCGCTCACGGTGGTGCGGCCCGCGGGACCCGGACCGCTGACGCTGGCCGCCGCGGTGGCGGGACCCGAGCGGGAACTGATGATCGAGCTGTACGGCAAGAATCAGCGCAGCTGGGGTGCGCTGCGCATGCTGTGGCGCTGGCTCACCTTCCGCAGCAGTGAAACCGCGGCCCTGCACGGTTCCATGCACCGGGCTGTCGAGCATCGTGCGCTGATGACGATCGCCGCGGACGATCTCGGTCTCGCGGGCGAGACCGCCACCGCCGTTACCGCACTCGATCGCGGCTGGATGCTGTACGCGCACACCACACCGCGCGGCAAAGCCATCGCCGAACTTTCCGAGTCGGTGCTGCCCGGGGTCTGGACGGCGCTCGATCTGCTGCACAAAAGCCAGATTTCGCATGGCGATCTGCGACCTGTCGAGATCCGGGTCGAGGGCGACAGCACCCTGTTCGGCGGATTCGGCAGTGCCGAATTCGGCGCCTCCGATACCCAGATCCAGTCCGATATCGCGCAGTTGCTGGTCTCGACCTCGGCCATCTACGGCAAAGAACCCGCGGTGAAGGCCGCCATCACGGCCCTCGGGCAGCAGACGGTGCTACTTGCCTCGCGTCGGCTCACCAAATCCGCCATGCCCTCCGGTATTCGCAAGTCGGTATCCGATTGGGGCGCGGTGGTTTCCCAGACGCGCGACGAGGTGCGCAAGCAGACCGGGCAGGACAGGATCGAGGCCGATCAGATCACCCGGTTCTCCCGCAACCAGATCATTCAGCTGGTGCTGCTCATCGGCCTGGTCTACGTCGCCTACCCGTTCATCAGTGCGGTGCCGACCTTCTTCACCCAGCTCAGGACCGCGAACTGGTGGTGGGCGCTGCTCGGGCTCGCGGTCTCGTCGCTGACGTATGTCGGTGCGGCCGCGGCACTGTGGGCCTGCGCCTCCGGACTGGTCGGCTTCAAGAATCTGGTGATCATGCAGGTTGCCAATACCTTCGCCGCGACCACCACCCCGGCCCGGGTCGGCGGCTTGGCGCTGAGTGTGCGATTCCTGCAGAAGGGCGGGCTCGGCGCGGTGCGCGCCACCGCCGCGGTGGCGCTGCAGCAGGCGGTGCAGATCATCACCCACCTGAGCCTGCTGTTGATGTTCAGCATCGTGGCCGGGACCTCGGCGAATCTATCGCATTTCGTCCCCGACGCCATGGTGTTCTACCTGGCCGCCGGTGTCGCGGTCGGCATCGTCGGCACCTTCATGTTCGTACCGAAACTGCGCCGCTGGCTGAATACCTCGGTACGGCCGCAGTTGCAGGAGGTGCTGGGCGAACTGAGTCAGCTGGCGCGCGACCCCAAACGATTCGCCACCATCGTCCTCGGCTGCGCGGTCATCACTCTCGGCCAGGCGGGCGCGCTGTGGGCCAGCGTCGAGGCCTTCGGCGGCGGAACGAATTTCGTCACCGTCACCATTGTCACGATGATCGGCGGCACCCTCGCCTCCGCGGCCCCAACCCCCGGCGGTGTCGGCGCCGTCGAGGCCGCCCTCATCGGTGGCCTCGCCGCCTTCGGGCTCCCCGCTACCATCGCGGTCCCCGCAGTACTGCTCTACCGGGTCCTCACCTGCTGGCTGCCCGTCTTCTGCGGCTGGTTCACCATGCGCTGGCTCACCGGAAAGAACATGATCTAGCGCCGCGCAACGCGGAAGAGCCCTGAGCCACCACGGACCCAGGGCTCCCGCGCTCGGCGGATCAGCCGACGACGACGGCCTCGGCGAGACGCGCGGTGATCAGTTCCTCCGCCTCTCGCACCATCCGGTCGATGAGCTCGGCGCAGCCGGGGATGTCGTGGATCAGGCCCTGGGCAAGGCCCGCGGACCAGATGCCCGCATCGAGATCGCCGTCCTCGAAGACGCGGCGGCCACGGGCGCCGGCGACGAGTTCGCGGACGTCCTCGAATGTGCCTCCCGCCTTCTCGATTTCGACGACCTTGCGGCTGATCTCGTTATCCGCGACCCGGGCGGTATTGCGCATGGTGCGGAAGATCAACTGGGTGTCGAGTTCGCTATTGGCGACGATCTGCTCCTTGACCTTCTGGTCGATGGAGGATTCCCGGGTGCACAGGAAGCGGGTGCCCATATTGACGCCGTCGGCGCCCAGTGCGAGGGCGGCGACCAGGCCGCGGGCGTCGGCGATGCCGCCGGAAGCGATCATCGGGATGTCGAGAACCCGTGCGGCGGCGGGGATCAGGATCAGGCCGGGGATATCGTCCTCGCCCGGGTGACCCGCGCATTCGAAGCCGTCGATGCTGACGCCGTCGACACCGATCCGCTGCGCCTTGAGCGCATGCCGGACGCTGGTGCATTTGTGCAGCACCTTGATGCCCGCGTCCCTGTAGTACGGCAGGAAGGGTTCCGGATTGGACCCGGCCGTCTCGACGATCTTGACGCCGCTGTCGATGATGGCCTGCACATATTCGGCGTAGGGCGGCGGGTTGATCGACGGCAGGATGGTGACATTGACGCCGAACGGTTTATCGGTCAGTTCCCGGGTGCGCGCGATCTCCTGGCGCAGATCGTCGGGGGTGGGCTGGGTGAGGGCGGTGATGAAGCCGAGCCCGCCCGCGTTGGCGACGGCCGCGACGAGCTCCGCCCGGCCGACCCACATCATGCCGCCCTGCACGATGGGGTGTTCCACCCCGAAGGTCTCGGTGAACCTGGTACGCAGCATTGCGCTTCTCCTATTTCTCGCGCGGGCGTGCCAGTCCGCCCTGTCGCCATGATGGTGACATGAGAATCGTCTCTCTCACAAGCAGTAAGTGAGCCGGGATTCGCATGTGTCGACGACCTTAAGACGTCACGCAGTCTCGTTATAGAACCGATTACAGTCTTAAATACCCAGCTAGGTGCCGATTTTCGAAGGCAATCGAGCCACTGAGTCGATTAACGATGATTCATCTCTTGATCTCTTGCCCATGAGATAAGTTAGTTGTTATTCTCGTCTCAGTTCAGCCCGCCAACACTGTCGGACATCCCTGTGTACGCAGGTGGCGGTCCCGCAGCGACTGCTCGCAGCTCGCCCGAGACAACACAGCCAAGGAGTTCGTGGCATGACCACTGGTGTACAGGCGCTCGACGAGCCGATCAGATCGCGGCGCAACCACTGGAACAACCAGCTCGCGACCCACGCGCAGATGCGCCCGGACGCGGTCGCCGTGCGATTCCGTGGCGTCGACACCACCTGGCAGCAGCTCAACGAACGGTCGCTCAAATTCGCCGACGCGCTCGCCCGCCGCGGTGTCGGCTTCGGCGACCGGGTACTGATCCTCGCGCTGAACTACCCCGAATACCTCGAGACGGTCTTCGGTATCAATGCGCTCGGCGCCATCGCGGTCCCCGTCAACTTCCGGCTCACCCCGCCCGAGGTCGCCTATATCGTCGGCGACAGCGGCGCGAAGGCGATCGTGACCGACAAGGTGCTGGCGCCGCTGGCCGCCGCCGTTCGGGCACAGTCGCCCGCCCTGGAGACCTGCGTCGTCATCGGCGGCGCCTCCGGTGACGGCATGCTCGGCTTCGACGAGCTGCTGGCCGAGGGCGGCGAGCCGCATGCGCCGCTCGACATCCCCGAGGGCACCCCGAGCCTGATCATGTACACCTCGGGCACCACCGGTAGCCCGAAGGGCGCGGTGCTTTCGCACGCGAATATGAACGCGCAGGCCCTCACCTGCATCCGGGCGCTGGCCATCGAACAGGACGCGGTGGGCTTCTGCACCTCACCGCTGTTCCATATCGCCGGACTCGGAAGTCTCGCACCGTATTTCATGCTCGGCGCCAAAACCGTCCTGCATCCGCTCGGCGCCTTCGACGCCACCGAGTTCCTCGACGCGCTGGAGGCCGAACAGGCCACCACCGCGTTCTGCGTGCCCGCGCAGTGGCAGCTCATCTGCGCCGAGCCGACCGTCAAGGAGCGCAAACTCGCCCTCGAGGCGCTGAGCTGGGGCGCCGCGCCGGCATCCGATACGGTGCTGCGGGCAATGGCCGAATGCTTCCCCACCGCCTTCAATGTCGCGGTATTCGGCCAGACCGAGATGTCACCCATCACCTGTGTGCTGGAGGGTAAGGACGCGATCCGCAAGCTCGGTTCGGTCGGCAAGCCCATCCCGACCATCCAGACCCGCATCGTCGACGACGAGATGAACGATGTCGCGCCCGGCGAAATCGGCGAAATCGTCTACCGCGGACCGACCTTGATGCAGGGCTACTGGAATAAGCCGGAGGCCACCGCGGAGGCGTTCGCGGGCGGCTGGTTCCACTCCGGCGACCTGGTGCGTCAGGACGAGGACGGCTTCATCTACGTCGTCGACCGCAAGAAGGACATGATCATCTCCGGCGGCGAGAACATCTACTGCGCCGAGGTGGAGAACGTGCTCTTCGCGCATCCGAAGATTCGTGAGGCCGCGGTGATCGGGCGGACGCACGAGAAGTGGGGCGAGGTGCCGGTCGCGGTGGTCGCGCTGGTCGATCCGGACGCAGAGCTCACCATCGCGGACCTCGAGCCCTTCCTGAACGAGAATCTGGCCCGCTACAAGCACCCCAAGGACCTGGTGGTGGTGGCCGAGCTGCCGCGCAACGCCAGCGGCAAGGTCGTGAAAGTGCAGCTGCGCAAGGATTACTCGTCCTAGCCACCGATCCCCGTTTCTGTGAACTGGGTCACTGAAAACGGGTACGCGGGCGGCACGAATGCGTCAGGATCACCCGATGGGGATCCCACGCATTCGTGTCGCCGTGCTCGCACTGCACTGGCAGGTGAATGTCATTCGGCCCGAGGGTTTCTTCGGGCCGATGCTGGCCGGACCCGTCGCGTCGAGCGGGGTGGTGCCGCGCGCGGCCGAGTTCCACGAGACGGCCGCGAAAACCGGTACGCCGCTGCTCTTCACCCGTTTCACCATCCCGATCGGCGAAGGTGAGCTGGTCCGCAATACCGGGTTCATGCGATCGGTGGGTGCGGCGCAAACCGACTTCCGTCCGGAATCCACCGGTGCCCAGCTCATTCCGGAGATGGATGCGCAGCCCACCGAGGTCTTCGACAATCAGCGGCTCTCCGGACTGGCGGGCGGGAAAATCGTCGAGTGGCTCGCCGATCGCGGCATCGACACCCTATTGCTCACCGGGGTCGCCACCAATCTCACGGTGGAACAGACCGCGAGGCACGGCACCGATCTCGGCTTCACGGTGCATACCGTCACCGATTGTGTCGCGGCGGCGACCGACGACGCACATGCGGCATCGCTGACCAACCTCGAACTCGTCACCGCGGGTGGTCTGACCGCGGAAGCCGCGCTGGAATTGCTGAGCCACCACTGATCCGAGAGCGGCCGACGGCCGGTGCGTGGCAGCCCGGCCACCACGCCGCACATCCGCTTCGACCGGACTCCGCCCGCGCGGCAACCCTGACCGGTCACGCCGAACGAAGACCCCGTCAGCCCGCCGGACGGCTGAGGGGGTCCTTATCGTGACGACGCACCAGATCGTCCAGACCGGGGGCCACCAACTCCTCGAGTTGCCGGTACGCGTCGGCCGCCGTGAGAGGCGGATCGGCGTCGGCGATCATGCCGAGCAAGCCGACGACACCCCAGGACAGGAAGGTGATGGGCGCCGCGAGATCGTCCTCGTCGACGTCGAAGGTGTCGGCGAGGCGTTCGGCAAGGATCTTGGCGACCATGCCGCGGGTGGCGCGCAGCAGTACCGCGTTGGCCTTGCGGCCGAGTAGGGCGCGGTAGACCTCCGGATTCTCGGCGGCGAGCCCGAACAGGGTGTACACCGGGGCCAGCGGAGCCGACATGGCCGGTGCCGCGGGATCTTCCGGATCGGGACGGGCCGCCATGATGGTCGCGCGCAGGTATTCGGTGCTGCTGACCAGCAGCAGGTCGTCCTTGTCGCGGAAGTGGGCGTAGAAGGTGGAGCGGCCGACATCGGCGCGTTCCAGGATGTCGCTGACCGAGATTCGCTCGTAGCCACGTTCCAGCATGAGTTCGATCAACGCCTGGTGCAGCAGGTTTCTGGTGCGCCGGACGCGGCGGTCCGTGCTCTGGTTCATCGTGTTGTTCCCGAATGCATAGGTCCTCCGGACAAAGTGCCCGGAGCTGTTCCGAAGGGAACGCTTTCCGTCACTTTGCTCCTGGTCGAGCTGGTAGTACCCCACAGATCATGAACACATGACCGGAAACAAACAACAGTCCAGCGCCACGAATTCGACCGCGGACGCGGAAACCGGCGTCCTGATCACCAAACCGCGTGGATATCGGATCTTGAAATCCGTCTTCCTCGCCGGTCGCTCCAGGGCCCTGAACACCGCGCTGGTGGCGGCGAGTGGCGTGCGGACCGGTGAGGCCGCACTCGATATCGGCTGTCGGAAAAGCCTTCGACCGGCGGGGTCAACGCACCGTACCCTTGCGCGATCACCAGGAGGGGATTCCTATGGCAACACTGCAAGTCACCGTCGAAGAGTTGATCGTTCACCCGCACCCGAATGCCGACCGGCTGGAGCTGGCGCAGGTGGGGCTGTACCGCGCCGTGATCGCCAAAGGACAGTTCGTCACCGGCGACTACGCGCTGTACATCCCGGAGCAGGCAATCCTGCCGGAGGCGCTGATCGAGGAGATCGGACTGGCCGGGAAGCTGGCCGGACCCGAACACAATCGGGTGAAGACCGTGCGGTTGCGTGGCGAGGTCTCGCAGGGAATCGTCTGTCTGCCACGGGCATTGGCGGGTGTGGAGCTGGCATCGGCCGCGGCCGAGCGCACCGATTTCGCCGAACTGCTCGCAATCACCAAATGGGTGCCGACGGTTCCCGTGTCGATGTCAGGGCAGATGGAGTCCGCGCCGGAGCTGATCCGCTGGATCGACGTGGAGAACATCAAGCGGTACCCGGATATCTTCGCACCCGATGAGCCGGTCGTCGCCACCGAGAAGATCCACGGCAGTGCCTGCCTGCTGACCTATCTGCGCGACGGCGATCGAGTTCATGTGTCGTCCAAGGGGGTCGGCGGTCAGTCGCTGGCGCTGGTACCCACCGACGACAACCTGTACTGGCGGGCGGTGCATCGATTCGGACTGATCGAGGCGGCCCGCAAGCTGGCCGAGGCCTTCGACCTCGCGCGGGTCGGGTTCTTCGGCGAGGTGTACGGCGCGGGCGTCCAGGACCTGCACTACGGGGCCGCGGCCGCCCGTGACGAGACGCTCGGGTACGCACTGTTCGATATCGCGGTCGATCCGGCGCCGGAGCCACTGCGCTGGCTCGACCATGCCGAAATCGGCGCCGCACTCGCCGATCTCGGCATCGCCGTGCCGCGGGTACCGGTGCTGTACGAGGGTCCGTACGATTCCGAGCTGCTGCTGCGCCTGGCGGAGGGCACCGAGACCGTCACCGGCACCGCGGCCAATATCCGGGAGGGCCTGGTGGTGCGCCCGGCGACCGAGCGGCGCTCGGACGTACTCGGCGGGCGCGCCATCGGCAAGATCGTCTCGAACGCCTACCTGCTGAGGGACGGTGGCACCGAGTACGAGTAGGGCGGTGAGCGGGCTCAGGTCAGGTCGAGCCGGGCCAGCTCCACCCGGTTCGCCACGCCGAGCTTCGGGAAGGCCCGATACAGGTGGTGACCAACGGTTTTCGGACTCAGGAACAGCTGTGCGCCGATCTCTTTATTGGTCGCACCCGCCGCGGCCAGGCGAACCACCTGGAACTCCTGCGGGGTGAGCCGGGCGGCCGCATCGGTGGCCACCTCCGGCACGGCGCCCTCCCCGGCGGCGCGCAACTCGGTGCGGGCATGCTCGGCCCAGGGCGCCGCACCGAGCCGGTCGAAGATTTCCATGGCCTTGCGCAGTTGCACCCTGGCCTCACCGGTCCGGCGTTCGCGGCGCAGCCATTCTCCGTAGAGCAACCCGCTGCGCGCGTACTGGAACCAGCGACCCTCCGCGGCAAGCAGTTTCACGGATTCGGCGAGCATTTCGCCATCGCCTTCGAGCAGACCGCGGCAGCGTAGCGCCATCCCGTCGGCCCACGGTGTGGCGATCGCCTCCGCCCACTCGGCGATTTCGGCCATGGCCTCGGCGGCGCGCTCGGGTCGGCGCAGCCGGGCGGCGAGTTCGACCAGATCGGAGAGCAGCTCGATCCACTGGCCGCGGGCGGCGAGCGGAAGATGGTAGTGAGCGTCCAGGCGGTCCAGCGCCAATTCGTAACGGCCCGCACCCATATCGAGCATCGCCAGTGCCCACTCGCAATGCGTGGTATCGATACAGTTCTGCTCGCCAGGTGTCTGGCGCAGATTGCGTTCGGCGAGTTCGCGGCATCGGTCGGCATCGCCGCGCACGGCGGCGATATAGGCCAGATTCGACTCCGCCTGGGCGATCCGCGCCGGCTGCCCCACGTCGACGGCGATCCGCAGCGCCTCGGTCGCGGCGGCCGCCGCCTCGCGGAAGCGGCCGAGCACCAATTCGGCGGTGCCCAGCGTGCAGATCACCGCGGGCAGGTAGCCGACCATGCCGCGCGCGCGGACCTCGTCGGCGAGTTCGGTCAGGATGTCGCGGGCCTGTTCGAGGTCACCGATCAGCATGATCTGCAGCACGAAGTTGAGTCGCAAGGTCAGCTGTTCGACCGGAATCGACCGGCTGAGTTCCAGATTCGCGCGAATATCGACGACCGCGGCCGCCCGGTCCCCGGAATGCAGGCGCAACGGCGCGTCCAATCCGTTGGCGAGCACGATGGCATGCAGATCGGGGAGCAGCTCCGCCAATTTGGCATGCGCTCGGATGACGCCGTCGAGGTCGCCCGCGGTCCACGACACCCGACCCGCCAGCAGCAGATGCTGCATGGCCAGGTCCGGCGCCACCGCCGCCGCGTCCTGGGCCGCCGCGAGCAACAGGTCGTATGACTTGCGCAGCGAGCCGTGTTCGAACTCGACGTGGGCCCGCGCCCCGCGCAGCCGGGCGCGATCACCGGGCTGCAGGATGAGTCGTTCCGCGACCTGTGCCAGCCGCAGCGCCCGCTCCGTGCGGCCCGCCTCCACCGCGGTTTCGACCGCACGCACCAGCCTGCTCGCTCTGGCGGCCGGATCCGGGGTGAGATGGGCGGCCCGCTCCAGCGCCGTCGCGGCTGTCGCGTAACCCGCACGGCCACGGGCATGTTCGGCGGCCTGGTCGAGTGCGGCGGCGACCGTCTCGTCCGGCCCGGTCGTGGCCGCGGCCAAATGCCAGGCCCGCCGGTCCGGATCGTCGTGCAGCATATCGGCGATCGCGGCATGCACGGCGATCCGCTGGGTGAACGGCGCCATTTGGTAGGCGGCGGCGCGTTTGAGCGGATGCCGGAATTCCACCGTTTGCGTCGATACCTGCACCATATTGGAGTCTTCGGCGGCGGCGAGCGCGGCGGCCGAGTGACCGAGCCGGGCGAGCACCCGGAGCACCAGATCGAGGTCGCCGGTTTCCTCGGCCGCGCACACCAGCAGCGCCAGCCGCGTCGCCTCGGGCAGCTCGGCCATATGTTCCTGATATCCGGCCTGGAGCCGATGGGGGAGCGGAATCGGGCCGAGTGGCGGCTGGGTTTCGGTGTGCATGCGCGGCAATTCGACCACCGCGAGCGGATTTCCGGCCGCCTCGAGCAGCACCCGGTCTCGGATCTCGGGCGCCAGATCGGGCCAACGATCGGCCAGCAGCGCCCGCGCATCGGTGGGCGCCAACGGATTCAGTGGCATTTCCGGTAGACCGGCCGCCGCGAACTCGGGGCGGCCCGCGAACAGCATGGCGATCGAGTCGGCGCCGAGTCTGCGTGCGGCGAACAGCAGCGCGTCGGCCGAGGGCCGATCCAGCCATTGGGCGTCATCGATGAGGCACAGCACCGGGCCGTCCGCCGAGAGTTCGGCAAGCAAGGTCAATGTCGCCACACCGACCAGGAACCGATCGACCTGATCGACCGCGCTCAACCCGAGCGCACCGCGCAGCGCATCCCGCTGCGGTCCCGGCAGCGCGTCCAAGCGGTCCAAGGCCGGGCTGAGCAGCAGGTGCAGACCCGCGAAGGGGAGTTCGGATTCGCTTTCGATTCCGGTGCAGCGCAATACACGCCAGCCGCCGCCCGCCAATTTCTCGGCATGCTCGAGCAGTGCGGATTTGCCACCGCCGGGATGCGAAACGACTATGACGGCACCGCTTCGGGACATCCGCGCGCCGTATAGCAAGGCATTGAGCCGCTGTACTTCTTTCGAACGGCCGTACAGCATAGGGGCCAACCTAAGCCGCCGGTCGCCAAACAGCAAACGAATCGCCCACCTAGTGACGCGCCGCCCGAGCCGTGACGGCCGCGTGATCGTGACCCGCTATGACCTCGATACCCTCCGGCAGCGCGTGCAGGCGGTGAATGGTGGCGAAGGCGGAATCCCGGTCGGTGTCGAAGAGCACACCCGGCATCGGTGCCTTCTCACGCAGCAATTCGATCTGCAGTTTGCTCCACACCGCGTCACCCGCCAGCAGTACCCGGGTGCCATCGTCCACCGCGAGCAGCACGCCGATGCTGCCGGGTGTGTGCCCGGCCAGATCGACCAGCACTACCGAGCCGTCACCGAACAGATCCTTACTGCGCGGGAAGGTCAGCACCGGTGGACCGTCGAGTTCGAAACGGTCGAAGGTGCGCTCGCGCAACGGGCCCCGCGCCACTCCGACCGGCGCGTGCGCACCACCCATGGCCCAGGTGTGCTCGGCGGTGGGCAGCCGCACCGGCACCGAATCCGGCAGTTCCAGCAGACCGGAGACGTGATCCCAATGCAGGTGCGTCGTGACGACGAAGTCGATATCCGCGCCGGTGAGCGCATGACCCGCCAGCGCGTCGGCCAAACCGCGCACCGGTTTGTCCGGCGCCACCAGCAGCCGCACCGGGAACGGCAGCTCGGTCAGCACCCGGTCGTGCACATGGGCGCACAGTGCCGGATCCACCAGGAATCTGGCCTTCGGATGCCGAATCAGGAACGCCGCCATGGTCAGCGGCATTTCCCGGAGACTGCGCACCCCTTCGGCGACGATGGTTTCCGGCGCCTTCATCTCACCTTGGGTCAGCACGGTGAGCCCCACCGTCACGGTCGCCGGTGGAAGCGGAGCCACGGTCAATTCGGACAGTAGCCGGGTGTCCGGACGGCGCGGGCGCAGCAGCCGGGCCGGCGTCGCGGCCAGCGCGGCGCAGCAGCGGAGCACGGTCGGCAGCGTCGGCGTCCGCTCGGCACGCGGGTCGGTTTCGGGCACGGAAGTCACCGTAGGGCCAAGACCCCTGAAAAACCAGGAGGACAGCGCAAACCGCGCCTTAACTACGGCATAATCGCGGGGGTACCGTCCCGGGCCGCGGTCGCCGGGAGACGGGAAGGGAGGACGCGATGCGGCCCAGTCTGCCGAATGGGCACGGTGATGTGAACGGAAGCGGACAGGGTCGACGGTCGGCGCTACTCGCTGCCGCCGTCACCGCGGTCGCCGAACTGCTCGGCGTAGCGCCCGAGACAGTCGGCACCGGTGTGCCGTTCAGCGATCTCGGACTGAGTTCGATCCAACTCGCCCGCCTAACCGCGCAACTAGAGGATGCGATGGGTGTCGAGATCACGCTCACCGCCATCTTCGACCACCCCGATATCGAACAGCTTGTCGAGCATCTCACGATGCAATGACGGCCGCCGACCCCGCGCCCCCGCCGTCGCACCCGCCGGTCTCGATTGTCGGAATGGGTTGCCGGGTACCGGGCGCCGACACCGTGCCGGAGTTCTGGAGTCTGCTGCTCGCAGGCCGTGACGCCACCGGTGACCCACCCGTGGGGCGCGCGGTGACCAGGCGCGCCGGCTATCTGCCCGATATCGATCGGTTCGACAACGAGTGGTTCGCGATCTCCGGACGCGAGGCCGCGCTCATGGATCCGCAGCAGCGGCTCGCACTGGAGGTGGCGGTCGAGGCCATCGATGACGCCGGAATCGGCTACCGGGTACGCGGTTCCGGTGGTGCCGTCGTGTTCGGCGCCTGCGGCTACGACCACGGCATCACGGTGCTCGGCGCGGGCGGCATGGACGCGCCGTACGCGGTCACCGGTTCGGCGCTGAGTATCATCGCGAATCGGCTTTCCTACGTGCTCGACCTGCACGGCCCGAGTCTGGTGGTGGACAGCGCCTGTTCCTCCTCGCTGGCGGCGGTCGATGTGGCGTTGCGGCTGCTCGCCGATGAGACCGTGCCGTTCGCGATCGTCGGCGGGGTCAATCTCACGCTGCTGCCGCATACCTCGGACTATCTGGCGGAGAGCGGATTCCTGGCGGAGGACGGGCGCTGCAAGCCGTTCGACGCGGCGGCCGACGGTTACACCCGCAGCGACGGCTGCGGGGTGATCGTGTTGCGGCGCACCGCGGACGCGGTGCGCGCGGGCGAACGCGTATACGCCGAGATCGCCGGGGCGGCGGTCGGTTCGGACGGCCGCTCCAACGGTCTCTACGCGCCGAACGGCCGCGCCCAGCGCGAGACCCTGCGCACGGCCTGGTCACGCGCCGGGCTCGACCCGCAGACCAGCGGATACATCGAATGCCATGGCACCGGAACCGCATTGGGCGATGCCGTGGAGGTCGGTGCGCTCGCCGCGGTACTCGCCGGATCCGACGCCGCGGACGCACCGACGTGGATCGGGTCGGTGAAATCCAACCTCGGTCATTTGGAGGCGGCGGCGGGCGTCACCGGGTTGATCAAGACGGCGCTGTCCATCCACCACGGGGTCATTGCCCCGACCATCAACTTCCGCAGCGAGAATCCGCTGTTGAAATTGGAGGAACACGGGTTGCGGGTGCCGACCGAACCGGTCGACTGGAGCGCCACACCGATCGCCCAGCGGCACGCGGGGGTGAGTTCCTTCGGATTCGGTGGGACCAATGCCCACGTGGTGTTGCGTGGTCCGGCCGCGCCCGCGAACGTCCGCGGCGCGGAACCGCCCGCGCTGTTTCCGCTCACCGGGCGCGATCTCACCGAACTGCGCGCGCGGGCGGCAGAACTGGCCGAAGGGTTCGAGTCCGCCGATGCCGACCCGGCTGTCCACTATTCGGCCGTCGTGACACGCGAAAATGCGGATCTCTCGCCCGGCGAATCAGCATTGCACCGGGTCGCCGCCGCCACGGCACGGTTGATTCCGGAGACGGCGCGGGCAACCGTGCTCGCATACGATCGCGACGAGGCACGCGACCGGTTGCGTGCCCTCGCGCGGGGAGACTCCGATGCGGGCATCACCGGTCCGAGCTCGACCCGTCGTCGCGGCGGCGTGTTGTTCCTGTTCTCGGGGCAGGGCGGTCAATATCCGAAGATGGGCCGAGCGCTGGCGGCTCGCTACCCGGTGTTCGCGCACGCGGTGACCGTGGCGGCGGATGCGATAGTCGCGGCGGGCGGACCCCGAATCTGGACTCCCCGCACGGGATTCGCGGTGAGCGGTAACGGACGTGCCGCGACCGAACTCGTACAGCCCGCGATATTCGCCTACCAGATCGCGCTCACCGAATTGCTCGCATCCTGGGGGGTGCGCCCGGACGCGGTCGTGGGGCACAGCCTGGGTGAGATCGCGGGCGCCGTGGCGAGCGGCGGGCTCACGCTGCCGGATGCGGCGCGCATTGTGGTGCAGCGAAGTCGTTTGCTCGCCACTTTGGATGGTCAGGGCGCCATGGCGCTGCTGGAGGCCGCGCCCGAGGCGGCGGCGCAATTGGTCGAGCCGATGCGGACGCAGGTGAGCATCGCCGCGGTGAACGGTCCCCGCTCGGTCGTGGTCTCCGGAACGCCGCGCTATATCGATACCGTGGTGCGGCGAGCCAAGCGTCGCAATATCTTCGCCCAGCGCATAGCCGTGGATTTCGCGGCACACAGCCCGCAGGTCGCGGCGGTGCTTCCGGAGTTCGTCGCCGCACTCGGCGAACTCGCGCCGCGGCCGCCGCACACCCCGCTCTACTCCACCACGCGCCGTGGCGCGGTCATCGACGCGGCGGTATTGCACGCCGACTACTGGGCCGAGAATGCCTCGGGCACGGTCGAACTCGCCGCCGCATTGGATCGCGCCGCGGCCGACGGCCTGGCGACCGTGGTGGAGATCGCACCGCATCCGGTGCTGATCCCCGCGGTCCGCGAGTACGCGGACTTCCGGGAATCGGCGCATCCGGCAACGACCCGTGCGGACGAGGCCGCGGGCCTGCTCACCTGCCTCGCGCGGCTCTACACCGAGGGCAGGACGCTCGACTGGTCGGCGCTCGGCCCCTACACCGGATCGGTGTCCCAGCGGCACTGGCGGCGACAGCGGTTCGCGCTGCTCGCCCCGGCTGATCCGGATTCCGGCGCACCCGGATTCGTTCCGGATGCGCTCGACGACCACGTGGTGCGCGGGGTGGCGACGGTACCCGCGGTTTATTGGCTGCGCAGGCTGCTGCATCTGGCCCGCACCGAATCCGCCACCGTCATCCGCGATTTCGTCGTACATGAGCTGACCGAGGTCAGCGCGCTGCCCCGAATCGGCTATCGCAGGTACGACAGCGGATCCACGCTGCGGGTGCAGGCCGACGACGCCGGGGTGCTTGCCTCGGCACAACCCGCCGGGGATCCCGTGCCCGCGGATATCGTCTCGTGGATGCGTACGGCCGATGCCAATCGAGCCGTCCGCCACCGGATGCACAGCCTGGAGGCGGGCTACTTCTACGCCCAATTGCGGAGCAGGGAGCTGGAATACGGGCCGCGATTCCGGCCGCTGCGCCGGATCGCCGCCGGGCCGGGGCGGGCGCTCGGCATCTTCGAGGACGCCGAATTGCATAACACCGCGACCCTGGACGGTTGTCTGCATCTGCTGGCCGCCGCCTGCTACGACGACCTGCCCGACAATGTGGTCCCATTGCCGATCGGCATCGAATCCGCGTGGCTGTCCACCGAGCCGGGACGTGTCGTACTCGAGGGGCACGCACTGATCCGGGAGCGCTCCGCGCACGGGCTGATCGGCGATATCGTCGGCACCGACCAGCACGGCGCGCCCGTACTGGCGCTGACGGGCGTGCGTATCCGGTTCACGGACAGAGGTTCCCGGGGGGACGCCGCGAAGTCGATCGGCGATACGCCGCTGCTCGGTGCGCCGACGATATTCCGCCGCGAAACCTGGCAGCCGTTGCACCCGGACTCGATCGGGCATCCCGGCACCGAGGCGCGACCCGGTATCGCACAGCGCGCACTGGTCATCGGGGAATCCCCCGCCGCGGTGCGCCTGGCGCGCGCCCTGGAGGACAGGGTGCCCACCGAACGCGTCGCGCGTGAGCCGGACGAGGCCGCCGCGGTCCTCGCCTCCGTCCTCTTCCGTCGTGCGGCCGCACACACCGCGGTGGTGGTGGTATGGCCGTCCGATGCGGCGGTCGGCGGCGATCCCGCCGGGTCGCTCGGTCGCATGCTCGGACTCCTGCAACTGGTGCAATCCAGCGACGTCACCGCCTCTTTGACGATGGTGCTTCCGGCGGTGTCACCGCGCGGCGCGGTGGTCCCGCACGCGATCGCGGGATTGATCCGATCGCTGCAACTTGAGTCGGGCCGCCCGATCCGGTTGGTATGGGCCGACGACGACGCCGACAGCACCGCGCTGCTCGCCGGTGTCATCACAGCCGGGCCGGACGAGGAGCTCCCGGACGAGGTCCGGCTCACCGCGGGCGATATCGCCACCCGGAGATTCACCACCACCGCTGCCCGCGGCACGCCGCCGTCGATCGATTCGCACGGCACCTACGTGGTCACCGGCGGACTCGGCGCACTCGGCGCGGTGGCAGTGCGTTGGCTGCTCGACGCGGGGGCGCACGACGTGGTGGTGCTCACCCGGTCGCCGCGGCCGGTGCCGCCGCTGCTCGACGGGCTGGAGGACCGGATCGTGGTGGTCCGCTGCGACGCCGCCGATCGCAGCGATCTGGCCAACGCGCTCAGCGATATTCGCGAATGCGGCTCCATCATCCGCGGCGTGGTGCACGCGGCCGGGACACTCGAGGATGCGGCATTCGATACGGTCGACGCCGCCCTGTTGACGCGGATGCTGGCGCCGAAGGTCACCGCGGCGGCCGATCTCATCGCGCTCACCGCCGACGATCCGACCGACTTCCTGCTGCTGTTCTCCTCCGCGACCGGTGCGCTCGGCGCACCCGGTCAGTCCGCCTATGCGGCGGCCAACGCCGCGATGGACGCGCTGGCCGATTCGGAACCGGGGCGCCGGATCCTCAGTATCGGCTGGGGCGTATGGGAATCCGGCCTTGCCGAGGCGGCGGGCGGCGCGATACATCTGCGCCGTGCCGGAATCGCCGCCTTCGATTCGCTCCGGGGCGCGGAATTGCTCGCCCAGGCGCTGCGCCACCCGGACTCCTACCTGCTCGCGGTGGACTATACCCCGACCGCAGATATGTCCCCGGTCGCGGCCCGATTGCGGAATCTGCTGGCGCCACAGCCTGATTCGACTCGACCGGACACGCCAGAGGCTGCCTCCGCCGCGACCGTCGCGGCCCCCGCCCCGATCGCGCACCACACCGCCGAACCGCTCACCGCGACGATCCGCCGGGTACTGGCCGCCACCGTCGACCTGCCCGCCGAATCCATCGAGCCGACAGCGGACTTCAACGAACTGGGCCTGAGCTCACTGCTGGCGATCGAGTTGCGGCGCAATCTCGAATCCCGGCTGAAGATCGCGATCTCGACCGCCGAACTCTTCCAGCACCCCACCGTCGCCGCCCTCGGCGCTGTCCTGGCCGAACGGGTCGCCGCCGCGAACTCCGGTGCCGCATCGTGACCGCACCGAACCCCGAGCCCACCGCATCCCGCCGCGACGGGCTGGCTACGCGGGTCGCCGCATGGGCCCGCACGCGCGCGGAGGAGCCCGCCTTCACCGAATTGCGTTATCGCGGATCGGAATGCACACCGGTCACGCTGACCTACGCGCAGCTGCACCGCGCCGCCGGTGCGCTGGCACGGCAGCTGCGCATCGAGAGCGAACCGGGGGACCGGGTCGCAATCCTCTGTGATCACGGCCTCGACTACGTCGTCGCGTTCCTGGCCTGTCTGTACAGCGATCGCGTGGCGGTGCCGCTGTTTCCGGCATCCGGTGGCCGGAACGCGCAGCGTTCGGCGAGCGTGCTGGCCGACGCCCGCCCCACACTCGGCCTGGTCTCCGCGCGGGACACCGCCACCGGCGCGACATTCGGCGCGGAGCTCGGGCGCGTGCTGTCGCTGCCGCCGGATATCACCGCACTCGGCGATCCCGGCCCGGAACCGATCATCGACACCTCGGCCACCGAACTCGCCTACCTGCAATACACCTCCGGGTCTACCAAAACCCCCGCGGGCGTCTGTATCACCCACGCCAATCTCGTCGCGGCCCTGTCGCAGCTGTGGGACGCGGTGCCCGCCGTGCGGCACAAGCCGATCGTCACGTGGCTGCCGTTCTTCCACGATATGGGGCTGGTGCTGGCCTTGTCGCTCCCGCTGTATTCGGGCGTGCACGGTGTCACCATGGCTCCCGCCGAATTCGTGAAGCGACCCATCCGCTGGCTGCGAGCGTGCAGCGATTACGGCGCCGGCACGACCGGCTGTCCCAATTTCGGTTTATCCCTCGCGGTCTCGGCCACCACCGCACGGGAACGCGACGGCCTGGACCTCTCCGCACTGGATGCGCTGCTCAACGGCGCGGAACCGATTCGCGCCGACGCGCTGCCGGAATTCACCGCGACATTCACCGAGTACGGTTTCCGTCACCACGCGCATACCCCCGGCTTCGGCCTGGCCGAGGCGACCCTGACGGTGACCATCGGCCGCCAGGACGACGAACCGGTCGCGCTCCGTTTCGACCGCTCCGAACTGGCCGCGAACCGGGCCGTCGTACTGCCCGAGGACGCATCGGACGCCTCGGGTGTCGCGCTGGTCGGTTGCGGCGGCCCCGCCGGACAGCGGGTGGCGGTGGTGGATCCGGTCGATCGCGTCGAGGTGGCGCCCGGCCGTGTCGGGGAGGTCTGGGTGGCGGGCCCGAATGTCGGGGCGGGCTATTACGAGAATCCGGTCGCCACCGGCGAATCCTTCGGCGCCACTCTCGGCGCCCGGCCCGGACGTTGGCTGCGCACCGGCGATCTCGGCTTCTGGCACGAGGGCCAGCTGTACATCGCGGGCCGACGCAAGGATCTGATCGTCGTCGACGGACGCAACCACTATCCATCCGATATCGAATCGACGGCCGCGGCCGCCGCCCCCGAGGTACGCGCCGGGCATGTGGCCGCATTCGGTCACGACGACGGCCGACGCGAAGATCTGGTCGTGGTCGCCGAACTGAACATCACGAATACCCCCGACGCGGCGGAGTTGACGGATATCGCGCGCCGCATCCGCACCGCCGTCGCGGGCGCGCACGAGGTGATGCCCGGCTCGGTGATATTGGTGGCGCCCGGCCGGATCCCGAAGACCTCGAGCGGAAAGCTACGCCGCGGGGAGTGCCGTGCGTTGTACGGCTCGGGGCGACTGCCCCACCTGGCCGCCATCGGCAAACAGCCGCCCGCACCACCGAGGTCGTGAGGAAAAGCTACGACTCCGTCGGCGGCGTATCCCGCCCGAGCAGGCGGTCGGTCTCGCGGCGTTCGCGTTTGGTGGGCCGCCCGGAGCCACGGTCGCGGCGCGGCATGGTCGCGAGAATTTCACGTGACGGCGGCGGCGGGCTGCGATCGATCAGGCATTGGGCCGCGATCGTCGCGCTGACGCGCTTGGTGACGATCCGCTCCACGATCACGATCCGCTCGACACCGCCGACGCGAATACGGACCTCATCGCCGTGCCGAACCTGTTGGGCGGGTTTCGCCGCGGCGCCATTGACGCGGACGTGCCCACCCCGGCAAGCCTCGGCGGCTGCGGATCTCGTCTTGAACAGGCGTACCGACCAGGTCCACGAATCGACGCGGGCCTGGGTCGCGGCAGCCTGTTCGGCGGGGGCCACTCGTTAGGCGGCGATGCGGCGCGCGGTCACCACCATGTCGGGGCGCAGCGGGGTGTACGACACCGGCTGGCCCGACTGGACGGCATTCAGAAGCTTGCCATCACCCGCGTACATGCCGACGTGGCCGCCGCCATTCGTGATGACGATGTCACCGGGCTTCAGGTCTTTGAAGGCAACCGGGGCGCCCACATGCGACTGCTCGAAGCTGGTGCGGGGCAGCTCGACTCCGGCCTGACGGTAGGCCCACTGCACGAGTCCGGAGCAGTCGAAGCTGAACGGACCGGCGGCGCCCCAGGAGTACTGGGCCCCCACCTTGGTCTTGGCCGCGTCGAGCGCCTTCGTTGCGGGCGAGTTGTCCTGGAGCAGGTTGGGGAACTCGAAGTTACCCTGCGGCAGCGTGCCCAGCGAGGAGGGCGGGATCGCGGGCTGCGCGGCGAGCGCCTGCTGCAGCTGCGTGTTGAGTTCCTTGACCGGCGCCTCGAACTCCTGCGGGACGTCGAAGTCTCCGATACCGGGGATACTGATGGTCGCTGCCATCGCGGGGACCGCGGGCATGGCACCGGTTGCGGCCACTGCACCCATCACGAGCGCACCCTTGACGGAATTCGGCAACCGAGATTCCCGCTGCAAGCTGTGTTTACCCACCGACCTGAATCTCCGATCTTCCTGCTCTCCCGCCGACCGAGTTAGCTGACGGGTTCGGGCCGGGAAGATCGGCCCTACCGCGCCGGCCGATGAGACCGTTGCGGATTCACCCCAGACGAACCTGTGGGTCCCCGGCACGGCAGCCGGAACTGGATGGCCCGACAACCGATTAGGCGGTGACTCAGTGGCGCCGTTTCTCTGGACGAAGCGACAGACTCCACTAAGTCACGAGAAGATTACGGCGCGGACGCGGTGTTGTCCAGCCCACAGACCAGGGTTTTCGTGCGGTTGTGAAAAATCACTGGACATGCGGCCGCGATGCGCGAACGGCAGACAGATCACGATTCGATATCGGCTCTTAGACAGGCGTTATCGAAGCGAGTACGCGACTACCCGTCTCGATCGGCGAGCGCGCGCTCGAGTTCGGCGATCCGCCGGTGCGCGTCCGCCAGACCGATCTCGAGTTTGCCGAGCGCCATCACCAGCGGACCCACCGCGAGGTCCGCGACCAGCTGCGGATCGTCGTAGCCCTGCTCGATCGCGACCAGGATGTTGGACCGGATCAACCCCGCCTGGGTGGCGCCGTCCGGAACGTTCCAGGACTCGACCACCTCGGCGGTCGTGTGGGGAGCGGATTCCTCGGACATGACACCCCTGTCGTTCCAGTCGCCGGACACCGAACGGCACCAAGCGTAAAGACTTCCGAGGCGATAGCAAGCGCAAATACCCGTGTCTATGACATGCCGTAGATTGCCCCAGATTCCCCGGCCATAACGCGCTACGGTATTCGGGCATGGACCCCGTGCGGAATCCGTATGCTCCCGGAGCCGGACAGCGCCCACCCGAACTGGCCGGGCGCGATAAGCAACTCACCGCCTTCGACATCGTGCTGGAACGGATCGCGCGCGGCAGGCCGGAACGCAGCGTCATGCTGACCGGTTTGCGCGGCGTCGGTAAGACGGTCCTGCTCAATCAGCTTCGCTCGGCCGCCATCTCCCGCGGCTGGGGCACCGGCAAGATCGAGGCGCGACCGGATCAGGAGTTGCGCCGCCCGCTCTCCTCGGCACTGCATATGGCCGCCCGCGCCATCGCGATGTCGCACCGGAACCCGGAGCGCGTCGACGACTTCCTCGGCATCCTCAAGGCCTTCGCCCTGCGCGCCACCGCCGACAAGGGCATGCGCGAACGCTGGCAACCCGGAATCGATGTGCCCGCGGTCTCCGGCCGCGCCGATTCCGGCGATATCGAAATCGACCTCGTGGAACTGCTCAAGGAGGCGGCGGGCCTGGCCAGCGATATCGGGGTCGGCATCGCCATATTCATCGATGAAATGCAGGATCTCGGACCCGCCGATATCTCCGCCATCTGCGGCGCCTGCCACGAATTGAGTCAGGACGCCGCGCCGTTGATCGTCGTCGGGGCGGGCCTGCCGCATCTGCCCGCCGTGCTGTCGGCGTCGAAGAGCTATTCGGAGCGTCTTTTCAGTTACCACCGCATCGACCGGCTGGACCGGGATTCCGCGAATCGGGCCCTCATCGCGCCCGCACAGCGCGAGGAGGTGAAGTTCACCGACGCGGCGCTGGACGCGTTGTACGAAAAGGCTGATGGTTACCCATATTTCGTACAGGCATACGGGAAGGCCGCCTGGGATCAGGCACCGGAGAGCCCCATTACCGCCGAGGATGTCGAGGTAGCGTCGCCGAGTGCGGAGGAGGAGTTGGCGGTCGGGTTCTTCGGGTCGCGCTATGAACGGGCTACTCCGGCGGAACGTGAATACATGCGCGCAATGGCCGACCTGTCGGGCGATGACGGACCGGTGGCCACTTCCGCGGTGGCCAGCGAACTCGGCCGCAAACCCGCATCACTGTCGCCCGCCAGGGACGGACTGATCAAGAAGGGGCTGATCTACTCGGCCGAGCGCGGGACCATCGGATTCACCGTGCCGCATTTCGGCCGCTACCTGCGGAGCGTCTGAGGGAACCGCCACCTCGACCGTTGCCGAGTATTTGCCTGTATATCAAGATCATTAGAGATTGATAGAAATCCGTCTACCAAGACATCTACCGGCGGGTAACTTTTCTTCTACACTCGGATGTGATGCCGATCACGTCCGAGGAGGACATCATGGCGACTGCCGCGAAAGTCGACGCCACCGAAGAACAGGCACGCGCACTAGTCGAGGAATCCCGCGAAACCAGCTGGGCCAAACCATCGTTCGCCAAGGAGATGTTTCTCGGACGATTCCGGCTCGATCTGATCCACCCCTATCCGCAACCCGATGCCGAGGACGCCGTCAAGACCGCGGCCTACCTGGCCAGGCTGCGGCCGTTCTGCGAATCCATCGACGGCAGTGTGATCGAGGCGGAGGGCCGCATCCCGGACGAGTACGTGAAGGGCCTCGCCGAACTCGGCTGCTTCGGACTGAAGATCCCGGAATCCTATGGCGGACAGGGACTTTCCCAGGTCGGCTACAACCGGGCACTGATGCTGGTCGGCTCGGCGCATCCGAGCCTCGGCGTCCTGCTCTCCGCGCATCAGTCCATCGGCGTGCCCGAACCGCTGAAATTGGCGGGCACCACCGAGCAGAAGGCCGAATTCCTACCCCGGTGCGCGGCGGGGGCGGTCAGCGCGTTCCTGCTCACCGAACCCGACGTCGGTTCCGACCCGGCCCGGATGGCCAGCACCGCGACTCCCACCGAGGACGGGGAGGCCTACGAACTGAACGGTGTGAAGCTGTGGACCACGAATGGCGTGGTCGCCGAACTGCTGGTGGTGATGGCTCGGGTCCCCAAGAGCGAGGGCCATCGGGGCGGAATCTCGGCCTTCGTGGTGGAGGCGGATTCGGCGGGGATCACGGTGGAACGCCGCAATGCGTTCATGGGGCTGCGCGGTATCGAGAACGGCGTCACCCGGATGCATAACGTGCGGGTACCCAAGCGCAACCTCATCGGCCGTGAGGGCGACGGACTCAAGATCGCCCTGACGACGCTGAACGCGGGCCGCCTCGCGATCCCCGCCCTGTGCACCGCCGCGTCCAAGTGGTCGCTCAAGATCGCCAGGGAGTGGAGCGGCGCCCGCGTGCAGTGGGGGCGACCGGTGGGTGAGCACGCCGCGGTCGGCGAGAAGATCTCCTTCATCGCCGCCACCACCTACGCGCTCGAGGCGGCACTGGATCTGTCCGCCACCATGTGCGACGAGGGACGCAACGACATCCGCATCGAGGCGGCGCTGGCCAAGCTCTGGGCCAGCGAAATGAGCTGCCGGATCGCCGACGAACTGGTGCAGATCCGCGGCGGCCGCGGCTACGAGACCGCCGCCTCCCTCGCCGCACGCGGCGAACGCGCCGTCGCGGCGGAGCAGCTGGTGCGGGATCTGCGGATCAACCGCATCTTCGAGGGCTCCAGCGAAATCATGCGGCTGCTCGTCGCCCGCGAGATGGCCGACGCCCATATGTCCGCGGCGGGAGCGCTGGTCGACCGCAACGCCGAATTCAAGGACAAGGCCAAGGCGGCCGTCGGCGCGGGCGGCTTCTACGCCAAGTGGTTCCCGCAACTCGCCGTCGGCGCGGGCACGGTCCCCGCCACCTTCGCCGAATTCGGCCCGCTGGCACGGCATTTGCGCTTCGTCGAACGCAGCTCCCGCAAACAGGCCCGCGCCCTGATGTACGCCATGGCCCGCTGGCAGGCCGGTCTGGAATACCGCCAGAACTTCCTCGGCCGCATCGTCGACATCGCCGCCGAACTGTTCGCCATGTCCGCCGTCTGTGTCCGCACCCAAGCCCTGCGCACCGCGGGCGCCCCCGAAGCCCCCGCCGCCACCGAACTCGCCGACGCCTTCTGCCACCAGTCCCGCCTGCGGGTCCGCAAACTCTTCGACTCCCTCTGGGAGAACACCGACGACGACGATCGCAGCATCACCCGCGGCGTCCTCGACGGCCGCTACACCTGGCTGGAAGAGGGCGTCTTCGACCCCAGCGAAGGCACCGGCCCCTGGATCGCCGAATGGCAGATCGGCCCGTCCACCGAACCGAACCTCCTGCGCCCCTTCCTCCCCTCCACCCGCGCCCACACCTAGCGTCGGAGCCCGGTCGGTCCCGTCGAACTTCTGGCGGAACCGACCGGGCTGCGCGCGGCGGGCGAAGAGGATGCCCGGGCGAGGCATCCGTTCCGCCCCTTTCGGTCCAGCTTTGATGAGTCGTCGTAGCTCACGCACGGCTACTGCGGTGCAGCCAACGCCGAAGCTCGATGGCGTGGGGAAGGTAGTCCGCCAACTCCTGGAGCCACGTCGCGAAGGACGTCTCGCTTTCCTGCACGGGCTTCGTTGCGGAGTGGATCCAGAAGTGCGGATCCGGGTCGGTGAGATCCTCGGCCCGGAAGTAGTAGAACTCGTACCCATAATGCGTCTGGAAGACGAAGGCATCCTCGAAGGGCGCGAAATCCCCCTTGTAGTCCTCCACGACGATCTGGCGGGCAATCTGCTTGGCCTCCAGCAGCCACTCGTAGTCCCATTCGCTGCGCGCCAGCCAGTACGGCGCCCGGCCGGTGAATCCCATGAACTCCCGGTAGGACCCCGGAAGAGCCACCACCCCCTGCGCCTCCATCAGCGCTGCCAGCTCCTCCTCGGTGCACCCCTGCACCGCGTCCGCTGTCACCCAGCCCTGCCGGATCAACGGCTCGACCAAGTCCGCCATGAAACCCATACCTCCACCCTGCCCCGATTCGTCAGCGCTGAGGAGGGGTGGCGGTCGGGAAGTATTTGTGAGTCTTGAATATCCGCTATAGAGACGGACGGTTCCGATAGGAGTGGCGGTGACCATTCGATAACGGAATCTAGTGGTCTCTACGGAATCTGCTCGATCGGCCGATAGAAGGGTGGTCGGCTGACTGATCATGAAGATCTAGCGGAATCTAGGGCCTGACCTACAGTTCCTTAGATTTACCGGTCGAGTGACGTCACGGTTCAGCGGCAAGATCGATCGGCGGCGTCGGTTACACAACATGTGCATAACGCCTGGTATGGGCGGTTAACGCGGCGGAAATACATCTCGACAACCGGACAAGAGTGCTCCGTATCGGGTGTACTGCCACAGGAGAAATCATGTCCCCGACCATCGCCCGCCGGGCCGCCGACTACGACGGCCATCGCATTACGGTGACGGCCGATGACGGTATTCCGATCTCGGTCCGTACCTTCGGCGCCGACCGAGCGCCCCTCACCGTCGTGTTCGTACACGGACACTGCCTGCGCACCGAATCCTGGTCCTACCTGCGCGATCAGTTGCTGAGACAGTGGGGCACCGACACCAGGATGGTGTTCTACGACCATCGTGGCCATGGCGAATCGGGTATGGCCGATCCGTCCACCTACACGATCGACCAGCTGAGCCACGACCTCGACACAGTCTTGCGGACCGTCACGCCGACCGGGCCGATAATCCTGGTCGGACATTCGATGGGGGCGATGGTGGTACTCGCCTACGCCCGGCTGTTCCCCGCGACGATCGGCACCCGCGTCGTCGGGGTCGGCCTGATCGCGGGCGCGGCCAACGGCATTACCGAGGTCGGACTCGGTCGCTTCCTGCACCGGTACGCGGTGACCTCACTCCAGGTGGCGGTGATGCGCGCACCCCGGATGATGCAGGCATCGAAGCAGCTGTCCCGGCGGATCTTCGAGCCCATCGTGCGCGAAGCGCAGTTCGGCACCAGGAAGGTGAATCCACGCATGGCCGCGCTCGCGACCGCCATGCTGAACGAGACCCCGCTGCTGACCATGTCCAGCTTCCTGGCCTCGTTGATCACCTTCGACGAGACCGCGACCCTGCACCGGCTCGGCAGCATTCCCGCACTGGTACTGGCCGGGTCGGCCGACATCGTGGTGCCCTATGCCCATTCGGTCGTCCTGGCCTCCCAACTGGCAGGCTCCGAACTGGTCCGGGTGGACGGTGCGGGCCACAGCGTAATCCTGGAGCGCGCCGAGGAGGTCGCACTTTCGATCGTCGCGCTGGCCAATCGGGTGTGCGCGGCAACGGCGGGCCAGGGCTACGCCGCGACGGGTTGACCGAGGTCCGGCCACGCGGTTCGACACACGCCGCCGATCCGATCGGGTCGGCGGCGCCGCCGCGGTTGCGGGTCGGGGGCGGGGGCGCACGCTGGATAAGCGCCTGCAAGGGGGGAGGCAACCTTCGGGCAAACTACCGGGTCCGGGATCGGACGAGCTTGATCCGAATTCTTTCTGTACTGTGTTGTAGATCACGTTGTGTGGTGGGTCACACGACTCGGTAATGCGCGGTCCAGGGCTGGTGCTCTGACAAGCCGCACAAGCCCGGGATCGCATATCCGCCAAGGAACACAGGAGGTAACGATGACACGCAGCGAAATTGCGGAACTCCGCTACGCGGTCGGCCAGCTCCGGCAATCCATCGGCGCACTGCGGTCTCACTACGGCGACGCGAATACCGTGCGACGGCTGGAAAACGACCTCGAGCGGCTCGTCATCGATGCCGACGAATTCGAGCAGTCGCCGCCGCCGGAGATCACCCGCAGGGCGCAGGACACCATCTATGTCCCGGACAGCAAATCCGACGAGGCGGCATGGATGGGCGCTCAGGACGAGGGCCTAGGTTTCCACTCCCGCCCGCGGACCAAGTAGCGCCATCACCCCTGCCCGGCCGGGATCCTGCCCGGCCGGGGACCGGGCAGGATGTGGACCGCCGCCCGGATACCGGCCACCATCGACCTGGCCGACGCCGAGATCGAATCGGTTGTCTACCGGACTCGCGTGACACCCGGACCCGTGGACGCCCCCGCGGCGCTTCGACCACGGGCCGGCGTCCGCCGATCACGATCGGACCGATCTCGTCGAGCGCGAATCCGAACCTCAGGTTTTGTTTTCCGCGACTTCACTCGAATGATGTTCTGTTTTAGTCGAGTTCGAATGTCGCGGCTTTGTCCGCTATCCCGAATGGATACGCGCACGTCCCGCCGAATGTGGCGTAAATCACGGGCTTTCCAGCGGCCCGGGATTGCCGGGACCCCGCTCAATCGATAGCCGACGTGTCGTATGGTGCTCAGCATCACATTCGATTGCGGAGGTAACGATGACCACCCGCACAGCAGATCAGCGAGGCATCCCGCCCGTGAGTGCCGCACCGACCGCCGCCCCGCAGACGGGGACCGGCGTCTTCAGTAAGACCAGGGCCCGAATCACCGAGCGCACACTGCGCACCGACCGGTGGTGGATTCCGCCGCTCGTCACCGCGGTCGGGCTCGCCGCCTTCGTCATCTATGCGACGATCAGATCGTATGTGCGAACGGCATATTGGGTCGATGACTACCACTACCTGACGCCGTTCTACTCGCCGTGCGTGAGCACCGACTGCGTCGAGGGCGCACGCCATTTCGGCGCCTGGTTCGGTCATATCCCGGCGATCCTGCCGCTCGGCTTCCTGGTGCTGCCGTTCCTGCTCGGTTTCCGGCTGACCTGCTACTACTACCGCAAGGCCTACTACCGCGCGTTCTGGCTCTCCCCGCCGGCCTGCGCGGTTGCCGAACCGCACGGCAAGTACTCCGGCGAGAGTCGGATGCCGCTGATCATCCAGAATGCGCACCGCTACTTCTTCTATGTGGCGCTGCTGGTTTCGCTGATCAATACCTATGACGCGATCGATGCCTTCCACGGCAAGGACGGCGGATTCGGATTCGGCCTCGGCAATATCGTCCTGCTCGGCAATGTGATCCTGCTCTGGGCCTACACGCTGTCCTGCCATTCGTGCAGGCACATCATGGGCGGCAAGCTCAAGCACTTCTCCGCCCACCCGGTGCGGTATTGGTTCTGGACCCAGGTCTCCAAGCTCAACACCCGTCATATGGCGCTGGCGTGGACCACGCTCGGCACCCTCGTGCTCACCGACTTCTACGTGATGTTGGTTGCCAGCAAAACGATTTCGGACCTGCGGTTCATCAACTGACCGCCACAACTGGAGGAGAATTCGCGGCAATGCCAGAAGTGGAACGGCACAAATACGACGTCGTCGTCATCGGTGCCGGAGGCGCCGGACTGCGCGCGGTAATCGAGGCCAGGGAGCATGGCCTGTCCGTCGCGGTGGTGTGCAAGTCGTTGTTCGGCAAGGCGCATACCGTAATGGCCGAGGGCGGCTGCGCCGCCTCGATGGGAAACGCCAATGAAAAGGATAGTTGGCAAACCCATTTCAAGGACACCATGCGGGGTGGCAAATTCCTCAACAACTGGCGCATGGCCGAGCTGCATGCCCAGGAGGCACCCGATCGGGTGTGGGAGCTGGAATCCTACGGGGCGCTCTTCGATCGGACCGCCGACGGCCGCATCAGCCAGCGCAATTTCGGTGGCCACACCTACCCGCGGCTCGCGCACGTCGGCGACCGCACCGGGCTGGAGATCATCCGCACCATGCAGCAGAAGATCGTTTCGCTGCAGCAGGAGGATTTCGCCGAGACCGGGGATTACGAGTCGCGCATCAAGGTTTTCGCGGAGTGCACGATCACCGAACTGCTCAAGGACGGTGACCGGATCTCCGGGGCCTTCGGCTACTGGCGCGAATCGGGAAAGTTCGTACTCTTCGAAACCCCGGCCGTGGTGCTGGCCACCGGCGGCGTCGGCAAGTCCTACAAGGTGACCTCCAACTCGTGGGAGTACACCGGCGACGGACATGCGCTGGCGCTGCGCGCCGGGGCCACGCTGATCAATATGGAATTCCTCCAGTTCCATCCGACCGGCATGGTCTGGCCGCCCAGCGTGAAGGGCATCCTGGTCACCGAGGGTGTGCGCGGTGACGGCGGGGTGCTGAAGAACACCGAAGACAAACGGTTCATGTTCGAGTACATCCCCGCGGTCTTCAAGGGGCAGTATGCGGAAACCGAGGCCGAGGCCGATCAGTGGCTGCGCGACAACGATTCCGCGCGCCGCACACCGGACCTGCTGCCCCGCGACGAGGTGGCCCGCGCGATCAACTCGGAGGTGAAGGAAGGGCGCGGCACCCCGCACGGCGGTGTATACCTGGACATCGCCTCGCGGCTGCCCGCCGAGGAGATCCGCAAGCGTTTGCCTTCGATGTACCACCAGTTCAAAGAGCTCGCGGACGTGGACATTACGAAGGAGCCGATGGAGGTCGGACCGACCTGTCACTACGTGATGGGCGGTATCGAAGTCGATCCGGATACCGGTGCGGCCACGGTGCCCGGGCTGTTCGCGGCGGGTGAATGTTCCGGCGGTATGCACGGTTCGAATCGGCTGGGCGGCAACTCGCTGTCGGATCTGCTGGTCTTCGGCAGGCGGGCCGGACTCGGCGCTTCGACCTATGTCGAGCAGCTCGCGGCGCGGCCCGAAATCTCCGATGCCGATATCGCGCGGGCCGCGAAGGATGCGGTGGCCCCCTTCGATCCGCCTGCCGAGGACGCCGGAGAGAACCCGTACACCCTGCATACCGATCTGCAGCAGGCGATGAACGACCTGGTCGGCATCATCCGCAAGGAACACGAACTCGAACAGGCCATCGAACGACTCGCCGCACTGCGAGAACGCTTCGCGGACGTGCTGGTCGAGGGACATCGGCAGTTCAATCCGGGCTGGCACCTCGCCCTCGATCTGCGAAATATGTTGCTGGTCAGCGAGTGCGTGGCGCAGGCGGCGCTGCTGCGTACCGAAAGCCGCGGCGGACACACCCGCGACGACTTCCCCGCGATGGATCCGGGATGGCGTAACAAGTTGCTGGTGTGCTCTATCGACCCCGCCGACGCCGGCAACCCGGTGCCCGCGGTGCGGGTCACTCCCGAGGACCAGACGCCGATGCGCGATGATCTGCTCGCGCTGTTCGACCTGTCCGAACTCGAGAAGTATTACAACCAGGCCGAACTGGCGACCCATCCGGCCGGATCGGTATCTGCCACGGAAGGTGAGGCGTAGCAATGGGTTACGACGCCAAATTCCGCGTGTGGCGCGGTGATCAAGACGGTGGCGAACTCGAGGACTTCACCGTCGCGGTGAATGAAGGCGAGGTCGTCCTCGATATCATCCACCGGCTGCAGGCCACCCAGGCGCCCGATCTCGCGGTGCGCTGGAACTGCAAGGCGGGTAAGTGCGGTTCCTGTTCGGCGGAGGTGAACGGGCGGCCGCGGCTGCTCTGCATGACCCGGATGTCGACCTTCCGGCCGGACGAACTGATCACCGTCACGCCGATGCGCACCTTCCCGGTGATCCGGGATCTGGTGACGGATGTGTCGTTCAACTACCAGAAGGCGCGGGAGATACCGTCTTTCACGCCACCCGATGATCTGAAGCCGGGCGATTACCGGATGCAGCAGGTCGATGTGGAGCGCTCGCAGGAGTTCCGCAAGTGCATCGAATGCTTCCTGTGCCAGGACACCTGTCACGTGGTTCGCGATCACGAGGACAATAAGGAGTCCTTCGCCGGTCCGCGCTTCCTCATGCGGATCGCCGAGCTGGAAATGCATCCGCTCGATGTGGCCGACCGACGTGATCTCGCGCAGGAGGAGCATGGGCTCGGACTGTGCAACATCACCAAGTGCTGCACCGAGGTCTGCCCCGAACACATCAAGATCACCGACAATGCCCTGATCCCGATGAAGGAACGGGTGGCGGATCAGAAATACGATCCGCTGGTCTGGTTGGGCAACAAGCTCTTTCGGCGCTGAGACGAGCCACGACCAGGCACCGCGACCAGCGACGTACGACAACCGGCCGGGTTCGGAAACCCGGCCGGTCGGCGCACCCGATCACAACATCGCCACCACACCGGTGGCGACCGCCCACACCAGCACTCCGACGAACAAAGCCGGCAACAACGAGCTGGTGAGCACGTAGACGCCGATCGATGACACCGCGAACAGCAGCGCGACGATCAGCCATTCCACCCAATCGCCAGGCCGCAGTTTCTTGTACCGGGGTGGGGAATTCTTCAACCCACGGTCCACATGAAGTGGTCTACCCGCTGTTAGTCGAGGTAAACACGGATCCGTTGTCGAATCTGCACTGTTTCGTGATCTTTCGGAGCAGATTCGATCACGAAGCCCGGTCGCACAAGCCCTCGGACCGGCGGCATCGTCACGCCGGTCCGGGTCTCCCGAATCATGGACGATCGAATTCGCCGTCCTGGACGCCCGCGGTGAAGGCGGCCCATTCACCGGGGGTGAAGATCAGTACATGGCCGTCGGGGTTCTTGCCGTCACGTAGGCCGACGTGTCCGTCGGGTAGCAGTGCGACCTCCACACTGTCGCGACCCGGGCCGTCGCCCGCCTTCCGCCAGGTCGCTCCGGACAGGTCGATATTCGTGCCGCCCTTGATGCTCATCGAGATGACTCCTCTTGTACCCGCGCAACGCGATTCAGGATCGATTGAACGCGCCGCCCGCGACGACGGTGGTGAAGCTGTCCCACTCCACCGGGGTGAAGACCAACGCCGGGCCGCCGGGGTTCTTGCTGTCCCGAACGCCGACGTGGCCGCCGTTCAGGAAGGCGACCTCCACACAGTCCTTGCTCGCACCGCTGCGGGTGCTCTTGAACCACTGCGCCCCGGTCAGATCCATGCTCATACCGCAAACTCCTTCGCTACCTGCCGCAGCAGATGTCTACTGGTTTGGATATCCAGCGCAGCGCGCTGGAGGCATTCGTGTGCCTGAAGGTACCGCTGAACATCGGCCGGTCTTTCGAGGTAGAGATCTCCGGTGAAGCCTTCGACGTACACCACCGGCGGCTCTACCGGCTTCCCCTTGCTGTCGGTGCCGAACTCCAGAATGGTGAACGGTCCCGTTGGGTCTCCGAGGGGTATGCCGGCCGCGAACGGCAGAATACGCACAGTCACATTCGATTTGGTACCGATGTCGGCAAGGTGACGTAGCTGCGCCGCCATCACTTTCGCGCCACCGACGATCCGGTGCAGGACGGACTCGTGCAACACCACGTCGACGGCCGCGGGCGCGGACTTCCTGGTGGTCAACGTTTGGCGTTGTAGTCGTAGTTGAACCCTGCGCTCCAGCTCGATATCGGAATCATCGGGATAGCCAAGGCGATTCAGTGCCCTGGCGTAGTCCGCGGTCTGCAATTGCCCGAGAACCAGTTCCGATTGATACGAGGTCAGTTGCTGGGCCGAGGCTTCAAGACCCACATAGACATCGAAGTTTTCCGGGATCAGATCACCGTAGGCGTGCCACCAGCTCTTGACCGCGGCCTGTTGGGCAAGGCCCTTCAGTCCGTCGGCGAGGTTATCGGGAATGCCGTAGATGCGGCAGAGTTCTTGGATGTCGATGGTCCGAATGCGGTCCGCCTGACCCTTTTCCAGCCGTTGCAAGGTGCTGGCTCCCCACTCCATCAGCCGCGATGCCTCGGCGATGGTGAGCCCGGCCTGGGTGCGCCAATCGCGCAGGTACCTGCCCAGTTGACGACGGGGTAAGGTGGACGCGACGCTTTCGGAAGCGGGTAGTGGGCGCTCCACATCTCCGGTGGCTCGCTCCGAACTTGCTGAGGTTTCGGCCGGGCTCGCTGACACAGCACGCTCCGTTCTGTGCTCGGGCTCGCGCAAGCGACAGTACGGCGGTCCCACAAGCTCGGTTCCCCGGTCACTTCGCTTGGGCAATAGTCTCTTCAAGGGCGATTGGCTACTTCATCCACTATGGAGAATCCTCCCCTCCCGACTGGTTTTCGTGCTGGGAATTCGCGCGAAATCCTTTGGATATCCATCAAGGACGTTACCCGGCGTTGTTTCAGATGGTGTGCTGAGAATGTGCCCGGAGTCATCAGAGCCGATCCCCTCCCCGGTGCGAAACCTTCGGGCACGCACAGTATTCGACGGGGCGGCGCCCTCCATGGTCACGCACGCCGCCGCCAACCGGGCGCCGCACGAGCGCCGCACGAATCGCACGCAGGAACGAGGAATCATGGCTGTACATGTCATAGCGTCGTCCTTGATGACCAGCGATCTGACCCCACATCGGGCCCGCAGCGTCGGGCTGGAGAGCTGGGTGGTTTCCTACCTGCCGGGGCGCACCCTCACCTGTGCGCAAGCGGTGGCCGCCATGCAGGTTGCCGAAGTTGTGCCGACACTGCTGAACTCGGTCGGGGAATTCGCCGACGAGGTGGGACTGACCGCACTCGAGGCGGTCGGCATGGCCATCCATCAGGCTCCGTGGGATGAACGGCCATACCGACGAGGTTCGCGCTCCACCCGGACCCGGGTGGGGGTCGCCTGATGCAGTTGACGAATCTGAATATGCCCGTCGCCTCACTTCTGGCCTGCGGCAACGACCCCGGCGTGATGACCACCGAACAGGCGCATGCGGCAATGCAATTGCACCTCGACTGCACCGTCGACCGCTGCCTGGTCCGCCGCCGAGCCCGTACGACTCTCGTCGAGGCGGGCAAATGTGTTCTGGATGATCAAGCAGAGCGACTCTGACCCGCCCCCGCGGCCCCACACCGCGCGCTCAGTGCCAGGTGTGGTCGGTCAGGGGGGTGCGGGGGCCGAATTTCGGTTTATGGGCGTGGCCGCTGATCTCCAGTAGGCGGATCGTTCGGTAGCGGTGGGGGCGAAGGGGTTCCAGGTATTCGACCATGGCGTCGTCGTCGATGGGGTGGCCGAGCAGGGTCCAGCCGACGACGGCGGCGAGGTGGTAGTCGCCGACGGAGAGGGCGTCCGCGTCCCCGAACGCACGCTGAGCTATCTCGGCGGCGGTCCACACGCCGATACCGGGCACGGTGCGCAAGCGGCGTGCGGCCTCGGCGGGGTCGTGGGCGGCGGTGCGCTCCAGGGCGTCGGCGACGCGGGCGGCTCGCACAATGGTTTGCGCGCGTTCGGGACCGACATTGGCCGAATGGAAGGTCCAGGACGGGATCCGGCGCCAGGTCTCGGCCTCCGGCGGGAGCAGCAGACCCGCGGGCGCGGGGCCGGGAGCGGGGGTGCCGAACTTGCGCACCAGTTTTCGCCAGGATGCCCTGGCCGAGACGGTGTGCACCTTCTGTTCCAGCACGGCGGGCACCAGCGCCTCGAAAACCAGACCGGTGCGCAGCATGCGCAGGCCGGGGAAGCGGCGGTGGGCGTCGGCGATCTTGGGGTGCTCGGGTGTGAAACCGGACAGATCTTCGTCCAGGCAGAGCATGTGCCGGAGGCCGTCCAGGAATTCGACCGCGCCGGGACCCCAGGCGCGCGCGTCCACCGCGCACGGACCCACCTGGGTGAGCCGATAGGTCACCGGCCCGGAGGGCAGGCGCGACGCCCGCCAGTGCGCGCCGTCCGCGGTCACCTGGTAGCAGGGGTCACCGCTACCGCGGCGCAACGGAGCAAGGGTGGGCGCGAGATCGATCGGCCGGTCCGCCGTCACCGTCCGCGCCGGACCGGTGCGGCATGTATCCGGGTCTACCGCCTGCTCTCGCACTCGACCATTGTGCTCGCCCCGTCCGCGATGGCTGCGCGGACCTGGCCTCTTCCGTTGTGCCGTCACAGGGCAATACGCCCCGACTATTCGATACGGATTCGATATAACAGCAGTTCTGCGCTAATTTGTAACGCGATAAGTAAATATGGCGATATTGTTCTGACGATTCGATGCGATCAGCGAATGGCTGGCAATCGACACCATGGAGGTTGTGAATGATCACCACTGTGCTCAACTGGCTGCTCAGCGCATGGGGCGGCGTTTCCGCCGGTAGTTCGGGTTACCAGATCCCGCCCGGCACCCTGCCCTTCGGCAGCTGAGACCATTGCGCACTCGCCGCGACCTCCGCGGCAGGTGCGTCACCGCATCTCCGACTCGAACCAAAGCCCTACTCGCCCAAGAGGAATTGGGCGAGATGTCGGCTGCCACAGGCCGCCAGCTGGGCCGCTTGAGTACGACATGAGAAACCGTCGGCAATCAACGTCGCCCCCGATTCGGCGGCTCGGAGCGCGGGTAATAAACCATTCTCCGCCACCGCGATCGAAATGTCGTAATGGCTGGATTGCATTCCGAAATTTCCGGCCAATCCGCAACAACCGGTGACCTCTGTCACATTAACGGACATATCAGCTAATATCTGGCGATCAGCATCGAAGCCGAGTACGGCATGCTGATGGCAATGCGGCTGGACCACCACCGAGGTACCCGGCCGCGCGGGCGGGCGCCAGTCGGGTTGCGCGAGGAGGAACTCCGCGAGGGTGCGCACGGCGGCGGCGGTGGGTCCCGATCGGGGATCGTCGGGCAATAGCTCCGGCAGATCCGCGCGCAGGACGGCGGTACACGACGGCTCCAGCCCGACCACGAGGCCGCCACCTCGGACGTGTTCGTCCAGCGCGTCGAGCGTCGCGCGCAGCCGGGCCCGAGCACCGTCCAGCTGGCCCGTGCTGATCCAGGTCAACCCGCAGCACACGCGCCGCCGAGGCACCAGTACCCGATAGCCGAGCGATTCCATCAACCGCACGGCGGCCAGCGCGATCTCGGGATCGAATGCGTTGGTGAACGTATCGATCCACAGCATCACCTCTGGAGCCGCATCGCCATCACCCGCGGCGGATACCGTCGGTGGCCGCGACGGGTTCGGTTGTGCCGCCGCATTCTTCGCGCGATCGCGCCATCGCGCACGGAAACTCCGCTCAGCCAGCCGCGGTACCGCACGCCGCGGGTCGACCCCCGCCGCACGCAGCCCGATTCGACGCAGCCAGCCGATTCGCGCCAACGCGTTGGCCGCGCGTGGCATCCGGGTCGCCGACGCCAACCAGCGGGGCAACCAGCCCAGTGTGTAGTGGTCGATCGGGCGCGGGCGGCCTCGATAGCGGCGGTACAGGGCCTCGGACTTATAGGTCGCCACATCCACGCCCGCCGGGCAGTCGGAGCGACATGCTTTGCAGGACAGGCACAGATCCAGGGATTCCGACACCGCGTCCGAGGACCAGGGGAGCGCGCCGCGCACCACCTCCTGGAGCACCCGGGCCCGGCCGCGCGTGCTGTCCTTCTCATCCGCGGTGGCGAGATACGACGGGCACATGAAGCCACCGGTGGCGCGGGTATCGGCGCGGCACTTTCCCACGCCCACGCAACGGTGCACCGCGGTACCGAGGTCCCCGTCGTCATGCGGAAAGGCGAAGCCGACGACCGGAATTCGCGGCAGCCCCGCCACGCGCAGATCCGCGTCGATCGGGCGCGGGTCGACCAATACCCCCGGATTCAGTATGTTGCCGGGGTCGAACAGCGCCTTGTACCCGGCGAATACGTCCAGCGCATTCCGAGAGTACATGACCGACAGCAACTCCGAGCGGGCGCGGCCGTCGCCGTGCTCCCCGGAGAGCGATCCGCCGTAGCGCACCACCAATTCGGCCGCGTCGAACAGGAACGACCGGAACCGTTGCGGCGCATCGACGATCGGCAGATCCAGCCGCACGTGAATGCAGCCGTCGCCGATATGACCGTAGAGCAATCCGTCCACCCGGTGTTCGGCGGTGAGCTCGGCGAAGTCGCGCAGATAGGCGCCCAGCTGCGGCGGCGGCACCGCCGCGTCCTCCCAGCCCGGCCAGGCCGGATGCCCGTCGGCGGTGCGCCCTGCCAGCCCGGCGCCATCGGCGCGGATACGCCAGAGTGCCGCGGCCGCGGCGGGATCGGTGACGACGCGGGAATCGAGCGCCCCCGCGGTTCGGCACAATCGCCGAGCCGCGGCCAGTGCCTCGTCCGTGGTCGCACCGGCGGTCTCGACGAATAGCCAGCCGTCGCCGCGGGGCAACTCCGGGACGCTACCGCGGTGGGCGCGAACGATATCAACCAACCGCGCGTCGATACCCTCCACCGCGATCGGCGCGCAGGCCATGACCGCGGCGATATCGTCGGCGGCGTCGGCCATCCCCGGATACCCGAGCACGGTGAGCACCGTGACCGGCGGCAGTTCGACCAATTCGACCGTCGCCGCCAACAGCAGCCCACAGGTGCCCTCGGTGCCGGCGAAGGATTTCGCCACCGCCGAACCGCGTTCCGGCAGTAGGTGTTCCAGACCGTATCCGGAGGCCTGCCGATCGAAGCGGCCCAACTCGGTGCGCAGCACCGCGAGATTGGCCCGGGTGAATTCGGCCAGGCCGGGCAGCACCGCCGGATCGGCCGCGAGGGTTCGCTCGGCGCCCGTACCGTCCAACAGGCGCAACGCGGTCACATTATCGGAGGTGCGACCCCACGCCACGGCATGCGGTCCGCAGGCGTTGTTGCCGATCATGCCGCCGAGGGTGCAGCGGTTCTGCGTGGACGGGTCCGGCCCGAACCGCAGACCGTGCGGGCGGGCGACGCGTTGCAGTTCCGACAGCACGACACCGGGCTGGACCCGCGCCAGCCGCCGCCGCGGGTCCAGCTCCAGTATCCGGTTCATATGCCTGCTGAAATCCAGCACGATGCCCGGCCCGATCGCATTGCCCGCGACCGAGGTTCCGGCGCCACGCGCGGTCACGGTCAGGCCGTGCTCGCGCGCGAACTCCAGCGTGGCCGCGACATCGGCGTCCACGCGCGGAAATACCACCGCGGTCGGCCGCACGCGGTAGTTGGAGGCGTCGGAGGAGTATTCGGCGCGGCGGCGCGGCGACAGGTCCAGCTCGCCGTCGAGGCGACCGCGCAACTCCCGCACCATCCCGTCCTCGATCACCCTGTCAGCCTAAACGCGCTGTTCAGCCCGCGCGGCTTTCGCTGTCGGAGGAATTCGGGATCGGCCAGGAATCGACTTGCTCTCAACCTTTGTTGAGGTCTTAATGTCGGAGGCCAGGGTTTGGATGGCGGGGAGCGAGAGGAATCGGGACGTGAGTGAGCGCGATGCGGGAAGATCGGTGATGGAGCCGAGCGTCAGCGAGGCGCGGGCATGAGCATCGAGTCGGTGGCGTGGAGCCAGATGTATCGGCGGGCGAACGCGCCGCAGGAGGAGCGGCCGTTCAGCCTCGCCACGGCCAAGCGCATCTTGCGTTTCGCGGAGCCGCATCGCCGCAGGATCGGGGCGTTCCTGCTGTTCAGCGTGTTGTCGGCGCTACTGGCGGTGGCCACGCCGGTGCTGGCGGGCCGGGTGGTCAACGACATCGTCGGCGGGGCGGCGCCCCGGGTGGTCGTGACGCTCGCGGCCGTTATCGGCGCGCTGGCGGTATTCGATGCCGGGCTCGGGCTGGTGATCCGATGGCTCTCCTCCCGAATCGGTGAGGGACTGATCCTCGATCTGCGGACCGCGGTCTTCGATCACGTCCAGAAGATGCCGATCGCATTCTTCACCCGGACCCGGACCGGCGCGCTGGTCAGCCGCTTGAACAACGATGTGATCGGCGCGCAGCGGGCATTCAGCGACACCCTCTCCGGGGTGGTCGCGAATCTGGTGACACTCGCGCTCACGCTGGCGGTGATGGTCGGCATTTCCTGGCAGATCACCCTGTTGGCGCTGGTACTGCTGCCGGTCTTCGTCGTTCCGGCACGGCGGATGGGCAATCGGCTGGCCGGGATCCAGCGCGAAGCGGCCGGATTGAACGCGGCCATGAGCACCCAGATGACCGAACGGTTCTCCGCCCCCGGCGCCACCCTCGTCAAGCTGTTCGGACGGCCAGAGCAGGAATCGGACGAGTTCGCGGTGCGGGCGCGACGGGTGCGCGATATCGGCGTGCGCACGGCCATGCTGCAGACCGTATTCGTCACCTCGCTCACCCTGGTCTCGGCGCTCGCGATCGCGCTCGTCTACGGCCTCGGTGGTTGGTACGCCCTACGCGGGCAGTTGGACGCGGGTGCGGTGGTAGCGCTGTCACTGCTGCTCACCCGGCTCTACACCCCGCTGACGGCATTGGCCAGCGCCCGGATGGAGATCATGTCGGCGTTGGTCAGCTTCGAGCGGGTTTTCGAAGTGCTCGACCTGAAGCCGCTGATCGAGGACGCGCCAGAGGCGGTCGCGGTGCCCGAGGGACCGGTCGCGGTGGAACTGGACGACGTGAGCTTCGGCTACCCATCCGCGGACAAGGTATCGCTGGCCTCACTGGAGGATGTGGCGACGCTGGACACCCGCGGTGGGGTGGAGGTGCTGCACCGGGTGTCGCTGCGCGCCGAACCCGGGCAGTTGGTCGCGCTGGTCGGATCCTCGGGCGCGGGCAAATCGACTATCGCCCAGCTGGTTTCCCGGCTGTACGACGTGGACTCCGGAGCGGTGCGCCTCAATGGCGCCGATGTGCGAGACCTGAGCACCCGATCGCTGCGCGAAACGGTCGGACTCGTCACCCAGGATGGACACCTGTTCCACGACACCATCCGCGCCAACCTGCTGCTGGCCAGGCCGGAGGCGACCGAGGAGCAGCTGTGGGATGCGTTGCAGCGGGCTCGGTTACGCGATCTCGTCGGCTCGCTGTCCGATGGGCTGGACACGGTGGTCGGCGAGCGCGGTTACCGGCTCTCCGGTGGCGAACGCCAGCGCCTCACCATCGCGAGGCTGCTGCTGAAGCAACCACGGGTGGTGATCCTGGACGAGGCCACCGCGTCACTGGACTCGACCTCGGAAGCGGCGGTGCAGGAGGCACTTTCGGAGGCCCTGGAAGGCCGCACCGCCCTCGTCATCGCACACCGGCTCTCCACGATTCGCGCTGCCGACCAGATCCTCGTGCTCGAAGCGGGCCGGGTGGTGGAACGCGGAACCCACACCCAGCTGCTCACCGCCGACGGGCGCTACGCGGAGTTGTACCGCACCCAGTTCGCCGATGAACCGGATACGGTGGCGGCCTAGATTCACCGGTGTGGGCGGACAGTTTCCGTGCGAATTCGGCGGAAACCATGGAATTGGTGCGGAAACTGTCCATGTAGACCAGGGCAGTCCACTGCGGCGACGTGGCTACTGGCGGTAGGTGGCCAGGAAGCGGCCGATGCGTTCGATGATGGCCTCCAGTTCGTCGGCGTGCGGGAGGGTGACGATGCGGAAGTGGTCGGGGCGCGGCCAGTTGAAGCCGGTGCCCTGGACGATATGGAGTTTTTCCTGGAGCAGCAGGTCCAGGACGAATTGCTCGTCGTTGTGAATCGGGTACATGGACAAATCGATGCGCGGGAACGCGTACAGCGCCCCCTTCGGCTTCACACAGGAAATGCCGGGGATGGAGTTGAGGGCCTCGTAGGCGCGGTCACGCTGGTCACCGAGGCGGCCGGTGGGGAGGGTGAGGTCGTGGATGCTCTGATATCCACCCAGTGCGGCTTGAATGGCTTGCTGCGCGGGGACATTCGCGCAGAGGCGGAGGCCGGCGAGCATGGTGAGGCCCTCGATGTAGTTCTCGGCGTGCTGGGTGGGGCCGGAGACCACCAGCCAACCGGAGCGGAAACCGGCGCAACGGTAGGACTTCGAGAGACCGGAGAAGGTCAGGCAGAGCAGGTCGGGGGCGAGCGAGGCCACCGAGGTGTGGGTGAGGCCGTCGTAATAGATCTTGTCGTAGATCTCGTCGGCGAAGACCACGAGGCTGTGGCGGCGCGCGATCTCGAGGATCTGACGTAGGACCTCGGGTGGGTAGACCGCGCCCGTCGGGTTGTTCGGGTTGATCAGGACGATGGCACGGGTACGGTCGGTGATCTTGGATTCGATATCGGCGAGATCCGGATACCAGTCGGCGGCCTCATCGCAGATGTAGTGCACGGCCCGCCCGCCGTTGAGCGTGGTCGCGGCCGTCCACAGCGGGAAATCCGGCGCGGGAACCAGGACTTCGTCGCCGTTCTCCAGCAGCGCGGTCATGGCCATCATGATCAGTTCGGAGACGCCGTTGCCCAGGAAGACGTCCTCGACATCGACATCGGTGAGACCGAGCGTCTGGTAATACTGCACCACCGCGCGCCGGGCCCCGAGTAGGCCCTTCGACGATGAGTAGCCGCTGGATGCGGGCAGATTCCGGACAATGTCCTGCAGGATCTCCGCCGGCGCCTCGAACCCGAACGGCAGCGGGTTGCCGGTATTGAGCTTCACCACGTGGTGGCCCTCGGCCTCGAGGCGCGCCGCGTGCTCGGCTACCGGGCCGCGGATCTCGTAGGACACTCCCGCGAGCTTGCTCGACTGCTTCACCTGCATGGACAACCCCTTCTCGGACACTGTTGCCGCACACTCTACTTGGAACTTCCAAGTTTGCACTTGGTTATTCCAAGTTGTTGGCTACAGTGGGTAGCGTGCCACGCCGAAGCTACGACCACTACTGCGCCGTCAGCCGGGCCCTCGATGTCGTCGGGGACCGCTGGAGTCTGCTGGTCGTCCGCGAATTGTGTTCCGGCCCGCGCCGATACAGCGACCTGTTCGCCGATCTCCCCGGGATCAGCACCGATATGCTCGCCGCCCGCCTGAAAGACCTGGAACGCGACGGCATACTCACCCGCCGCAAGGTGGGCCCGCGCGCGGGCACCGCGGTCTACGAACTCACCGCCGATGGCGCCGCCCTGCGCCCGGTGCTCGACTCGCTCTCGACATGGGGGACCTCACAACTCGGCGAACGCCGCGCCACCGACGCGGTGCGCGCTCACTGGTTCGCCCTCCCCCTCGGCCGCGCTATCGCGCAACGGATTCCGGCGGGCACGGCGACGGTCCACATCGGCGACAGCGCATTCCACTACGTGATCACCGAGGCAGGCATCACCCACCACGACGGGCCCGCCGCCACCCCGGACCTGGAACTCCGCTTCGACCTGAGCACCGCCACCGAGGTGGCCACCGGCGTCCGCTCGCTCGCCGACGCGATCGAACGGACCGCCCCCCAGGTGAGCGCGCCGTGACGGTCGCTTCCGGGCACGGCGTGCACCCACCGGGTCCGCGATCACCGCGACGGCCGACGAGACCGGCACCTCACACCCGCGCCCCGCGTTCCGATCTCGAAGACCCTATGCGCCGATAACTCTCAGCGACGGCGGGACTCCAGACCGTCCAGCACGCGCTGGACCCCGTAGTCGAATTTGCGGTCCCTGATCGCGGCGGGCGACTCGCTCCAATCGCCGCCCGTGGTCGTGCCACGCAGATGGGGAAATTCGGCGACGGCCCGCTCGGCGGCGGGACGCAATCCGGCCACCATCTCGTCCTCGCTCTGGCCGCTGCGCGCCAGCGTGGTGAGCCAGGCGGCCTCACTGATGCCGACGCCGACAACGTAACCGACCACGGTGCCGACGGCATCGCCGATTTCCGCCGGATCGAATCCGCCGATCTCGAAGAGGGCGACCATACGTTCGGTCATCCGCATGACATTGGGCCCGAGATAGGACAGGCCGACCTGACCGAGGCTGGCGGCCATCCACGGATGCCGCAGAATCATGGCGCGCATTTCGGCGGCGAATTCCACGGTGGCGGAACGCCAGTTCGCGCGATCGTCGATCTCCGGGACCTGGATCTCGCCGTAGACCGCGTCGACCACCAGTTCGATGAGTTCGTCGCGGTTGGCGACGTGCCGGTAGAGCGAGGTTGCGCCCGCATTGAGGCGGGCGCCGAGCTGGCGCATGGTCAGCGCCTCCATACCCTCGGCATCCAAGAGCGATACCGCCTCGGCGACGATGTGCTCGCGGGTGAGGACGGGCTGTTCCCTGGTCCGGCGCGGACGCGTCCACACCGATCCGACCTGCTGTTTCTCCCCCGACATGGCGACTCCTTCCGTTGCGTTCATGCTAGCGCACAATGTTCGCTCTCGCGAACGCTCAACTCACATGCGTACGCTGTTCGCAGCACCAGAACATCGTACGCATCACTGCGAGAGAAGAGATTTCCGATGGACGCGATCGACACCCGCAACCCGAAACGCTGGTGGATCCTGATCGTGCTGTGCCTCAGCACGCTGGTTCTGGTCATAGACAATTTCGTCCTGGCCGTGGCGGTACCGCCGCTGGCCGAGGATCTGAACGCCAGCGCCCAGGACATCCAAATGGATCCTGGACTCCTACATCCTGGTATTCGCCGGACTGCTGCTCACCGCGGGCGGACTGGCCGACCGGTTCGGCAGGCGGCGGGTGATGATCATCGGACTGGCCCTGTTCGGGCTGGCCTCACTCGGGGCCACCCTGGCAAGCAGCGCGGTCGAAATGATCGCGGCGCGCACCGTGATGGGCATCGGCGGAGCGCTGGTGCTGCCGAGCACGCTCTCCATCCTGATCACCGTCTTCGACGACGAGGAACGCCGCAAGGCGATGAGCGCATGGAGTGCGGCCTCGGTGCTCGGCGTGGTCGGTGGCCCGGTACTGGGCGGCATGCTGATCGCGCACTTCTGGTGGGGCGCCGCGTTTCTGATCAATATCCCGGTCGCGGCGATCGCCATCATCGCGGCGCTGACGCTGATGCCGGAATCCAAGGGTCCGTGGACCAAGCCGGATGTGCCGGGCGCGATCCTGTCGATGATCGGTATGACCTCGCTGGTGTGGACCATCATCGAATTCCCCAAGGGCGGTTTCGATCACGCGAGCACCCTGATCACACTGTCCATCGCCGTCGTCAGCATCGTCGCGTTCGTGGTGTGGGAGAAGCGGGTCGAGCACCCGATGGTTCCGCTGAATCTGTTCCGGGACCGCAACTTCGCGGGCGGCAGCCTTTCGCTCACGCTGGTGCAGGTCGCCAATGGTGGCCTCCTGCTGGTGCTGACCCAGTACCTGCAGTTCGTGCTCGGCTACACGCCCACCGAGGCGGGCCTGGCGCTGATCCCGATGCTGTTGTCCTCCATCGTGTTCAACGGCCTCGGTGCCGGACTCGCAACCAAGGTCGGCAACCGCGTCCTCGCCGTCACCGGCATGCTGATCACCACCGTCGGCCTGGGGCTACTCGCCACCCTCGCGGCGGAAAGCGGGTTCACCATGGTCGCGGTCGCCCTCGTGGTCCTCGGCGCGGGCTCCGGTCTGGCGGCGCCCGCGGCGATCGCCGCGCTGATGAGCGCCGTTCCCGCGGAACAGGCCGGTGCGGGCTCTGCCCTCAACGACACCATCCAGCAGGCGGGAGCCGCTTCGGCATCGCAGTCCTCGGCAGCATCCTGTCCAGCAGTTTCACCGGCGCCATGCCGGAGTCGGCGCCCGAGGCGGCCCGGCACTCGATCGGCGAAGCGCTGGCCATCGCCGCCGGCACCGGCGATGCCGAATTGGCCGCCACCGCACGGGATGCCTTCACCACCGCCATGTCCGCTAGCTTCGTCGTGGGTGCCGCCGGTGTCCTGGCCGCCGCGGTGCTGGCACTGTTCGTGATGCGTAAGCACACGACCGCGCCGGAAGCCGGGACGACGGAGCAGTCCGCACTGGGAGAGCTGGTGTGAGCGGACAATTTTCGTGCGCATCCGGCGGAATCCGGGGAATACGCGTCGGAACTGTCCGCGTAGACCGGGTCGCCCTCAGAATTCGCCCGCGACACCGAATACCGTGCGGCCGGAGTGGGTTCCGCGCTGGATCGCGTGCAGGACCCGCTCCGCCTCGGTGACCGGCGCATAGCTCTCGATCACCGAAAGATGCTGGGGGCGTAGTTCATTGCCGAGGCGGCCCCACAGCTCTCGACGCTTCTCGATGGGCAGGGCGACGGAATCGATGCCGACGAGGGCCACCCCGCGCAGGATGAACGGCATTACGGTGGCCGGAAGATCGGTGCCGCCGGTCAGACCGCTCGCGGCCACGGTGCCGCCGTAGCCGATCGCGCTGAGCACGTAGGCCAGGGACCTACCGCCGACGCTGTCCACGGCACCGGCCCAGCGTGCCTTCGACAATGGACGCAGCTTCGCCTCCGGATCTTCCGGGAGCCTGCCGATGACCTCGTTCGCACCGATCTCGGCGAGCAGGTCGGCCGCGTCGGTTTTTCCGGTGGAGGCGATGACCTCGAAGCCGAGACCGGAGAGGATGTCGATGCTCACGCTGCCGACACCGCCCGTCGCCCCGGTGACGAGGATGGCGCCGGTTTCGGGTGTCAGCTCGCGGTCGAGCAGGGCCTGCACGCTCATCGCGGCGGTGAAGCCGGCGGTACCGAGAATGGCCGCGTCCCGCGTGTTCAGTCCGTCGAGCTTCACCACCCACTCGGCGGGCACCCGGGCGTATTCGGCGAAGCCGCCGTGTTGCGTAACGCCGATGCCGTAGCCGTGCGCGACGACCTGATCTCCCGGTGCGAAATCATCGTCCTCGGAGCTGACGACCTCGCCGGTGATATCGATGCCGGGCACGATCGGATATTTGCGCACCACCCCGCCGCCGGGGGTGATGGCCAGCCCGTCCTTGAAGTTGGCGCTCGAGTAATGCACCTTGATCGTCACGTCGCCCGGTCCGAGGAAATCCTCGTCTACCTGCTGCTTCGTCAGAACGATCCCGCTGTCCGATTCGTGTGCCACCATCGCGGAGAACTCCATGCGGTCGAGCATACGAGCGTCCGCGCCCGGGGTGGTGGATCTACTCGGGTACCAATTCGAGGCGGACACCGAGCAGCCGGACCGGACGATCCAGCTCGAAACGGTCGACGATGCGCAGCGCGGTATCGACTATTCGCGCGATATCGGTGGTCGGCTCGGGCAGTTTCTCCTGCTTGCTGCGGGTGAAGAAGGTATTGGAGCGCACGGTGACCGAAACCCGGGTGCTGATCCGGCCCGCGGCCGCCATTTCCTCGGCGACCTCCTGCGCCAGGCGCGCCACCTGGGCGTCGATATCGGCGCGTTCGGTGAGATCATGCGGGAAGGTCTCGGATTTGCTGCGGCCCACCGGAACTCGCGGCTCGGTGGTGACATCGGTATCGCCCTTGCCGTGGCCGAGCACCCAGAGGTACGGGCCGGTGTTCGGGCCGAATTCCGCGGCCAAGCGGTTCCGGTCGGCGGCCATCAGGTCGGCGACGGTTTCGATCCCGAGGTCGGCGAGCCGGGCGGCGATCCGATTTCCGATGCCCCACAGCGCGTTCGTCGGCCGGTGCGCCATTACCTCGTTCCAATTCGCGGCGGTGAGCCGGAACATTCCGGCACCCGAGCCCGCGCCTTCCGCGGGTGCGGCCGACGACTTACCCGACGACTTGGCGAATCCGGTGGCCAATTTGGCGGTGAGCTTGTTGTCGCCGATACCGATCGCACAGGTCAGATCCAATGTCGCGATGGCGCCGCGGATTTCGGCGGCGAGGCGCTCCGGGTCATCGGTTTCGGCGGCGAGGAACGCCTCGTCCCAGCCCCACACCTCGACCCGGCCGGGAAAGGTGCGCAGCAGCGACATGACCTCCTCGGACGCCTCCTCGTAGCTGGCCATATCCAACGGAAGGAATATCGCCTCGGGGCATTTGCGCTGCGCCGAACGCAGCGCCATCCCGGCTCGCACACCGAAGGCCCGCGCCGGATAGGACGCGCAGGTCACCACCTTGCGCGGCTCGGTCGGATCGCCGTGGCCACCGACGATGACCGGCAGTCCACGCAATTCCGGGTGACGGCGGAACTCCACCGCCGCCTGGAACTGATCGAGATCGACATGCAACAGCCACCGGGCCGTGGGCGACCGCTGTCCGCCGGGCGCCTCGACAGCCGGTCGAGTCTCGGGACGGGTTTCGGGCGCACCAGCCGGGTCACCCATGCTCGTTCGAAATCACTCGGCACCTCCGCATCGCCTGGCACCTCCGCATCACTCGGCGCCACGGCATCACCTGGGACCACAGCGAGCCACCGTTGTGCTGCGCATACCTTCGTAACCATCGTAAGGACGAGGGGCGACAAAGTTGCCCGACCGCCGGGGCCGTCCGCGGGCATTTGCACGGCCCAGCAGACAGAACTAAATTCTGTATATGAAGATTCGAGATCGGCTGCTGCTGGCAGCCGAGCATCAGTTCGCCGAACAGGGGGCACTCGATACGACATTGACGCAGATCCGGGATGCGGCGGGTGCCAGCGTCGGCGCGCTCTACCACCACTTCCCGGATAAGGCCGATCTGTACCGGCAGGTGTGGGCGCACGCGCTCACCGACTATCAGCAGCACTTCTGGGTGGCGGTCGCCGAGAGCGCCGGCGCACGCGAAGGCGTGACCGCGGGGGTGCGTGAGCATCTGCGCTGGGTCAGCGAAAACCGGGACCGGGCAAAGATTCTCATCTCGGCACGACCGCCGGGCGTACAGGACAGCGACAGCAACCGGGAATTCATGACCAACGCCTGGCGGTGGTGGCGCACCCACGCCGGATACGGCGCGGTGCGGGATCTGCCCTTCGATCTGGTCTACGCACTGTGGCTCGGCCCGGCGCAGGAGTATTCGCGCCAGTGGCTGGCCGGGGATATGCGTACCGCCCCGATCGAAGTCGCACGGGAACTGGCCGACGCCGCATGGCTCACGCTGCGCGCCACCGATCACTGAGGACAACGAAAGGCATTGCGATGACCGCACAGTCGATGACCCTCGACCTGGACCTGGCTCGCCAGGTGCTGGCCGCCCAACCCTTCGCGAACCTGGTCGGCACCGAGCTCACCGCATTCGGCGACGGCCGCGCGACCCTGATCGTCGCGATCCGCGCGGAACTCGGCCAGCAATTCGGCTACGTGCACGGTGGGGCGCTGTCCTATGTGGCCGATAACGCGCTCACCTTCGCCGCGGGCACCGTCCTCGGCGCGAATGTGCTGACCGGCGGGTTCGCCATCACCTATCTGCGCCCGGCCGCGGGTGACCGGCTGCGCGCCGAGGCATCGGTCACCGGCGCGACCCGCCGCCAGGCCGTGGTCAACTGCGAGATCTATGCCGAGAGCGATGGCGCGGATCCGGTGCTGTGCGCGGTCGCCCAGGGCACCACCCGCACCGTCGAGCGGGAACTGGCCGGGTAGTTCGTCGCGCCGCCGGTACTCGAATTCAGCACCCGGACGCTCGATCCCGCCCGAAGCGGTGACAGACGAAACGGGCCGGGCACGCGAGGTTCTCGTGCCCGGCCCGTTCTGGTGGGATTACGCCGTCGCCGCGAAGTCCGCGCGGTCCAGGGCCGGTTCGGCGACCGGCTCGATGGCGTAGGCCAGGATATCGGCCACGTCGGCGACGGGGCGCACATCCAGTGCGGCCAGCACCTCGGCCGGAACCTCGTCCAGGTCCGGCTCGTTGCGGGCCGGGATGAACACGGTCTTCAATCCGGCGCGCTGCGCGGCGAGCAGCTTCTGCTTCACGCCGCCGATCGGCAGCACCCGGCCGTTCAGCGTGACCTCACCGGTCATGCCGACATCGCCGCGCACCTGCCTGCCCAGTGCCAGCGAGACCAGGGCCGTGACCATGGTGACGCCCGCCGAGGGTCCGTCCTTCGGCACCGCGCCCGCCGGGAAGTGGATGTGGATATTCCGATCCAATACACGGGGACGGTTGCCGACGGAGTCGGCGGGGTGGGTGAGCACCGACGGCTGGATACCGATTTCCTCCAGGTGTGAGCGCACGTAGGTCAGGGCGATCTGCGCCGACTCCTTCATGACATCGCCGAGTTGGCCGGTCAGGGTCAGCGAGCGCTCACCCTCGGCGGCATTGGCCTCGATGTAGAGGACATCGCCACCGGCGCCGGTCACCGCGAGCCCGGTCGCCACACCCGGCACCGCGGTGCGTTCCACCGAATCGGGGGTGAAACGCGGGCGGCCGAGGTACTCCTTCAGATCACCGAGACCGATCGTCGAAGAGCCCGTGGTTTCGGCCTTCACCAACCGGTCGTAGCCGAGCTCGGGATCGTAACCCGACCCGATATCGGTCACCACGGCGTCGGATTCGGCGGCCGTTCCGATCTCGGACAGTTTGGTCGCCGCCTTACGCAGGGCCTTCGCGATCAACCGTTCCATCTGCCGCACCCCGGCTTCCCGGGTGTAGTTGGCGGCGATCTCGCGCAACGCCTCCTCGGTGATCGAAACCTCTTCGGCGGTCAGCGCATTGCGCTCCAACTGCCGCGGCACCAGGAAGTCACGGGCGATGGCCACCTTGTCGGCCTCGGTGTAGCCGTCGACGGTGATCAACTCCATCCGGTCCAGCAGCGGCCCGGGGATGGTGTCCATGACATTGGCGGTCGCGATGAACAGCACATCGGACAGGTCCAGATCCAGATCCAGGTAGTGGTCGCGGAAGGTGTGGTTCTGCGCCGGATCCAGCACCTCGAGCAGCGCGGCCGCCGGGTCACCACGGAAGTCCGAGCCGACCTTGTCGATCTCGTCCAGCAGGACAACGGGATTCATCGATCCCGCCTCCTTCATGGCGCGCACGATCCGGCCCGGCAGGGCGCCCACGTAGGTGCGCCGATGACCGCGGATCTCGGCCTCGTCGCGCACGCCGCCCAGGGCGACGCGCACGAATTTCCGGCCCAACGCCCGCGCCACGGATTCACCGAGCGAGGTCTTGCCGACACCGGGCGGGCCGACCAGCACCAGCACCGCGCCGGAACCGCGTCCACCGACGACCTCCAGGCCGCGTCGAGCCCGCCGGGCCCGCACCGCCAGGTACTCGACCATGCGGTCCTTGACCTCGTCCAGGCCGTGGTGGTCGGCGTCCAGCACCGCGCGCGCGGCCGAAACATCGGTGCTGTCGGTGGTTTTCACCGCCCACGGCAGTTCCAGCACGGTATCCAGCCAGGTGCGGATCCAGCCCGACTCCGGGCTCTGATCGCTGGCCCGCTCCAGTCTGCCGACCTCACGCAGGGCGGCCTCCCGGATATCGGCGGGCAAATCGGCCTGCTCGACACGGGTCCGGTAGTCGTCCGCGCCGTCCGGCTCGTCCTCACCCAACTCCTTGCGGATGGCGTTGAGCTGCTGGCGCAGCAGGAACTCGCGCTGGCTCTTCTCCAAGCCTTCGCGCACATCGTCACTGATCTTCTCGGTGACCTCGGTCTCGGCGATATGCGCGTTGGTCCACTCGATGAGCGTGGTCAAACGCGCGGTCACATCCGGGGTTTCGAGCAGTTCCCGCTTCTGGTCGGGGGTCAGGTACGGCGCGTATCCCGCGGTGTCCGCGATCGCCGACGGATCGGTCAGCTGATTGACCGCGTCGATGATCTGCCAGGCCTCGCGGCGCTGGAGCACCGAAACGACGAGCTTCTTGTATTCGGCGGCGAGTTCCTTGGTGCGTCCGTCGGCGGTGGGCGTCTCGACCGGTTCGGCCTCGACCCACAGGGCGGCGCCCGGCCCGGTCACCCCGTGACCGATCTTGGCGCGCCGTTCGGCCTTCAGTACGGCCGCCGGCGCGCCGCCGCGCATCCGGCCGACCTGTTCGATGGTGGCGACCACGCCGTAGGTGGCGTAGCCCTCCGCCAGCCGGGGCGCGAGCAAGACCGCTTCGGTCTTCCCGGCCCGCGCGGCGTCGATGGCGGCCTGTGCGGATTCATCCAGTTCTATGGGCACGACCATGCCCGGCAGCACGATCGGATCGGTCAGGAACAGCACCGGCAGGTTCTGAGGTGTAGTCACGAGTTCGACCCTTCTAAAAGTTGAGCGATGCCTACTCAACCCCGGCCATCACCCGTTTGTTCCGTCCCCCGGACCGGTTCGCTCAGAGCGAATCATCGCGACGCGGGATCCCCGGCCGAATGCCGCCGACCGGGCCGCGTTGACACCCCCACCAGGCCAATGAGAATGTGGGGGCCTCACTATCTCAGACAGGGGGCTCCCAGGATGACGACACTCGCCGCGGGCGTGTTCATCGACTGGGAAGAGTTGACCGGCCAGTCCAAGTTCGTGGTGGATCTGATCACCTTCCCCATCTTCAGCGCGCTGGCGGGATGGCTCACCAACTGGACCGGCGTGCTGATGCTGTTCTGGCCGGTGCAGTTCCGTGGCTTTCGGATTCCCGGGTTGCAGGTGTTGTACCCCTACTTTCCGCGGCGGGTGCAGGTGCTGCCCACCTTCTCCGGCGACGGGCGGCAACTCGGTTTCCAGGGCTTCATTCCGGCGCGGGCGGAGAAGATGGCCAGCATCTGCGTCGATAAGGCGCTGATGCGGATCGGCAGTCCCAAGGACTTCATCCACGAGCTGGATCTGGACGGAATCGCCGACTACATCGCCGAACTCGCCCGTAAGCAGGTCAAACCGATCGTCGACGAGATCATGTACCGGGAGAACCCGGATCTGTGGCGCACGGTGCCGAAGCAGGTGAAGCAGGTCATCTACCAGCGGGTGGATCGGCAGCTGCCGCAGCTGACCCGGCGTGCCTTCGACAGCCTCGGCGACAATATCGATCAGCTCATCGACATCAAGAGCTTCGTTATCCGGTACCTGCGGCAGAATCCGTACATCCTGAAGGATCTGACCACCACCATCGCCGCCCCCGAGCTGAAGTTCATGGTCCGGATCGGTTTGCTGGGCGCTCCGTTCGGTCTGATCATGGCGCTGTATCTGCATGTGCACCACGACATCCCGATCATCGGCTGGCTGCCCTCCTGGGTGATCGTGCTGGCCAGCGCGGCGGCGATCGGCGTGATCGTCAATGTGATCGCGGTCAAGATGGTGTTCGAACCGGGCGATCCGCAGCCACGTTACAAATACCTGTGGAAGCAGGCGCTGCTGGCCAAGCGCCAGCCGCAGGCGGCGGTCGACCTCGCGCATATCCTGGCCTACCAGGTGCTGACCCTGCCCAATCTCTCCACCGAATTGCTCGACGGCCCGAACGGCGATAAGACCCGTCAACTGATCGAGCGCTTGGTCTCCGACGAGATCCACCGTCAGCTCGGCCCGACGGCCTCGATGGTGCGGGCCGCCTTCGGCAAACGCCAGTTCGACAATCTCAAGGTGGGCGCGGCAGGGGCCGCGGTGGGGCTGGCGCCGAGCATGGTGGAGGACGAGCAGTTCGCGCTGGAGCAGGCGAAGAAGATCGACGAGTTCGCCGCGCGCAAACTGCAGCAGTTGAGTCCGGGCGAGTTCATGGAGATGTTCTACGCGTCGGTCGAGCAGGACGCCTGGCTGCTGTACCTGCACGGTGCGGTGCTCGGCTTGGCGGTCGGCGCCGCCCACCTGATCATTTTCGGCTGGTAGTCCGGCACCGCCAGAAAAACAAGCGGGCACGCTTGCATTTTTCCCGATTGCGATGCAATGCTGAATCGGCGATGACGCGTACGCCGTGGTGCGCGCCGCTACCGGTAAGGGAAACAGATGGTTGACCTCGAGGCGCTGCTCGATGATTTCGCCGGCGAATGCGCGGATCTGGAACGACTGGTCGCCCCGCTGGCACCGGGAGAGTGGGCCCGCCCGACACCGGCCGAGGGCTGGACCATCGCCCACCAGATCGGCCACCTGGCCTGGACCGATGAGATCGCCACGGTCGCGGCCACCGACTCCGACCGCTTCACCGAACTGCTGACCGCGGCCGGTCCGAAGGCACTGACCTTCGTCGACGAGGCCGCGGCGGAAGCCGCCCTCTCGCCCGCACCCGAGTTGCTCGATCGCTGGCGCCGCGGCCGCGACGCACTCGCCGCCGCACTGCGCGTGGTGCCCGCGGGCACCAAACTGCCCTGGTTCGGGCCGCCGATGAGCCCGGCGTCGATGATCACCGCCCGCATCATGGAGATCTGGGCACACGGGCAGGATGTGGCCGATGCGCTCGGTGCGCGGCGGACCCCGACCGCCCGGCTGCGCAATATCGCCCACATCGGCGTCCGCACCCGGAATTTCGCCTATACGGTCCGCGGCCGAACAGCGCCCGCCGAGGATTTCCGGGTCGAGCTCACGGCCCCGGACGGCACGATCTGGAGCTGGGGGCCCGAGGATGCCGCGCAGCGGGTCACCGGGCCCGCCTTGGACTTCTGCCTGCTGGTGACCCAGCGCAGGCACCGTGACGATCTCGCCCTGCGCGCGATCGGCACCGACGCCGAGAACTGGCTGACCATCGCGCAGGCCTTCGCGGGCCCCACCGGGGAAGGCCGGGCCGCGGGCCAGTTCGCCTGAAACTCCCGGGAGCATCCGACCGGGTGACCACCCGACCGGAATCACCCGGCCCGGGATTCGGGAGCGGGCGAGCGCCACACTTGGGTGCGCCGTTCGTGTCGACGGCCGGACGCCGTTGGCCGGGTGTCTCGATGGCAGTCGAGAATGACGCTCGCCAGCTACCCGTCTTTTACCCTGCCGTCAGCCAGCGGAAACATTGACGACGGTAGGGATTGTGATCCTGCTCGCACCGGTTCGGTGCGCCTTCCGCCCTGGACGTAACCTGGACATGCGTACGACTTCCAACGATGCGGGTCGTTCTACGCGAGGGGATCAGGGGCGGAGGGAAAGGAACGCATCGTGACAGCACACAATCCTGTCCAGCTGGTGCGTCATGCCGCGATCGTGCTGGCCGGTGCCGCCAGCCTCAGCCTTACCGTCGCCGCCGGGACCTACATCGTCAACCAGATGGCGGATACCCAGGGCTTCGGATCGGTCGCGGGCCCCGCCGCGCCGAACGCCGCACCCGTATTCGAACCCGCCCCGCGCACCGGACTCCGAGCGACGGAGACGGCGTTCACGGGGGAGGCCATCCAATTGTCGGCCTTCTCGACCAGGTCGATCGACCTCGCGACAGATATCAAACCCGTTGGGCCACAATCTGATCCGGCCGTCGCCCCGAGCTTGTCCAGCGGTGTGGGCGGTCGGCTGGGACTCGGCGCCGCCTATGTCGGCGCCCAGCTCGCATCGATCCGCACCAATACCGTGGCATTCACCGTGGACACCAATATGCTGTCGGCCCTATCGAACCTGCTGCTATCGGACGCCGTCCGCAACGGCCTCGGCGTCCATGTCGATCCGTCCGGTATCACCCGGGTGCGCACCGAAATCGACACCCATCGCGGCGAAGTGACGCTGGTCTTCTCCGACCCCGCCCTCGGCGAGCACAGCCTGCGCCTGGACCGGAACCCGGCACCGTCCCCGGCACTGCGACCCGGCGCCGAAGGGGTGGTCGGCTACGGTTCGGCCGGTGCGCCGGATACCACTGCGACGCCGCATGATTCGGTGGCTTCGCACCATTCCGCCGGTAACGCACCGGAGCCCACCGTCGCGATATAGCCCGCCGCTACTGTGCTCGGTATGCACAACGGCAGCCGGATCCTCGACTTCTGCGTCATCGGCGGGGGGATCGTCGGCGTCGCGACCGCGCACCGGATCCTGCGGCGTCATCCCGGCGCGAGCCTGGTACTGGTGGAAAAGGCCGCCGCGCTGGCCACCCATCAGACCGGGCACAACAGCGGCGTCATCCATTCCGGCATCTACTATCCGCCGGGCAGCCTGAAAGCGGAGCTGTGCCGCCGCGGCGCCCAGTGGACCAAGGAATTCGCCGCGGCACAGGGGATTCCGTTCGAGGTCTGTGGAAAGTTGCTGGTCGCCACCGACGCGGCGGAGTTCCAGCGCATGCTCGCACTGCACGAGCGATCGGTCGCCAACGGCGTCGAGGTCGAGCTGATCGACCGCGCCGAGCTGGCGCGCCGGGAGCCACGGGTGTCCGGCGTCGGCGCGCTGTATGTGCCGGGCACCGGAATCGTCGACTTCACCAAGATCACGACGGCGCTGGCCGATGCCGTGCGGGCGGCGGGCGGGCGGATCGTGCTCGGCGCGGAGATCACCGAGCTCACCGAGACCTCCGAAGCGGTGACCGCGACCGGCCCGGCTGGTTCGTGGACCGCGCGCACCCTGGTGGTTTGCGCGGGCCTTCAGGCCGATCGCATGGCCAGGCTGGCCGGGCTGCGCACCGATTTCCGGATCGTCCCCTTCCGCGGCGAGTACTACCGGCTGCCGCCGGAGCGGGCCGATCTGGTGCGCACACTCATCTATCCGGTTCCCGACCCGAATCTGCCGTTCCTCGGGGTGCACCTCAGCCCGACCATCGACGGCGAGCTGACCGTCGGCCCGAATGCCGTGCTCGGACTGGCGCGGGAAGGTTATCCCAAGGGCAGCATCGATCTGCGGGATGCCAGGGACGTCATCGGCTTCCCCGGCTTGCATCGGGTGGCACGCGCGCATCTGCGGACCGGTGCGCGCGAGCTGCGCAACTCACTGTTCAAGCGCGGTTACCTGGCCGAATGCCGACGCTATTGCCCCGAGCTGACGATGGCGGATCTGCTGCCGCGCGAGGCGGGTATCCGGGCGCAGGCGGTGCTGCGCGACGGCACCCTGGTGCACGATTTCATGATCGAGCGCACGCCGCGGTCGGTGCATGTGCTCAATGCGCCGTCGCCCGCGGCGACCTCGGCGATGCCGATCGCCGAGCATATCGTCGACGCGCTCTGAGCGGAGATAACCGCCCAGCAACCAAGCAACCGGCCGGTCGCGACGGGTAAACCCCCCCAATCAAATCCCATGCAACCCTCCAATAAAGAGGAGAGTTGTAGTACTTTTGTCCGCAGCCGTGGAACAGGGAGGGCCTGATGGGCCGCATCAAGTACGCGAGTGACGTCGGAGCACCGGTCGAAGTGGCCTTCAGCTATACGGACAATCACCAGTTCGTGCCGGATTGGATGTTCGGGGTCACCGAGTTCGTGCCGACCAGCGACATCGACAACGGCCTCGGCGCGGTATATTCGACCACCGCACGACTGGCACTCTGGCATCCGAAGGCGGCCTGCGAAATCACCGAATACCGCCGCAACGTGGTGATCGCCTATACGCTGCGCGGGCGACTTTCGGGAACCCTCACCTTGCGGTTCGACCCGCTGGGGTACGGGCGCTCGGTACTCACCTCAGAGGCGGAGTACGCTCCACCGCGCCGATTCCCCGGCCGCCTGTGCGCGGGCCTGGTCGACTCCGCCGTCAAATCGGCGCTACGACGCACCGAGTCGCAATTGCGTAGGGAGATAGAGGAATTCCACGGTACCGATCTTGTCGGTCGGATTGCGTAGGGTGCGGAGCATGATCATCGTGAGCACCGACGGATCCTGCCTGCGAAATCCCGGCGGCGCCATCGGCTGGGCTTGGGTCAATCATCAGGGGTCGTCGCGCAGTGGTGGGGCCGCGACCGGAACCAATCAGATCGCCGAGCTACGCGCGGTGCACGAGGCCATCGTCGCGCATCCGGGCCCCGAACCGCTACTCATCGAAAGCGACTCCCTCTACGCGATCAAGTGCGCGTCGGAATGGATTTCCGGTTGGCGGATCAACGGCTGGCGCACCTCGAGCGGCGCCGCGGTGAAGAACGTCGAGATCATCAAGCAGATCGACCGGGCCATCGCGAGCCGCCCGGGTCCGGTGCGTTTCCGCTGGGTGCGCGGTCATGTCGGCAACTACTTCAACGAGCAGGCCGACGCGTTGGCGGGCGCGGCGGCACGGCAGGCCGCCGTCTCGTCGGCCGTCGCCGAGGCGGAAACCGTCGAATTGGCCGTGGTGGCCGCGGAGGAGACCCTCGCGGCGACACAGGACAAGACCACCGGGCCGCGGGCCTCGGGGAAGGCGGTCGCGCCTTCGGCTCCTCAGACCCTGACCCTGTTCTGAGGAGCCGGCGCGACCGCGTTGGCAGGACCGCCCGAAAGACCTCCGGCGGTGGTGGCTCGGCCCACCGCCGGAGGTGCTTCGGCTGACGTATCTCTCAGTTACCCGGCGCGGGCCGAGCACCGGTCGGCGCGGGCGTGGCAGGTGCGGGCGCGCCGCCGGGCAGACCGGTGCCGCCCTTGAGCATCGGCGAGTCCAGCTTGGAGACCAGCCACTTACCGTCGGACTTCTCCAGATCCGCGATCACCACGACGAACTGCCGGTCCGGCGTCGTCTGGGTGAAGTTGGTCCGGTACTGGGTCAGGGTCACCAGCACCTTGGCCGAGGTCTCGTCGCCGGACTGGTAACCGCACTGCACATCGTCGACCCAGGACTTGACCTGCGCCTGAACCATGGCATCGGTCAGCGCCTTGCTCGCGTCCTCGAACTCCTTGCGGAATTCACCGGTCGCACCGGCCTTCACCTTGGTGAAGTACTCATCGAGGTTCCTCGAGTAGTCGTAGACCGAGACATCCTTGCCGAAGGCGCATGCCGCGGCGGTGGACTCATGAATCGCGTCGAGTTCTTCGCCGCGATTCTTCGCCTGTAGGAAGAAGACCACCACCGCGGTGATGGCGCCGACCAGCAGGACACCCGCCACGAACGCGGCGACGAGGGGCAGTGACTTCGACTCGCCCGAGGCGGTCGGCTTCTTCTCGGATTCGTCCGCCTCGGTGGACTTCTCGGACTCGGTCCGCGATTGGTCCTTCGTCGCCTTCCCCATGTCCACTTTGGCCGTCTTCGCATCGGCCGCGGACTTCTCCCCGGTCACCGCGTCATCGGTGGCCGCGGTGTCTTCGAGCGCGGCATCCTTCTCGGTCTCGGCGTCTTCATTGGTGTCGGCGTCGTCGGTGGACATCGATACAATCCTGCACTTTCCCGGCGCGGGGGCACCGATCGGATGGCCGGCCCGCATGGGACGAACCGTACGCGTTCTCTCGGCGAGTATGCCCCGGTCCGTGGCGACGCCACCGGACCGGGGTTCGACTCACCGCACCGGCGGGAGGGTCCGTTCGTTCGGATCCACACCGGGTGGCATATTCGCGCCGTTATTCGGCACGTTCGGCCGCGGGGCGTTCGCCGCACCGCGAATCTGCTGGCCAGGAGGCGGGTTCACACAGTAGTTCCACTTGGGAAGGGTGCCGTCCTGCACGACCTCGTTCTTCATCGGCGTCGACGCGTACTGGCACGTCGGGCGAGGCCAGATATCCACGATGGTGTGGAACTCCCCGTCGTGCGCCGGCACGCCGAGCGCGCTGAGACCGACCTCGAGCGACGGGAACAGTGCCCGCAGCGCGGGCGTGCGCAGCTGCGCGGCCTTGGTGATCGCCGCGAAGTTGGTGGCCAGGCTGGTGATCGGATCGGAGGTCTTGTCCAGCACCGCACCGAGGCTGGCGAGCTGGCCGGGAGCCTGTTCCAGAATCGCGATCAGCTCCGCGTTGGCATTGTTGAACTGGTTGAACAGCGTGCCCGAATTGCTGGTCAGCGTGGCCAGATCCGGTTGCGCGTGCGAGGTGGTATTGGCGATGGTGCGCAGATTGGCGATCAGATTCGTGGTCTGCGGCAACAGGTTGTCCAGACCCGCCGTGGCCAGGCTGATCCCGTTGACCATCCCGCGCAGCTGATCCGGACCGGCGCTGACCGCGATGTCGAGCTCGGCCAGGATGGTCCCGAATACCTCCGGGTCCACCTGGCCGATCAGCGCGCTGGCATTGTCCAGCACGGACCAGACCGGGGTCGGGGTCTTGATCATCTCCGGATCGAAGGTGATCACCGAGCCGTCACGCAGATACGGCGCCTGTTCACTGACGGGCCGGAAGTCGATGTACTGCTCACCGGCGCCGGACAGGGCCTGCACCGCGATCACGGTATCCGCCGGAATCTTGTAGTCACTATCGATTTCGGCCTTGGCCGCGATGGCCTGGCCGCGATCGGTCAGCTCGATCGAGGTGACCTTGCCGACGCGGTAGCCGCGCAACGTCACGTCATTACCGGGCTGCAGACCGCCGGAGCGGTCCAGATTCACCGTGACGGTGTACTTCGACTGCAACGGATTGACCCGCATGACATTCACCAGCAGATAACTGGCTCCGATCAACAACACCAGGACGAGCCCGGCATTCGACAGGAAGATCTTGCTGCGCAACAGGGTGCCGACACGACTCATCGATGGCCCCCCTGCACCCGGCCCTGGACCACCTGCAGCACCTGGATGAAGGTGCCGACGAAGTCCTCCAAATCCTTCAGATCCGGGAACTTGCTGTTGGCCGGGTCGGTCAGCAGACCGATATCGAGGTTGCTCAGGGTGGTGTAGACCGCCAGGCTCTTGCCCTTGAAGCTGGCATCGGTCTTGGGCCGGATCTCGTGCAGCTGGTCGAGCGCGAACCCGAACTTGTCGCCGGTGGCCGCGAGTGCGCCCATGAGGGCGTCCAGGTTGTCCAGCAGGCTGGCCAGCTGATCGGAGGTGGTATCGGCGTAATCACCCAGCGCCGCACTGGTGACCGAGACCTTGGCCAGCAGTTCGCCGAGCGCCTTGTTGTTCTCCGCGATGGCGCCGATCATCTGCGGCAGCGTATCCGCGACCTGGCCGAGCTCGTCATGCCTGGTCTCGATGGTGGTGGCCAGCTCGCTGAAACCGCTGAGCACGCTGTCGATCCGGGCGCTGTTCTCGTTGAGACTGCCGACCACGCCCGTCATCTCGGTGATCAGGTGCGCCAGCTGCGGGCCGCGGCCACCGACGATGGAGTCCAACTCGGAGGCCAGTTTGGTCAGCGAGGCGATGCCGCCGCCGTTGAACAGCATGGAGACCGAAACCAGCAGTTCCTCCACGGTGGCGCCGGCCGAGGTCGAATCCAGGGTGAGGGTGTCACCCTCCTTCAACATCGGGGTGCCCGGTTCCGCCTTCGGTTTGGAGACCGCGACGAATACGTCACCGAGCGGGGTCGCCTGACGCAGTTCGGCGGTACTGCCCTGGGGCAGTGCGATATCCGAGCTGATGGTCAGGTCGACGACGGCCTGGAAGTTCTTGGTCTTGATATTGGTGACCACGCCGACATCCGAACCGCCGATCTTGACCTTGGCCTGGTCCGGCAGGTTCAACGCGTTCTCGAATATCGCGTGCACCGTATAGGTGTCCCCGTTCATACCGGGCTTGGGCAGCGGTAGGTCCTCCACCGTGAAACTGCACCCGGAGGTGATGGCGATGCCCGCCACCGCCGCCGCCGCGACCATTGCCTTGCGCGCCTCGAGCATTCGGTTCGTCATTTCGTGAGTCCCAGCAATGCGGCGGTGAGCCCGTAATCCGGTCCGAAGTCCTGCATATTGCCGGTTTGGCAGCCATCGGCCCGCATCTGGATCCGCTGGCAGAACAGGGTCACGATCTCGCCGGAGAGCGCGGTGCCGATGAGGCCGTGCAGGCGGATGAAGCCGCCCTGGCGGTTCATGGTCCCGTCGATGCTCTGCAGCAACATCGGCGCCACGTCGACGATTTCGGTCATACCGAAGGCGTTCTGCCGCAGCTGATCGGTGACATTGGTCAATCCGGTGAGGGTGCTGCCCAGCTGATCCTGGTACTGCACGAAGACCGAGCTGGTGTTGGCGAGGAAGTCGTTGATCTGCTGCAGGGTGGCCTGCAGACCCGGCGCCTGCTCGGCGAGCAGACCCGTCATCTGCGTCACCTTATCGCTGAAATCCCGCACCGACTGGTCGTTCTCGGCCAGCATCGTGGTCAGCTCGTTGAGCTTGATGATGATATTGGAGACCGCGTCCTTATTGTCGACGCCGACCTGCAGCGCGCCGGATAGCGCATTGAGGGTGTCGCGGATCTTCTCGCCCTGGCCGTTCAACATCGGGTAGAGCACCCGGCCGGAGAGCGGACCGAGACCTTCGCTGCCCGGCTGCGGCTTCAGCGCCGCCGCGAACTGGTCGATGGTCTTGATCATCGTGTCCAGCTCGACCGGTGTCCGAGTTCGGCTGAGCGGCAGATGTTCACCGTCGGAGAGGGTTTCGCCCTCGGTGTAGACGGGGGTGAGCTCGATATGCCGGTCGGTGACGATGGAGGGCGAGACGATCGCGGCGATCGCGTCCTTGGGCACCTTCACACCGGAATCGATGGACATATGCACCTCGACGAAGGTGCCCTTCGGCACGATCTTCTCGACCTTGCCGACATCGAGGCCGAGCACCGTGATCGGATTGCCCTCGTACATACCCGCGATGTTCTCGAAGTCGGCGGTGACCCGGATCGTATTGCCGAGCGCGTCGTTCACCGAACCCGGCAGCATCGAGCAGCTGCCGATGGCCAGCGCGGTGACGCCGACCATGAGCGACCGGCCGAACATCTTGGATTTCGAGACGGCCGGCATCGTGGACTTCATCGTGGTCCCGTCGTCATTTCGCAGTCGCAACTTCATCACTGGCACCCCTCGATCACCTGCGGGAAGCACAGCCAGTTGTCCGGGAACAGCCACGGCAGCGCGACCTCGGCGTAGTTGCCGTTACCCCAGGAGTTGGCCAGATACCGGACCGACGGCGGCATGATGGACAGCATCCGGTCCAGGTTCTCCTTATTCTTCTGCAGACCCTCGGCCATGGTGTTGAGCTGTTCGATCGTCGGGCCGAGCTGTGCGTTGTTCTCCGCGCCGATCTCCTGCAACTGCCTGGTCAGCGTGGCCATATTGTCGAGCAGCTGGCGCAGCAGTTCCTGACGCTCCATCACCCGGTTGGCGATGGCCTCGCCCTGGGTGATCACCAGCAGCACGCTGTTGCGATTGTCGGCGAGCAGCTGGGTGACCCGGTTCAGATCCTTCAGCAGGCTGTCGACCTCGGTCTTGCGGGTGTCCACCACCTTCGCCAGCGCGCCGACGCTGTCCAGCGCCTGCGCCACCAGGTGCGGGGAACCATTGATCTGCTGGTTGAACAGATTCAGCGACTCGGCCAGCTTCGCGGTATCGAGCGCCTCGAACTTCGGGGTGCCGATCTGGACCACATCCGCCAGGTTGTACGGAACGGCGGTGTTGGACAACGGAATTCGCTTGTCCTTCAGACCGGAGCCGTCGCCCGGGTCCACATCCACATAGCGGGCGCCGAGCAGCGTCGCCATCTTGATGGACGCGCGGGCGTCCGGACCGAACTTCACGTCCTTGTCGACATTCAGCGTCAGCAGTACATGGGAGCCCTCGAGTTCGGCGCGCGCCACGGTGCCGACGGGAACGCCGGATACGTCGACCTTGTCACCGACCTTGATGCCCGCGGCCTGCACGAACTCGACCTTCACGGTCTGTTCGCCGACGCCGAGCATCTTGTAGACGCTGGAAACCAGCAGCAGGACAACGATCAGCACACCGCCGACGACGCCGAGCCAGAAATAGCGGTTGCTGTCGAACCGGTCCTTGAGCTTCGTCATCATGGGCGGCACACCGCCGAGTGCGAGTTGCCGCCGATCTGCGAGAAGAGCCCGCGCGGGAACAACACCCCGTAGAGCGAGACATCCAGACCGCAGAGGTAGGCGTTGGCGTAGGTGCCCTCGGAGCTGAATCGACCCGCGTTGGCGAGGACCGCGGGCAGATCGACCGCCGCGTTGTCGAGCTTGGCGCCGTTGGCCAGCAACAGCGTCAGCGCGGCGCTGGTCGAGTTCTGCGCCGTCTGGAGCTTGGGCTGGACCTTGCCCATCATGTCGACGAGCGCACCGGTCGCGTCGGCGATCTGAACTGTCGACTGCTGCAACGACTGTCCCTGCTCGTACAGCCCGCCGATCAATGATCGAGTCTGGGTCACCAGCGTCTCCAATTCATCACCTCGCTTGGCCAACCCCGACATCACGCCGGACAGGTTGGTGATCACATCGCTCAGAATCGCGTCGCGCCGCTGGAAGTCCGTCGCCAGGGTCGCGGCCTGGGTGATGAACGCGCTCAACGAAACACCGTCACCCTGCAATGCCTGGATGAAGGTCTCCGACAGCCGGTTCACCTGCTCCGGCTGCAGCACCTGGAACAGCGGCTGGAATCCGTTGAGCAGTGCGGAGATGTCGAAGGACGGCTCGGTGCGCTCCAGCGGAATCGACGCGTTGTTCTTCAGCGGAGCCGGGCTCGCCGCCTTACCCGGGGCCAGCGCGACATAGCGCTGACCGATCAGGTTCTGGTAACGGACCAGGGCCTTGGTGTCGTCGTAGATCGTCTGGTCACGCTGCACGATGAACGTCACCTCAGCGTCGTTCTTGCTGTCGAGCCGGATCTTCTCGATCTTGCCGACCCGCACGCCCGCCATCCGGACGTCGTCGCCCTCGCGGAGGCCGAGCACATCACTGAAGGTCGCCGTGTAGGTGTTGGTATCCCCGTCCACGGTGCGGGCCAGGGTATTCCACACGACGACGGTCACCAGGATCGAGACCACAGCGAAGAGGCTGAAGCCGATCAGCGGTTTGCGAACGCTCATCGGCCGCCTCCACTTTCGGTCACTTGCAGGGTTCCGTTCCTCATGATCGAGCTGAGCAGCAGATACTCGGTGGTCGTCGGCTTGCGTCCGAGCAGCTGCTGGATCGCCGCCTCACCCCGATAGGAGATCGGCGCGGCGGCCGGCTTGACCTCCGGCTGGGCCGGGGTTTCCGCGGGCGCCGGGGCGGCGGCAGGACCGCCGAGCAGCGGCGGCAGTACCGGGAACAGACCTTCGAGTGGCGTGCCCGCGAAGGGCTTCGGGGTATCACCGGCGGTCGTCTGCAACGGCGAACCGGGAGCGGTGACACCGGGGATGAACGGCAGCCCGGGCATCGGCACCACCGGGGGCAGGCCCGCGGCGGAAGCCAGGCTGCGCGGCCTCAGCTGCTCCGGCAGCGGCGGCAGTTCGGCCTCCGCCGGTGCGGTAAAGCAGCTCGGCCCGGCCAGGTCGCCGTAGCGCGGGCAGTCCGCGACGGTATTGGGCTGGTACGGCGTGAAGGTGAGGCCCAGATTCCAGACCATCTGCTTCTGCGGGCCCCAGTGGAACACCGTGTTCAGCTTGGCCGTGGAATCCCCGAGGTTGATCACCGCCTGGGTGATCGCCTGCGGGTCCGCGGCGAGGGCGCCGAAGGTCTCGCTGGTGCCCGCGGTGACTTGCTTGCCGACATCGGGGTTGCGAGCGAACAGTTCGTTCACCGTATCGACCGTGCCGCTCGCGCCGGTGATCAGCGCGACCAGCTCGTTGCGCCGATCGGCAATGGTGCTCGCGGTCTGCACCGAACTGCCGAGCACATCGAGCAGCTCCGGCGCGGACTGATTCAGCGCGTGGAACGAGGCGGAGAAGTCACCGAGCATCACACCGAGATCCGGGATCGACTCGTCCACGGACAGGATCCAGCGGTCGAGTCGTTCGACGGTGGAGCCGGGCACTCGGCCGCTACCGTCGAGGGCCTGCGACAGCGTGCCGAGCACACGGCCGAACTGGACCGGGTCGATGGCGTCGAGAATTCGCTGGACCGTGGTGAGGGTGTCCTGCAGCGCGACCTGGCTGGGATCCTCCTCGATGACCGAACCCTCGTGCAGGTAGTTGTCGGCGGGGCCGTTGAACACCAATTCGACGGAGGTGACGGCGAACAGGTTGCTCGGCACCACCCGCGCGGTCACATTGGCCGGGATGCCCTCGGCGAACTCCGGCTTCAGTTCGATCTGCACCTCCTGCAGTGCGCCCTTGTCCGCCACCTCGACCTTGTCGACGGCGCCGACCAGCACGCCGCGGAACTTCACGTCCGCTTGGGCGGGCAGGCCGTCACCGGTGGTGGTCAGGTTGGCGACCACATTCACCTTCGGCACGAAATAGCCGCGGTATCTGGCCATCAGGAAGCCGAGGATCAGTGCGAAGACGACCAGCCCGCACACACCGGCGATCAGCAACTGCCGCATCGTGGGCCCGCGCCCACTGGGATCAATGATCATCTCGCCTTATCCCGAGATCCGGATGCCGGGGTTGACTCCCCAGATCGCCAATGTCATGAACAGGTCCGCGAAGACGACCAGGATGATGCACATCTTGATCGCCCGGCCCGCCGCGACACCCACACCTTCCGGGCCGCCCGAGGCGAAGAACCCGTAGTAGCACTGGATGAAGGTGGTGATCGCGACGAACACGATCGCTTTGAGCAGCGAATAGAGCACGTCGGTCGGAATGAGGAACTGATAGAAGTAGTGCGCGTAGGTACCGCTCGCGGTGCCGCCGATCAGCTGCACGGTGACCGCGCAGGAGATATAGGCGACGGCCAGGCCGAGGCAGTACAGCGGAACGATGGCCACGATCGCCGCGAACATCCGGGTACTGACCAGGTAGGGGAGCGGCCGGATGGCGATCGACTCCAGCGCGTCGATCTCCTCGGAGATCCGCATCGCGCCGAGCTGGGCGGTGAATCGACAGCCCGCCTGTGCCGCGAAGGCCAGCGCCGCGAGCAGCGGGCCGAGCTCACGGGTGGTGGCGAAGGCGGAGATGGCGCCGGTGATCGGGCTCAGGCCGAGCAGGTTCAGTGAGGTGTGCCCCTGGATGCCGACGGTCATACCGCCGAACGCGCTCAGGATCACCACAACGCCGATGGTGCCGCCACCGACGACGAGATTGCCGTTACCCCAGGTGACGTCGGAGAGCAGCCGCCACACTTCCTTCGGGTACTGCTTGAGCGCCAGCGGAATCGAGCCGAGCGAGCGCAGGAAGAAGAAGACCTGATGGCCGAGTCGGGCGAGCATGTCGACCGGAGCCGTCGCGCCGCGCTTGAGCGACTGGAGCGGCCGCAGGAGCGGGGGTACGTAAGTTGATGACACCGGCTCAGACCACCTGTGGAGGGAAGAGTGCGCTGTAGATCTGGGTGATGATCAGGTTCACGCCGAACAGCATGATCGCGGAGCTGACCACCGCCGAGTTGACCGAGTTCGCGACGCCGCCCGGGCCGCCGCGGGTGTTGAGTCCGGTATCGCAGGCGATGATCGCGGCCAGCAGACCGAAGATCAGCGACTTGACCAATGCGACGAACAGATCACGGGTGACCGCGAAGGATGAGAAGGTGCCGACATAGGAACCCGGGGTGCCACCCTGGGCGAAGATATTGAAGATATAGCCGGTCAGGAAGCCGACGAAGACCACGAAACCGCAGAGCAGAACGCTGACCAGCATCGCAGCGCCGAGTCGAGGGGCGACCAGCCTGCGCAGCGGATCAACGCCCATCACCTTCATGGCGTCGATCTCTTCGCGAATGGTGCGCGAGCCGAGGTCGGCGCAGATGGCCGATCCGACCGCACCCGCGATCATCAGCGAGGTGACCAGCGGCGCGCCCTGCTGGATGATGCCGAGGCCGTTGGCCGCACCGATGAACGAGGTCGCACCGACCTGACTTGCCACCGCACCGACCTGGATCGATACGATGACACCGATCGGGATCGCGACCAGCAGGGTGGGCGCGGCCGCGACGCTCGACATGAAGGCACATTGGCGGATGAATTCGCGGTAAGGGAAACGACGACGGAAGATGGCGACGAACAACTCGGCTACCGCCGCGAATCCCATCGTGATCTGACGCCCGAAGGTCTCCAGCGACCGCTTCGGATGGTCCGCCCAGTAGGCCTTCGTCCAATCGACCGCGACACCTATACGTGACTCTGCGGGTGGACTCTTGGTCGACTGCACTGGCTAACCCCTCTCGACGCCGGTTGGTTGCCCCGACGACTTGTTTGCTTGAGGCACCTTACTACGTAGTAAGCCAGAACACACCATGACTCTGTGATTGCAGTCATAGATTGATCTCACTACGGCAATATCACTATGACGCGCGACATCGAACGTGGTGGTCAACCCTAATTTCGACACTATGTTTCTAGAACAAGTTACAGCCTACCTGCACCGATCGCAGGCCCGCGGAACTATCACCGGTTAATTACGCGGAAAACATTCATCTAAAAATGGTTTGTTTTCTGATCACAGTTGAACCACACAAAGTTGTGTACGAAACACAAAGTGCGCCACTTCTGATGAGATTAGTAATAGAACTTCGCTATCGCGATTGATTAAGAGACGTGTCGCCCGAACTGTCGAAAAATGCTACCGGGTGTAGGCCGCTACCGACTGCGACAAGTACGAGACGCGCCCGAGACCGAATACTGACACGATGGGCGAGACAGATTGATATCGTGCGGACTTCCGACGTCTGGAGGGACATGTTCAGCAAACTCGCCAAGGCGGCCAACGCCGTCTTCGCCGTAGCACTGGGTGCGGCGCTACTCGGTGCAGGCACCGCGGACGCCGATCCGGGTCCGCCGGTGATGGGCGGTGGTTCGGGGATCATCATCGACAACCAGTTCGAGTGCACTCTCACCACGGTCGGATACGACGGCGCGGGTCGGCTGGTCGGATTCACCGCGGGACACTGCGGCGATGCCGGTGCCAAGGTGTACTCCGAGGCCGACCGCGGGGCGGGGCAGATCGGCAAATTCGTCTACTCCAACCGCGAGCTGGACTACGCGGTCATCCAGTTCGAGCCGGGTGCCATCACCCCGGTCAACCGGATCGGCAACGTCACCATCACCGGAATCGGCGCACCCGCCCAGTTCCCGATGATCGTCTGCAAGGAAGGCCGCACCACGGGCAACACCTGCGGCATCGCCTGGGGCGACGTCTTCGGCACCAATATCGAGACCTGGTCGCAGATGTGCGTGGTCGAGGGCGATTCCGGCGCGCCCGTCGTAGTGGGAACGACCCTGGTCGGCATGGTGAACGCGTACCTGGCGATCGCCTGCTTCGGCCCCGAGGTCGGCACCAATATGAGCGCGATCATGGGCGATGTCAACGCGCGCGGCAGCGTGGGAGCGGGATTCCACCCCATCTAGATCGCGACGACAGCTGTCGGAGTATCGAACGCAATGAGCGGGCGCCGAGCGCCCGCTCATTGCGTTGTACGGGGCTCATGACCCGCCCAACGATCGAGCCGGTGCGACCGCGGGTCCGGCCACCCCGCACTGCGGAAGGCAATCGACATTGTCCAGGGTCGGGACATGCCTCGGGGTCCGCAGCAGTACCGCCGCCAGCATCGCGCCGGTGACCAGCAGTCCGACGCAGATCCACATCGCGACGGTGAATCCCCGATCGAATTCGACCGGATCGCCGAGCGATCCGGAAATGCCCGCCAGGCCGGGCAGCGCGGCAACGGCCAGCAGCTGGGCCGTGCGGGCCACGGCATTGTTCACCCCGGACGCGATACCCGCCTCACTGGACGGCACCGCGCCGAGCACCGCCCCGGTGAGCGGGGCGACGAGTACGGACAGGCCGAGGCCGAAGACCAGGACGCCGGGCAACACGTCGATCAGATACGTCGTATCCGACCCGATCCGCATCAGCAGTACCAGGCCCGCCGCGGCGAGCAGCGGACCTACCGTCAACGGCAGCCGCGGACCGTGCACCTGCGCCCAGCGGCCCGCGGGCGCCGAGAGCACCAGCATGATCAGCGTGACCGGAACCGTGGCCACCCCGGACATCAGCGGCGAATACCCGGCCACCAGCTGCAATTCCAGCACCAGCAGGAAGAACACCCCGCCCAGCGCGGCGTAGACCGCCAGCGTGACCAGGTTCGCCGCGGTAAAGACCCGGCCGCCGGAAGGGGCGGAGCCGGACTGCCCCGCCCGCGAAAACGTCCCGGCGAACAGGGAGGGCGGCACCAGCGGGTGGTCGCTGCGCAGTTCGATCGCGACGAAGGCCGCGAGCAGCAGCAGACCCGTCACGGTCAGCAGCGGCATCGAATCGATCAGTCCGAAGGTCAGCGCGCCGAGCGCCAGCGCGACCACCACCGCACCCGGAATATCCAATCGGGCAACGGCATCGGGGTCGCGGCTCTCCGGCACATGGCGCAGCGCGACAAGTACGACCACCAGCGCCAGCGGCACATTGATGAAGAAGATGGACTGCCAGCCCGCCACATCGATCAACCAGCCACCGAGGAATGGACCGAGCGCACCCGCGACACCGCCGAATCCGGACCACAGGCCGATCGCCGCGCCCTGGTCGCGCGAATCGATGGATGAGGAGATCAGCGCCAGGCTGCCCGGGGTCAGCATGGCGCCCGCGACCCCCTGCAGGATGCGCGCGGCGACCAGCATCTCGATATTCACCGCGGCGCCGCACAGCACCGAGGCGAGGGCGAAACCGATGGTGCCCCAGACGAAAACCTTGCGACGCCCCAGTTTGTCGCCGAGGGAACCGCCGAGCAGGATGAACGAGGCCAGCGTCAGGGTGTAGCCGTTCAGCGTCCATTGCAGGCCGGACACATCCGCGTCCAGCGATTCACCGATGCGCGGCAGTGCGATATTGACGACCGTGGCGTCCAGCGAGGCCACCGACGATCCGAGGATGGTGGCCAACAGGATCCAGCGACCTGTGGCCGACTTCAACCGGGGTAGCTCCGAGGTCGTGCTCACAGTCCCGCCTATCCGCGTGTTCCGCTGACCGTCGAGAGCCTAGAACGTTTCGCGCGGCGCTGCCGATCGGGCGTCGGCCGAATCCTCGGAAGCTCTAGAGTTCCTCCACGCAGACCACGAATTTGCGTTCCTTATAGGTGAAGCCGGTTCCGGTGCTGCACGCGCCCGCGTCGGAGGCGCCCTGCGCGATATTGGTCACCCGAATGCCCTGGATGCCGCGTTCGGTGCAGTCGATGCGCTTGGGGTCGTCCCCACCCACGTCCATGCAGCCGCCGACCACCCAGTCGATATCCAGGCACAACGCGCCCTGCTGGACGCCGTTGAGCGTCTCGGCGTAGTAGTTGTCGCGATCGCTCACGCAGGCGGAACTGGTCGGCGCCTTGGCGATGACCTTGTAGTTCGCGGACCGGCTGCCGCAGGATGCCTTGGAGATGGTGGCGTCGTTGGTGGTGCCGCCGAGAGTGACACAGTCGCCGACATTGGCCTGGAAGTCGGTATTGCCGCCGCGCGCCGTGGTGGTCGGCCGACCCGAGGTGGGCCTGCCGCTCGCGCGCGGAGCGGAGGTCTTCGGGGTGCTGGTCGTGACCGCGTCGACCGTTCCGTTGTCCACCGCGGGTTGGGCGGTGCCGCTGATGGTCGAACTACAGCCCACCACGAGGGCTAGCGCGGCGACCGCGGTGCACGCACCGAGCGCGATCCGACCGATGAGCAGATGACGAGACACGTAACAGTCCTCCCGAGCTGTGACGCTCCGAACTCAACACCCCCGTAAGAATCCGAAGTTGACCTACCTGTACTTGAAATATCACGCCATGCATACACCATCGTTAACGCGGCCGTCGACTCGACAATGACGGCCAGCCGGTCGACCAGCGGAATCACAATTCCAGCAACCTATTTGGGTATGGTGGGAACTCAGAGGTGAAAGGGGTTGTCCGTGAAGCTGATCAGCGCAATCTGCTGTGCAACCGCGGCCATCGGCACCTCTTTCTGTCTCCACGCGACGGCCTCAGCAACCGATCTGCATTGCGCTTCGGAGCGCGGCGCCGACGTCACCATCGTCGACGGACGCACTGCGTGCCGGGCCGCCAGCGACGAAAACGGACAGTCGAGGGCGGCGGGACTCGACGGTGTCGGCTACGCAAACGCAACACTCGGCGCGATCGCATTCGGCATCGGCGCGGCGGGCGGTGTCGGGGCCAGTGAAGGCGCGGGCGGGATCCCCATCGCCATCGGGCTCGGCCCGGACGCGATCGCGCTGACCTCGGTCGCCGATGGCGCGGGCGGCACCCCCGCGACATTCGGGGTGTCGGTCGCCATGGACGGTTCCCGCGCGGAGGTCAGCTCCGTCGAAAATACCGTGGTGTGCCTGGGTTCGGCGGCCTTCGCGTGGAATGCGGCGACCGGCGCGAGCTGCCTGGCCACCCCGTTCGGCGTGCTCCGGCAGATCCAACCGATCCCGGATAGTCGTCGAACCGCCGCGCGGGTGAGTTCGTAGGTATGGGTATGGATGACGGCCTGCCTTCGGTACCACGGTTCGCCGTGTTGCACGCGCTGGCGGCCGGCGTCGATTTCGAGCGGTATTTCCGGTGGCGGCGCTCCCGTGCGGGCGACCCCTTCTTCGTCCGGTTCCCGGGTTTCGGATCGGCGCTGTTCACCGGGACGCCCGCGGGCGCGCGCGAGATTTTTCGCGCGCCGCCCGACCTGACGGAACCGCCGCGTCCGAATCCGATCGAACCCATGGTGGGCACCGCCTCGCTGATCCTGGCCGCGGGGGCGCGGCACCGGCGTGACCGGACGCTGCTCGCGCCCGCGTTCCACGGCGCCCGGATCCGTGCCTACGGCGAGCTCATCGGCGATTCGGCCGACGACGAAATATCCGGCGACACAGCGGGATCCACCGCGTGGCGGCCCGGTGTCCGGGTCGACTCGCGTGCCGCTGCCAGGTCCATCACCCTGCGGGTGATCCTGACCGCGGTATTCGGGGTGGACAGCGATGAGCGACGCGGCGAGTACACCGCCGCCGTCACCGAATTCCTCACCGCGTTCTCCGGTCCGCTGATGCTGGTGCCCGCGCTGCGGCGCGGGCTGTTCGGGCAGGCGCCCTGGGACCGGTTCGTCGCGGCGCGGGCGCGACTGGATCGGCTGATCCACGCCGATATCGCGCGGCGCCGCGGCGCGCCCCGGCCTGCGAGCACCGATATCCTCGGCCTGCTGCTGAGCACCGGTTACGACGACGGCACCGCGATATCCGACAACGACCTCTGCGAACAGCTGCGCACACTGCTGGTCGCCGGGCACGAGACCACCGCGACCAGCCTGGTCTGGGCGCTATTCCATGTGCATCGTGAACCCGCGGTGCTGGAGCGGTTGCGTGCGGAACTGCGCGCGGCGGGCCCCGGAGCTCATCCGGCGGAGCTGGCGCGTCTGCCGTACCTGGACGCGGTCTGTCAGGAGACGCTGCGTCTGCATCCGGCGGTGCCGATTGTGCTGCGCAGGCTGACCGGGCCGTTCGAACTGCGCGGCGTCGCGCTGGCGGCCGGGGACACCATGGGGGTCGCGGTGCCGCTACTGCATTCCGATTCCGGGGTGTGGCAGGATCCGGAGCGCTTCCGGCCGGAACGATTCCTCGAGCGCCGCTACAGTCCCTTCGAGTTCGCACCCTTCGGCGGCGGACATCGCCGCTGTGTCGGCGCGACGCTGGCCGAGTACGAATTGCGGATCGTGCTGGCCCGGATCCTGGACCGGGTCCGGCTGACACTCCCGCCGCGGTACGCGCGGGGCCGGGCGCCGCTCTCGGTGCCGCACAACATCGCGACCGGACCGCATCGGTCTATCCCATTCGACGTGGTGGCGTGATTTACGTCACGAATCTGTTCGGTGTTCGAGAAAACCGGACGGGCCGCAGGTTGGCCGCACCGATCGCGGCCAATGGGTGTGACCGGGCGGTTTCACCAAAGTTGGCCCCCACCAATGGCATATGTGGCGCGCGCCACATTTGATGATTGAGACGCATAACTCGCGAACGGCGCTGGCTTCCTGTCATATCGGGACGGTAGGAAGGAACGACAGGGGCGGGCCGTCAATACCCGTGGGGCTGCTTCACAGGCCCCCGCGTCAGTACCCGTGGGCGCTTCCGCAGGACCCACGCCAATGAATAATCCCGGGCGCGTCGTCGCGCGTGCGGGAGTAGGAAATGGACGAGAAACCTATGCAAGCCGCTTCGCACAACAGGACGCTGCCGACTTCCACCAGACAGGGCCGGCGCACCCGCCGGATCGGTCGAGGCGTCCTATTGTCCGCGGCGATCGCCGCTGCCGGCGTCATGATCGTCGCCCCCGCTCAGGCCGACCAGACGCTGTCGGGCCACGGATCGGGCTCCGCAACGGGTCCGGCCACCCTCACCACCCCAGAGGCCAACTTCGCGCCGCCGACCATCAATATCGCCGACGGCGAGACCGTCGGCGTCGCGCAGCCGATCATCATCAACTTCCAGGATCCGGTCACCGACCGCGCCACCGCCGAGAAGGCCATCAAGATCACCTCGTCGAAGTCGGCGCCCGGCGACTTCTACTGGCGTGGTAACAAGCAGGTGCGCTGGAAGCCCTACGAATTCTGGCCGGACAACACCGACGTGAAGGTCGAGGCCGGGGGCACCACGAGCTCCTTCCGCATCGGCGACGCGCTGGTCAGCACCGCGGACGACACCACGCACACCATCACCATCACCCTCAACGGCGAGGTGGTGAAGGAAATGCCGACCTCGATGGGCAAGAAGAAGTACGAGACCCCGAACGGCACCTACTACGTCGGTGAACAGCTGCGCAAGATGACGATGGATTCGTCCACCTACGGCGTGCCGATCACCGATCCCGAGGGCTACAAGCTCGAGGTCGAGTACGCGACCCGGCTCTCCAACAGCGGAATCTTCGTGCACGCGGCCCCGTGGTCGGCTGCGCAGCAAGGGGTTTCGAACGCCAGCCACGGCTGCCTGAACGTGAGCACCGCGAACGCCCGGTGGTTCCTGGAGAACACCAAGAAGGGCGACCCGGTCATCGTGGTGAATACCTCCGGCGGCACGCTCAGCACCAGCGACGGCTTCGGCGACTGGAATTAGCGCGCCGACACGCCGGACATAGGCAGCCGAAAACCCGTAACCCACAGCTGGTTGCGGGTTTTCGGCATTTACCGGACGAATGACCAGTTGCTCGAATAATCTCCCGTATCGGTGTAATACGACGACGGATTTCGGGAGCACATGGGTAACTCGTCGGGTACGCCCAGAAACCAGCCACCCCACCGACCGCAGACTCGATATGAAACCCCCACCGCATCAGCCATCGGCATAAAGCGCGCAGCGGCGGGGAAGATGTTCAGCGGACGGTCGGCGCACATTAACCAATTATTTGCTGTGCGCCGTAAAGTCTCCGCCGTGCGAACCAGCCCGGAGCGAGTGCTGCCCCCACCCCGAGGTAAGGGCCTGCGGAATCGGCCGTGGCAGGACTACGCGCTGTTCTTCGTACTCGTTGCTCCCAACCTCGCATTGCTGACGCTGTTCGTCTATCGCCCGCTGATCGACAACATCCGGCTCTCCTTCACCGACTGGAACATCTCCGACCCGTTCGTCACCTACATCGGGTTCGAGAACTACAGCGAATGGTTCGGGCGCTCGGACTCCTGGCAGATCGTCACCAATACGGTGGTCTTCACCCTCGCCGCCGTGGTCGGCAGCATGGTGCTCGGCCTCGCGCTCGCGCTGTTGCTGGACCGGAAGCTGTTCGGCCGCAACGTAGTCCGCTCGGCCATCTTCGCGCCGTTCGTCATCTCCGGCGCGGCGATCGGCGTCGCCTTCCAGTTCATCTTCGATCCCGGTTTCGGCCTGATCCAAGACCTGCTGCATCGCATGGGCGTCGACAAGGTGCCGGACTTCTACCAGGACCCGCACTGGGCGCTGTTCATGGTGACGGTGACCTACATCTGGAAGAACCTGGGCTACACCTTCGTCATCTATCTGGCCGCGCTGCAAGGGGTTCGAGCCGAGCTGATGGAGGCGGCCGAGATCGACGGGGCGAGCCGGTGGACGACCTTCACCAAAGTGCTACTGCCGCAGCTGCGCCCGACCACGTTCTTCCTCTCGATCACGGTGCTGCTGAACTCGCTGCAAGTCTTCGACATCATCAATGTGATGACCCGCGGCGGGCCGCTCGGCACCGGCACCACGACCATGGTCTACCAGGTGTATGAGGAATCCTTCCGCAACTTCCGCGCGGGTTACGGCGCGACCGTCGCCACCATCATGTTCCTGGTGCTGCTGGTCGTCACGCTGTTCCAGGTGCGCGTCATGGATCGGGGCGAGCAATGACCGTGACGACAGAGTCCTATCGCAGGCGGCAGCGGGCGATCACCCTGCTCGGTTATGCGGCCATGGTGTGCGTGCTGATCATTGTCGGCGTCCCGCTGTTCTGGATCTTCATCACCTCGTTCAAGGCGCGCCCGGATATTTACACCCAGCCCGCGGTGTACTGGCCGCACAGCTGGCACCCGGAGAACTACACCGAAGCCACCACCACGCTGCCGTTCTGGACGTTCCTGCGCAATTCGCTGATCATCACCGGGATCATCGCGGCGGTGAAGTTCGTACTCGGGGTGTTCAGCGCCTACGGGCTGGTCTTCCTGCGCTTCCCCGGCAAGAGCATCGTCTTTCTCGTCATCATCGCCGCGCTGATGGTGCCCAACCAGATCACGGTGATCTCCAACTACGCGCTGATCGCCCAGTTCGGCTGGCGAAACACCTTCCAGGGCATCATCATTCCGCTCTGCGGCGTCGCCTTCGGCACCTTCCTGATGCGCAACCACTTCCTGTCGCTGCCCTCGGAGGTGATCGAGGCGGCCCGGATGGACGGGGCCACCTGGTGGCGGCTGCTCACCCGGGTGGTGCTGCCGATGTCCGGGCCGACGATGGTCGCATTCGCGGTGGTCACGCTGGTCAACGAGTGGAACGAGTACCTCTGGCCGTTCCTGATGGCCGACGACACCACCGTCGCCACCCTGCCGGTTGGTCTGACCCTGCTGCAGAACACCGAGAACCCGAGCGTCACCAACTGGGGTCCGGTGATGGCGGGCACGCTGCTGACCATGCTGCCGATTCTGCTGGTGTTCCTGGTGCTGCAACGCCACATGATCAAGGGCCTCACCTCGGGTGCGGTCAAGGGTTGAGAACACCCGCCGCCCTCGAGGCATCGCTACGCGATACAAACCGAAGGAGATAGCAGTGTCCACTTCACAGTTCCCCGCACTGTCGCGGCGCGGATTCATCGGGTTGGCAGGCACGGTCGCCGCGGGCGCGGCGCTCACCGCGTGCGCGGGCAGTGGCGGTGGCGGCACACAGGGCGGCGACGCCGACACCATCACCTTCTGGTCGAATCACCCCGGTACCTCGAAGGAATTCGAGACCGAGCTGATCAACCGGTTCCAGAGCCAGCACCCCGGCCTGAAGGTCACCCTGGTCGACGCGGGCAAGAACTACGAGGAGGTGTCGCAGAAGTTCAATGCGGCGCTCTCCGGTGGTGACCTACCGGATGTCGTTGTGCTGTCCGATGTCTGGTGGTTCAACTACGCGCTCAACGGCACCATCGAACCCCTGGACGGACACTTCGGCGAGGCCGGTGTGAAGCTGGACGACTACGTGGATTCGCTGGTCTCGGACTACAAGTTCAACGGCAAGCACTACGCACTGCCCTACGCCCGATCGACCCCGCTGTTCTACTACAACAAGGACGTCTGGGCGAAGGCCGGTCTGCCCGACCGCGGCCCGCAGAGCTGGCAGGAATTCGACGAATGGGGCCCGCGGATCCAGGCGATCGTTGGTGAAGGCAAGCTCGCGCACGGCTGGGGTGACGCCAAGAATTACTTGGCCTGGACCTTCCAAGGACCGAACTGGACCTTCGGCGGCGCCTACTCCGATGGCTGGAACCTGAAGTTCGACGCCCCGGGAACCATTGCGGCGGGCCAATTCCTGCGCGACATGATCCACACCAAGAAGTACGCGGGTATCAAACCGCAGATCGCCGTCGATTTCGGCACCGGCGTCATCGCCTCCACCATCGCCTCCACCGGCGATCTGCGCGGCATCAAGAAGAATGCCGAGGGCAAGCTGGAATTCGGCACCGCCTTCCTGCCGCACCCCACCGGCCCCGGCGTCACCACCGGCGGCGCGGGCCTGGCGATCCCGGCGCGCATCTCCGATCAGCGGAAGGTCAACGCGCTCAAGTTCATCGAGTTCGTCACCAATGCGGCGAATACCGCGTACTTCTCGCAGAACACCGGGTATATGCCGGTGCGCAAGTCGGCCGTGACCGACCCCAGCGAACAGGACTTCCTGGCGAAGAATCCGAATGCGAAGGTCGCCATCGAACAGCTGCCGCTGACCAAGTCGCAGGATTACGCGCGGGTCTTCGTACCCGGCGGCGATCAGATCATCGGTACCGGACTCGAGCAGATCGGCCTGCAGAACGCCGATCCGGCAACGACATTCGCCAATGTCGGCAGCCAGTTGCAGGCGATCATCGATCGGCAGATCACGCCGAAGCTGCCCAAGTAACCACCCGACCACACCACACGAGGAGATCGACAGCATGGCCACAGTGCAATTCGACCGGGTGACGCACCTGTACCCCGGCGCACCGACGCCCGCCGTCGACAGCCTCGACATCGAGATCGCCGACGGGGAGTTCATCGTCCTCGTCGGCCCCTCGGGGTGCGGCAAATCGACCAGCCTGCGGATGCTGGCCGGACTGGAATCGGTGGAGGAGGGCCGGATCCTGATCGGCGACACGGATGTGACCGGGCTACCGCCGCGCGCCCGCGACGTGGCGATGGTATTCCAGAGCTACGCGCTGTACCCGAATATGACGGTCGCGGAGAATATGGGATTCGCGCTGCGCAATGCCGGAATGAACAAGTCCGACACCATGGTTCGAGTACGCGAGGCCGCGAAGATGCTCGAGTTGGAGCCGCTGCTCGACCGCAAACCCGCCAAACTCTCCGGTGGTCAGCGTCAGCGGGTCGCCATGGGCCGCGCCATCGTGCGCCGCCCGCAGGTCTTCTGCATGGATGAGCCGCTGTCGAATCTGGACGCCAAACTGCGCGTCAGCACCCGCTCCCAGATCGCCGCACTACAGAAGCGGCTCGGCGCCACCACCGTCTACGTCACCCACGACCAGGTGGAGGCCATGACCATGGGTCACCGGGTGGCGGTGCTGCGCGAGGGCAAGCTGCAACAGATCGCGGCCCCGCGCGAGCTCTACGACAACCCGGTCAACACCTTCGTCGCGGGCTTCATCGGTTCCCCGGGCATGAATCTGCTCGACGCGCCCGTCGACGACGGTGCCGCGGTGCTGGGCAATCTGCGAATTCCCTTGCCGCGCACGGCGAAGACGGGTAACCGCGTCGTCGTCGGCATCCGCCCGGAGTCCTGGGAGGTCACCACCGACGCCGACAACAGCCTCACCGTGGACGCCGAACTACTCGAGGAGCTGGGTGCGGAGTCCTACGTCTACAGCCACGCCGCCACCCCCGGCGAGAGCGACGGCGGGCGCAACCAGCCTCAGGCATGGAACAGCCGCTCCGGCAAGGTAGTCGTGCGTGTCGACCGACGTTTCCGAATCGCCCTCGGCGACCGCCTCCACCTGCGCCCGAAACTAGAAGAAGTCTTCTTCTTCGACGCCGACTCCGAATCCCGCCTCCACTGATCGCGCCGCACCCCGACTCCGCCCCACCGCCTCGGTGTAGAGCAGTCGAACGATCCGACGCGCGTCGGCGATGGGCTGCGAACTTCCGACCTATTCGGGGAGTCTGCCGACGGTGCGCAGGCCGGTGAGGGTGTCGGCGAGGGTTTCGGCGGGTTGGCGGTAGTGGACGCCCAGGTCGCGTTCGCTCGGGGTGTCGTCGGATTCGGGCATCTGGGTGTAGTACTGCATCGCGGCCTCGGTGAGCGGGGTTGTGAGCGGAATGAATTGGGTGACAGCGTCGCTCAGCTTGCCGATCAGCCGCAGGGCGGTGTCGGGTACCGGCAGTACACGGGTGGTGCCGGGGGTGAGTTCGGTGAAGATGGCCGCTAGTTCGTCGACACCGGCGCGGATCCCACCGCACATGTATCGGCGTGGGCCCCGGTCCGGAAACATCAGGGCGGCGTGCAGATTCGCGAGGTCGCGCACATCGATGATCGTCCATCCCGCGCCGCGGCCGGGAAGGAAGCCCATCTTGACCGCGGCTTCCACACCGTCGGCCGCCTCACCGAACTGCTGTCCGGCGGGCGGGCCGAGCACCATGCCGGGATAGGTGATGACTACCGGCGCCCCGGCATCCTGCATGCCACGCGCATACAGATCGACCTGTGCCTTCGATTGCCCGTACGCATCCGTCCCGCCCACCACGTCCAGATCCGCGGTGAGCACCTCGTCGCCGGGCCGGAACAGCGCGGTGAAACTCGAGACGTGCACGATCGGATCCAACCCGAGTTCGGCGGCCGCCCCGAGCACATTCCGGGCCCCGGTCATATTGGTCGTCAACATCTCCCGCGCCCGCCTCGGGTCCGTCGCGACCACCGCGGCGCAGTGGATCACCGCATCGCAGCCGTCCAGCGCCCGCCGCACCGAGGCCGCGTCGGTGATGTCTCCGACCACGTGATCGGAGACATCGACGCCGAGCGCGGCCGCGCTGGTCTCCAGCCTGCCCGGGTCGCGGACCAGGAAGCGCACCCGGTGCCCCGCATCGGCCACCGCCTTCGCCGTCCATGCGCCGACAAAGCCCGTCCCACCCGTCACCAGTACCCGCATCAGCCCGATGTTAGGGGTAACCCTCGGCCGAGTCACTCCGGCACATCGTGCTACCAGATCTTCACGCGCTCAGCCGGATCCAGGTAGAGGGTGTCGCCCGGCCGTACATCGAAGGCTTCGTGGAAGCTGTCGATATTGCGGACGACGGCATTGCACCGGAACTCGGGCGGGGAGTGCGGGTCGACGGCGAGGCGGCGGATGGCCTCCTCGGTGCGAGCCTTGGTGCGCCACACCTGAGCCCAGCCGTAGAAGACGCGCTGCAAACCGCTGAGGCCGTCGATCACCGGAGCCTCGGCACCTTCGAGGGAGATCCGGTACGCCGCCAGGGCGATGGACAGACCGCCCAGGTCACCGATGTTCTCGCCGATCGTGAACTCGCCATTGACGGTGTGCTCGTCGGGCAGCGCCTGCGGGGACAGGACGTTGTACTGCTCGATCAATGCCTTGGTGCGCTTGGCGAACTCGGCGCGGTCGGCGTCGGTCCACCAGTTGATCATATTGCCGTCGCCGTCGTATTTGGCGCCCTGATCATCGAAGCCGTGACCGATTTCGTGGCCGATGACCGCGCCGATGCCACCGTAGTTGGCCGCGTCGTCGGCGTTCATATCGAAGAACGGCGGCTGCAGAATCGCTGCGGGGAAGACGATTTCGTTCATGCCCGGGTTGTAGTAGGCGTTGACCGTCTGCGGGGTCATGAACCATTCGTCGCGGTCCACCGGTCCGCCGAGCTTGTTCAGGTCGCGATCGTGTTCGGCCGCGTAGCCGCTGCGGTAGTTGCCGACCAGATCCGCCGGATCGATGGTGACGGCGGAGTAGTCACGCCAGCGGTCCGGGTAGCCGATCTTCGGAGTGAACTTCTCCAGCTTTGTCAGCGCGGCCTCGCGGGTGTCCGGACCCATCCAGTCCAGCTCGGCGATATTACGCCGGTAGGCCTCTTGCAGATTGGCGACCAGCTCCACCATCCGCGCCTTCGCGGCGGGCGGAAAGTGCTCGGCCACATACAGTTTGCCGACCGCCTCGCCCAGCAGATCTTGTACCAGGGAGACGCCGCGCTTCCAACGCTCCCGATTCTCCTGGGCGCCGGTGAGCGTGCGGCCGTAGAAATCGAAGCTCTCCTCCACCACCGCATCGGTGAGATACGCGGCGCGCGAACGCAGTACCCGCCAGGCCGCCCAGGCCTGCCAGTCCGCGAGCGATTCCGAAGCCCATACCTGCGCGAAGACGCGCACGTAATCGGGCTGGCGCACCACCACTTCGGCGAAGAGCTCCGGGCCGGACGGGTCGACGCCCTCGGCGAGCGCGCCAGTCCAAGCGGCCCAATCGAATTCGGGGTGTTCGGCGACCAGCGTGTCGAAGGTGGTGAGGTTGTAGCTCAGTTCGGCGTCGCGGCGACGCACCACATCCCAGTGACCCGCGGCCAGCTTGCGTTCCAGTTCGAATACGCGTTGCCCGACGGTGTCGAGGTCCTCCGGCAGCAGTGCGGCGATTCTCGGATCGGCGGCGGCCAGGGCGAACATGCGGCCGATATGCGCGATGTACTTGCCGCGGATCTCGGCGAATTCGTCCTGCCGGTAATAGGACTCGTCGGGCAGACCGATGCCGGACTGGGTGGTGTGCAGCAGGTAGCGGGTGGAGTTCTTGTCGTCGGTGTCGACGTAGAACCCGAGTGCTCCGCCGATACCGGTGCGCTGGAACCGGCCGAGCAGCGCCGCGAACGAGCTGCGTTCACCCACCCCGCGTACGGTGGCGAGTTCGGCCGAGATCGGGCCGAGCCCGGCGGCCTCGATGGCCTCGGTATCCATGAAGCTGGAGTACAGATCGCCGATCTTGCGTGCGTCGGTGCCCGGCTCGGCCCGCTCGGCCGCTGTATCGATGGCGGTGCTCCCGGGGCCCTGCGTGGTAACGCGAGCTGCCTCCTCCGGGCCCGTCGCTCGCACCGCGACGTCCTGAATGATCTTCTGCACATCCAGTTCGGCCTGGTCGTAGAGCGTTCGGAAGGCGCCATCCACCGCGCGGTCGGCGGGGATCTCGTATTCGTCCAGCCATTTGCCGTTGACATGCGCGAACAGGTCGTCCTGTACCCGCACGGCGTCATCGAGGTAGGACAGATCGATACCGGAGGGACTGTTCAGCTCGGAAGTCACGATTTCCAGTATGCCGAGAACCCGCGGGCCGGGGTCGCCGACGCGTCACCGGAATGGGCCCCGGCCGTGGCGACGGCCGGGGGAGGGCGGTCAGGCGGGCAGGATGATGCGATCGAATTCCCCGTCGCGGGCGCCTTCGAGGAAGGCGTCCCATTCTTCGGGGGTGTAGGTGAGGGTGATGTCGCCATCGGTAAGCGTGGTGGCGCCGTCCGCAGCGGTCCTGGCGATCAAACGATCGTGTGATCGTCCGGTGATGAGCATGGTCAGGAACGAGGTCCATTCGCTCGCGGTGACGGTGATGATGGGCTCTTCGGCGGTGCGGTTGGCCGGGTTGCGGCGGTATTTGCTGTCACGGATGAGCACCGCATCACCAGCGAACCGGACCTCGACGCATTGGTTGCCGTTGTTGGAGCGAGTCGATGTGAACCAGCCGGTGGAAACCGACCGGAGGCTAGCGGTGGTGGCCATGGGCCGGATTTTACACCCCTCCATAGGACCTGATCAGGGCTAATGATTCGGCACGGTCGAGCGATTGCTCGAGTGCGCGCACGTACGCGAAGCTCAGATCCCGCACCAGATCCGGATCGTCGACCGCGCCGCCGAATACCGCGCTCTCCGCCCAGCCGAATGTGGGTAGCTGCTCACCCGCGAAATCGATCAGGTGGAAGCTGGATCCACCCAAGATCGCGCCGGCGGTGGCGGCGAACGGGATGACCCGAACCTCGATACTGTCCAGTTCGTCGATCAGCGCGGCGAGATGGCTGAGCTGTCCGCGCAACACCCGCGGGCCACCGGTCTGTTGCAGCAGCGTGCCCTCGCCGATCACCGCCGTCAGCTCCACCGGCTCCTTGCCGCGCAACCGTTCTTGACGCCGCAGCCGGATCGCCACCAGCTGTTCTACCTGCACGGGCCGGATCATGACGTCGGCGCTGATGAGCGCCCTGGCATAGGCCTCGGTTTGCAGCAGCCCCGGCACCACCAGGCTGTCGTAACTGCGGATGCTCTGCGCGCCGTATTCCATGCCATAGAGGCGCTGCAACTCCGGACCGATCAGCGCCGAGGATTTCGCCCACCAACCGCGCTGCTTACTGGCATCGAGCAGCGTGAGCAGCTCCTCGCGCTCCTCGGCGTCCACCTCGAGCAGCTCGAGCACCGGACCGATCGTATTCGTGGTGAGCACCCGGCGACCCTTCTCCACATGCGACCAATTGGCCGGGGTGAAGCCGACCCGCTTGGCGAAGGTCGCCGAGTCGAAGCCGCGCTGCTCGCGCAGTTCCCGCAGGCGGAGCACCAGCTCCCAGCGCGCGACAGTAGGCGAGACGGGTGCCATGACCAGCGATATTACGCCCGTCAACACACCCTCGTGTGACTATTGTCAACCCAGTTGCCCAGGTCTATGGTCGGATTCAGCAGCCGATTCACCGTCACGTCGACCCGAGGCGAGGTGCGTCATGAGTGAGCGCAGCGAACGAAAAACGAACCCAGCTGAGCATTGCTCAGTCATGGCGGAGCCGAGCGGTCATGACTGAGCGCAGCGAGTGGACTTCCAGCACGACCACGCCGGTTCGACCACCGCACGCGGCCGTCGAGGAGTACGCCGCCACCCAGGACGCCATCGCTCGCTGCCGGCAGTACCGCAAGGAGCACGGGCTGTACGGCGTGGTGGATCCGGCGCTCGGACGCATCATGTTGGAGATCGGCGCGGTCGGCGCGGTCGTCATGCCCGCCACGCTGGGAGAACGAGTGCGCGACCTGATGACGGCGCGCGGGCAGCAGTGCAGCGGACCGATCATCGCGCATCCGCGCTCCGACCGCTGGACCTTCCTGACCGGTCCGACCGATAACTCCTACCAGGACATGACCCTGTTCGCGGACCTGTTCCGGGTCTGCGCGTCGGTCGCACTGCCCGGCAGCCACATCGTGCTGCCCTCACCCGCCGACGAGCACAGCGGCTACCGGGCCTGGATCGCGCTGCCGCAACACGACTACCGCCCGGAGTTCGGCGAAGTGGTCGGCGCGACCAGGGCCTGCGCCGGATCCGCGGCTAAGGGGTCGGCCGCGGGGTGAGCGTAATGCTGAACTTGTCCTCGAGCTTCTGATTCCACTGCCGCTCGCATTCGTCGAGCTTGGCCTGGTCGTTGCCCGCCTTGTTGATGCAGTCGAAGAAGTCCTTACCACCGGAATCGACGAAGATGCTCCACCCGACGATGGAGATGACCGTCGCGGCGATGAGCGCGAGCACGCCGAGAATCAGACCGGTTACGGCCATACCGGTGCCGCCGCCGGTGCCGCGGCGCACCTTGACCAGCGCGATGATGCCGAAGATCACCGCGAAGATGCCGAACAGGAAGCCGCCGACCACCACCAGCAGGCCGAGGACCGCGAGGATGCCGAGCACCAGTGCCGTCACCGCCATGCCCTTGCCCTTGGGCGATTCCTGCCAGTACTGGCCGCCGGAGGGTGGTGGCGGGTACTGACCGGGCGGCGGCGGTGGGTATTGACCGGGCGGCGGATACTGCGACATGGACTTCCTCTCAGTCGGTGCCGCTGGCGATATACGGGCGCGCTCGCGCGGCTACGTGCCTACTGATCGCACTGCCTACGCTGGGATGTTAATGGGATGGACAGTACGTCCACACGCACCGTGCGGCACCGGTCTCGTGACATGGCGCGTTATTGACCGCCGAGCCGTGCGTGCATCTCCCACACCATGATCTCGGCGGGGCCGTTCGCCTCGACGCGCTGGCCCCCGGTCCTGGTCAGGCGCACCGCGTCGCCCTCGTACAGGGTGCCGACCCCTTCCATCTCGACCTCGCCGCGGGCCACGAACAGGTGCGTGTACGGCGCGTCGGGCAGGTCGACGACGTGTTCCGGATCACCCGGCATCCGTGCCACATGCAGTGCGGAATGGCTGCTGTTGATCGCGATGGCGGTGCGGTCCCGATAGCGCGGGAGACCGGAGGCGACGGTCACCAGTCCGCCACCCGCCAGTTCGTCATCGATCTCGAGCTGCTGATAGCCGGGGTCGAGGCCGGGTTCGTCCGGCACCACCCACATCTGCACGAAATGCACCGGATCGTCATGTTCGATAGCGCCGTCCAGTCGCCAGGAGTCGTTCTTCTCCGAATGCAGGATTCCGGTGCCCGCGCTCATCCGCTGCGCCAGACCGGGATAGATGACGCCGCTGTGCCCCAGCGAATCCTGGTGCACCAGGCTCCCACCCAACACCCAGGTGACGATCTCCATATCCCGGTGCGGGTGGGTGTCGAAGCCCTGACCAGGTGAAACCACGTCCTCGTTGTTCACGAGCAGCAGGCCATGGTGGGTGTTCTCGGGATCGTAGTGCTCCCCGAAGGAGAACGAATGCTTCGAATCCAGCCACGAAACGCGGGTCTTCATGCGGTCGCCGCCACGATGGACATCGATGTGTGGTGTCGTGAGTGTGGACATCGTGGTCCTCCTCTCGGGACCGTGCACCGATCACCTTTCAGGGTAGGAGCACTTCCGACGCGGTACTCCGAATTCCTAGTAAATTGTCCTGCACTCGGTATTTTACGCGAGCGACCAGCGGGTGAACGGCAGGTGAGGAGTACCAACCGGTACGTCGAATCGGCGCGCGGGCCAGTAGGGTACCGCGGCATGGAGTCCGACCGTGGCGACGCCGGATTCGTAACGTGATGCGGCACAACGAAACCGGAGGTGACAGCCAGGTGCGACCCGAGCAGATCGCGCACGTCGAGCACGAACTCCGCGCCGCCGCGCGCACCGATGGCATCGGCGATTTCGTTGTCGGCGTCGCGGTGTTCCGCGACCGCAAACTCCTGGTGGTCCGCCGTGTCCCGGACGATTATTACGGCGGAATGTACGAACTGCCCGGTGGCGGAGTCGAATCCGGGGAGAGCTTCGCCGAATGCGTGACGCGCGAGCTTTTCGAGGAGACCGGCCTGCGGGTGCGCGCTATCACCGAGTTCCTCGGCGCCGTCGACTACGCCACCCGCACCAAGGCCCGGGTGCGCAAGTTCACATTCGTGGTCGAGGCCGATCCGGGTGACGTGGCACTGGCGCCGGGCGAGCACGACGCCTTCGACTGGATCGACGCCGCCGACCTGGACCGGCTCCCTATGCCACCCGACATGCGTCCCACCATCAGCACCCTGGTCGATACGCTCGATTCGCCGCATCCCGCGTGAGCGGGAACGGCATCGAACACGGCACAATCGGCAACGTGTCCACCGGTCGTCCCGAAGGCTCGCTACCGGCCGACGAGCGACCCCCGTCGCGGCGTGCGGCCTGGCGTCTGGCGCTGCGCGAACATCCGGCCGTGCTGCGCCTGGCGATCGTGCGCTTCGCCGGACAGTTCGGCGACGGCATGTTCCAGGCGGCGCTGTCCGGCGCCATCCTGTTCAATCCGGAACGGGAGACCGATCCGCTGGCTATCGCGGCCGGATTCGCCGTGCTGCTCCTGCCGTACTCGTTGATCGGCCCCTACGCGGGCGCGCTGCTGGATCGCTGGGATCGGCGCAATGTGCTGCTGGTCGCCAATGTGCTCCGCGCCGGGCTGATCGGAGTGGTCGCCCTCGGATTGCTGATGGGCGTCGGGGAGACGCCGCTATTGCTGCTGGCCTTGGCCGTCGTCGGAATCAGCCGATTCGTGCTGGCCGGGGTGTCCGCCGCGCTGCCCAAGGTTCTCGCTCAGGAGTGGTTGGTTCCGATGAATTCGGTGCTCGCGACGGTGGCCTCCGGATGCGCGGGCCTGGGCGCCGCCACATCGGTGGCGATCATCGGCGGTGTCGGTGCGGGCGACTTCGGCTCGGCGGTGGCGGTGGCGGTCAGCGGCGTCGGCTCGGTGCTCAGCGTGGTGGTCGCGGCCCGATTCCGGGCCCGGGTGCTGGGACCGGAGGCCCGTGCCGCGGCCGGGGAGAGCGCGATCCACGCCATCGCCACCGGCCTGCGTACCGGTGCCCTCGCGGTCTGGCAATCCCCGCAGGTGAGCACCGCGATGCTCGGCATCGGCACGCACCGGATCGTCTTCGGCATCAACACCCTGATCATGGTGCTCGTCCTGCGCCAGGTGCCCATGGACGGTTCCGGACTCAGCGGTGGATTGGTCGGCTTCGGCGTCGCCATCGCCGCGACCGCGGCGGGCATGCTGGTGGCGGCGATCGTGGCGCCCCTGCTGATCCCGCGGCTGGGGCGGCCGCGCACGGTGGTCGCCGGACTACTCACCGCGACGGTGGTGCAGCTGACGCTGGTCACCCCCATCGCGGTAGCAGAGGCAGGGGCACAGCGGGCGCACGAACTGCTGCTGGTCGGTGCGTTCCTGTTCGGGCTGGCCGGTCAGACGATCAAACTGACCGGCGACGCGACCATGCAGATCGATATCGATGACACCCGGCGTGGGCAGGTCTTCGCACTACAGGACACCGTCTTCAATATCGCGTTCGTCCTGGCGATCGCGATCACCGCGGCGGTCATCCCGGCCGACGGACGATCGCTGCCGGTGGTGCTCGCCGGTGCGGCCGTCTACTGCGGTGGAATCGTGGCGATCGCATTCACGCTGCGGCGCGGCACGCGCCCGGCGGCGCTGGACTAGATGCCGAAAGGCATGTCGGCGGCGTGCTGCGGATGCTCGTCACCCGCCGAGACGCGGCCGCGCTGGTCGACCGACAGGCCCACATGATCCAGGAGCCGGTCCGCGTCCCAGCCGGCCTGCGGGGAATCATGCTGGTTCAGTGGGTAATCGGCGAGCACGTCGGCGAGTTCGCCACCGACCACATTGTGCGTTTCAGAACTCGTGTCCGGTAACGGACCACTGCGCACGATCCATTCCAGTGGTTCGTCCACCGCGTCGGCGGCGGAGCCGGTGATCTGATGACCCCAGGTGCCGAGGCCGGTGGGGTCGGTATAGAAGTGATCGAGCAGGCCGTCGTCGTCCAGATCGAGGGCGGCGATATCGGCGACCCCGGTGCCGTGTGGGTCCCAGAGCGCGTCGTCGGCCAAGCCGTCGCCGTCGAAATCCAATTGCAGCGCATCGGCCGTGCCGGTTCGGGCCAAGTCCAGGTCCGCCTCGGACGACCAGACGTGAACGGTGCCGTCACCCGTCCCGAACACGTACTCGATCTCGTTCATATCTGGTTGGACGCGGCCGGAGAGCATCCGGTTCCCTCGGCCTCGAATTCCGGCGCCGAGATACGGACAATTCGATACATTCGGCTCCGCCAGCCGCCCGGCCCGGCGCGACCCGTTCCGGTAAGTTGATCTCGCCGCGATCCGAATCGACAGGGAGTCAACAGATCATGGGTGTGCTGCCGAAGGGGCTGGTGTCACCGGCGCTCTTCGGTGTCTCGCTACTCGGACTGCTCGCCGTGCCGACGCCCGCCGCCCAGGGCGCGCCTGCCCCCTGGGCGCCACCGCCGGTGAACCGCTGCGGCGAGGTCGGATTCGATCCGCTGGCACGGGAACCCGATCCGAATCTGCCACCTCCCCCGATGGTCCGGATACCGCCGCAGATCGACATCCCGATCCCGGTTCCGGAGCTCACGCCGGTTCCGGTGCCTGATCCGCCGCAGGACAACACCCGGATCGATCCGGAGCCGCTGCCCGAGGATCCGTGCCGCAACCCGTGCCCCGACGTCCGGGATACGCCCGAACCCGTCGAGACGGCCGAGCCGCGGACCGCACCCGATACCGGGTCCGCCTCCGGTTCGAGCTCGGGTTCCAGCTCCGGTTCGGGACCGGACTCCGGATCCGGCATGTTCTCGTTGCCGCGCATCCAGATCCGGCCGGAGATCGAACCCATCCCGATCCCGGTGCCCGGCGGCGAGGGCGACGCACCGCAACCCGCGCCGCCGCTGGTCGTTCATCCGGCCGAACCGGGACCGGTCGCGGAACCCGTGGCCACGCCCCGGGTCGAATCGGTGGAGCTGGTCGAGCAGGTGACCGGGCACGGATCGCAGAACCGCACCGATATGCGCTGGCAGGTCGACGGCACCGACCTCGGGCTGATGTGGGAGACCAAGCCGGGCGAGGTCGCCGTGGTATTCGGCGATACCTTCGGCGAGGGCTGGGAGGCCGGCGGCGCCGGCGGCCCCGACTGGCGCAGCAACGTGCTGGGGTTCAGCACCGACCGTGACCTCTCGGACGGGCTGACCCTGGACACCATGGTGCAGGACAGCCGATGCCACGCCGCGGAGTTCCTGGCCAGCCGCAAGATCAAGAACTGGGAGACCACGGTTATCCCGACATCCGGATTCGCCCTCGGCAACCGGCAGTACCTGAGCTATATGTCGGTCAACCACTGGAGCCGCATCCCCGGCATGTGGTCGACCAACTACGGCGGCATCGCCTACTCCGACGACGGCGGCCGCACCTGGACCAAAGATCAGCACGCCAGGTGGGACAACCTCTTCGGACTCGGCCGGTTCCAGGTCGCCGCGATGGTGCCGGAGGGCGATTACGTCTACATGTTCGGCACGCCCAACGGCCGCGTCGGCGTCACCGGATTGGCCAGGGTGCCGAAAAACGAGGTGCTGAACAAGACCGCCTACCAGTACTGGGTCGGCGGTACCTGGGCGCCTGCGGCCGAGAACCAGGCCACGCCATTGTTCTTCGGCATCGCCAGCGAGGTGTCGGTGCGCTACGACGCGGCCGCGCGGCAGTGGCAGATGATGTATCTCGATTCCGCGCAGGGCGCTATCGTGCTGCGGGAATCCGCCACCCCGCAGGGCATCTGGACCGATGCCGTACCGCTGGTCTACACCGCCGACTATCCGAAGGCCTACGGCGGCTTCATTCATCCGTGGTCGACCGGCGACGATCTGTACTTCACCATGTCGGCGTGGGATAGCTACAACGTCTATCTCATGCGCGCGCAGCTGGATTCGCCGAACTGAATCCCGTGGTCACCCGGCAGGCCGGAAGCGCACGATCCGGCCGGGCCTGGCCTGCGCGACCGCGTCGACGTCCGCGTCGACGACCACCCCGATGACCGGATAACCGCCGGTGATCGGATGGTCGGCGAGAAAGACCACCGGCTGACCGCTCGGCGGTACCTGAATGGATCCGAGAGCCATGCCCTCGGTACGCAATTCATCGCGGATCCGGCGTTCGAGCGGGGGCCCGGACCGCCGGTCGAGGCGGGCGCCGATGCGATCGATGTCGGTGGATACCGCCCACTCACCGTCGAAAAGCGCGGTGGCATCGGTGAACCAGTCGTCCCGGGGGCCGAGCAGCGCGCGGACCGTGAGTATCTCGTCGGTCGAAGTGGCGACCGGTGCGACGTCGACTATCGGTATGGCGGGCGGGACCGGCCCAATCGGTAACCGATCACCGGGGCGCAACGGCTCCGGCCCGATACCGGACATGGTGTCGCGGCTGCGGGAGCCGAGTACCGGCGCGACGTCGATGCCGCCGCGTACCGCGACGTAGCTGCGCAGACCCGTCTCGGCCAGACCGAGCCGAAGAGTCTGTCCGGCTTCGAGTTCCAGCAGACTCGCCGCACCGACCGGCATTCCGTCCACGGTCGCGGGCGCGGGAGCGCCGGTGACCGCCATGGTGTGATGCCGAAGGGCGCGCAGCACCAAACCGCCGAGCAGCACCTCGATCGCCGCGGCACCCTCGGGGTTGCCCACCAGCCGGTTGGCCAGCCGCAGCGAACCGCAGTCGGCGGCACCGGCGACACCGACACCGGAATCGAACCAGCCCGGTCTCCCCAGATCCTGGATGGTGGCCAGCGGGCCGATTCCCTCGACCAGAATCATTGATCCACCTCGACGAACCGGACCGCGACACCGGCGCGGATCAGGGCGGGGGGATCGCGATCCACATCCCACATCGGAACCTCGGTGCGGCCGATGAGCTGCCACCCGCCGGGCGTGCCGCGCGGATACACCGCCGAATAGCCGCCGGCGAGCGCGACGGCACCGGCCGGTATCGCGGTGCGCGCCTGATCGCGGCGGGGCACGGTCAGACGTCCGTCCGGGGACTCCAGGTAACCGAAACCCGGTGCGAAGCCCACGAATCCGCAGCGCCATACGGTTCCGGTATGCGCCGCGATCACCTCGGCCACGGTCATCCCCAGGAGGCGGGCCACATCATCCAAGTCGGCGCCGTCGTAGTGGACCGGGATCAGGACCGGCTCGCGCGATGAAGTCTCGGGTAACGGTGTTCCACGGGAAACACCGGAGGCGCCGGTCGGCTGGATCGTGCCGAGCAGCGCTTCCAATTCACGTCGCACCGATTCCGCCATACGCACCGAATCCAGTGTCACCAGAACCGTTTCCGCTGCGGGGAGCACATCCTGCACACCGTCGACCGGATGGGCGCGCAATGCCGAGACGAATTCCGGCACCGGTGCGATCACCAGGAACGCTCGATCGCCCGCCGCGCGAATCCGTTGCCCGGCATCCGATTCGGCCGCCGAGCAAGCGCGCCGATCATTCACCGGGTGAACCCCACGGCCCGAGGGCTGCGGCCGATCATGCGAAGGACTCGACCGGTACGCCGACATCGTCCAATGCGCTCCGGATCAGCCTCGCCATCTCCACGGCGGCGGGCGTATCACCGTGCACGCAGATGCTCTGCGCCACCACCTTCACCTTACCGCCACCGTCCACCGAATGGGCCCGGCCCGACAATGCGATCGAAACTGCCTGCGCCACGGCCTCGTTGGTATGCAGCACCGCACCAGCCACACCCCGTGGCGCCAGCGTGCCCGCGTGCGTATACGCGCGATCGGCGAATCCCTCGCCGACGAAACGCAATCCGAAATCCATCGCGGCCCGCTCCAATTGGCTACCCGCGGGACCGAGTAACGCCAGGTCCGCATCGTATTCGGCCAGCGCGGCCAGCACCGCGTCGGCGAACTGAAGATCCTTCGCCGCCGAATGGTAGAGCGCACCGTGCGGTTTCACATATCGGACCCGATCGCCCGCCGCCCGCGCGAAAGCGTCCAGGCTGCCGATCTGGTACAGCACTTCGTCGCGCAACTCGCCGGGCTCCATCGCGATCGCGCGGCGTCCGAAGCCCGCCAGATCGCGGTACCCGACGTGCGCGCCGATCCGCACACCCTTCTCGACCGCGAGCGCACAGGTGCGGCGCATGATCGATGGATCGCCCGCATGGAAACCGCAGGCGATATTGGCGCTGGTGACGATGTCGAGCATGGCCGCGTCATCGCCCATCGCCCAGGCGCCGAATCCCTCCCCGAGGTCACTGTTCAGATCCAGCGGCATGTGCATCCTCCGAGTCTCACACCGATCCGGTCCCAGAGCCATTCTCGTCGGTGACCCGGATCACTTCCACCTGGCAACGACCGGCCGCCAGCGCGTCGGATGCGACGCACCGGGTCCGGATCCGCATGGATGGTCGTGTCGGCCGCCGCCAAGTACCCTCGGAGCAATCATGGCCACGTATTTCGATCCGAAGTCATGGTCGCCATTACGGGCCGTCGATCTCGGTAAGCGTCTGTTCGACCAGTCCTGGCTGGAGCAATGGATCTCCGTCAGCACTTCCTGGGTGGATCCCATGGCCGACCTGGGCGCGGGCACCGTCACCGCGTTGATGCCGGACGTCCTGATGACCATGCTCAGCGAGGGCATCCTGAGCCGGTTCGGCGGCCAAGAGGTCAGCGCCACCGTGCTCGGCCACGATCTGCACGCCACCCTTCAGGTGCTCAAGGTGCGCCGCCGCGGCGCGCACTTCCAGACCAAGACCGTGCTGTCGCGGATGCGCTGGGACGATCACCCGATCGAGACGGTCACCGTGATCGCACACGGGGTCCGGCTCATCCCCGGCGTGCCGACCAGGTTGCGCGCCTCGCACCTGGACCTCGACGGCACAGTCACTATCGCCGCGCTGGTCGGCTGGCTCAACAAGCAACAGCTGGACTGGGAACTGAGCGTCGCGGAGAACGGACTGATCAAGGCCAGCCATCGCAGGCGACGGCTGACCGCGCAGGTCGACGCATCGGTGACGAACAACCTGCTCACCGTCGAGATCCGCCGGGCCAATTGGCTGGGCATCCGGATGCCGCGCCAACTGATCACCGCACCCAATATGCTGCTCGACCAGCTGCCGAATCACGCGCGCATCGCGCACGCCACCCGCGACGGCGATCTGGTCCGCTTCCGCATCGACCTGCCCGAAATGACCGGATCCTTCGATCTGGCCCAGATCCGCTCCGCCATTGTCACCGGCACCACGCTGATCGTTTTCTGACCCGATCGTTTCCGATCTCGGCGAATCAGCCCCTGGCCTTCCACCATTCGAGCAGGGCCGCCTCGGCCTCATCCCTGGTCATCGGACCGCGATCGAGTCGCAACTCCTTGAGGTAATTCCAGGCCTTGCCGACTTCCGGACCCGGCGCCAGTCCGAGCAACTCCATAATGGCGTTGCCGTCCAGGTCCGGGCGCACCCGCGCGAGATCCTCTTGCTCATGAAGCCGCGCGATGCGCTGCTCCAGCTCGTCATAGGTGGCGCGCAGTGCGGCGGCGCGACGCTTATTACGGGTGGTGCAGTCGGCGCGGACCAGCTTGTGCAGGCGCGGCAGTAGATCGTCGGCGTCGGTGACATAGCGCCGCACCGCGGAATCCGTCCACTGGCCCTTGCCGTAACCGTGAAACCGCAGGTGCAGGAAGACCAGTCGTGCTACGTCCTCGGTGAATTGTTTGGGGTACTTCAGCGCCCGCATCCGCTTGCGCACCATTTTGGCGCCGACCACCTCGTGGTGGTGGAAGCTGACGCCGCCGCCCGGCTCGTTGCGCTTGGTGTCGGGCTTGCCGATGTCATGCAGCAGCGCGGCCCAGCGCAGCACCAGGTCGGGGTCGCCGTCCTCCAGATCGATCGCCTGCTGCAGCACGGTCAGCGAATGTGAATACACGTCCTTGTGCTGGTGGTGCTCGTCGATCTCCAGTTTCATGGCGGGCACCTCGGGCAGCACTCGCTGCGCCAGGCCCGTCTCGCACATCACATTGATGCCGTCGATCGGGTGTGCGCCCGCGATCAGTTTGTCGAGCTCGGTGCGCACCCGCTCGGCGGTGATCCGGTCGATCTGCTCCGCCATCGCGGCGATCGCGGACCGCACCCGGGGAGCGAGCTCGAAGCCGAGCTGGGAAACGAAGCGGGCCGCGCGCAGCATGCGCAGCGGGTCGTCGTTGAACGAATCCTCCGGCGCCGCAGGCGTATCGAGTACCCCGGCCAGCAACGCCTCGATACCGCCGAGCGGATCGATGAACTCCAGCGCACCGTCGGCGCCGATCTTCACCGCCATCGCGTTGACGGTGAAGTCCCGGCGCACCAGATCACCCTCGAGGCTGTCGCCGAAGGTGACCTCGGGGTTGCGTGACACCCGGTCGTAGTTGTCGCTGCGGAAGGTGGTGATCTCCAACTGCTGATCGTCCTTCGCGGCGCTGACCGTGCCGAATGCCAACCCCCCGGTATCCCACAGGTGATCGGCCCAGCCGCGCATCAGCTCCTGCACCTGCTCGGGCCGGGCGTCGGTGGTGAAATCCAGATCGGTGCCGAGCCGTCCCAGCACGGCGTCCCGTACGCTGCCGCCGACGAGATACAGCTCGAATCCGCGCGCCGCGAACAATTCGCCAAGGGGTGTCAACACATCGGATAGCCTCCCGAGCGTGACCGCGGCCGCGGCCAGCAATCGGGTACGTCGATCCAGTGCTGCGTCATCCTCGGACTTGGGCGAAACCACGAAAAGGCAGCTTACCGAGCCCGGCCAATCGATTTGTCGGCGCGACCTCCGGAGCAGCACAGATATATAAGGCCACCCGCATCCCGAGCCCGGGGCCGCGAACACCGAACGCCGCAGCCCCAACTGTCCGACGGCCTCCCAGCCCTGTTCGGAGCGAGTCTTACGAGCGACCCGTTCGCGGCCGTCTCGCTGCCGAACAGCCGAAGCGCACGCGACGCACTCGCAAGCCCGACCGCCCGACGCAAGACATACGGGCTGTGAACAGCTACGCAACCATCCGCCCCCAACCCAACCCCGCACGGAGCGAGTCTTACGAGCGACCGTTCGCGGCCGTCTCGCCGCCGAACGGCCGAAGCACACGCG
>NZ_JBFAHV010000004.1:210085-389807 GCF_040654375.1 Nocardia sp. NPDC050710 | reverse complement strand
ACCGGCACCACCTCCACCGGCAGCATCACCGGTCCCCGACGCCGGAGCAAGCCGACACCCGATTACCGCAGCAAGCTATCCAGACGCGGCACTAGCCGGGTGCCGTTCGCCGCAGATTAATTAACCGCAGCATTTGCAACTGCGATTAACCCAGTCGTCCATTCTGTGAATCGAGACGTACCACCAGTAACAATCTGGGAAATGAATGCACGGGGATCGTTGGAACTCAATCCCAACGCAGTGATATCAGAGAATGTCAAATGATTCTTATGCGCGATGTAGTTACGCATTTTTCTAACCTCCGAAAGGGGATTTGGAACTATAGCGCCGGTAAAGTCTACGATCTGAGATGACTGAACAGCAGAAGTGATGACAGCAGCATTGGGAAGAGAAAGTGCGGAACAAAAGTCTGCGGTAGCCAGCGAATCGTACCAGTTCGGTTCAGTACGAACGACTTTGATATTGGTCTTCTTCGCCGCCTTTTTCAACTCTAGGAGAGCAGCGCTTTCGATAAAGACATTCGGCGGCGTGTATAGATGCCCGCTAGCTCCTTCGAAGGGCCCGGCGCAACTGGTCAAAATTAGCGCGCGCATGAAGCGATTCCACGCATCCCACAGCGAGACAACGCACCCATCTTCTCCGGCACCATATGTGGTATTGAAGCCGGTGATGCTATCATGGTGGCTGCAAGCTTCGAATGCGAGCTCTATTTCGAAGACTTCTCGTTCCAGGTCAGCAGCAATGCTGCTGAGTATAAAGGGAAGGGTTACCATCAGGTCGGACTCAATTCGTCAGCCGGCGAGCGCTCGATAAATAAAATCGAACCGGATCTGCCTGCTTCGCATTCGTTGAGTCGATGAACTGGCGGCATCTATGAAAATGTCGAAACCGTGGCTGTGGATCTCGCCATTGAGAGCATCATTCAGTTGCCCAAGCCCTTCCTGTGCGAAATCAATATCGAGGTCGAACTCTGCTGGAACGTCTCCCAGGTTCGAAACATCGATTCGACCACTCGGGATTATACCTTCCAGAAATCCGAGCACTGCCACTATCATCAGAAAGTGAGGTGCGCGCACAATACGCTGACCTCTAAAAGGCGCAACTATCTCAATTACACGAGTTATCAGCGAGTCCACTCCATACGGATCCGGGAATTCAGAATCCCTTCCGTCGAACTGCTCGTACAATTTGGTAACGACGGATTCGCCACCCTCGCTCACGCCGTTAGCCAAGTATCCATATATCTCAGCAATCAGCGTCTGGTCAGCCATGCGAACGCGCGATCGAGAGGGGATTACGCCAAGATCCCACAGCCTCGATGCTCGTGTTACTGATTCCTTCACCGCGTAACTGAAAGCGCTCGAAAACTTTGCATTGCGCAGTTCGGCAGGGTTCACAGGAATGGTATATGAGTTTATCCGAAGAAAGACCTCCAGAACGTCTTCATCGCTGGCGTTAATGAGCTGCTCGCTGGTCAGCTTGTAAGCAAGGAAGCGGTCCTGCAGATCGTCCTCTAAGTCGTCGAACCGCATCCGGTTGAAATTGCCAGCTTTACTGCCAAGTATAAGCTTGTTGTTGGCAAAATCGATAATTGTACGCAGGCGTTGTTGACCATCGACTACATCTCGAATGGTCTTCCTTGTAGGCCGGTCGATTCGCGTGCGCATAAGCAATTTCGGAATAGGGTATCCACGCAGAATGGAATCAATCAGATAGCTACGGGCGGCAGGTTGCCAGATTGCCCCACGCTGAAATTCAGGGTTGAGAATAAGCTCCTTCTGCGTATGCCAATTAAGAAAGTCCGCGATGGGATAGTGTTCCGGATTACTGCCGTCCAATTCCACTCCCGCTTCAATGGTTTAACTAGGATAGTTTGCACCAGTTGCCGAACTTTACATGATCGATCGATGTCTCACCGTACTCTGGCGGTGGAACGCTACGTAGCCACCGCCAATTCGGTAACTGCCGTTTGGATCCACGCCTGCGATGCGGCCGTGAAGTGGTCAGACAATGCGTCTGCCCACGGACCAGGTTTGATGCTTGTTCCACGAAGACCCCAGTAGTACGGATAGTCAGCGAGTTCGGGTGAGGCCACGACCTGCATGGTGTCTGGATCGATGGCGAGTAGGCCGGCGTCGAACAGTCCATGGATGTCTGTGCGCAGCATCAATCCTTCGTCGGGGTCGTGGGTTTCGTGTTTGGCGAAGGCTCGAAGGTGTGCGGCCTGTAGCGCACTCGAGGGCGCGGGGCCGGTGATGGCGCAGACGAGTCCGTCTCGTCCGATCAGTTCGCGGCGGAATTTTCCTTGGTTGTTGCGTACGGTCACCATAGATCGACGTCGACCGCCAGCGATCGGCTTCGGCAGCTTCGTGCCGGCGGACGAATCGTCCGAGAGTGCCGGGGCGACTGTTACTTCGCCGAGCAGATCTGCGAGTTTGTCCGGGTCGACCTTGCGGATAGAGCTCTGCGTATCTGCGACCATCAGCACCGACTTGAGCGCCTCGACTGTTACCGGCCCGTCGACGCTGCGCCACTCGGTCCCGAAGATCGCGGTGTAGACGGTACGTGAATCGTGCCGTATGAACGGGTCGTCGAACTCGTGGCGGCACTTCCCGCACAGGTACGTCGGCTTCCTGGTCTTGCGGAGTCCGGCGCCGGTTTTCCGGCAATTGGGACACAGTCGGATTCGGACTTTCACATCGGGTTCGATCTTGATGTCTTCGATCCGGGAGATGCCGTGGACGATGTTGCGGTCGTGCACCACCACGATGTCGCCTCGGTCAACGTTTTGGGAGTTTCCGACCTTGTTGTTGTAGACGTACTGGGATCCGTGAACGTCGGGATAGCCGTCGTTGCTCTGCCAATCGCGATCATCACTAACCGATTTGAACGCCCACGCTGGCATGGTCGTCTCCTTTGCACATGTCATCTCCGGCCGGTCGTGCCGACCCGACCAGACAGGCTACCGACCCCCACCGACATCAACCTGCGGCCCGCCTGTCAGCGCCGGCATCGACCAGCCGCGGAACTGGCGCGGCGCGGCTTCGGCTACGACTCGCGATGCCTATGCATCAAAGGGAGTGCCCGGTTCGCGGGCCGTGCGGTGGGCTCGGACTCGACATCGGGTCGAGCAGAATCGGCGGCGGCGCCCGGTGACCGGTTGCCGGATTGTTTGGACGCAGTCAGGCGCCTCACACGATGTTTCGTTACAGACGGTCGCGTCATGGGGCGCGTCCGGCAGTGTTTCGTTACAGGCATCCAGCGGCAATACGGCGTCGGCGAGTTCCCGATTGGACCACAGGATTTCGGTGCGTGCCGACCACTGCCCGCCCTGGCTGGTGCCGCTGGCGAGGGTGTACCGATGCCAGCTTGGGTACAAGGTCGTGGTCGTAGAGATCGCTGGCGTACCCGGACAGCACGACCGTGGCGCGGCACGCGTGCAGGACGGCAGCGAGGTCACGGTGTGCTGTCTCGCTGGTCATCTCGTAGCGGTAGTTCCGATCCCGGGTGGTGCCGAGATACGGCGGGTCGACGTAGAGCAGAGCGTCTCGGTGGCGGCCGTAGGCATCGATCACCTCGACCGCGGGACGCGCTTCCAGCGACACCCTGGACAGTCGTTCGGCGGCGGGCAGCATCCGGTCCAGATACCCAGCGAGGTAACGCGGCATGGAGGATCCAGATCCGTTCGGATCGACGTAGTGGCGCCACCCGGTGCGCCGCATGGTTCCGGTACGGCCTTGGGTGATACGCACCCATACCCGGCGGGCCCGCTCAAGATCATCACACTCGTCCAGGCTGGCATGGGCGGCGTCGTGCTCGGTCCGTGAGTGCGGAGTGAGCGCGCAAACCCTCGCGAGGTCGGCGGGATTGTCGCGCAAGACTTTCCAGAACGTCATCAGGTCACCGTCGAGATCATTGACAGTCTCCATCCGAGCTTGCGGCTTGGCCAGCAGCACAGCCAGCGATCCTGCATACGGCTCGACGTAATGCCGGTGGACAGGCAGCATCGCACTGATCCGGCCCGCCAGTGTGGTTTTGCCGCCGTAATAGGCCATCGGCGGGCGCATCACGACGCCTCCGCCTCGGCAACAGCGAACTGCTGCTCGCACACTCCGCACAGGATCGGCCCCGCCACGATCGTGCGCTGCGCCGCCCGGACCCGCCGAACCGGATCACAACCACAGACCAACGCGCGGCCGCTGCGTGGCGCGCGTTCCTTGCCGTCGCCGGCGGTCTCCTCGTCATCGGTCCCGCCGACTGGTGCGCCTGGCGCGGGGTCGTGTTCGGATCGGCGGTGCGCGATCAATACTTTGGCCAATCCGTCGATCTGGCGGCGGTAGCGTTTGGCCATGGTGTCGGGCAGTGCGGTTTCCGACCAGCCCCGGCTGGCCTGACGGGTCACGGTGAGCCCGAGTTCTTCTGCGATCTGCTTGTACCTGCCGTTGTGGTAGGCACCACCGCGGCTGGTTTCCTGCACACCCCGGGTCCGCGCGATCCCATGCGCCGCCTCGTGCAACAGGGTGCCGAACACCTCGCGAGCGCCGAACGCGAACCCTTCACCACCGACGAACAACTCCGGCATCCAGTCCTGCCCACGCACCCACCGGTCCGCCCCGAAATGACCCAACCGCAACCCACGCGGCGAACTCATCGACCCCGCCGCCATCGTCACCACCACATCCGGCACATCGGGATGAGCGGCGCGGATCGCAGCCCACGTCGATTCGATCGCCACCACGACCGAGCCTGCGAACCTACTCATCCAACACCCTCTCCGTCTTGATGCTTAGGCATCAATTTTACCACGAAAACTGCTGCCTACCAGCAGTTTTCGTTCCTGCCAGTGCTCCGAAGTTGATGCCTCTGCGTCGTCCATTAACGCCTACGCCTCACCACCGTTGATGCCTGTGCATCAACAGAATTGATCCCTATGTCTCAACCGTGGTTGCGCCGCTCCCGCCGTCCCACCTCTTGTGGTCTTCGCTTACCCCCACGCGTCTGTGCCCGCCTCTCGCCACTGCGACGCAACCGATCTCGCGTGGGGTAAACCGCCGCCCGCGTGCTCGACCCTGTCCCGGCACTGAGCGCGCCCCTGCGCGCGAACACGCCGCCTCCGGTGGCGCAGCTCTAAACGTGACTTTCCCGCCTGACGCGACCCCGCTCCCAACCCTCCCTCTTGTGGTCCTCTCTTCTCCCTTGTGGTCTCCCTCCCTTCTTGTGGTTCTCTTCTGTCTCTTTGTGTTTTGTGTTGTCTCCTGCCCTGCCCGGCCGACACTCTCTATGAACAGCGAAGCCATAGAGAGTGTCGGCCGGGCAGGGCAGGAGACGGCGCAAAACACCCAGCTCAAACGCAGTTTGAGCGAAAGGTGCCGGGACACTGCCGGGACTTGAGAATCCCGGCAGAGTCCCGGCACTGTCCCGGCAGAGTCCCGGCACTGTCCCGGCAGAGTCCCGGCACTGTCCCGGCAGGGAATCGCCCCGAACATGCCGATAGGCCCGCCTGGCGGATGCCTGGCGGGCCTATCGGCTCGACGTTCGGGTTTCTTCTATTCGATCGGAAATTCCCCGTGCTATTCGTAGATCGGGGCGTGGAGGTAGCGCCATTGGATGCGGGTGACGACGGTTTGCGGTGTGCATCTGGTGTGGGCGCGGCAGAAGAAGGCCACGAACTCGCCTGGGGTCATGTCTGGGAAGCCCTCGGCGCGCACCTCGCTGGCGGTGATGAGGTCCAACCGCTCGCGGCGTACATCGAGAACCTCGACGTCGACAATCCTCACGAGCGCCTCGCCGTTGTGGCGTCCCATAACCTTGCGGCACAACGTCAATCGGGCGCCAGGGCGTAGGTGCAGCTACCCCATCCGGCGAGTGACGGTCTTGGTGCGGGCGCGCACCTGGTCCTCGGTCAGCGAGACCGACATCAACCGCGGCATCAGCCCTGTCCTTCTCCAGCGATGGGGCCGGTTGCTACCGCGATCTCACCGTAGGCACGGACACCGAAGCTGTTGCGGTTGGGGTAGTTCCGGTCGCCGAAGCGGGTGTTGAACCCTGCGGCGGTCAGCATCGCCTGTACCGCCTCGACGGCGACCGGATCACCGGACAACCGAATCTTGACTGTGCTGGTCACTGATCGATTCCTTCCGTTATGCGCTGCGCCGCGGTGAGCGTCCGGGTCACGGCTGACTTGCTGACTTCGGTGTGATCGGCGATCTGTGCGTGTGACCACCCCTCCTCGTGCCTGAGGCGAAGGATCGCGGTGACCGTGTCGGGATCGCGGCGCCCTGCCGGATCGGTGCTGCACAACTGCTCCGCGACGGCGGCCCACCGGTCGACGGTGTGCACCACCCCGGTGCGCGGCTGGTGCGCAGGTACATCGATCTCGATGTGCGGGCGCTGTTCCAGCTCCGGGCGGGAGTCGGCGGTGGTGAGTTCGCTCGTTGTCGATCGGGTCTCGGTGTGAACCTCACGTACCGACACGGTGCGTACCGGATCGAGCGTGCGCACCGGTTCCGGGTCGGTGCGCACCACCGGTTCGGGGTCGGTGCGGTCGGTGCGTGCCAGCACCAACAGCGCCACGGTGGCCTGTCCGATGGCACCGTCGATGATCAGCGGGAACAGGAACGCCAGGTGTTCGCTCATCCCCACCTGTATCGACAATTCCCGCAGAGCGTCGAACGAGAGCCGGAACGCGATCGCCGCAATGGCCGCTGTGAGCGCGACAACCGCCCAATACGCGAGTCTGGCTTTGTTCTGGGCGCGGACGAGCAGTCCGACGCCGTGGGTTGCTGCCAATAGCGCGATCGGCGGGAACGAGGCGACGAACGCTGCGACCCACTGCTTCCCGGCTGGTGCGTTGAGCCACGCGTGCACGATGTTGCCCGCGATCGACATCGCCGCGACGAGCAATAGCTCTCCCCAGAAGAACCGGATCGCCGATATCTCTTCGTGGGTCCGCGCACCGGGTGAACCGTCGTGGGGTGCGCTGCGGTGCGTGGCGTCGGTGCCGCGCACCGCCTGCGCACCGGTCGTATTCGTGGTCATGATTATTGGGTCTCCTCTCGCGTGTGGTCGATGCGCAGGCGGTGATTCACCGGCCGCGCGACCACCCATCGCGGCGGCGGTTGTCGCGGCCCTCGGGGTCGCCGGTGTAGGTGAACAAGTCGCTCACGTCGCGGCCCTCGGCGGCGAGGTCAGCGAGAATGCGGTATTCGAGAGCGAAATCGGGGTGGGTGCCCAGGTGGTCTCGGTGGGTATCGAGGAATTGGTAGTAGGCGGTCTCGGCGTCGTACTCCTGCGGTGCGAGGTCGGGAAGCGGAGTGTTGTCGGGCCACTCGGGGTAGGCGAGATCGGGATTGTTGGCGGCGGCGGTGGCGTTGAACATGCGTCGCTGAAGTTCCATCGCGCGCTCGTAGACGTGGGTCGGATTGTTGATGTGGTCCATCGGAGTTGTCCTTGTGTTGTGGGCGGTTCAGCGACTGCGCTGTCGGGATGACTGCCCGCGATTCACGGGCGCGGACCGAAACCTGGCCTGCTGCGGCCGATCCAGATACGGGACCGGTTCCAGGTCGCTCAGGTCGTATCCGGCGTCGAAATGGTCGGACAGGTCTTTGCCGCCGCGGGCCTGCATCACCCGCACCTCCCCCACCCGGTCCGCGAGGGAGTCCGCGACCCTTGCCGCGTGTCGGTATCCGGGGCGGTCGCGGTCGGCGACCACGATCACCCGCGACGCACCCGCCAGCCAGCGGGCGTGCTCGGCGGTCCAGGAACCAGCGCCCATCGCGTTGCAAGTCGCGATCTGCCCGGCCTGGTTCGCGCGCTGCACGTCCTTCTCCCCCTCGCACACATAGATCTCGCGACCGGTATCGAGTGCTTCGCGGATGTCGGCGAGCTTCCACGGGATCGGCGCGAACCCCGTTTTCTCCCATTCGGTGCCGGTCCAGTGGGCCTGCCAGAAACTCTTGGCGTGCCCATGTTCGTGCGGGGTGTGTACCCGATGCACGACGCCTTCGATGCGGCCGTTGGGCCACCGGTAGATGTAGGAATCCACCGTCTCCGGCCGCCCCGTCTGCACCCCGAGATCGGGTTTGGACAGGATCGGAAACCGTGCAGCAAGGATCGCCTTCTCCACCGGCGACACGATCTGCGGCGCCGCCTTCTGCGACGCGGACTCTGGGCGGGCGGTGCGCCCGCCGGCCCCGAAGGACCGGCGAGCAGAACCGTTGCTTGTCGTGCCGCGAGAGTTGGTGGTGTTGGAGCGGGTGCGTTCGGGGAGACGGTCCCACAGGTCCCGCACCCGCAACCCGATCCGGTCCAGAACCTCCTCGTCGTTGCAGCGTGCCCAGCACCGCACCATCGTTTTGCCCTGCTGCGGGTCATACCGCACACCAAGACTCGGGTTGTGATGGTGGCCGTCGCCCTCGTGAACCGGGCACAGGTAGTTGGTCCACTGCTGCGGGGACCGCGGCATCGGCGGCAACCCGACCCTGCGAACTAGAGCGTCGGTCACGACCTGATACGAATAACCCTGCGGCGGTTGAGGTTCCATCTCAGCTCACCGCCCCCGCTCGGAGGGCCCGTGTGCTGGACCGGGCGGTTCGAACCGTATCCGGGCGGCGGCCAGGACGCGGCCCTGTTCGATGCTGCGGCGCTGCACCGCATCCAACCGGCCACCCGGCACGCGCACAGACTCCACCAGCGCCTGCCGCATCGCTTCCGGATCGCTTTCCCACTGTGAGCGGGCCTGTTTCAGGAACTCCCACTGCTCGCGGTGCGGTCCGTAGTGCCAGCCCTGATCGATCGCGCCGCCGTCGGTGTAGAGCCGGTTGATATCGGCTTGGGTCGCGAAGTCCGACCGGAAAGCCAACCGGGTGAGGCGATCCAGTTCGGTGAACGCTTCGCGCATCGCTTCCTCGTGTTCGGGATGCATGACTCACCGCCCCCGCTCGATCCTGGGGCGGGGCCGGTCGTTCCTGGTCAGCGTGCGTGCCTGTTCCTGGCTGCGGCGCTGCACATCGGTGAGCCCGTATCCGCCGTTATAGTCGACGTTTTCCTGGAACCGGCGCATCGTTTCCGGTGAACGCGACCAGTCGTCGTAGGCGTCGGACAGGTAGCCCCAGTGCTCGGCGTGCGGTCCGCGGTCCCACCGCTTCTCGATCTCGTCGCGCTGCCCGAAGATGGCATCGATATCGGCGTCGGTGACACCCGGCCGATACGCCTTCCGTTCCAGGTCGACCTGCTCGGCGAAGTCGGCGCGCATGGCTTCTTCGTGTTCACGTTCCATGTCAACGACTCCGCTCGATGCCGTTGCGCCGCTGCCCATTTGGTCGATCCACCGACACGCCGACGTCCTCACGACCCAGCGGAGGCCACGGTGCGGTGGGCTCCCGCTCAGCCTGCTCGCGCCTGTTGAGCTGACGCACCGCCTCGAACGCGGCCCGCCGCAACTCCTGATCGCTCGGCTCGGCCGCTGGTTCGGCTTGCTCGGCTCGGCGTTCGGGGCTGCCGTACCGGGCGCGCTCAGGTGTGCGCTCGGCGAGCTTGTGCACCGCCTCGTCACGTTCGCGCTTGTACCGATCCCGTTGCGCGGCAACCTCATCCATACCAGGCCGGTCGCGCAGTTCGCCGATCTCGTTGGCCAGCCGGATGTTACGGTTCTTCAACTCCTCGATCCGGCCCTCGGCGGTCTCCAGCTTGGTCTTCATCTCGTCGCGGTCGTCGGTGACCGCGTCCAGTCCACGCTGCAACATCAGCACCCGGGAACCGAGCCGATCCCGATCAGCCTGTAGGTCCGAAAGCTGGCGTTCGACCGCGGCCAACCGATCCGCGCCGACCTGCTCCCCTCTGGTCTGGTCACGGTCTACCGGGTCGGGAGGCGGCGGAGTCGACGGTTCGACACCCCCGGAGCGCTCGGTGTGGACTCGGCGCGCGGCGCTGATCCTTTCGGCCAACGCCTCGCGTACCTCGTCCGGGGTGCCTCCGCTGATGTACTGCGGAGCAGATTCCCCGTCACGCCACGCCGCCGCCGACAACCGCGTACCAGGCTCGATCTGCAAACCCTCGATCGTGTCCAGCGCCCACCGCATCGACTCGACACCGTCGCGGTGCCAACCCCGCTCCACCGACACGGTGTCAGGGCCGACTCTGTCGGGGCGGTGATACCGCACCGAGGTCTCCCACGTCGCGGCCGGATCGAACCCACGCCGCCGCTCGGCTTCCCGGGCACCTACCACGCCCGGGACCTCGGGGCCACGCCGCTGCGCCCATACCTGCTGCTGCGGCATCGTCGGCTGCCGTTGCCGCTGCTGGCGCTGCGAGTGCAGTTGCTGGGTGTAGGTGTCGGCGCCGAGCTCTCGCGCCACCTGCGCCCGATACTTCAACGCCTCGACCCCCCGGACCTTGTGCGCGTTGTCGAACAACCGGCCCGGCGCGAACTGCGGGAACACCGTCGCGGCATCGAGGCCGTCCAATGCGATCCCCCGCTCGACCATGGTCAGCCGATCGTTGGCGATCACCTGGGTGCGCAGCATGTTCACGTGCTGGGCCAGGCCGTAGGCGTCACGGAATCGGCGGTCGTGATCCACGCTCGGGTCGACAGCACGCACCGCGACCGCCAACGCATGCACCCGGTAGCGGTCGATCATCTGCTGGGTCGACACCAACTGATGAGCTCGCGCGGCCTGCTCCTCGCGACGCTGCACCCGCAACGTGCGACTGATCTGCTTACGAACCCGGCACCGTTCCAGCCAGTTCCCCGCTTGGGCATGCAAACGCAGCAGATGCTGCAGCGAATGCCCGAACTGGCGCAGCTCGGCGCGGATCTCGTCCTCAGGACTACGGTCAGACATAATGAATTCCTTTCGGGGAGTGGGGTTATCGGGTTCGACGGCGTTCGCCGCGCTGGCGTGCGAGCTGCTGCTCACGGTGCTGATCGGCCTGATCGGTCAGCGACAACCGGCTGGAGAATGTGCGGGCGTGATGCAGCTGCTCCTGGGCACGTTCGAGGGTGGTGTCGGCGTCGCTTAGCCATATCTGCGTGAATTTGGTCGCGGTGGCAGGGGATATCGGTTTGCCGAGGTTGTCGGTCCGCAGCGATTCGGGAGATTGGCCCAGCTCGCGATAGCGGCGCCCCAGCTCCAGCGTCATGCGCCGCAGGTCTTGCAGCTTCTCCTGCACCTGCCACACCTGGTCATCGAGGTCGCTTGGGATCGGCAGGATCGGGTCGGTGTTGTTGTCGGACATGATCAGTCGCCCTCGGTTGCGGCGGGGGTGCCCCACGGGTCTTCGACGCTCGGATAGGCGTCGACAACGCCGGTGTCGTCGAACGCCTCGATGGTTGGTGGGGTGTATGGCTTGATCGGCGGGATTTCGCGGGTGTGGTCGTAGACCCAGCCGTAGGCGTTGTCCAGGCGCAGCCGGTCGACGAGTCCGACCGTGCGGCGGCGCGTGCCCCAGCGACGCTCGTCGAACTCCTTGCGCAGCGCCGAGAGCTGATCGGCCCACACCGTCGCGGTGACCTGCGCGGGGTGGCCGTAACCGACCGGGCGGGCATTCCACGCCGCGAACTTCTCCCCCTGGGCGCGGCCGATCTCGGCGAGCAATTCGACGGCAGTCAGATCCTCCAACGTCTTCGCCGTGGAGACGGCGAGCAGATCCGGACAGAACTTCGCTCGCACCCTCGCGACGTACTCGGCGTGCTCGCGGCGGCGTTCGGCGTCGAGTTCGCGGCGTTCGGCTTCGAGCCGATCGAACTCGGCAAGCTCCTGCGGGGACATCCGCAGACGCTCCCGCAGTCGCTGCAACTCGTGCAGCGGGTCCAGCTCATCCCACGCGGCGATGGCGAACACGGTCACCACACCTGCGGCGATACCGATCACCGTCGGGCGAATGATGTTGCGGTTCATGATGGTTGGGTTCCTTTCAACGGTTAACAGGGATCAAGAAGCGGGCGAGGACCGACGGGCGCAGGGCGGCGTTCCACCACAGGTAGGCCACCCATCCGGCGCCGTAGGCGGCCAGCGGCCCGCTCACGGCCAGTGGTTCGCCCCAGGCCGCGAGCGTCGCGGACAGGACCACAACAGAGGAGCCGCCCGCCGCGCCGCGCAGCATCCGGTGCCGCGCTGCTCGCCCGGCCTCGATAGCGGCGTCGGGATCGACCTCCGGTTCCGCGTCGTCATCGCTGTCGGTGTCGGTGGCGACCAAGTGCAGGGCAGGGCGTTTCGGGCCGATCGGGCGGCCCGAACGGCTCGGCCCTGTCGGCTGTGCGTCCTCTGGTGGTGGGACGTCGGCGATGACTTGGGCGAGGTAGTCTTCGAGCTCGTCGCCGAGGATGTCCCCGATCGCCCTCGGATCGGCCGGGATACGGCCCTCGTCGTGGCTGTGGTCGTGGCCGTCGTCATCGCGGTCGTCGGGTCGGATGATGCGCATAGCTGTTGCCTCACAATCGAATACGGGTATGCGGGATCTGCGTCGAATAGGGGCCGGTCAGGCGGCACTGCCCGCGGCCTTCGGGTTCTTGCCGTTCACGGCATCGGTCTTGCGGGCTTTGGCCATCTCGGCAGCGGCGGCGGCGTGGGCAGTGGTGCCCGGCATCGGCCGCATTTGCGTCTTGTCGACCTGCACGACCTGGCCCCAGTCGGCTCGGCGGGCGCGGGCGTAGACGAACTGGCCGGTGTCGAGTTCACGCAGCCGATCGGGGTCGACCAGCCACTTGTCACCCACCGACACCTGGCCCTCGTCGCCGGTGCGCTGACCCTTGATCAGATGCCGCGACGGCAGCATGGAGCGAACCGAACCGAGGTGTTCGCACAAGTCGCCGGCGTTCTCGTTGTAGCCCAGGATCAACCCACCCGCGCACGCCTTGAGCAGCCGGTTCAACGCCCACTTGTCCTGGGCGAGTCCCTCCTGAGACTGGGCGGCGAACGCCAACGCGACGCCCTGGGAGCGGCCCCGCTCGCACACATCCACCAGATTCAACGCACCCGCCGGTGTCGTGGTCGCGGACTGCTCATCGATGATCACGGTGACCGAGCGGCGCTTGTCCTTGGCGGTGCGTCCGGCGCGCTGCATCACCATGCGCAGGATCGCGGCGACCTGGGCGCGGGCGGCGTCCTTGTCCAACCCGGGCACTGTCACATACAGCACATCCAGTTCATCGAGGTCTTTGCCGCCGTCGAAGACCATTGCCCCGTCCTGGTCCTGCAACAGGTCGAACAGGTTGGTGGCTTTGATCAGGGCGTCATCGATCTGCGGGACTTTCTCGGCCTGCAACGCCTCAAGCATCCGTTTCACATCCGGGGCGTTGCCCCACAGATCCAGCAGTTTCTTCTCGTTGAGCCGTTCCAGGAACTCCGCCGGTGAGCGCGGCGGACCGCCTGGGGCGCCGACCACAAGAGAGACGATCCGGCGGCGCATCTCGTCGAAATGCTGGCCTTCGCTGGTGGTGGCCTGACCGGCGTTGAGCATCTCGCCCATCACGCCCCGCATGTCGCGAGCGGTCAGGGTCGCGAACAATTCGAGGCGATCACCGCCCGGTCCGACCTTCGCGATCCGGGCCGCGTCGATACCCATGCCGCGGGCGATGTCGCCGATCTCGATGCCGAGTTGCTTGTCGTCGGCGCCGCCTTTGCAGGAGATCAGCACCATCAACGGTCGGGGGTGCTTATTGCGCATGCCTGGGATCTGTTTCCACTGCTGCCAGGCAGTCCATTCGTATTCGAGCATCCCGGCGAAATAGCGTTTGATCAGCTCCGTTTTGCCGCCACCGGTAGTGGACACGATCGCGAGATGGCGGCGGGCCTGCTTGTGCGGAACCACCAGCCAGTTCTCGTGCCGCACGGTCAGTTCCTGCCACAACCCGGGTGTTTTGGCAGTGGTGGTCTTGGCCAACGGTCCCAACACGATCCCGTGCCCGGCGGTGTAGGGGGCGCCGAACCGGGCCGCGCGGGCGGCGCTGGCGAAGCGGCGGGCGTGGATGGCGTCCTTCACCCGTTCGGTGCGTTCCAGTGACTTCAACCCGACGGTGTTGGTCTTGTGCACGAACTGCGCCCAGTAATAGGTGGCCAGCAGTGCGGCGACCGGGGCGCCGAGGATCAGCATCGTGCGCAAACCGGCCAGATCACCCGTGGCCACCCGGGCTGCGCCGGACCACAAGAGAGAGGCGGGCACCGACCAGGAACCACCCGCCAGCGCCGACACCGCGGGCAACAGCAGCGACGCGATGGCGAAGTTCCGCAGGCGGGCCGGTGGCAGCCATGCGGCGGCGATGGCGAGGATCATCACCAGCATGCCGACGACGACCACCCCGCACACCGTGGCGGTGCTGACGACGTGACCGGCGGCGGCCAGATCCACGGTCGGAAGGTCCCAGCCTTCGACGCCCCTGATCGGCGGGGCCTCCGATGTGATCGCCGGCGGGGCGGTCGGGTCGACCGACGCCACCGCTGCCGGATCTGGCGGTGCAGCTTCGATCGGTCCGCAGTCGGTAGGGGTGAGAATGGGCTTGCAGTTCGGGTCGCTCATGATGCTTCGGCTTCCTGGGTGAGATGAACGAGAGTGCGGCGACGCCGGTTCGGGCTCGCCGCCTTGGCCGCCTTGCGGCGGGCGGTGTACTGGTCCAGCCATTTCGACCAATCCAGGTCGAAGTCACGGATCACCAAATGCAGTGACAGACGCGCGAATTCAGCCTCTGGAAGGCGTTCGGAAGCGGCGGTGACGTTATCGGCGACCTTGGCCGACCGGCACAGGTACAGCACCCCGACCATGGATTCAGTCACGCTGTCGCGGGCGGCGCGGATCGCACCCCTCAACGCGATATCCATGTACTCGGGGTCTTTCTTGGACAACTCGACTTCCAGCGCCCACCAACCCCGCATCCCCTGCACGACACCGAGGAACCGGCCGTCGTGTACGTGCGGGTGGCCCATCTTCGGGTCACGCCCGGTCGACACCTCGAACTCGGCGCCGCGCTTGGCACCGGCGGTTTTGCCGATCCGGTGCCGCAAGATCCGTTCGGAGACCCACAGGTCCGGGTCCGGGCCGACGAGCATGATCCGGGCCTGGGCGACCGCGCGGTAGTGCTCGGCCAACCCGTTCGGCGGCGTCCAGTCCGCGGTCCGCCATCCCAGATGCTTCGATGTGGTCACCCGGGTCGGGATCACCCACTTCTGGCCCGACAGGACGTCTTCGAGGTCCTTGATGTGGCCTTCGGCGTGCAGGCGGTTGGCCAGTTCGTAGACGTGGTTGCGTTCCATGCCCAGAAACCAGCCCAACACGTCGAGCTGCATGGCGTGCATCTCCGATGTCGCCCGCAACACCGTCGTCTTACGCGGCGTCGACCGCGGGGCACGTCCCTTACGCAACAGGTCCTGCACCGTCGTGCGCGGCAACCCGACACGTCGACCGATCTCGACCTGACTCACACCGCGCCCGCGCAGGGCCGCGACCTCACCCAGCACTGTTTCGACCTGGCGGGCACGAATCCCCAACAGCTGCGCGATGTCCCTGTAGGACAACCCACATCCGCGCAGACCGGCGATGATCTGGTCACGGTGCTCGAACTCCACCACCGCCCACCGATCCCACCGCGGCGGGATCTCCGTCTTGTGGTTCATCTGCTTCGCTCCCTTCCTTGATCAGGGCGTTGATCGGGGCGGTTGGCGCGGCGGGTGGCGATATCGGCGCGGGCCTGCAAAATCACCTCGCGCATATCCGAGGTGTCGATCCCGCGCCGCTCGCACGCGTTGACCGACCGCTGCCAACGCGCCAGCTTCAGCGCCTCCAACTGCGCAGGAGTCGGTTCCCGTTTGGGCACAGCCGATTCCGCGTCGTACAGAAACGCCCGCAACGGCCCCTGCGACCCGCCCCGCGCACGCAGCACCTGGCCCTCGGACTCGGTACCCGGGCGGCGGTCTTCCTCGGCGAGCTGACGGCGGGTCCGCAAATGCCGCGGCGCCAACCGCCACGGCCACGTCGGAATACCGAACCGCTCACCCTCGGGATCATGGAATCCGCTCATCGCGACCGCCCCGGCCGCTGCGAACGCTCGGCGACCTTGGCGCGGATCCGTCCGGCCATCTGCGGGGTGTGCCGGTAATCCAGCAGCCGGTCCCACAGCGCGGTCCGCTCGTCGTGTACCTGTTTCGAGGCACGACCGGAGCGCTGTAGACGATCGATCTCGAACCCGCAGTCGGGTCCGAACCCCTTGGCCTGGGCCGTATCAGCGGCGGCGAACAACATATCCGCCAGCACTGCGTGGGCGATGTCCAACCGCTGGAACTCGGCCTCCAACTCTGCTTGCTCGCGACGGCGCTCGTCCTGGGTGCTCACCGAGCCACCACCTGCGGCAGCTGCTCACGCGGCACGCACGAACCTGCCGGTTCCGGCGGCACACCCGAGTTCGGCGACCGGCACACATCCACCGAGGGCGTGTCGTGCTTGTAGTCGACCCACGCTGCGGTGCACCCGCCCATACCGATCACGACCAAAACCGCCAACACGATCAGACGCGGCCCGACCGGCAACGCGTTCAACGGCGCGTACACGGCACCGACGCTGGTGAACTCCGGACCGGTCATCGACGTCAACGCAGAAGACCCGACACCACGACCGCGGTCGTGGTGGGTGACGGTGTAGCTGTGCGGGGCAGGCGGCTCCGGCCCGAACGACGCGCTCACCGCGACCGCCCCCGATCGACCCGAGCAACCTCGACCTGATCACGCTGCGGCTGCGGATACTCGCGGAGCTTGGCTGCGTCTCGGCGCGCCATCGCGGCCCACTTCAACGGATGCTCCATTTCGCTGGCGGCGTAACCGAGCCTGGTGACAGTGGAATCGACGTTGACGCTGCCGAATTCCTCGCGTGACCACCCCTGCGGGCCGGGCTTGTCGAACCGGTCGGCGTGCGGCTCCAACTCCCGATAACGGGCCTGCAACGCGATCGTCCGCTGCCGCAACAACTCCTGTTCGCGGATGATCGAATCCAGCTCATCCAGCAGTTCAGCCGGATCATGGAACAGCTCGTTCGCACTCATCGCCGCACCCCCCACCGACGCGACGCACGCCACAACGCCACCGCGCCCAGCAGCATCACCGTGAAACCGACAACCCCCGGCGCGGTCAACACCAGATAGCCCACCGCGACTGCGGCCAACGCGAAACCGAAAGTCCGGGCGCGCATCACAAATCACCGCCATCCCGGCGATTGCCACGACGACGACGCGCCTGCGCCGACTTCAACGCCAGCCGCGTGTAGTGCGCCTTGCGGGCCTGCGCGGCGCGATACGCCCGCTCTTCCGGGCTGAGCAGCCCATCGGGATCAACGAGGCGATCGAATTTGGTCAGCAGCGCATCACGGGCCTTCGCCGTTCGGGCAGCTCGATCCGATGTCTTTGCCCAGGACTCGTGCGCGGCGATCCGCGCCTGCAATGTCCTCTCGACCGGCGTGCTCATGCCGCACCGCCATCCACGAGCATGGCGGTCGGCTGAATCAGCGCCAGCAGCTCGTCACGCTCCACTCGCAGGAGGCGACCATTCACGCGGAACCCGCTGAGATCACCGGCCGCGATCCAGTTCCGGATCGTCTTGGTATCCACGTCGACAAGCGCCGCCGCAGTCTTGAGGCTGATCAGATTCCGAGCCTCGTTAGACGTCCTCTCCATCAGATGTCCGCTCCTTCGAAAGTGGGAAATTCCTTGCAGTTACCCACTTTTCGTGGAATTTGCAGGCAGAAGCACCACATAGGTGGACTTGTCCAGACGTCTCGGGTACCTTTAAGAAGTCCCTAGAAGTCCCTTCGATTGGAGGAGACATGGCGAACGAGCGCCTTCGCAGTGCGATGCAGCAGGCTGGGCTCGACATCCCGGATGTCGCGGACAAGACCGGTGTGGAGCCCAAGACCGTTGAGCGCTGGATCACGAAGGCGCGCACGCCCTATCCGCGGCATCGACACGCCGTCGCTGCTCTCCTCGGAGAGACCGAGAACTACTTATGGCCGGACGCCCTCGCTCCGGAACGGAAGATCGAGGTTGCTCAGTCAGAGGTGCTGACGGTCTTCCCTCACCGCAGTGCAATTCCAAGCGACTTGTGGAAGCGACTGCTGTCGAGCACAAGCGAGCAGCTCGACGTCCTGGTTCTCGCGGGCCTATTTCTCGCCGAGGAGCCTGAGTTCGCAAGGACTCTACGCACGAAGACCCGCAACGGATTGAAAGTACGGCTGCTGTTCGGCCGGCCGTCAGCAGCAGAGGCCGACAAACGTAGCGCGGAAGAACGCTTGGCGGTGGGCACTGTTCCCTCGCGCATCAACAATGCGCTCGCGCTTATCGAACCGCTGACCACGATCGACGGCGTCGAGCTGCGGTACCACGACACGACGCTGTACAACTCAGTGTTCCGATTCGACAACGAGATGATAGTCAACATGCACGTTTACGGGCTTCCGGGTGCACACGCCCCAGCCCTTCATCTTCGACAACTGCCTGCAGGCGACATGTTCGAGACATACATGACCAGCTTCGAGCATGTGTGGTCGAACGCGACCCCCGAAAGGTGATCGTTCATGAGTCGGACCGACTATTTTCACGATCCCAATGCCCCCACGGCCAACAGCGTAAAAGTCGCCGTGAGTGCAGTTGTACGTGATTCACAGGGCCGAATCCTGATGATTCACCGCACCGACAACGACCGCTATTCGATCCCTGGCGGCGGACTGGAGGCTGGCGAGACAATCACGCAGGCGCTGATGCGAGAGGTCAAAGAAGAGACCGGAATCGATGTCCGAGTGACAGAACTTATCGGCATATTCTCGAATCCGGAGCACGTCATCGCATATGACGACGGAGAGGTGCGCCAAGAGTTCTCGATCTGCTTTCACGCCGATCCTATCGGCGGTGACCTCCGTACAAGCTCGGAGTCGAAGGAGGTCAGATGGGTTGCGCCGAAGGATATTTCGTCTCTGAACGTACATCCCTCGATTACACTTCGCATAGAGCGAGGTCTAAGTCCCACAACAGGAACGTATTTCACGTAACAGCTAAATTCAGCGCCTCATCAACCGCGCAATAACTTCTCGGTGCGCTCGGCCGCCTCGATCAGTTCGGGTGCAGCATCCACCAACGACCTGGATACAACATGATCCGGGCCGTAGCGTTCGCGAACCTCGGCAACGCGACTGCGCACGTCCGTAGTCTGTCCGGTTGGGGTCGTCGTCATATCCGCCCACCATAGGGCGTCACGTAGGGCCGTCTGCTCGTCCGGCCAGTCGATCTCAATGTCGCGGTTTCGCGCTTCTATTCGCGCGCATGAATGATTGGCGACGAGAGCACACAGCCGCGATGAAGCACCCTGCTGCTGCAGGAACTCGGCCCCGTCGACGGGATGGAACCCGGTGCGGCGGATCGACGGCGCGTAACCGATGTCGTGCAGCCATGCCGCAGCAAGCAACAGGTCGGAGTCGTCCACAATGCCCGCAGCCTGCTGGGCATGCTGCGCGACTCCCTGCACATGCTGCCACCGTCGCGTCAGACCGATGAGATGATCCTGCGCTAGCTGCGCCGCCCAGGCGACGAGATCATCGGACATACCGCTAACGGTAACGCCTGACCGACAGGCTCGAAGCGTGCCACCGGATGTTCCAGCCGATGCACCTACAGCTTGTCGCCGAGTCGTGCACGCCGGTGAGCTGATTTCGCGCGGCTGTCAGCGACAGCCGCGCCGTACCGAGCGAGCATCTGCCGTGAACGCCATCCTGCGAGCATCATGAGGTCTTGCTCCTGGCCGCCGCTGTCGAGCCAGGTATGGGCGAAGAAATGCCGCAACTGGTGCGGATGCAGGCGTTCGATCCCAGCCGCGTCGCAGCGACGCTCGAGCATCTGACGGATACCGGAATCGGTCATCGAACCGCGGTATCCCAGCCATAGTGCCGGGTTGTCATTCTTCGCTCCGGAATGCTTGGCCCGGACCCGGAGGTACCTGCGGAGTGCCGTTCGGGTCTTGTCGCCGAACGGGCACGTGCGCGGCCGGTTGCCCTTGCCGATCACCAGGACGGTGTTCTCGTTGAAGTCGAGCGAGTCCACCTCGAGCGGGGCAAGCTCCCCGCACCGCATTCCGGTGTCGGCGAACAGTCTGATGATGGCGTTGTCGCGGCGGTCGGCGAAGTCTGTACCGTCGCACTCGGCGAGTAGCGCCTTGACCGCGTCCAAGCCCGGCACCGGCACCTGCTTGTCGGGGACGGCTGGCGGGCTCATCTTGTCGAACGGGTTGGTGTCGATGATCTCTTCGACGGCAAGGTATTTAAAGAACTGTTGCAGTGACCGATACTGCCCGCGGGCGTACTCCGGCGACAGTGGTTCCCCGGTGCGTCGGTTCGGGCGCGTAAGCAAGTCTTCGATATACCCGCCGAGGTGGGCGCGGGTGATGTCCGGCGCCGTGGTCGGCAGGTCGTTGGCTTGGAGGAAGTCGGCGAAGTACCCGATCCTCGTCAGGTATCCGTCGATCGTCAGCTTGCTTCGGTTCTTCCGGCGCAGCTCGGTCGCGAAGTCCTCCGCCAGCTCGCGTACGTCGTCCAGATCCATCCCCATGACCGGATTCTACTCGCAAAATACATTGGTCACGGAGCGTTGTTCTGGACGAACCCGGCTGTTGAACTCAACGTTTCCGCTGGTAGAAGGGTGTTTGTGGGGCGGGCGGGGCTCGAACCCGCGACCAATGGATTATGAGTCCACGGCTCTAACCGACTGAGCTACCGCCCCTCTTCCGCGGTATACCGCGGCGTTGGGGATGCTACCGGTTCGGGCGGGTCGCACACCACTCGGACCCCGGTGTGGCGGATAGGGTTGGGTTCATAACCTCAACAATCCTGGAGGGTTGGGCCATGAGCAGCGTGTTCGCGAATGTGTTGAAGGTGCATCAGTGGGTGTATGAGAACAGCCGGGGGCTGGTGGGGCACCGGCTGTTGTTCGGGAATCCGACGCTGTTGCTTCGGACGGTGGGACGGAAGTCGGGACGAGAGCGGACGTCGGCGCTGACGTATGGGCGGGATGGGGGCGATTACCTGGTGACGGCGTCCAATGGCGGATCTCCGCGGCCACCGGGGTGGCTGGCGAACGTGAAGGCCAAGCCGGAGTGCGAGATTCAGATCGGGACGCACAAGATTCCGGTGGCGGCACGCGCGACGTATCCGGATGATCCGGATTACGCCCGACGGTGGGAGATCGTCGACAAGGTGAATAAAGGCCGCTACAGCGCTTATCAGAGTCAGACCAAGCGGCCCATCGCTGTGGTGGTGCTCACGCCGACGAGCTGAGCTGACTCAGTCGCCGCCGTCCCGGCCACCACCGTAGCCGCTCCCACTGTCGACCCATTCGTCGGCGTCCCCCGAATCTACTCTATCCCAACGACTTACATCGACAGGTGGTCTGCTGGCGAACTGGACAACGGCGAATACGAGGAGGAGGACGCCGACGACCACGGCGACGACGATCAGAGTTTGCACGCAGGCGACAGTAGCGAAAGCGCCCGGATGCGTGCATCCTGTCGCAGACAGATCACAAAATCTGGCTCGTTACATTGTTAGTATTGTGCGTCCCAACGCAGTTCGCGATTCTATGGCCGCGTGCGCGGCGTCTGCCCGTTCCAGCGGGAAGGTCTGGCCGATCACCACTTCGATATCACCGGCGACTACGGCGGATTGGGCCCGCTCAGCCAGCGTGTGCCAGTCGGTATCGTCGCCGGTGATATCGAAGAGACCGAGCACCTCGATGCGGCGGCTCTCGAGCGATGCCCGGTCGAGATCGGCGAAACCTCCTGCGGCCGCGCCATATCCGATGAAGCGACCGCCATCGGTGATGATTTCGGCGGCGGAGCGGCCGAGCTCGCCGCCCGCGCCGTCCAGCACCGCGTCAACTCCGGCGCGACCGGTCGCGGCGTGTGCCTGGGCGGCCCAATCGGGTTGGGAGTAGTCGATGACGGCGTGTGCGCCGAGGCGTTGGGCCAGTTCGAGTTTCGCGGTGCCGCGCGCGGCGGCGATGACGTTCGCGCCTGCGGCACGGGCGAATTGGATGAGCAGCGTGCCGAGCCCGCCGCCGGCGGCGGTGATCAGCACCCATTCTCCGGGCCGCAAGCCGACCCGATCATGGACCGCGAGAGCGGTTTTGCCGTCGTGGGTGAGTGCTACCGCCTGCGGCAGGGTCAGCTGGTCCGGCACTTCGATCAGGGTTTCCGCGTTGGCCAGTGCCCGTTCGGCATAGCCGCCGGTCGGCAGTCCACCGCCGATGCCGCTGGCGGCGGTCTGGGTGGTGACCCGCTTGCCGAGCCACGACGGGTCGACCTCCTCGCCGACCGCGGTGACCACACCGGCGATCGCACCACCGGGCACGTACGGTGGCTGCACCTTGAAAAATTCGGTGCCCCAACCGCTTCGCAGCTGGGTATCGAGGAACATCACGTCGGCGGCCGCGACCGCGACGACCACCTCCCCCGCCCCCGCGACCGGTTCCGGCACCTCGTGCACCGCGAGCACTTCCGGTCCACCGAATTCCGTTGCCTGCACAGCCTGCATGACCGACCTCCTACGCTTCTCTGTGTCTTCGGATAGAGACCAGCTTGGAACCTGAAGCGCTATTGAGGTCAAATGCTCGTCGCCGATTATGCCGAGCGCGGAATTCGGTGTGCGCGCGAACCGTTGTGGCTCAGCCGCCGCTCGGGCGGATCACGATCCTCCCCCGCCACAGCTGCTGCCACCACCGCCACAGCTGCTACTGCTGCCGCCGCCACAGCTGCTACTGCTCCCCCCACCGCAACTACTGCTGCTACCGCCACTACAGCCGCTGGAGCCGCTTCCCGAGGATCCCGAGTCGAATCCCCCCGCATCACCGGCTGACCACGCCGAGTCACCGCCCGCCCAGCCCGCGCCGCGCCTGCGCGACGACCTGCCGGACGCAGTGACCAGCAGCACGATGAGCGCCGCGATACCACCACAGATCCCGAGCACGACAAACAGCACGGCAAAAACGGCCACCATGCCCGAATGGTATCTGCCTGGGGTTTCGTGGGCGCGCCGTACAGTGAATCGTGGAACTTTTGCGTTCTCGGAACCGGCTGCGGCGCCGGGTGGACCTGGGCGAGGTCGACCGGGCGGTGGCGGCGCTGGAGTTACCCGAGGCGGTATTCAAGACTTGCCCGTGGCAGCCGCGCGACCTGGTGGAGACCGGTCTGCGGCAGTGGTTGCGCTGCTGTGGGGCGGCGATGCGCGACGGTCAGGTCATCGGTATGCCGTCGCACGCGGTGGACGAGGCCTGGCATGGGCTGATCCTGTGCACCGAGCGCTACGCGGCGTTCTGCGCGGGCGCGTACGGGCGTTTCCTGCACCATTTCCCCGACGGCGACAACTACGTCAAGCCGGGGGCGAGGCCGGGACAGTCGCACGGTTCGATGGCCGAACAACTGGGTCGCACGGTGGTGGCCTGGTCCATGGTGGCGAAACCCGGCGAGCAGGCCGTGCTGTGGGATCTCGACAGCAAGGTCGGCATCGAGCATCCGTGGGGTATCGACGCCCGGCGGGTCGAGGCCATCGAGGCCGAACTCGCACGGGCGCCGGAGGGCCCCGGTAACGCCTAGGTGAGCTTCACCCGCGCCGCGAAGAAGCGGACCACCGCCGGTGCGAACCGGTTGAAGTGGAGTTGCAGCCGCGCCTCGGGGGTGACCGGGACGATGCTGCGGTCGCGTTCGACGGCGCGCACGATCTGCTCGGCCACCTTGTCCGGCGTGTAGCGACGCATCCGGTAGAGCTTGTCGTACTGCTGCTGCTTGCGCTTCTCCTCCTCCGCGCTGACGCCCGAGAAGGTGGTGGTGGCAACGATATTGGTGTGCACGATGCCCGGGCAGACGGTGTGTACCGAGATGCCGCGGCTCGCCAGTTCGGCACGCAGGCAGTCGGAGAACATGTACACCGCCGACTTGCTGGTGGAATAGGCGCTGAAGCCCTGCTGCGGGCTGTAGGCCGCCATGCTGGACAGGTTGACGATATTCCCGCCCAGGCCACGTTCGGCCATGGCCGAGCCGAAGGCCCGGCATCCGTTGACGACGCCACCCAGATTGATCCGTAGCACCCGGTCGAACTCGGCCGACGAGGTGTCGAAGAATCCGCCCGCTTGGCCGATGCCCGCATTGTTGATCAGGATGTCGGGGACGCCGTGCGCCGCGAATACCTCCGTCGCATGCGCCTGCACCTCGGCCTCATCGGCGACGTCGAGCCGATAGGCATGTGCCACACCGTGTTCGGCGGCGATCAGCTCGGCCGTCTGCTTGGCCGCGTCCAGATTGATATCCGACAGGACGATCTCGGCTCCGCGCCGGGCGAAGGCCAGCGCGGTCTCGCGACCGATACCGCTGCCGCCGCCGGTGATCACCACCAACTGGTCCTCGAAAGGTTTCTTGCTGCCGCCTGTTTCGGCGCGCCGCAGCCCGCGCGGCACGGTGCCGCCGTTGACGGTGTCGATCAGTTCGGTGGTGGCGGTGGCCAGCAATTCCGGGTGGGAGAACGGCATCCAGTGTCCGGCGGGCACATCGCGGCGCCACAGTCGCGACGCCCACCGGCGTTCGTCGTCGTAGCCGGCGGGCCGGACCGCGACATCGCGGCCCGCGACGATCAGCTGCACCGGCACCTCGGTACGCCGCTCGCGCGGGGCCAGCATGCGCGGCAGGATATTCGCCCGGTAGATGAGCAGTCCGTCGATCGCATCGCGCCGGAAGGTCGGGCCCAGCGTGATATTCGACGGCGGCGTGTCGTTCATGACGGAGACGATCCGCTGCCAGCGGTCCTCCCGCGCCACCACCCGGAAGATCTGGTTGAGCCCGGGTGTCATGGAGAACACGGTGTAGCCCGAGGACAGCGCCTGGGTGAGCGGTTGCCACAGGTTCCGCGGCGACGGCCGGAACAGTCTGGCACGCACCCACTTTCCCAGGTGGTCCAGATTCGGCCCGGAGACCGAGGTGAACGAGGCGACCCTGGTCGCGGCCCGCTGCTCACAGACGGCCTCCCACACCTGTACCGAACCCCAGTCGTGGGCCAGCACGTGCACCGGCCGGTCCGGGCTGACCGCGTCGATGACGGCGAAGAAGTCGGCGGCCAGCTCCTCCAGCCGGTAGTCCGCGACGCGGCGGGTGCGGGTGGATTGTCCGTGGCCGCGGGTGTCGTAGGCGACGACGTGGAATCGCCCGGCCAGCAACGGCACCACCGCATCCCAGAGGTGATGGGTGTCGGGCCAGCCGTGCACCAGCACCACGGTCTCGGCGGACGGATCACCGTATTCGTAGACCGCGAGCTCGAAGCCGCCGTTGCGAACGATCCGTTCCGTGATCGCCGAGTCGATATCGATCGTCGTCATTGACGTCATCTCCTGTTCCCCTGGTGTGCACTGCGGTCATTACAGGTCGAGTACCAAACGCCCACCCTCCGAACGCGATACGCAGACAAGCATTTCGCCCGCTGCGTGTTCGTCGGCGGTGAGCACGGTCTCGCGGTGTTCCGGTTCGCCCGCCAGCACCCGCACCTTGCAGGTGCGGCAGAACCCCTGGCGGCACGAGTACGGCCGATCCGGACGTCGTTGCAGGATGGCGTCGAGTGCCGACTTGTCCGCAGGCACCTCGAATACCTCACCGGTGTCGGCGATTTCGATCTCGAACGGCTTGCCGTCCACGATGGGTGGCGGCGAGAAACGTTCGGAGTGCAGTTCCACTCCACGCATTTCGCGGACAGTGTCGGCGATGGCGGTGATCATCGGCACCGGTCCGCAACAGTAGACCGCGGTGTCGGTGCCGACCTCGGGCAATAGTGCGGCCGCGTCGGGCAGTCCGTGCTCATCGTCGGTGCGCACGATCACCCGATCGCCGAAGCCCGCGATCTCGTCGAGGAAGGGAATGGTGTCGCGGCTGCGTCCGGTGTACACCATCGACCAATCCAGGCCCAGGCGCTGTGCCAGGCGCGCCATCGGCAGGATCGGCGTGATGCCGATCCCGCCCGCGACGAAATGCACACGGGCGGCCGATGATCCGTAGCCCGGAACGGCGAACGGGAAGGCATTGCGCGGACCACGGACCAGGATCGGCGTACCGACCGGCAGCGCATCGTGCACCTCCACCGAACCGCCGCCGCCATCGGGGATGCGGCGCACCGCGATTCGGTAGGCGCGGGTGTCGGCGGGGTCGCCGCACAGCGAATACTGCCGCAGCCGCCCCGAAGGCAATTCCAGGTCGAGGTGCGCGCCGGGCCGCCACGCCGGCAGTTCCCGCCGATTCGGCGCCTCCAGCCGCAGGCTCACCACGTCCTGGTCGTGCGCCTCGATCCGGCGTTCGGTCACCACCAGCGCCAGCCTGCGGTCGTCGACCTGGGATCTGACGTCGCGACGGTTGACGATCGTGGTCCACTTGAGCCGTGCCGACGCGACCGCGTCGAGTACCTGGACCGCCCGGTCACAGTCCCGTCTCCCGAACAGATCCGCGGGCAGCTGTTCGGGAATGGGCCGGGGGCTCACGATTTCGTCTCCCCCCGCGGTTCGCTCGCTCACGAGGCCACGGCCTGCGCAGCGGGCGACTTGGCCAGATAGGCGACCGCCTGCGCGGTGGAACCCACGTTTTCCGGGTCGTAGCCGGGCTTGAAGGTCGACGCCGCACTCCACAGCAGTGATGGCACGCCGGGCAGCGCACCGCGCCACATCGAACCGAACACCCGTGTCATCAGGCGCGGATAACCCATATCGGGCAGCGCCGGGTCCTGGTGCACCATGTATTTCGTGCCGCGTACCACCAGCGTGAGGAAAATCGGGAAGACGATCATCATGATGGCTGCGCGACGCATGTAGCCCGCGCCGAAATACACCGCGACATCGTGGGCGACATGCCGGTGCTCGACCTCTTCGGCACCGTGCCAGCGGAACAGATCGGCGACCCGCGGGTCGGCGCCGAACTTCTCCAGATCCGCGTTGAGCACCCAGTCACCCAGGTAGGCGAAGAAATGCTCCAGGCAGGCGATGAAGGCCAGTCGCTCCACCATCACCTGACGCTGCGCGACACCCTCGGCACTGATGGGGCCCAACGTCTTCCGGAACAGGAACTCGGCCTGGCGGACGTACGGCTGCGGGTCGATGCCATTGGCGGCGAGCACCTCGTGCAGGACTTTGTCATGCGTCTCGGCGTGCATGGACTCCTGGCCGATGAAGCCGAGCATGGCCTCACGCAGCTTCTCGTCCTTCACATACGGCAGCGCCTCGGAGTAGGCGGCGCAGAACATGCGCTCCCCCTCGGGCAGCAGCAGATTCAGGGCATTGATCAGATGCGAGGCGATCGGCTCGGCCGACATCCAATGCAGCGGTGTATCCGCCCAATCGAATCGGACATTGCGCGCGTGCAGGGCAACCTCACCGGGATCGGTATTCGGCCGCTGCTCTCTCCAGCGAAGTAGCTTCATCGGTACTCCTCGATCTCACCGTTCACGCCGCAGCCCGCAGCCGGGTCACGACCGCACCATTGCGCACCTTCCTGCGTGGCTGTAGCAATGATCATACACATACATGGAACTTCCAGTTACACACATAACGTCACGGTTCGAATGCACTGGTCGGATAGCGTGATTGCCACCTCGCCCAGCGAGACAAGTGGCCGTCGGCCCGCTTGACAATAGAGTTCTTCACTGTGATCCACTCCCCTCCGGTTTGCCAGAAAACTAGAACACGTTCTAGTAGGCTTCTGCTATGGAACGTTTAACCGGATTGGATGCCAGTTTCCTGTACCTCGAGACCGAGACCCAGCACCTGCACGTGTGTGCGCTGCTGATTCTCGATCCCACTGCGGGGGGCGCACAGTACTCATTCGCCTCATTCAAGGCCGAGCTCGGCCGACGCCTACATCTCATTCCGCACATGCGGCGGCGCGTGCACGAAGTGCCGTTCAATCTCGATCACCCGGTCTGGGTAGAGGACGCGGATTTCGATCTGGACCACCACATTCGCCGCATCGACATCCCCGAGCCCGCGGGCAGGCGCGAGCTCGCCGAATTGGTCGGCGACATCGCCAGCCGACCCATGGACCGCAACCGTCCGCTGTGGCAGATGAATGTGGTCGAGGGCCTGGACAACGGCAAGGTGGCGGTGATCTGCAAGTACCACCACGCGGCGGTCGACGGCATCACCGGCACCAACATGATGATGTACCTGTGCGATACGGAACCCGGCGCCACCAGGCCCGAGACCACCGAGGCGTGGACGCCGGAACCCGCGCCCAATGACTGGAAACTACTGACCGAGGCGGTGGTTCGATTCCCCGGCAAGGCGGGAATGTTCGGCATGGTGCCGAAAACCGTCGGTCTGATGGCCGGATTCGCGCAGCGGCGGCGAAACAATCAGCGAGGCATGGCATTGCCGTTGACCGCGCCGCGCACGCCGTTCAACAAGTCCATCGGTCCCGATCGCGCGGTCGCCTTCACCGAGTCGAATCTCGAGTCCATCAAGGAGATCAAGACGACCTTCGGGGTCAAGGTCAACGACGTGGTGCTGACGGTGGTCGGCGGCGTGCTGCGCAGCTATCTGGAGAAGCACGACGAGCTGCCGGATCGGTCACTGATCGCCTCGGTTCCGGTCTCGGTGCACGGTCAGTCCCGGCACGCCGACGGCATCAACAAGGTGTCCTCACTCTTCTCCGAACTCGGCACCGATATCGCCGACCCCGCCGAGCGGTTGCGCAAGGTCGCGGCGGCCAACCAGCACGCCAAGGAGGAGCACGACATGATCGGCGCGGACTTCCTCCAGGATTGGTCGAAGTACGCACCGCCGAACACTTTCCAGCTGGCCGCCCGCGTGTACTCGTCGCTGAAGCTGGCCGAACACCATCCGGTGGTGCACAACCTGGTCGTGTCGAATGTGCCCGGACCGCCGATGCCGCTGTACTTCCTCGGCATTCAGGTCGACGCCATGTATCCATTCGGGCCGGTCTTCCACGGCGCCGGACTCACCGTCACCGTCCTGTCCAATAACGGGGATCTCGATTTCGGGTTCATCGCCTGTAAGGAACTGGTGCCGGATGTTTCGGCACTCGCCGACGCGGTTCCCGCGGTGATCGACGAATTACTCGTCGCGGCACGCGAATTGGAGTAGACCAAAGCGCTGCCCTGTTCGCCATCGCCGCCGGACAGGGTCGCATCGGAGCCGCGGCAGCGCAGCCCGGCTCGATCTCAGTTCGCGGCCGATCGAGGTTCGGCGCCCAGGCGCGCCGCCACCGATTCACACGCTTCGACCAGCACCGGAACGAACAGATCGGCACCGAAGACGCAGCCCGCGTGCCCCGCCTTGACCAGGTGAATGCTCGCGTCCGGGATCATCGTCGCCATCTCCAATTGCCGGTAGACCGGAATCGCCTTGTCCTTGGTGGTGATCACCACCGCCGTCGGCGGCTCGAGTTCGGCGAGCCAACCACTCGCGTCGAATCTGCCCACCTCGGCGATAATTTGGGTGAGCGCCCATCCGCTGGTACTCCGGAATTCGGTCATCGCCCACCGCTGCATGCCACCGGGCGCCCACGTATGTTCGGGTAGCTCGGGTAACCGCTCGCCGTATTCGCGAGCGCGCCGGAACGCGTGCGGGCGAACGGATTCGGCGAACGCGCCCCAGGCCCGATGGAAGGCCCGCTCACGCCACTTCTCCTGGAACCGGTAAGGCGTGGCGCACAGCACCAGACCACCGATCCGTTTCGGATGCCGTTGCGCGGCAAGCAATGCGACGACACCACCCAGCGAGTATCCGACGCAGATCGGGTTCGCCACGTCGAGCGCGTCCGCCACCGCGACGACATCGTCGGCACAGTCGTCCAATCGGAATCGCTCGGAGCGGATGCCGCGGCCGTGCCAGCGCTGATCGAACAGGATCACCCGGAACCGCTGCGCCAGCGCCGTCAATGCCGGGAACCACGTCAGGTACGCGGTGCACGCCGTGCCGTGCAGCAGGATCAGCGCCGGAGCCCCCTCGGGCCCGGCGATGTCGACCACATACGTCCGGCCCCGCCCCGGCAGGTCGATCGATCTCCCGCCGGGCACCTCCGCGATATCGGGCACCGCGACCCGCCCGAACCGCCGCATCGTCACTGCTTCCCGGTCCGGAATCGCCATCGTCGGCCTCCTGGAGCGCTGATTCGACTAAGATTAGAACGCGTTCTACACAATGATGCCACGGCGGGCACCCGATACCGGATCGCGGAACGCGGCCTTTCGGTCCAGATCCGGCCTGAACGTGCGCTTTCTCGCCACAATGCGCCGAATACGGCCGTTCGCGGACGGCAGCGTACGGGCCGGACCATCCGGATGTAACGTGTTTCACACGTGCATGACGAGAGACGGAGGTCCGCGATGGGGCGGTTGACCGGCAAGGTGGCATTGATCAGCGGCGGCGCCCGCGGCATGGGCGCCGCGCATGCGCGGGCGATGGTGGCCGAGGATGCCCGCGTGGTGATGGGTGACATCCTCGCGGACGAGGGCGCCGCACTCGCCGAGGAACTCGGCGACAATGCCACCTACGTCCACCTCGACGTGCGCGAAAAGCAGCAGTGGACGGACGCGGTAGCGGAGGCGGTGCGCCGCTACGGCGGACTGCACGTCCTGGTGAACAATGCGGGCATCGTCAACGGGAACCTGCTGGTCGATTTCGAACTCGCCGAATGGCAGCGCATCCTCGATATCAACCTGACCGGCACCTTCCTCGGCATGCAGGCCGCCACCCCGGCCATGATCGAGGCGGGCGGCGGCTCGATCATCAATATCTCCTCGGTCGAGGGCATGCGCGGCAGCCCCGGCCTGCACGGCTACACCGCGACCAAGTTCGCGGTCCGCGGCCTGACCAAGTCGACGGCACTCGAGTTGGCGCAGTACAAGATTCGCGTCAACTCGGTGCACCCCGGGCTCATCCGCACCCCGATGACCGAGGGCATCCCCGCCGACTTCCTGCAAATACCGATGGGGCGGGCGGCCGATCCGTCCGAGGTCTCCGCGCTGATCACATTCCTCGCCAGCGACGAATCGTCCTATTCGACGGGCGCCGAGTTCGTGATCGACGGCGGTCTCACGGTCGGCATCCCGCACAAGACGTTCTAGTTCTCCACGACGGGCAGGCCCCTGCGCCGAGCACGGCCAGGGGCGGCACGGACAGGTGGCGGCATCGATCCACTTGCGCTCGAACAGGATTCCGACGACCTCCCACCCCGGCAGGCAGTAAACGCCGTGCACGCCGACGACCTCCCCGAGCCCGACCGTGACTATTGCGCGATCGGCATGCTCATGCCACCATCGGTGACCATGACTACAGGAAAGGCGGGCACCGCCACCATCCGGTGAGCGCGGTGTCGACCAACCGAGCGGCCGCGAGCCGCAATTCGTTTCCCGGTAGCACTTCTCCCCTCTCGGACACCGTCGCATCGGGCTTCGCGCTGCGCGACGAATGGCTCCGTCACGGGCTGTGCACCGAACCCTCCGACCGATCCACCGCCGAGGCCGCCGTCACCGAGCTGTACCGGCTGATCGATACTCCCGAACCCGAATTCGTCTGGGTCCCTTCACCACCCGCCGCTGTCGCCGCGGCCACCGAATTGGGCGTGCAGTCCGAGGCATGGTCGCCGCGTGCGGACGTCGCACTGCCCGTGGCGGGCCGGATCGCTACCCTGCTCTCCGCGTCCCGGCACCGAATGGATTGCCGGATCGACAGATCCGTCGCCGCGTGGGCCAACGCAGGAGAGCGCGGCCTCCCGCCCCAAGAATCCGCGGGTCGGATCCGCCCCCGGCCCGATCGGTACGTCCGCACGGCCATTCAGGACGCCTTGCGAACCACCCTCATCGACGGCGTCGCGACGGCCGTTCACACGCTGATTCCGGACAATACCCGGGCCACCCTGGGCATCCCCTGGTACGGCCAGCAGGAGGCGCACCGGATCGGCTACTACGACGTGGTCCGGCGAAATACACCGACAGCCTTTCGTTCCGACGACGACACACTGCTCGACACCCAGGCCGCGCTGGCCCGGTCCACCGGCTGGTGGTGGTCGTTCGACCACGTCTGCATCATGGCCGAGCGTCCGACCTCGCTGCATACCGAGCCGACACCCGCGGGCCGCCACAACGAACTGCGCCTGCACCACTTCGACTTGCCCGCAATAGGTTTCGCGGACCGGTCGGGGGTCTACGTGCAGCGCGGCACCATCGTTCCGGACTGGGTGGTGCTCGATCCGAGCGCCGACCGCATCGGCCGCGAACGCAATGCCGAGATCCGGCGCACCACGATCGAACGTATCGGCTGGGATACCTACATCGATGACGCCGAGCTGGTACTCATCGGAGAGGCCGACGACCCAGGCAATCCCGGTTCGACGCTGCGGCTCTACGACCCACCCGCGGGCTGGGGCCGCCGCAGCAGACCGCTGCTCGCGGAGAACGGTTCGGTCGAGCCCGACGGCCACCGCCGCCGCTACGGCCTGCACGTCCCGATCTGGATCGATGACCCGCTCGCCGCCGCGGGCTGGACCTACGGCCTCAGCGGCACCGACTACGACCGGCTCGTCCGCCGAACCTGACTCTCCCCCAAGGCGATTCCCATGACCTCCACCATGGTCCAGAACTTCGGCGGTGGGAGGAGAGCGAGCTGCCGTTGTTACGCGGGATCTTCGTCGTCGACGGACGGCCAGATGGCGCGTAGTGGGCGCAGCCCGTCTTCGACATAGTCGGCGATGGGGCGGTTGCCGCCGTCGAGGTACCACTGTTCGAGGGCGGCGAAGTAGCCGAAGACCAGGGCGTTGGTGGCCACGCGAGCTTGGGTTTCGTTCAGCTGTCCGGTCGACGCGATCAGCGGTACGAGCCGCTGGCTGGTGCGGTCGGCCGAGGCGCAGGCTGCCATGCGCACCGATGGTTCGGTGAAGTGGTAGCGGACCCTGCGCCACGGGCCTCTGTCGACCGGAGCGCCATCGTCCGCGCCCTGGGAATCGGAGGCGGGCTCCGGTGTGGATTCGTCGGCGCGAACCGAGCGGAGCAGGCTGCCGATGGGATCGCGGGGGTCGACGATCGCTTCGATTTCGTCCGCGCTCATGGTGTCGAACTCGTCGGCGACGATGATCCCTTCCTTCGTACCGAACAGGCGGTAGACCGTCGACGGTGAGACGTCGGCCGCGGCCGCGATCTCCTCGATCGTGACAGCGCCGAATCCCTTCTCGTCGAACAGGTCCAGTGCGCGTTCCTGGATGGCGTGCATGGCCTTCAGCCGCCAGCGCTCGCGAAGTCCCGTCATGCGAGCAGACTATCAGATAGTGACTTCCTGAAGCATGTTGCTGTCTTGAGACATTGACTATCTGAAAATCGGGTCATAGAGTCACTGTCTAGAGAAAGTGACTTTCTCAAAGTGGTGCGTGGCTCGACTCGCGGCGCTCTGGCGCCTCCCGCCAGCCCCGATTCACCCGACCGAACTCATCTGGAAGGACTCGCGCTATGTATCGACCGAGCCGCCACGACCGTCCCGGCAGACCACATCGAGCCGAACTGTCCGAGATGGGACCGCGATGACGACGACCGATCGGGCCGAGACGAGGGAGCAAACCGCCCCACCGGATACCGTCCGCAACGAGGAACAGAGCTTCGCAGCACTCCTACGCCCCCATGCCTGGGGCTTCTCCACGGTGGTCGTCCTGCAGGTCATCGGTGCCGTCGCGGGGTTGGCGCCGCTATTGGCGGTGGTCGAGTTGGGGCGCGCATTGCTGTCGCCCGGCCCGATCGATCACGGTCGTGTCTGGCTGGTGGTGATCGTGGGGGCGGTCGGGCTGTTCGTCCGGCTCGTGTTCACGGCTGCCTCGTCCGGGCTCGGGCACCTGCTCGACAGCCGGGTGCAACTGTCGTTCCGTCGGCAGTTGGCCACGCATCTGGGGCGGGTGCCGATCGGCTGGTTCGCCCAGCGCCGGACCGGTGAGCTGGCCAAGGTGGTGGGCGAGGATGTGAGTGCGCTGCATCCGTTCATCGCCCATGCGCCCGGCGAGCTGGTATCGGCGTTCGTGGTGCCGCTGGTGTCGCTGGTCTACCTGTTCACCGTCGACTGGCGGCTGACGCTGATCACGCTGGTTCCGGTGTTGCTGGCAGTGGCGCTGGTCCCGTTGATGATGACCACGGCCCGGCAGCGCGAGCAGAGCGAGTTCGATGCGGCGATGGGCCGGATCGCCGATTCGGTCGTGGAGTTCGTGCAGGGCATCGCGGTGGTCAAGGCGTTCGGCGGAGGCGACCGCGCGCACCGCCGGTTCCGGACGGCGGTGGACGATTTCGCCGACACGTTCCTGCGCTGGGCGCGGGGTCTTTCCCCGATCGCCGCCGGGATGCAAGTGGCGCTGTCGCCGCCGTTCGTGCTGCTGGTCGTGCTGCTCGGCGGCACGGTCCTGATAACCGGTGGCGGGATGGCTGCCGCCGATCTGCTGCCGTTCCTGCTGCTCGGGCTGGGGCTGACCGCTCCGGTCGCGGCGCTCGGCCACGGTTTCGACGACATGCAGGCCGCCGGACGCGCGGTCGGCAGGATCCGGGACGTGCTCAACGTCGAGCCGTTGCCCGAACCCGCCCGCCCGGTCACGCCGCGAGGACACCGGGTCGAGCTGCGCGATGTCCGCTTCGCCTATGACGCCGACCGCGAGGTGTTGCGCGGGATCGATCTCGTGCTCGAGCCGGGCACGGTCACCGCGCTCGTCGGACCGTCCGGTAGCGGCAAATCCACACTCGTCCAGCTACTCCCGCGGTTCTTCGACCCGACGCACGGCACGATCACCCTGGGCGGTGTCGACCTGCGCGAGATCGGCAGTCGCCAGCTCTACCGAGCGGTCTCCTTCGTTTTCCAGGACGTGCGGCTGCTGCGTGCGTCGGTGGCCGACAACATCGCGCTGGCGGTCCCGCGCGCCGACCGCGAGCAGGTGGTCCGCGCCGCCCGGCTGGCGGGCATTCACGACCGGATCGTGGAGCTGCCGCATGGCTACGACACGGTGCTCGGCGCGGAGGCCGGGCTGTCGGGCGGTGAGGCACAGCGCCTTTCGCTCGCCCGCGCGCTACTGGCCGACACCCCCGTTCTGGTGCTGGACGAGGCGACCGCGTTCGCCGACCCACAGACCGAACAGGCGGTGCGTCACGCCCTGGCGAGTCTGCAGGGCGACCGGACGATCCTGGTCATCGCCCACCGCCTGGAGACCATCGCCGATGCCGACACCGTCGTCATGGTGGAGGACGGGGTGATCGTGGAGCACGGCGCACCCGCGCAACTGCTGGCCCGCCGGGGCAGGTTCGCCGCGTTCTGGCAATCCCATCGAGGAGACGAGTTGTCATGATCCGAATGTTGCTGCGCGTGCTGGGCCATCAGTACGCGGGTCCGGTGCGTCGCACCGTGGCCCTGATGACCACCGCCGCGGTCCTGGAGGGCCTGTCCTACGCCCTGCTGGTGCCGGTGCTCCGGGAGCTGTTCGGAAGCGGTCCCGAGGACGCCTGGCCGTGGCTGATCGCGTTCGGGATCGCGGTCGCGGTCTACGCGGTGCTGCGCTACCTCAGCGATCTGGCCGGTTTCCGCGCCGGAACCACGCTGCTGCGTGGCACCTACCACCGGCTCGGCGACCACCTGGCTCGACTGCCCATCGGCTGGTACGGCCCCGACCGCGTCGGCGAGGTGTCGGTGCTCGCCAGCCGGGGTGTCCTCGAGGCGATGAGCGTGATCGCGCACCTGCTCGCACCATTCATCGCCGCTTCGGTGACCCCGCTGACGATCGTGGTCGTGATGCTGGCGTTCAACTGGAAGCTGGGGCTGGCCGCCCTGCTCGCCATCCCGCTCGTGGCGGCGATCCAAGCCTGGACGGGACGCGCGATGGCCACCGCCGACGCCGAACGCCACGAACGCGACCAGCGTGCCACCGGCCGGGTCATCGAATACCTGCAGGCCCAGCCGGTGCTGCGGGCCGGTGGCCGCACCACCGAACGCTTCGACCTGCTGGACGATTCGCTGCGCGGAATCCAGCGTGCCGCGCGCCGATCGGCACTGTCGGCCCTGCCCGGCATCGTCGGGCTGACGCTCGCCGTGCAGGCGATATTCACCGTGCTGCTGGCCATGGGCGCCTACCTCGCGCTGGGTGGGAGCATTGGCGCGGCCGAGGTCCTGGCGATCCTGGTGCTGGCGGCCCGCTGCGCCGAACCCCTGCTGTCGCTGGCCGACATCGGCGGCCGACTCCGCAGCGCGCGCGCCCAACTGACCCGACTGGACACCCTGCTGCGCACCGAGCCGTTGCCGGAGCCGGGTGACCCGATCCGGCCGCATCACCACGACCTGGAGTTCGACGCCGTCGCCTTCCTGCACGGCGACCGCATGGTGATCGACAATCTGACGCTGACGGTGCCGCAAGGCAAGCGGTTGGCGATCGTCGGCCCCTCCGGGGCGGGCAAGAGCACCCTGCTCCAACTACTCGCGCGGTTCCACGACGTGAGCCAGGGTGCGATCCGGGTGGGCGGCGTCGACGTCCGCGACATCGATACCAGCGCACTGATGGCGCAGATCGCCATCGTCTTCCAGAACGTCTATCTGTTCGACGGCACGATCGAGGACAACGTTCGCCTCGGCCGACCCGACGCCACCGACGCCGAAGTCCGCGCCGCGGCAACGGCGGCATGCCTGGACGAGGTGATCGAACGACTGCCCGGCGGCTGGACCACCCATGTCGGCGAAGGAGGCGCACTGCTGTCGGGCGGCGAACGTCAACGCGTTTCCATCGCCCGCGCGCTGCTGAAGAACGCTCCCATCGTCCTACTCGACGAGATCACCTCCGCCCTGGACCCGGTCAACGAAGCCGCTGTCCACCGGGGCATCGAACGCCTGATGGCGGGCCGCACGGTGGTGATGGTGGCCCACCGTATGCACACCGTCCGAACCGCCGACCGCGTCGTCTTCCTCGACAATGGCGGAATCGTGGAAGAAGGCGCTCACCATGATCTGCTGGACCGAGGCGGCCGCTACGCCGACTTCTGGAACATTTCCACTGCGTCGAGATGAGACCGGCCGCCTTCGCGGTGGCCGGTCTGCCCGGTGTCGGATGGTGGATACCTACCGCTCGGCGCGGACGTCCGCATTCAGGTTCACCGCGTCAGGGCAGCACCGCCAGTTCGTTATCGACCAGCCGGAGCCTGCGTGACAGATCCGAGGCGAAGATTCGTTCCGGGTCCACGGCGTCGCGGATCCGGCGCCACTCGTCCAGTCGCGGGTACATCGCCCGGATCATATCCGGGGTAGTGCGCGAATCCTTGGCGAAATAGAGACGTCCGCCCGCATCGAGAACCCGCTGATCGAGCTCCGAACAGAATTGCCCCACACCGGGTTTCAGCGGGAAATCCAGGCTGAGCATGAATCCGGGATGCGGCCAGGACAGCGGCGCGGGATTGCCCGGGCCCATGCGCTTGAAGACATTGAGGAACGACCGGTGCCCGGAGTGCGCGATGGCGCGCACCGCCTCGGCGAGCTGCGCCTCGGCGCCGAAGGGCATCGAGAATTGATACTGCAGGAACCCGCGGCGGCCGTAGGCGCGATTCCATTCGCCGAGCAGATCCAGCGGATGATAGAACTGCGTCAGATTCTGGATCCGGCCGCGCGCCTTCTTGGGATAGACGCGGTACGCGGCCTCGGCGGCCATCCGGGTCGTGAGATTGTTGACCATGCCGTTGGGGAAGATATCCGGAACCGTGAACAGTTGCGGCGCATCGAATTTCAGCGGGTTGCCGCGCAGCTTGGCGGGCAGCTGGTCGAGCGTGGCGAGCGAGCCGCGAGTGAACCCGGCGCGCCCGAGGTTCGGGCCGGTGCTGATGGTGTCGGGCACGGACATGCTGTAGTCGTAGCCGTCGTCGGAGCCGCCGGTCAGCAGCTCCATCGTCTCTTCCAGATTCGCGGTCCGGTCATTGTCGGCGATGAAGTACGCGGTTTCGGTGCGCTTCATCCGAACTCGTGCGCGCACCACGATGCCGGTGAGCCCCATGCCGCCGACCGTCGCCCAGAACAGCTCGCGATCCGGACCTTCCGGGGTGAGCGTGCGCACCGAGCCGTCGGCAGTCAGCAACTCCATCGACACCACGTGGTTGCCGAAGCTCCCGTGCGAATGATGGTTCTTACCATGGATATCCGAGGCGATCGCGCCGCCGATGGTGACCTGACGGGTGCCCGGCAGCACCGGAACCCAGAGGCCGTCCGGCAGCACCGCGCGCATCAGCGCGTCCAGGCTGACACCGGCGTCGACATCGACGATCCCGCTGTCCGGATCCACCGAGTGGATGCGGTCCAGCACGGTCATATCGATGACCAGACCGCCGCCGTTCTGCGCCGGATCGCCGTAGCTGCGGCCCAAACCCCGCGCGATGACACCGCGCGCCCCCGCCGCACGCACCGACTCGGCGATGATCCCTAGGTCCGGGGTGCGCAGTACCTCCGCGACGCTCGGCGCCGTGCGGCTCCAGCCGCTCAGCGCACGCCGATCGATCACTGATCCCCCTGTCTCAGAACTCATCCCGCCACCGTACCGATGCACGCAGGCCGCGCGGGTGGCGGTGTGGACCCGCGCTGATCAGCTGAGCAGCAGACCCACCGCGAGGGCGACCATGATCACCGCTATGCCGATATCCAGGACCCGCCAGGCGATCGGGCGGGCGAAGAGCGGCCGGAGCCTGCGGGCTCCGTAGCCGAGGGCGGTGAACCACAGGACGCTGGCGAACATGGCGCCCGCGCCGAGGAACCAGCGGTCGGCGGCGGCATAGGTGTTGGCGAACGATCCGAGCAGCAGCAGGGTGTCCAGGTAGACGTGCGGATTGAGCCAGGTCAGGGCGAGACAGGTCACCACGGTCGCCCCGAGCGCGACCGTGGCGCCCGCGGACTCCGCGATGAGCGTCCCCGACGACAGCGCGCGCCGGGCCGCCAGCGCCGCGTAACCGAGCAGGAATGCCGCGCCGGCGTAACGCACCACCGTCAGCACGGCCGGGACCGCTTCGACCACCACGCCGAAGCCGCCGACGCCCGCGGCGATCAGCACGATATCGGAGACCGCGCAGACCGCGACGACCGCGAACACATGCTGTCCGCGCACGCCCTGGCGCAGTACGAACGCATTCTGCGCACCGATCGCCACGATCAGTGAGAGTCCGAATCCGAGACCCGAGAGGGCCGCCATGGCCGCCGAAGAAACCGTCACGTCCGTCGACGGTAGGTACGGCCATAGAACCAGTCCAGCTAAAGATTCTGAAGCATCATTACCATTTCTTAATATGGATCTGCAGCTCGACCAGCTCCGCGCACTCAACGCGGCCGTCACCGAAGGCACCTTCGAGGCGGCAGCCCGACGGCTCAACGTCACCCCGTCGGCCATCAGCCAGCGCATCAAGGCACTCGAGGATGCGGCCGGTCGCATCCTGCTGCAACGCACGAAACCGGTGCGCGCTACCGAATCCGGGCTCGCGGTCCTGCGCTTGGCCCGCCAGATCGAATTGCTTTCCGGCGACGCCGCCCGCGAACTCGGCGACGCGCACCGGCGCGCCGACCGCCCGGTCCGCGTGCCCATCGCGGTCAACGCCGACTCCCTGGAAACCTGGGTGATGCCCGCGCTGGGTCGCGTCCCCGCCGGGGTCTGTTTCGAGATCCACCGCGAGGACGAGGAGCACACCACCCGGCTGCTGCGCGACGGAACCGTCATGGCCGCCATCACCTCGACGGCCCAGCCGGTCCAGGGTTGCCGGGTCGAGAAGCTCGGCGCGATGCGCTACCGACCCATGGCCAGCCCGGACTTCGCCGAGACCTGGTTCGGCGACGGTGCGCAGGCCTATGCGCATGCGCCGGTGGTGCTCTTCGACCGCAAGGACGACCTGCAGGACCGGCATATGCGCCGCCGCACATACCGGCCCGTCGATCCGCCGCGCCACTATGTTCCGTCCTCGGCGAGCTTCGGTGCGGCGGTCCGCCTCGGCCTCGGCTGGGGCATGATGCCCGACCTGCAAATGGAGGGCGATGAGGCCGCGGGCCGACTGGTCAATATCGATGGCGACTCCTTCATCGACGTCCCCCTCTACTGGCAGCAGTGGAAGCTCGACTCCCCCGCACTCACGGCCATCGCGACCGCCATCGCCGCGGCGGCCGCCGAATCGCTGCGCTGAGCGGCCCTGCGGCCGATCGAGATCGCCGCCTCGTGGGCCGTGGGCATTCTGCTGGTCTTTCGCGTCGTCGGTCGGCCTCGGCGAGGGCCGTGCCCATCGACGGACCGCGCCACAGCGGTAACGCGCCGTTGCACGCTCGGCGGAAAATCAATGGCCGCCCGCACCGCCGACTGACATCATCGGCGAATGTCCGCCGCCGTCTATCTGATCACCGGCATCCAGGCCGCGGGGAAGTCGACCGTCGCACAGGCTTTGGCCGAGCGGCTGCCTCGATCGGCACACGTGCGCGGCGATACGTTCCGCCGCTTCGTCGTCGGTGGACGCGCCGAGATGACGGCGGAACCGACCACGGACGCCCTCGACCAACTGCGGCTGCGGCACCGGCTCGCCGCCCGCACCGCCGACGACTACGCCGACGCGGGATTCACCACGGTGCTACAGGACGTCTTCCTCGGCGAATTCCTTCCCTGGACCATCGACCGGATCCGGACCCGCCCGCTCTACGTCGTCGTCCTCGCACCGCGACCGTCCGCGATCGCCGATCGTGAAGCCGGGCGCGACAAAACCGCCTATGGCGCCTTCACCATCGAGGGGCTCGACGCCGTGCTGCGCGACACCACCCCGCACCTCGGTCTCTGGCTCGACACCACGGACCTGACCGTCGAGCAGACCGTTGACCGCATCCTCGCCGAGGCACAGCCATTGGCGCGGTGATCCCGGGCGCGGTGGCAATCGGCCGATCCCCGAGGAAGGGATGCTCGCGGTGCTCAGGCGAGGGATCTACCTGCCGCGTGCGGTGCCGGTCAGGCGTGATCGACGAGTTCCGGGTGTCCGGCACGATGCGCACAGTGCGCGCAGCAGAAGATCGTTTCCCCGGCTTCGACGCCGTGACCCAGGATGCGACAGCCGCAATGCGCACAGTCAGGGGCCAGTGCGGCGGCGGCGCATTCGAAACTGTCGAAGGTGCCGGTTGTGCCGTCGCGGGTGATCGTGAAGGTGTTGTGGTACTCGTTGCCACAGGTATCGCAGGTCGCCATGATGTTCACTCCTTCTGGCCGTAGTAACCGAGGATGGGCATCGTTGTTCAGTATTGCTGAGGCCGTACCCGCGTGGTGCGGTATCAAACCGCCGGACAGGATGCGGCCGATCGGCCACCAACCCGCCGCCAGCTGCCGAGTCGGCTTAACCCTCCCGGTCGCCCTCTTCGATCGACTACTGCGCCACCCTGCCGATCGTGGATATGCGCAGACACGTCCTGGCGGAGGGAACCGATCTAGCGTCCCAGTTCGCCGCCACCCCCACACCCTGAACCGGTCGCGGCCCACTCCGACCGCGATCGGCTGGTGGTGCACGAGTTCATCGCCGATGCCTGGTGATCCACTCAGTTGTGCAGCACCATTCGCAGGGTTGCAATTCGGTGGGATCGACGGAGTGCCACGGAACCGGGACGATGTCATGGATATTCTTTCCCTGCCGCCCGGATTGCGCCTGCCCGTCGAGCAGCCACTTGCATCGAGAATCATTGTGATAAGCCCGGCCGCCCCGTGTTCGGTAGCCACGGGACAACACCCCTGTGGGCAGTGCCCGGCAATAGTCGCATTGGCCGGGCGGTAGCTCATGACGACACAGATCGTCCTCCGGCACCGTGCGGTGTTGAACTGGAGTCGAGGTCTGGTCTGCTGTCGAGGCCGAACTACCTACCTGGGATTCGTCACGGACACTGAACAGATCCGATGGATGGTACGGAATAAGCGTCGACGCCAATTCGACCGGCACCACGGCTGCGGCCTCCTTGGCGCCACGCCCAGCCAGCCGGTCCGCGCGCTCATTATCGGCGTGACCGTTATGACCGCGCACCCACACCCATTCGATGGTGCGGTCACGCGTGAGTTCGTCCAGGCGCTCCCACAGATCGATATTCTTGACCGCATTCTTGCTACTGGTCAGCCAGCCGTTGACCCGCCACTTCGACAGCGAGTTCGTGACGCCCAGAACCACATACTTGCTGTCCGACGACAGCCGGACAGCAGCTGGGCGCGTCAATGATTCCAGCGCCCGGATCACCGCGGTCAGTTCCATCCGGTTGTTGGTCGTAGACGGATCGCCGCCGTAGATCTCCTTCTCATGGTGTCCATATCGCAGAACCGCACCCCACCCACCGGGCCCCGGATTGCCCAAACATGCTCCGTCAGTGAATATCTCGACGATTCGCTCCCCATCCTCCGCCATGTCGCAACGATACGCGTTCGGCGGCACGGTGAGCGGTGATCGCGCCGCAAGTCGAATACGCTTGTGGCAAAGCCCGTCCCGGCCTCTCCGCCGTCCAAGCCGAATCCATCTCGCGCAGTCCGAGCCACCGACGCACTGATGGCTCGCGCCGCGTGCGCCGCTCGGGCGACTCTCTCGGAATGATCAGCGATAGGCATACCTCTGACTGTCTTCGAACTTGTTGGGTGACAGTCGGCATCCGGCCTCGACTGTGATTTATCCCGTATATCCGGGTTCAATGACGCATCCCGTGTCGATAGCGCTTAACGTCGCGACGGCACAACAGTTGGTTTGGAAGGTGGCAGCGAGCGTGGCAGGTACCCAGGCGAAGATCGATGAACTGGTCAAGATCCTGACGATCGCCGAGGAACCGGCAGGTGAGGCCGGTGCCGCCAAGCGGGAGAAGAAGGGCGTTCCGAGCGTTCGCCAGCGCGTGGACATGCTGCTCGACCGTGGGACGTTCATCGAGACCGGTGCGTTGGCTCGTCAGCCCGGCCAACCGGATGCTCTCTACGGTGACGGACTGGTCACCGGTCGCGGGCTGATCGGGGGCCGTCCGGTGGTGGTGATCGCCCACGACCAGACCGTGTACGGCGGCTCGGTCGGGATCACGTCCGCCCGCAAGTTCATGCGCGCGCTGCAACTCGCGTTCGACACCGCGTGCCCGGTGGTGACGATCAATGATTCCGGCGGTGCGCGAATCCAGGACGCGGTGGGTTCGATCGCTTCCTTCGGTGATATTTCCCGGGTGCTGGAGAAACTGTCCGGGTACGTGCCGCAGGTGTCGATCATCCTCGGCAAGTGTGCCGCGGGTTCGGTGTACGGACCGATCAACACCGACGTGCTCATCGGCACCAAGGATTCCTACATGTTCGTCACCGGGCCGGAGGTGATCAAAGCCGTCAACGGTGAGGACATCACCGCCGAGGAGCTCGGTGGCGCCAAGGTACAGGCCGAACGCGGCACCCTGCATCACGTGGCCGACACCGAGCAGGAAGCCTACGACTGGGCCCGCAACTACCTGAGCTACATGCCGACGAGCTGTCTCGAGCAACCGCCGATCGTGAACCCCGGTCTGGAGCCGGAGATCACCGCTTCCGATCGGGAGCTCGACAAGATCATCCCGGATTCCGATCGCGCCGGTTACGACATGCACGAGATCCTGCTACGGATCTTCGACGACGGTGAATTCCACGAGGTCCGCGAGGCGTTCGCCCCGAATCTGATCACCGGGTTCGCCCGGGTCGACGGATATCCGGTCGGTGTGATCGCCAACCAGCCGTTGGTGTTGGGTGGTTCCATCGACGCCGCCTGCTCGGACAAGTCGACCTACTTCATCCGGCTCTGCGACGCGTTCAATATCCCGCTGGTGTTCGTCGCCGACACCCCAGGCGTGCTGCCGGGCCTCGAACAGGAAGCCAATGGTGTGATCATCCGCGGCGGCCGGGTCCCACGCGCGATCATCGAGGCGACGGTCCCCATCATCAATCTGGTCGTGCGCAAGTCCTATGGCGGCGCCTACGGCATGATGGCGGCCCGGCAGGTCGGTGCCGATATCAGTTTCGCCTGGCCGACAGCCCGGATCGCGGTGATCGGCGCCGACAGCGCGGTCGACCTCATCGGCAGGCGGCAATTGGCGGCGGTGCCGGAGGAGCATCGGGCAGCGGCACGCGAGTTCATGGTCAACCAGTACAACGAGACGATCGCCACCCCGTGGATCGCCGCCGAACGCGGCTACATCGACGCGGTCATCGAACCGGCGCGCACCCGTCTGGAGATCCGGAGCGCACTGCGCCTGTTGCGCGACAAGCCGCCGGTCAAGCCGGAGTTCAACCCGCGCAAGCACCCGGTGTACCCGATGTGATCTTCCCGAACCGCTCACCGGTCCGGTCGGTGACAGCCGCCCCATCGTGGTCATGGATTCCGGAGCGAACGACCACCCTCGCCCGGTGAGCGGCAGGAGCACCACACTCCCGTCCGCAGCGCCTCGATCACCTTCTCCGAATCCACCAGAGGACGCGGTTTTTATTTGCGTTCAACAGGTTTCGGGACCGCCGCTGCGCGCAACCGCTGGCGGGCGTGGTCACGGTGTCCGCCGCTGAGCAAGCACGCCTCGGTGGCGGGCAGCCGGACTCCTGGGCAGGGTTGTCCACCTACTCCCGAGCGCCAAATCCGCCAACCATCGGAATAATTCAAGACCGCATAGGTCAGACCATGGTCGGGTACACCGAAACTGATGTTGGTATGAAGCATACGAACTGTCCGATACCGATACTCGGCGCGGAACTGTCCGATTCGACCAAGGTGCTCCCAATACCAATATCCAGCACGAACACATCATCGTCATAGACGAACGAGACGCTGCCGCAGATGATCGCCTCGGTTCCCGACCCGGAGACTTGGTTCGGATATTCCGCTTCTTGTGAACACTCCAGCCAGGACTCCACGCCGTCGATGTCCAGTTCTATATCACAGTCTTCGCTCGCTTGAACCGTCGATTTGCCCCTCCAGACAACTGGCCAAGTCTTGGTACCGAATTGCGCACGGGTGCGCTCGCCTGGATTCGCATCCTCGAGTATTTTGATTCTCATCTTCACGCCACTTCGGGAACTCGGATTACGAACGTTACCGGTGTTGCTCCCTGCTCTCAGGACTGATCGGTCTCGTCGGAGTGGATGCGGACCGCAGTTTGTACATCCGGCATGTTCGCGGCCCACTCGAGGAGGATTTCCGCGGCCGTCTCGGGCGTGGTCTGACCCACGTCGCTGTCGTCGTCTTCCTCCCACTCGACCAGTCGTCCATAGTTGGCCAGGCCGGTCAGGACAACCGGATCATTCCGGTAGTCATGTTTCGCTCGATCGAGAAACTCTCGGATCTTCTCGTCGTAGTGTTGGCCGCCATAGTCGGTCGGGTACCGCTGCGACGGCTCCGATGCTGGAGCCCAGCGCAGCCCGTGAGCCTCCACAAAGTTGTTGACCTCGGCCAGCTGGCCGAGCGGGATGACGAGTTCCGGCAGCCGAGCTTGGTAGATATCGGCAGCTGCCACGGTCGTGCCGAACAGCCGCCGGAACTGCCGTCCCAGTGACTGATTCGGAGCCGGGACTCGGTCGACTATGGCATCCCAGACGGGCTGCGCGATCAGCGCGAAGACGATCATGTGCCCATCCAATAGGGTTGATGCGGAATAGATGTCGTCGCCGATCGCGAGGTGGGTGCGTTCGATGACCTGGAGCAGCTCCTCGATGTCACTGTCGGAGGTCAGCCAGTCGCCGACGGAAATGCTGGTCTGGTCTTCGGCGAAGAACCTGCCGTCCCGGTATCGATCGACGAAGTAGCGCAGAACGAGCTCGGTGTTGAGGTCCTCACGGACCCCGTCGACGCCACCGAGCCGGTCGTAGGTGCCTGCAATGCCGAGCGTGATGGGAAGGTAGATCTCGCCCCTTCGTTGCAGCACGACCAGTGTGGCGTCGATTCCCATCAGGCTGACACCGGTGATCATGCAGTTGCAGTCGTAGAAACCCATTAGCGTCGGACACCGCTCCCGTGTGACATTCGAAACTTGTTCGATCCCGGCCGAGTTCGGCCGTTCGCCGTCGGTCGACAGCTCTGTCCAAACTAGTGCCCGGTCAGGCAACCTTCAGTAGGTGATCCGGGTGCCGGATCTTGGTGCTGACGGCGAAGTCTCGGACAGGTCGGGTGTGCTGGTTGCGCCAGCGAATGTAGGAGCCGACGACGTCGTCTTGTTCGATATGGCTGCGGTGGTCGGTGCCGTTGAGTGCGAAGTACCGCAGCGCGGCGAACTCGCACTCGATGCGGTTGAGCCAGGGCGAATAGGTCGGCAGGAAAGCCAGTTCCACGTCCGAGCGGCCGGTAGGTCGCCCGCAGCCGTCTCGGCGCGCGGCGAGCGAACCAGCTGCGCCCGGGACACGGCAGGTTCAACAGCCCGAATTCTATCCACCGACCGCACGACCCGCTGGGCACCAAGTGGCTGGCGAGGAGCACGCCCGGGGCGGTCCGCTACCAGTGCCGCGCATGGTCCCCCACCAACGGATCGGCGGCGCAGGAACACTCCACCAAGGTGTCCTCACGGACAACTATGTCGAATCCCATAGTGGAACGATGTTCTGAATCCCGCAGGGGGACAGCGCGATCCGCCACCGCACATCAGGCCAATGAGTTGCATTGCCCCCAACAGGGGTTTAGTCTCCAGCCGACGTCGACGCAAGAATCTCAATCGGGGGTGCAATGAATAGTGGTTTACTGCCACGGCTTCCGCAACGCGCGTAGGTGTAGCGATTCTCGGCGGTGCCAGCACTGACAGCGGTGACCCCGCGCGCGACGACAGCAGCAGCAGCAGCTAACGAAACAGCCCGGTTACGAGCTCGGCGGCGGCCAATTCGCCGGCAACCTCCGATTCGGCCGCCCCGGCGCCGTGTCGCTCGCCGCGTCGGACTCCTCCGAAGCACCTGCGCCACAGCCTGACACGGTCACTGCTCCTCAGCAGTCTTCGTTTCCGCTCCCGCCGTTCGGGATCATCAGAGAATCGCCACCACTGAATGACACTGGCGACCAAAAATCTTGCCTTGGCAAAAGACATAGCGTGTCGGAAGTGAGGAAATCACTTCGACGACGAGGCCGGAGGCGGCCCGTGGAATGGAACCGACTGATCGATGAAGCTCACTGCACTACGCAATTTCGCCACACTGCGAACCACCGCGGTCGCGCTCACCGCCGCGCTGTCCGTCACGCTGCTCAGCGGCACCACCGCGGCGGCACCGCAGAAGCCTTCGGCCATCACCTCCCTCGAGAAGGAGGGCCGCACCTGGCATCTGAAGGTGTACTCGGCTGCGATGGACAAAGAAATCACGGTCGACGTCCAACGTCCTGCCGACGAGTCCACACCCGCACCGAACATCTACATGCTCAACGGACTGGACGGCGGCGAGGGAACCGCGAATTGGAAGGCACGAACCAACGCGCTGGAGTGGCTGGCCCCCAAGCAGGTCAACGTCATTCAGCCGGTCGGCGGCTACGGCAGTTACTACACCGACTGGCAGAAGCCGGATCCTGTTCTCGGCGTGAACAAGTGGAAGACCTTCTTCACCGAAGAACTGCCGCCGCTGCTGGACAACACGCTGAAATCGACGGGTCTCAACGCTCTGGCCGGACTGTCGACCTCCGGCACCTCGGTACTGCAGCTGGCCGAGGCCAAGCCCGGCCTGTGGAAAACGGTCGCCGCCTATAGCGGATGCGCGCAGATCGCCGACCCGGTGGGTCAGCAGTACGTCAAGCTCGTCGTTGAAAACCGCTCCGGGGGCATGACCTCGAACATGTACGGTCCCGATGACGGTCCACTGTGGTCCGAGAATGACCCGGTCATCAATGCGGAGAAACTGCGCGGCACACTCCTCTACATCTCCACTGGGAGCGGCATCCCGCTGATCGAGGATGTCCAGTACTACCTGAACATGGCGCCCGGCATCGACGGCGCGGTCGCCCTCACCCTCGGGGTGGCGATCGAAGCGGCCGTCAACGGCTGCACGAACAACCTGAAGAGCAAGCTCGACTCGCTGGCCATCCCCGCGACCTACCAGTTCAACCCGGTCGGTACCCATTACTGGCCGTATTGGGAACAGGCACTGCACGAGTCCTGGCCACTGCTGGCGCAGGGCATGGGAATTCCGGCCTGACGGCCAGAAGGGAGGAGTCCAGCGTAGGAATCCTCCCGCACTTACATGGACGAGTCTTCGATCAGCCCAGCAACCCACGCTGCTGTCGTCGTCTTCCTCCCACTCGACCAGTTGTTCATAGATGGCCAGGCCAGTCAGGACAACCGGATCATCCCGGTAGTCATGTTTCGCTCGATCGAGAAACTCTCGGATCTCCTCGTCGTAGTGTTGGCCGCCGTAGTCGGTCGGGTACCGCTGCAACGGCTCCGATGCTGGAGCCCAGCGCAGCCCGCAAGCCTCCACGAAGTCGTTGACCGCGGCCAGCGTGGAGCATCGCCGCCTCTGCCTCACCTCGACAGAAGTCGTCTATCGCCAGACGAACCGAGTCGCCAACCTTCATAGGTGGAGGATAGCTACGACGACCGACAACAACGAGCTACTTTCAGCACGTCCATACGGCCCTGACGAATCGCCACCATGCAATCGCTCGAGCGCGTGTATCGCAATCGCTCACAGACGATCTCAGACGCCGTCTGGGTAGGGCATCACGTCGTGCGTCACTGATCACCGGCAGCTCCATCGTTGTCTCAGTTGCCATCTCGAAGTACCTGCGACTATGCCGTCCCATGCCGATGAGAGCCGCCCAGAATCGAAACTAGGCCGCTCTATTCGCGGGAGTGTGGCGGGTCATCGACCCCCGGATTGATTACGAGCCCGTTCGGTCGTGGTGACGCACCCCTGCACCTTCGTCCCGTACTCGTCGCCCGCGCTGGCGTTCAGCGCGTTCCGGCCGTCCGGCAGTGTGGTGCGTCTGCGCCGATCGTCGCACCTACATCGCGCAGGGCTGGCGGGTACCTGGGCGTGATGACGTACTCGAGATTCCACACCCGCTACTCGGGTTCCTGGAGCCGGGGACGTGCTTGGGTGTGCGGCTTCAGGACACGGGTCACGGGACGTTCCTGCTGTCCGGCAAGCCAGTGACCGACCCGGAAGCGTTGTCGCAGATGGATATACCGGACCACGAGACCTGCTTCGAGGTTCCAGTAGGACAGGAGATCAGGGGCGATGCAGCTCTTACAAGGTGAGGCGTTCGACGAGTTCTTCCACACGTTCGAGCGCACCGCGTACCATCTCGAAGTGCTCGACACGTACGAGACGCCGGAAGAGTCCGAGCCGTTCCAACAGTTCTTGGCCGGCGAGCCCGACGACTACGAGTGGTTCAAGGACTGGGCCGACGACGTTCACGCGATCACGTCGAGCGGGAAGCAGATGCGACGTGCCCGCGTCATCACCGAGCCACACACCGACTATACCCGGTGGGGTCTCGTTGTTGCAGAACAGAACATCGCTGCGGGCGAGGAAATCCGCTATCTGGCTCGGCATCTGATCGACCCATCCGACCTGAGTACGGATGACTTCTGGTTGTTCGATGACAACCTCGTGGCGTTCACCGTCTTCGAGCCATCCGGCCAGTTCGTGGGCGGTGCGTTCACCAGAGATCCGGTGATCGTTGATCATGTTCGGGCGGTGTGGAATCGGGTGTGGGACAAAGCAGTCCCCCACGGGGAATACGTCAAGGCGTGACCACTACTGCGAAAGAGGCCCGCGAGGCGTTCGGTGAGCGCCTGCGCAACCTCCGCAAGGATGCTGGGCTGACCGGTAGGCAACTCTCTGAGCTTGCCGGTTGGCACAGTTCTAAGGTCTCGAAGATCGAGTACGGGAAGCAGACGCCGACAGACGATGACGTGCGCGTCTGGTGTATCCACACCCACAGCGCCGATCAAGTACCCGACCTCCTCGCCAACCTGCGCAACGTCGAGACTGCCTATCTCGAACAGAAGCGAATGCGCTTGCCACACAGGCAAAAGCAATCCATCGCTACGGAGGGCCAAACCGGCCTGATGCGATGGTATGAGCCGGTCGTGGTGCCAGGCTTGTTACAGACCCCGCCCTACGCGGAAGCACTGCTCGCTATGGTTCTCGATTTCTACGACGACCCACCAGACGACCTCGAACCGGGGTTAGCCGCGCGCCTCGAGCGTCAGCAAGTCCTGTACCGAGGCAACCACCGCTTCTACTTCCTCCTTGGTGAACAGGTTCTCCACACCCGCGTGGGCACCGCGGACCTGATGCTCGAACAGATGGACCGATTGCTCACAGCAATGTCTCTGCCTCGCGTCGTGCTGGGCATTGTGCCGACGAGCAGTGACTACCGGGCACCGGTGATGAACAACTTCATCATGTTCGACACCCGCATGGTGCAGGTCGAGACCATCTCGGCTGAGCTGACGATCACCCAGCCCAGCGAGATAGCGTTGTATGACAAGGCATTCCACCGGCTCAAAAATCAAGCCATCCACGGGCAGGACGCGCGGGCCATGATCGCTGCGGCTATGGCTGCCCTGCGGTCTGATCATGACCCACGCACATAGGTTCCGACGTGCGTCAGAGAAGCGTTCTTCTGATCAGTGATCAGGAGTCCGTATTACGAGCCACAGCGGCTTCCTCATTTCCAACACGAGGCGAGTCACTTCTGATTAGCTCGGCAATCTCACTGGGCGTGGCATCCGGAAATAGCTGCCTCATTGCGATCACCTTCAGAACACCCTGGCGATCAGAACCTTCGGTCATCGCTTCCGAGATATCCACAGCATACTGTCGACGCTCGGCGTTATCTACTGCCGTGTTCAGCAAAGCAAGATTATCGGCAGCAGACTTCGATGCAGCATCTGCTCGCACGTAGAACAGCGCAGATATAGCGGCCGGTAGCGCACCGCAAATCGCCGTAAATATTGCCACGTCTTTTTCTGAAAATATTGCAATGAACGCGGCGATAAGCAGTACAAGAAGTCCACATAGACCTGAGACCAAGCACACCCAGAAATAGATACTACTTTCACGCTTGGCATCTTTTATATGACCGAAGTATTCCTCGACCTGCCGCTTTTCTACGCTACTTGGGTTGCGTACCCAAACAGCTCGGCCAGCAGGGGAGGGTTGATTTTCCGTACGACTACCGTTGTGATGGTCAGGCAGGTTATCTCCACCAGAGAATGACTCGTCAAGCGCCGTCCGCAAAAGCTCCTGATTGAATGCATCTACTGCGACCTGTGCGCGCACCGATACATCCTCTTCGGGACGAAGCTTGGTCCTGATCCATGTTCCCAGAACCGTCCAGAGGGATGTACTTGCACCGAGAGCAGCGATGGCAGCGACGAGCACCTCAGGTCCCACGTGGGGATCGTCCCATACTCAACACCCAGAGGCGGGGGGTTCCGTCAACCCACACGATAACAAACGAACATGCGCACGTGACTACATAAATCCTGGTGGACTGCCTCAGCCAGATGCAGGCCCTCCGCGAGAGCAAGAACCGATCGGAGGCCATCGCCGACGCAATAAGGGCGGGTGTGGACATCAACAGGCTTCCCACACCGACCAAGCAGGACCGGCAATCGCTCCGAGCACTCAAGGCCGCAGTCGCGACTTCGCCGAAGTTGAAATGAACGGGGCAAACGCATCTGAGCCAGCCAAAGTGCTACACAAACTGCTCATAAGAGTCCAGGAGACACCCGTGAACGGGACAAGTCCCAATGCTGATACCCAGGAACTGCACACCGCGTTCGATGTCCAGCTCGCCCGCGCGATGGCCGGCGAAGCCGTCCACAACCACACCGGCCTCGATTCCGAAACCTTCCGAGCCCTGGCACGGATCGCTGGGGCGCACCCGACGATTCCGCCCGCTCTGATCGAAGCCGCGCATACGGCTTTCGAAGGTCAGCTCAACGGCTCCAATGAAGACAACGGCCTGCCCTCGTTCATGCGTGGGAAGCGCAGTGAATCGCCCCGGTGAGTCGGGAGACTTACTGGGGATCCAACCGCCTCGACGTAATCCGCTGCCAACAGCATGTTGGCGGCGTTCGCGATGACTTTCAGCGTGATGCGTGGCCGTTGTCGGCGTAGCTCACGGAGCTCGGCTGCAACGCGGGCCATCCGGGCAAAATCCTGGGCCCCGACCACCCCTCCACCCTCACCTCCCGCAACAACCTCGCGAGCGCCTACGCATCGGCGGGACAACTGGACCAAGCCATACCCCCTACGAAGCCACCCTCACCGATTCTCAACGGATCCTCGGAGCCAACTATCCAACCACCGTCCTCGTCCGCAACAACCTCACCGCCGCGCGAACAATTGCCGACACCGACCGCCGAGTCTGCCGATTCGGTCGGTGCCGACCAACCACCGCGGTCCACGGCTCTGGACACCGAGAATCTGCGTCTGGTCTGTTCGCAGGCATTCAGTCAGCGACCACTCTCATACCCGCCGGGTGCCTACCGGTGTGATTCGAATCCCTGGCCCTTCGGCTGTCAGCGGGTTCGGGTTGTCAGGCGTTTGGCCCACCTATAGGTGGTAATCGGCTTCGATCACCAGCTGCCCACCCGGAAACCGCAGGTCGTCCACGTTCCCATGTTCGATGTGCCCCGCCGAGGGCACGAGTCTGCGACGTTCACCTGTCGAGCCGGAAGCGACAAGCCAATGGGCCATACCGACAGGCGAAACGGTGCAGCGCAAGGAAGCTGGGAACGGAATTCTTGGCGTATTCCTGGTCGCAGCCCGCAGACTAAAACAGGTCAGGCACGGTGACCGCGCCTGACCTGCTAGTTCTGCTCCCCCATCTGGACTCGAACCAGAAACCTGCCGATTAACAGTCGGCTGCTCTGCCAATTGAGCTATAGGGGACTATCCTGTGTGGCCGTTCCGTGGTGAGCGGGCCGAGAAGAAACTTTAGCGTACGGTTGGGCGGGTTCCCAAATCGCGCTTCTACCTGGGCGGATGTGGGGGGCGGCGGGGGACTGTGGATCCGGATCGACAGGTGGGACCGGTGTCGGGCAGGATGGTAGCCGCGCACTGGCTATTGGGAGGAGCTCAACGAGATGCTGCGGTTGATCATCGGCATTGCGGCCGGGTACGTGCTCGGCACTAAGGCCGGTCGGGCTCGGTACGAGCAGATCAGTGCGGCGACCCGCGCGGTCACGGAGAGTCCGGTGACCCGCAAGCTGGTGCAGGTCGGTCGGCAGAAGCTGTCGGACAAGCTCAGCACGCGACCGCAGCTGGAGCCGATGGTGCCGCTGGACGAGCGAACCACGGTGCTGGTGCCGCACGATCAGCTGCGCCGCTGAGCGACGACTGTTCCAGCGCCGCACGGGGTTTCGGCGCGGGGATCAGTTCGTGACGAAATCGTCCGAATTGCCCATGGCCTGGGTGAGCAGGCTCTTGCGGTACTGCTCCAGTGCGACGAGATCGCCGAACAGCGCCATATACGCATCGGGCTGTTCGGTGGACGATACGCGCTGGAGTTTGGATTTCAGTTCGGCGACCTGACGGCCGACCCATGCCTCCTGGGCGCGAGCCAGTACTCCGGTGATGAAGCGGGGGATGTCGTCGGCGCGCTTGACGGGGAGCGGCTCGCTGGCCAGTTCGGAGACCAGGGCGCGCATGGTGAGGTCGTCGGTGCAGTCGGATACCGCGTTGACCCATTCGGCGCCGCCGAGCCCGGCGGAGGTGCCACCTGCCGCGCTGATCATGGTGCGGACCGCGACGTAGGCCGGGTGGGTGAATGCCTCGACCTCGAGCGCATCGAAGACCGTGCCCGCGATCGCCGGGTATTGCAGTGCGGCGCACAGCACTTGGCGCTGCGGCAGCAGGACCGGATCGTTGGGAGCGGGGCGGGGTGCGGGCCTTTCGGCGGCCGGTTGCGTCGACGCGGACGCACCATTGCCGTCGGAGCGGCGGGGGCCGTCGGTGCGGGCTCGTTTGGCCTCTTCGCCGACCCGGCGCACCACGGTCTGGATGTCATCCCAGCCGACCCACCCGGCGAGCTTGGTGGCGTAGACCCTGCGGGTGGCGTTGTCTTTGATCTGGGCGACCACGGGGATCGCCTCACGCAGGGCCTGCACCTGCTGGTCGCCGGTCATGTCCTTGCTGACCGGATCCTTGTAGTACTTCTCGACCATGCCGCGAATGACGAACTCGTACAGCGGGGTTCGCCGCGCGATCAGGTCGCGCACGGCGCCGTCACCGGAGCGCTGCCGTAGCTCGCACGGATCCTGCCCGTCGGGGGCGACCGCGATATAGGTCTGCCCGGCCACCCGCTGGTCGCCGACGAAGGCTTTCAGCGCCGCGGCCTGGCCCGCGGCGTCACCATCGAAGGTGTAGATGATCTCGCCGCGCCAGAAGTTGTCATCCATCAGGAGGCGGCGCAGGATCGCCATATGCTCCTCGCCGAAGGCGGTGCCGCAGGAGGCGACGGCGGTTTTCACTCCGGCCAGGTGCATGGCCATGACGTCGGTGTAGCCCTCGACGACGACGGCCTGATGACCCTTGGCGATCTCCCGCTTGGCGAGGTCGAGGCCGAACAGCACCTGGGACTTCTTGTACAGGATCGTCTCGGGGGTGTTCACATACTTGCCGGGCATGGTGTCGTCGTCGAACAGTTTGCGGGCGCCGAAGCCGATGACCTCGCCGCCGAGATTGCGGATCGGCCACAGCAGGCGGCGGTGGAACCGGTCGATCGGGCCGCGCTTGCCCTGTTTGGACAGGCCGGCGGCCTCCAACTCCTTGAAGTCGAAACCCTTGCGCAGCAAGTACTTAGTCAAGGCGTCCCAACCGTCGGGTGCGTATCCGCAGCCGAACTGCTGGGCGGCGTTGCCGTCGAAGTTGCGGTCGGTGAGGTACTTGCGAGCCGTCTCGGCCTCCGGTTCACACAACCGGGCCATATAGAACTCGTGCGCGGCGGCGTTGGCGGCGACCAGCCGGGACCGGGTGCCCCGATCCCGCTGTACCGAGGTACCGCCGCCCTCGTAGTTGATCTGGTAGCCGATGCGGTCGGCCATCTGCTCGACGGCCTCGACGAATCCGATGTGCTCGATCTTCTGGAGGAACTTGTAGACGTCCCCGCCCTCGCCGCAGCCGAAGCAGTGGAACAGGCCGTGATTCGGACGCACATGGAACGACGGCGACTTCTCGTCGTGGAATGGGCACAACCCCTTCATGGAGTCCGCACCCGCCCGTTTCAGCGCGACGTACTCCCCCACCACATCTTCGATCCGGACGCGTTCGCGTATTGCCGCGATATCGCGATCTGGGAGTCGTCCGGCCACTCAGCGAGTCTAGCGTCGATCCCGTCGACCCATTGATCCGGACAGGAGTAGCCGGGCGGCGTCGAGCACCCGCCGGTGGCGGGCGGCGTCAGTGGGCTTTTTCACCAGAATCGCCTGCTGAATGGGTGTTCAGGCCGGACCCGCGGTGCGCAACGATGCCAGCACCCGCTCCAGCCTGCTCTCCGTATACGACGCGATCTGGTCGACGATGACGCGGACCCGGGCCGTCTCGGTGTCGGCGGCCTCCCACCAGGGCAGCAGCACCGGGTCCAGGTACGTGGGCCCGGCCGCCAGGAGACGGGTAGCGACCTCGAGGATGCGATCCCGCTGGTCGGCTTGGCGGAGTTTGTGGTCCTCGTCGGACATGACGTAGCGCAGGGCGACGGTTTTCAGCATGGCGACCTCCGCCTGGACCACGGGAGGCACCACGAGATCGGCGGCATATCGGGACAGCGGACGCGGACCGGCGACCGCGCGGGTCGCCATGATGGCCGCGGTGGCGAAGCGGCCGACAAGTTCGCTGGTCAGGCGTTTCAGGGCGACCGAGCTGGCGAAGGATCCGTCATAGCGGCCGACGGCGGCGACCACGGGAAGTTCCGAAAGGCGCTGGGCGGCGGCGACGAGTTCATCCGCGGACAGCGAGGGATGCTGGGCGAGGCCCATACGTGCGAGGGCAGCCTGTTCGGCGGGGTCGGCCAGCGCCCGCAGTTCGATGCGGCCCGCGATCACGCCGTCCTCGACGTCGTGCACCGAGTAGGCGACGTCGTCGGACCAGTCCATGATCTGGCATTCCAGGCTCTTCGTGCGGTCCGGTGCGTCCTTGCGTATCCAGTCCAGGCGGTCGGTGTCGATGTCGTATGCGCCGAATTTGGCGCCCGGCCCGGGGCGGCCCCACGGATATTTGATGGCGGCGTCCAAGGCGGCGCGGGTCAGGTTGAGTCCGGCGCTGGTGCCGTCGGGAGCCAGAACCTTGGGTTCCAGCCGGGTGAGGATGCGCAGATTCTGGGCATTGCCTTCGAAGCCGCCGTAGTCGTCGGCGAATATGTCCAGGGCCTTCTCGCCATTGTGTCCGTAGGGCGGGTGGCCGATGTCGTGGGCCAGACCGGCCAGATCGACCAGGTCGGGGTCGGTGCCCAGGCCGTCGGCGATGCTGCGGCCGATCTGGGCGACCTCGATCGAATGGGTCAGCCGGGTGCGCGGAGTGTCGCCGTCGCGCGGACCCATGACCTGGGTCTTGTCGGCAAGTCTGCGCAATGCGGCCGAATGCAGTACGCGCGCCCGGTCGCGCGCGAACTCGGTGCGGTGACCGGTTTCGAATTCGCTGCGCGGCGGGCCGAGACCCGCGGTCTTCGCGCCCTCGACGACCATGCGTTCCCGGTCGTGTTCGGTGTAGTTGTCAGTCATCGGATCTCACTGGCCCGCCGTGTATTCGAAGTCGGCGGAGAAATGGGTGAGCTGGTACCACAGCAGCGCGCCGGTTTCCCTGGCGATGCCGTGTGCCTGGGATTCCCGGGTGTAGACGGCCGGGCCGGTGCGGGTGGGCGCGGTCCACGCGTCCAGCCCGGCGTCGCGGGCCATGGTGCGGGTGCGCAGCGAATGCCAGGGGTCGCTGACCAGCACCGCCGAGGACATTTCCCGCGCCTGCATGGCGGTCGCGACGGCCTCGATGCTGCGCAGGGTGTCCGAACCGGTCTCCACCGCGAGAATGTGATCCGCGGGCACGCCGAGGGACTGTAGGTAGTTCTTGCCCGAGGCGGCCTCGGTGTACAGGTCGCCCTCCTGCTTACCGCCGACGGTGATCACCTTCGGAGCGACACCGAGCCTGAACAGCTTTGCCGCCTGGTCGAGGCGCGCCTCGAAGACCGAGGAGGGCGTGCCGGAGTACTGCGCCGCGCCCAGCACCACGATCGCATCGGCCTTGCTGTAGTCGTCGATCCGCGCCACCTGCCACACCCGGATCGCGGTACCGCCGATCAGCACCACCCCGGCCACGATCGCGCCGGCCGCCAGCCGCCAGGTCCAGCGCCGCAGCCCGGCGCCGAAACCACGCGGCCGGCCGGGATCTCGAGCCGATCCGGCTCCGGGATGCTGGGTTGACGAACTCACGTTGCAAGTCTGCCAGGACAGGCTGACATTCCGATGAGTTGCCCGGGCGGGTCCGACGGTGAGACGCCTCGGATCCCGGGAGCGGGCGGATCGATGTCGGCGGCGGACGGATTACAGCGCCGCGTAGACCGCCTCGATCAGGCCCGTTCGCGGCTTCACGCCGCGCTCGGATTCGCTGCGGTCGGCTCACCACCCGCGCTCGCGCCATTCGGCCAATTGCGGACGTTCCGCGCCGAGGGTGGTGTCGTTGCCGTGGCCCGGATAGACGATGGCGTCGTCGGGGTAGCAGTCGAAGAGTTTGGTGGTGACGTCCTTGTAGAGCGAGTCGAAGTCGGCCGGGCTGTTGGTTTTCCCGACACCCCCCGGAAACAGCGAGTCGCCGGTGAAGAGGTGATGGCGGCCGGATTCGTCGGTGAGAGCCAAGGTGACCGAGCCCGGGGTGTGGCCGCGCAGGTGGATGACCGAGAAGGTGAGGTCGCCGATGTCGACGGTGTCGCCGTCGGCGAGGAGACGGTCGGGGTGGACAGGGAGGGGAGCGGCGTCGAGGGCGTGGACGGCGGTGGGGGCGCCGGTTTCGGCCTGCACCTCCTTCAGGCCCCACCAGTGGTCGGGGTGCTGATGGGTGGTGAGGATCAGTCGGATCTTGCCCGGGGCCTCCTGGGCGATCAGGGCCGCGATGCGCTCGGGTTCGTTGGCGGCGTCGATGAGCAGGGCCGCGCCGGTGGCGGCGTCCTGGACGAGATAGCAGTTGTTGTCCATGGCACCGACGGACATTTTGATGATGCGGGCGCCGGGTAGATCCCGCTGCTGCGGATTCGATCCGGGGAACACGTGGCCGGTGTACGGAACATCGATCGTGATCACACGTCGATGCTATCCACTGGTAGGGCGTATTCCACCGATACATTCATGGCATGCCGCTGCAGCCGAATGGCCTCGTCCGCTGGTCTGCCCGGGTGGTACTGCTCGCGTGCATCGCGCTGATCGGCGCGCCTGGCGCGTTCGCGGAGCCGCCGACACGCCTCGATACCTACGTCGTGGACGAAGCGAAGGTGCTCGACGGCGCGGAATTCGATCGGGTGCGTTCGGCGGTGGATCAGCTGTACGCCGATCACCAGATGCGGCTGTGGATCGCCTACGTGCGTGATTTCGGTGGACTGGATCCGCAGATGTGGGCCGAGCGCACGGCGACGCAATCCCGTTTCGGGACGCGGGATCTGCTGCTGGCCGTCGCCACCGGAACACGCGAATACTCCTTCTACGGCGATCTGCCCGACGATGTCAGCGATGCCGAACTCGATACCCTGCTCACCCGCGAGGTGGAGCCCGCGCTGCGCGACAGCCGGTGGGCCGAGGCCGGGATCGAGACGGCCGACGGACTGAACTCGGCCATGCGCGGTGGCGGGGTCAGCGTTCGCACCCTGCTGATCCTCGCCCTCGTGGTGGTTCTGGTCATCGGCGGACTGGTGCTCTTCTCGCGCAAACGGCGGCGCGATCGAAGTCGCGCGGAGTTGGCGGCGGCGCGCAGTCTGGACCCGGAGAACAGCGCCGCGCTCGCGGAGCTGCCGCTGGAAGCGCTGCACGCGCGCTCGCGCGAAGTGCTGGTCGAAATCGATAACGCGATCCGGACCAGCGCCGAAGAACTGGAGCTGGCCACCGGCGAATTCGGGGCCACCGCGACCACCCCGTTCACCACCGCGCTGGAGCATGCGAAGACCGCCGCCGCCAAGGCATTCCAGATCCGGCAGCGGCTCGACGACGAGATCCCGGAGACCACCGACGGGCAGCGCGGCCTGTTGGTCGAACTGCTCGGCGTGGTCGGCAGGGCCGATCGCGAACTCGACGCGCGGGTGGCCGAATTCGACGAGATGCGCAACCTGTTGATCAACGCACCGAGCCGATTGGACGCGCTGACCCGGGACCTGGTCGAGCTGACCGGACGCACACCCGCCTCCGAGGCCGAGCTGGCCCGGTTGAGCACGGCGCATCCGGCCGGTGTGCTCGCCTCGATTCAGGACAATGTGACCATGGCGCGCGAGCGAATCACCTTCGCCGAACAGAATATCGACGCGGGCCGGGACGCGCTGGCACAGCCGGTCGGCAAACAGGGTGGCGCGGTGGCCGCGATCCGATCGGGGGAGGCCGCCGTGAGCCAGGCTCGCATGCTGCTGGACGCGGTCGATAATGCGGCGACGAATATTCAGCAGGCGCGCGACGGCCTGCCCGGTGTCCTCGACGAATTGCGCGCCGATATCGCCGCGGCCACCGAACTCGCGAGCTACGGCGGAGCGGAACTCGCCGCCGCGACCGCCGCGGCCCAGCGGGCATGGGATACGGCCACGGCCACGGCGCAGACCGATCCGCTGGACGCCTTCCATGACGCGGTCACCGCCGACGGCGAACTGGACAGTGCCATCGCCGCGGCCACCGACCGCAAGCTCGCCGCCGAGGATCTGCGCCGCAGGCTGGATCGGGCGCTGACCGACGCACGGTCGCGGATCGCCGCGGCGGGTGACTACATCACCACCCGGCGCGGCGGAATCGACGCGAATGCGCGGACCCGGCTCTCGGAGGCGCAACGCAATCTCGATGCCGCACAACAGCTGAGCGCGAATGATCCCGCCCAGGCCCTGACGCATGCGCGATCGGCCGCCGATATGGCCGGGCGCGCGCTCCAAGAGGCGCAGGCCAGCGTGCGGGCGTGGGAGGCGAGCCGTCCGCCGTCGGGGTCCGGGCAGGCGGGCGCGGTGCTCGGCGGAATCCTGATCGAAGGACTGCTGCGGGGTGCGGCGGGCGGGGCCCGGCGCGGATCCGGCGGATACAGCGCGGGATCCTACGGCGGATCGAGCGGGTCGCGCCGCATCGGCCGCGGCGGGCGCTTCTGAGGCGGCGCTTGACCCTGACACCGTGTGAGGCCGTAGACCGGGAGGCGTCATGTTCAGTATCGGAGACTTCGCCAGACACGGACGGGTATCGGTCCGCATGCTGCGTCACTACGACGCGATCGGACTGCTGCGACCGGACCGGGTGGACGCCGCGACCGGCTATCGGTTCTACGAGGCCGGACAACTCGCCCGCCTCAATCGCATTGTCGCACTGAAGGATCTGGGGTTCACGCTGGAACAGGTGCGCCAGATCCTCGACGACAAGGTCGACAGCGCGGAACTGCGCGGCATGCTCGCCTTGCGCCGCGCGGAGCTGGAACAGCGGATCAGCGGCGACCGGGCCCGGCTCGTCCAGGTCGAAACGAGGCTCCGCATCATCGAGAAGGAGGGCGTCATGCCTGCCAATGATGTAGTGATCAAATCCATTCCCGCCGTCCGAGTCGCCGAATTGACCGGCGTCGCGGGCGATTTCGAGCCGCAATCGATCGGCCCGGTGGTCGGTCCGCTCTTCGAGGAGCTGTGCCGACGGCTGGAACAGGCCGGGATCGAGCCGGTCGGTCCCAGCATCGCCTACTACGAGGAGCGTGCCGGGGAGGACGGCTCGGTGCTCGTGCACGCGGCCATGCCGGTCGCAGTGGAACTCGTGGCCGGTCACGACTTCTCGATCGTCGACCTCCCCGCCGTGGCGCGGGCGGCCACCGTCGTGCACCGCGGCAGCATGGACGATGTGCTGGAACCATGGCAGGCGATGGGCCGCTGGATCGACGCCAACGGCTACCGCTCCGCGGGCCCCGCCCGCGAGGTCACCCTGGAGTACACCGAAGATCCCGCCGGTTGGGTCACCGAACTCCAGGAACCCGTCGCGGCGGAGTAGCCGGATCCGGTGCGGGCCCGGCTCGGTCGTTCGCGAACGCCGTGCCGGGCTGGTGGATGCTCAGACCTCGAGGGTGATCGTGTGGAATCCCGTGGGTCCGGCGGGGAACGGCGGGCGGTTGGCGCCGTCTTGGACCCGGCCGGATTTGCCGATGGTGCGGGCTTGGAGGGTGTGCGAGCCCCGGGCGAGTTCCAGGGTGGTGCGCCAGCGGCGCCATGCGGCGGGCGCGAGTTCGGTGGCCAAGTCCACCGGTTGCCAATCACCGTTGCCGACACGCACTTCCACCGAGGCGACGCCCTCCGGCGGGGCCCAGGCCACACCGGCGACGGTGGTGGTGCCCGCGCAGGCGCGGCCGGGCGCGGCGACGTCGATGCGTGCGTGCGGTTCGACCCACAGCGGGGCCGACGGCCAGCCGCGTTTCACCCAGTAATCGACGTGGCTGTCGTCGGTGAGTTCCAGTTCGGCGAGCCATTTGACCCCGGTGTACTGACCGTAGAGGCCGGGGACGAAGACCCGGGCCGGAAAGCCGTGCGCGGGCGCGAGTGGTTCGCCGTTCATGCCGATCACCAGGTAGCCGGGCAGTTCGCCGGAGCGCAACGACCGCAATGGCAGCGAGATGGTGTAGCCGTCGATCGCCCGGGTGACCAGGCGGGTGGCGTCCGAATCCGGCATCGCGTGTTCGAGCAGATCTGCCAGCGGGACACCGAACCAACGGGCGTTACCCGCGCGCCCCTGCCCCGCCCGGTTGTGCACGCACACCATGACGGCGTCGAATTCGACGGCGTCGGCGGCCAATTCGGTCAGCGACAGCCGCAGCGGATGTGCCACCTTGCCGGTGACGGCGAGCCGCCAGCGGTTCGGATCGATCCGCGGCGGACGCAGATTCACATCGGCGACGTAGAACTTGCGGGTGGCGGTGATCAGCGCGGACAGCCCGGGTTCCCCTTCGAGCCCGTCCTCTGGGACGACACCGAGGACGCCAATCGGACCGACGCGGCGAATCTCGTTGTCCTGCCGACGATCATGATCGCGCTGGAGGGTCTGCGCGGTCGCCAGCAGCCCCATGCCCGCCAGGCCCCAGGCCACGGTGCCCAGCGCCCCGCGCGGACGCCCGAGCAGCCCGGCGGCGAGCATCCCGGCGGCGGCCGCGCCGGCGGCGGCCGTCACCGACCGGTTGGACTGCCGCAGGGCCAGCGCACCCGTCACGACTCCGGAGGCCGCGGCGGCGGCCACCCGCGCCCGCGGCGGCAGCGCATCGAGCCCCACGGTGGCCGCAAGCGCACCGGCCCCGACACCGAGCCGGGTCACCGCTTTGTCGTGCCGACCGGATAGCGCGACGGTCGCCTCGACCACCGGCACCGGCGCCGTATCGGTCAGCGCCCGCCCCACGGTATCGATCAGCGATCCGCCGCGCATCGCGGCGATCGCCTCCCCCAAACCCAGCGCCGCAACGCCGATCGCGGCGGCACCGAGGCCACCGCACCGCGCCTTATTCGTCCGCACCACTCGCCACCCGCTTCCGCATCGTCGCCTCGGTATCAGCATTCCACGAATCACCGACCCCGCCCGCCCCATTCAGCTACGCGCCGATCCCGCCACGCCCAAACCGGTCGGCCTGCTCCGGTGCCCGACTGTCTCTCTCGCTGACGGTGTTTCTCAGTTGGTCCGGGCGTCGGGCCAGCGGTTGCGGCGGTCACAGACGGTGGTGGGTCAGAGCCCGAGCGGTTCGGTGGCGAGGGCGTCGAGTTGTTTGGCGACGGCCTCGGGAAGACGGTCGGCGGCTGGACCGCCGCCGAGGACGCCGACGGTGAGGCGGCCCTCGAAGGTGTAGACGAGGAAGGTGACGGCGGCGGAGGCGCCGGTGCTCGGCCTGGGATGGGCCGAGAGGTACACGATTTCGTAGTCGGTGAGGGTCAGACCGGCGGGTGTGCGGAAGGCGGGGACGCGACCGGTATTGGTCAGCGCGATATGGCCGGCCACGGAGTGGATTCTGGTGGGGCCGAAGTAGTCCGGGAAATGCAGTACGGATTGCTGAACGAGTCCGGCGGCCAGATCGTCGTGCAGTCGGGCCGAGACCTGGTGCGCCAGTCCGCCGAAACCGGCCATCGGGTCGACGGTGGCGGCGAAGCAGGCGAGTCCGGCCATATTGGTGCCCTCGGCGGCGGGGACCGGCGGATCGAGACGGGTGCGCAGATCGACCGGATACAGGCAGCCGACCGGTACCGGATCACCGCTGACATCCGCGGTTTCGGCGACATAGGCGCGCAGCAAGGCGGCGGTGATCAGGCCGTTGACGGTGACGCCCGGCTGACGACCGAGTGCGACGATGCGGGCGGTGGACTCGGCGTGGAGCACCGTGCGCCGGGCCCGGGCGAGCGAGGGCGGCGCCGGAGTTTCGGGGTCGGGCGGCAGGATCCGCGCCTCCGGTGGGAGCGGGTGGGTCACCTGCTCGAGGCCGGAGTCCGCTCCCCTGGTGATCCTGCGCTGCGCCGCATGCCATTCCAATGGTTGCGGATATGCCTGCGGCACAACGGTTATCGAACCGGTCTCCAGGTATTCGGTGTAGTAGTCCCATAGTCGGGAGAACAGTTCGACGCAGTGTCCCGCGTCGGCGATGCCGTGATGCGCGAACAGCGTGACCCGCGCGGGCCCGGCGTCGGCCGCCACCACATCCAGGTAGGCGAGTTGTACGGCCGGATCGATCGGCTCGACGGGGATTCGCACCTCTTCGGCGTCGCCCGCGTGCACCCACGCCCCCACGGATTCCCCGGATGGCCGCAGCAGATAGCCGCGTCCCGCGGCATCCTCGCCGATGCGACAGGTGAGTACCGGATAGGCGCGCTGCAACGCCGCGAATGCCGCGCTCAACGCCGCCGTGTCGAGTGAGCCCTCGACGCGCACCGATCGACCGGTGTAGGTCCCGTGCCGCACGAAACGTTCTTCCGACGGCGCCAATACCCGCACCACATCACCTTCGAACCACCACACACCGCCAAGGGTGCGTCACGGCCGGATTCCGCGCAATTCGGCAGGTAGGAGAGACTTCTCCGATGAGTCTCGCGGCACATTTGGAGAAGCTCGGCCGTCCACTGGTCGAGCAGCAGCTGACCCACCCCACGGTGGCGGGCATTGCGCACGGCGATCTGCCCGAACCCGTCTTCCGGTCCTGGCTGGAACAGGACTACCTGTTCCTCCTCGATTATGTGCGCGTATTCAGCAGGCTCGCCTGGCAGGCGCCCGCGGCCCATCTCGGCGACCTGGTCGATCTGGCCCATGCCACCTACCACGACGAGCTCACATTGCACCGCACACTGGCGGCCGAGTTCGGCGCCGATCTGGACGGCGCGGTCAAGGGTGCGCCCTGCGCGGCCTACACCACATTCCTGCTGGAATCCGCCGCCGACTACGCCGACGGCTTGGCTGCCCTCTATCCCTGCATGTGGGGCTACTCCACCCTCGGCGCCATCCTCGCCGCGAACCCGCCCGCCGACCCGCGCTACCGGCGCTGGGTGGATACCTATGCCGACCCCGGCTTCGCCGCCCTCACCCGCCGCTGCGCCCAGATGCTCGATGAGGCGGGTGGCGATCCGGCCCGCGCGCAACGGTTTTTCCTGGAAGGAATGCGGCACGAATACGCGTTCTGGGATGTGCCGCTCTGACCGATGAGATCTCCCCGGCGGGCCGGTCTACCTCTACGGACCGGTCTCACCGACACGAGGAGATACATCATGAATCGTCCGGCCGTCGTCTCCGCCGAGGAATGGTTGACGACCCGCAAGAAATTGCTGGCCGACGCGGCGGCGACATTCTCATCGGAACCCACAACTACCTGAATCTGACCCCGCTGGGCAGACAGCGCCATGTCGGCGAGGCGCTGCATCACGACAGCTACGGCGGCGCCGGATCGCACTGTCACTGAAACGAACCGAGCCCGGCAACCACCGGTTGCCGGGCTCGGATTCGGAACACTACGCGCCGATGAGGTGCTGGGCCAGGTAGCCCTCGACCTTGTCCAGCGCGATCCGCTCCTGCGTCATGGAGTCGCGTTCACGGATGGTGACGGCCTGATCCTCGAGGGTGTCGAAGTCGACGGTGATGCAGAACGGGGTGCCGATCTCGTCCTGGCGACGGTAGCGGCGGCCGATGGCCTGCGCGTCGTCGAACTCCACATTCCAGCTCCGGCGCAGCTGCGCGGCGAGGTCTTTCGCCTTCGGCGTCAGATCCGCATTGCGCGACAGCGGCAGCACCGCGGCCTTCACCGGGGCAAGCCTGCGGTCGAGGCGCAACACGGTGCGCGTATCCACGCCGCCCTTGGTGTTGGGGGCCTCGTCCTCGGCGTAGGCGTCGACCAGGAACGCCATCAGCGAGCGCGTCAGACCGGCCGCCGGTTCGATGACATACGGGATGTAGCGCTCATCGGTGTTCGGGTCGGAGAAACCGAGGTCGGTGCCGGAGTGCTCCGCATGCGTCTTCAGGTCGTAGTCGGTCCGGTTGGCGATGCCCTCCAGCTCACCCCACTCGCTGCCCTGGAAGCGGAAGCGGTACTCGATGTCGGTGGTGCCCGCCGAGTAGTGCGACAGCTTCTCCTTGGGATGCTCGAACAGGCGCAGGTTCTCCGGGTCGATGCCGAGGTCGGTGTACCAGGCCAGCCGGGTGTCGATCCAGTACTTGTGCCACTCCGCGTCCTCGCCGGGCTTGACGAAGAATTCCATCTCCATCTGCTCGAATTCGCGGGTCCGGAAGATGAAGTTGCCCGGCGTGATCTCGTTGCGGAAGCTCTTGCCGATCTGCGCGATGCCGAACGGCGGCTTCTTGCGCGCGGTGGTCATCACGTTCTTGTAGTTCACGAAGATGCCCTGGGCCGTCTCGGGCCGCAGGTAGTGCATGCCCTCCTCGTCGTCCACCGGGCCGAGGAAGGTCTTGAGCAGGCCGGAGAAGTTCTTCGGCTCGGTCCACTTACCGGGCTGGCCGGTCTCCGGATCCTTGATATCGGCCAGGCCGTTGACCGGCGGGTGGCCGTGCTTCTCCTCGTACGCCTCGAGCAGGTGGTCGGCGCGGTAGCGCTTATGCGTGTGCAGCGACTCGACCAGTGGGTCGGTGAACGTCGCGACGTGGCCGGAGGCCTCCCAGACCTGGCGCGGCAGGATCACCGACGAGTCGAGGCCGACGACATCCTCGCGGCTGGTGACCATGGACCGCCACCACTGCTTCTTGATGTTCTCCTTGAGCTCGACACCGAGCGGACCGTAGTCCCATGCCGACTTGGTGCCTCCGTAGATCTCACCGCACGGGTACACCAGACCCCGGCGCTTGGCGAGGTTGGCAACGGTGTCCACCTTCGACTTGGGTGCCACGCGAGAATTCTCCATCCACTGCGAGTCGGAAATGCGTCCCCAGGGGGGACGACGAGTGCCTCCAGACTATCGGCACCTGCCAACCGGTTTTGCACCGCACAGGGTGTGGCGCGGCACGTAGTCTGTGAACGCTCCGCGCGTCTCGTTTGACATGCGCACTCGTGCATATCAAAATGGGATCGCTTTCCAATAAGGAGTTGGTTCGATGACCGCCGAAACCGCTACCGCGCATCCGCACAACCCGTACCGGTCCCCCGGCCCCGCGCCGGTGCCCGCGCGGGCTGTCCTGGAGGATGCCGGCGAGTTGCTGCGTGCCCTGGCGGCACCGGTGCGCATCGCGATCGTGCTACAACTACGCGAATCGCCGCGCTGTGTGCACGAGTTGGTGGAGGCGCTCGGCGTGACCCAACCGCTGGTCAGCCAACATCTGCGCATCCTGAAGTCCGCGGGCGTCGTACACGGTGAGCGATCCGGCCGCGAGGTGCTCTACGAACTGGTCGACGACCACCTGGCGCATATCGTCGTCGATGCCGTCGCGCACGCCGAGGAAGGGTGATTCGTGCCTGACAAGACGCTCAATCCGCAGAAACCGGTCGGCATCCGCAGCACCCGCCAGCGCAGCGCGATCGCCGCCCTGCTCGGTGATATCGACGAGTTCCGCTCCGCGCAGGAGTTGCACGACGAACTCCGCCGCCGCGGCGAGGGCATCGGGCTGACAACGGTCTACCGCACCCTGCAATCGCTGGCCGATGCCGGGCTGGTCGATGTGCTGCGCACCGATTCCGGGGAGTCGGTGTACCGCCAGTGCTCCAACGGGCACCATCACCACCTGGTCTGCAGACACTGCGGTCGCACCGTCGAGGTGGAGGGGCCGACGGTCGAGGCATGGGCAGAAGCCATTGCGGGAGAACACGGTTTCACCGAGGTGAGCCACACCATGGAGATTTTCGGCACCTGCCGGGACTGCGCGGCAGGGCAACCGGACAAGGTGGGCCGGACCGTCTGAACCGGTCCGCCCGGACATCAGTGACGCGCACCCCGGCCGTCTAGGCAACCGCCGCGGGTCAGCCGGGTGATCCGGCGGCCACCGCACCGACCCTGTCCTTCACCGTCGGCTGACCCGGCGACGGATCGTCCGTCCTCCCGCGTGCCACGGACAGCGAATCGACCGCCGTCCCGGTCGGATGGCGGTCGATTCGATGGATCGGCTCAGGCGGCCGGGACCGGGTCGGGCGATTGTGTGGGTACCGGGGCGGCCGCAGCGCCGCGGTCGCGCAGAGCTCCCACACCCAGCAGAGCAACCGCCACGACGGCCCAGGTCAGCAGCACCATCAGCGGTTTCGCCGCACCCGCGCCGTCGAAGAAGGCGACCGAGCGGAGCAGTGAGGCGGCCGCGCCGGGCGGCAGGTACTGGCCGATGACACCCCACGGCTGCGGCAGCAATTCGGGGGCCGAGGTGGCGGCGGAGAAGGGGTTGCCGACGAGCAGCATGGTCAAGGCCGCGATACCGATGCCCGCGCGGCCGATAGCGGTGGCCAGACCGACGACCGTGCCCGCGACCGCGAAGGAGACCAGGCCGGCCACCGCCGCCAGGGTGAGGAACGGGCCGGGGACCACCGACATCCAGCCCTGGATGATCGCCATGCTCACCAAGCCGCCCGCGATGCCGAAGGTGACGAGGCCGACCACCCGGGCGGTGACCGACGGGATCACCAGGCTGAGCAGCACGCCCGCCGCGATACCCGCCATCACCAGGGGCAGCACCATGGCCCCGAAGGCGACACCGCGCGGGTCGTCGGCATCGGCCGCGATCACGTCCTCGACCGCGGCGGCCGGTGCGCCGGACAGCTGCTGGGCGACGGCGGTGAGTTGCTGGGCGACGGCCGGGCTCGCACCGGAGGCGACGAGGACCCGCGGCGCGCCGCCGCCGGTGAGGATCGCGCCGTAGACCTCGCGGTCCGCGATGGCGGCGCGGGCGGCGGCCTCATCGGCTGGGCTGGTGATTTCGAAAGCGTCGGGACTGTGCTCGGCCAGCTTGCCCGCGATCTGACTCGCCTGCGGACCGGTGATCGCGATGGGCAGATCGCGCGGCGCGATATTGGCGGCGGGCCAGGCGAAGGCGATCAGCATCAGGGCTTGGAGCAGGGCGGCGCCGATACCGACGGCGAGCGCTCGCTGCGTGCTGTTCATGAAGTTCTCCCGAAAATCGAATGTCCGTTCTTTTTCGATGGCCCTACCATCGCACGGGGCACCGCGCTTGTCAAGAACGGATATTCGTTTTACTTTGGGCTCATGCCCAGAGTCAGCGAAGAACACCTGGAACGCCGCAGACAGCAGATCTTGGACGCCGCGCGGCTGTGCTTTGCCCGCACGGGTTTCCACGACACCTCGATGCAGGACATCTTCGCGGAATCGGGGCTCTCGGCCGGGGCCGTCTATCGCTATTTCAAGAGCAAGGACGACATCATCGCCGCCCTGGCCACCAAGACCATGGTCGAGGTGCGCGCCATCATGATCGAGGCGATCCACAACGATCCGCTGCCCACCCCGGCGCAGATCGTCACCCTGCTCGCGGAGAACATCGTGGCGCGCAGCGGCCCCGACGGCCCGATCCGACTGGCCCCGCAGGCCTGGGCATTGGCGCTGGTCGAACCGGAGGCGGCGGGTTACGTCAAGGAGGCCATCCTCGCCATGCGCAATGTCTGGCACGAATACGCCGAGAAGATGAGGGACATCGGCTGGTTGCCCGAGGACGCCGACACCCATGCGGTCGCGGTCGCCATCATCGGGCTGCTGCCCGGATTCATCCTGCAGCACTTGATCATCGGCGATCCGTCACCGGAGACGCTGGCGCTCGGGGTGCGCACACTGCTCCCCTACGGCGAGAATGTGGCGCATCCGGTCGTCACCTAGGGCACTCGAGGAATTCCCGCGTCACCACGGGCACAGGTGCTCGAACGTGACGTGGTGCTGCTCGGTCAGCCGCTCGGCGATCAATGAGCGGTGGCAAGCCTCAGGGTCGCGTTCTACGCAGAGAAGCGCCGCGATCCCGCTGCTCGGCAATGCGGACACGATCGGGGCGAGGTCGGCGCGGTCGAGGATCTCGGTGGTGTAGCGGCGGGTGTACTCGGCAGCGAGTTCACGGCGCGAGCGCTTGCCGACCCCGCGGCGGTCATCCTCGGCGTACTGGAGCTGGCGAAGTTCGGTGGTAGGGGCGAGTTCGCGGTGGTGCTCGTAGGCGATCCGGGCTCGGGAGAGGGCCTCCTGTAGTCGCCGTGAGTTCGCCCAGGCGTACTCGGGTCCGCGGACACCGCGGCGCTGGCGAACATCGAGCAGCAGGCGGACATCCGCGTGCCGTAGCCGTTGCAGGAAGGACTCACCGTCGAAGCCATAGACGCCGATTGTCACCATTCTGAGCACCGGGAAATCACCTACCTTCCTGCTTACCCGCCGCCTCCGGCAGCCCTACCGGAGGCGGCGAGGCGGCCTCAGTCGACGGCGGTCCCCTCGAGCTCGACCATCTGGCCGGGGATCGCCAGTCGTGTGACCCCGAGCATCGTGGTCGTCGGTGCCACCTCGCAAGCGCCCAACCGCGACGCCAGCACGCCGTAGTGCTGGAAAAGCAGATCGACGTCGGTGGTGTAGACGTTGAGTCGGACGAGGTTCGCGAGGGTCATGCCGGCCTTTCCGAGCACGGCCTCCAAGTTCTCGAGGCTCAGCGCCAACTGCGCCGCCATATCACCGGCATGCTGGGGCTCGCCGTCGCCGCTCATCGCGGTCTGCCCGGAGCAGTACAGGGTCCGGGTGTGCCCGGAGACCAGCTCACCCTGGTTGAATCCCATCTCCACCGACCACGTGACCGGGTTGACCGCCGTTCGTTCCACTGCCACATCCACTCCATTCGATTCATCGAGATACGTACGTCCACGGCTCGGGAGCCGCCATCTTCGACGTCGTGGTGGTAAGCCTCCCAGCAAATCACGACATCCTGTGTCGTGTATTCGGTAAAGTTTTCGAATGCGCGCCGACCGGTTGGTGTCGCTGGTGCTGCTGCTGCGCCAGCGCGGTCAGCTGACCGCGACCGAGCTGGCCGACGAGCTGGAGGTGTCCACCCGCACGGTGTTGCGCGACATCGAGGCGCTGTCCGCCGCAGGTATCCCGGTCTTCGCCGAACGCGGTCGGCACGGCGGTTTCGCGTTGCTACCCGGTTTCCGGACCGAGCTCACCGGGCTGAACCACGACGAGGCGCTTTCCTTACTGGTCGCCGGATCGCGGCGCGGCGCGCAGGCATTCGGCCTCGGCTCGGCGCTTGCTTCGGCGATGCTCAAGGTGGTTGACGCGCTACCCGAAAGCTATCGCGACACCGCGGCTGACGTGGCCGAGCGATTGCTCATCGAACCGGAGACCGATCTGCTGTCGCGTCGACTGAGCGGTGAGGAGGTGCCCGGCACCATCTTGGCCGAGGTCCGGCGCGCGGTATTCGCCGGAAATAAGCTGCGCATCCACTACGCGGCTGTCGATCAGACCCCGAAGTGGCGCACGGTGGACCCGATCGGCCTGGTCGTCGTTCGCGACCGGGGCTACCTGCTGGCGACGAGGTCCGGCGCGGACCGCACCTACCGGCTGTCGCGGGTGCTGGCCGCAAAGGAACTTCCCGAACAGGCACAACGACCAGACCGGGTCGATCTGGACCGGGCCTGGCAAGAACGCAGCACCCGGTTTCGGACCGGCGGCGACCAAATCGCCGTGCTGGTACGGGTGAATCCGGCGCGGCGCGACGACTTGGTGAGCACCGCACTGGCCGTCCGCACCGAGGAAGCCGACGCAGACGGCTGGCTGCGGATGGAGGTGACCTTCCAAGATTCACGACACGCCGAATGGGCGCTGTGGCAGCTCACCACGGACGCGGAAGCCTTGGCCCCGCGATCGTTGCGCACTTCCCTACGCGACCGCGCCGCCGCGATTGCCACCCGCTACGGAGAGTCACCCTGAGAGTTGTCGCCTTCTGCCAGGCCGCTGGCCGATGCGATTCGGACCGCCTCAGGGCAGGAGCAGGCCGGTCCGAGCCCGGCCCGCGCCGGAGAGCACCAGCAACAGCATGGTCGCCAGCGCCTGATCGTCGAGTCCGGCGGCCGGGAAGGTGTAGCGCAGGATCACATCGGCCAGCTTGCCGTGTCCGATCACGGTGAGCGAACCGAACTGCAACGCGTTGTTGCGCTCGGCGACTCGCTTGTGCAGCTGCGGCTTCAGCGGCCGGTCCCACGCCAGCACGCAGGTCAGCGTCAGTACGTCCAGGCCGGGTGCCAGGGTCACCGCGCGTAGCGAACACAGCGCGCCCTCGTACTCGAATCCGATCGAACCCTCCGGGTCGACGCGCACATCGACGTCGTAGAGCGACAGGCAGGCGCCGGCCCGCGCCTGTAGCTCCTGCTCCGGGGTGACCGCTGCGTCCATATCCGTGCCGCCGTTCACTTCGTGCCGCCGAATCGGCGATCACGCGAAGCGTACTGGAGACAGGCCTCCCACAAGTTGCGCCTGTCGAAATCGGGAAACAGCGTTTCCTGGAAGACGTATTCGGCGTACGCGGACTGCCAGATCAGGAAGTTGGAGCTGCGGAATTCGCCCGAAGGGCGCAGGAACAGGTCCACATCCGGCATATCCGGCTCGTCCAGGTATTTGGCGAGGGTGGCCTCGGAGACCTTCTCCGGATCGATTTCGCCCGCCGCCACCCGCCGTGCAATTTCCCTTGCCGCATCAGCGATTTCGGCGCGGCCACCGTAGTTGACGCACATGGTGAGAGTCAGCACGGTGTTGTTCTTGGTCAGCTCCTCGGCGGTCTCCAGTTCGTTGATCACGCTGCGCCACAGGCGCGGGCGACGTCCGGCCCAGCGCACCCGCACACCCATCTCGTGCATCTCGTCGCGGCGGCGGCGGATCACATCCCGGTTGAATCCCATGAGGAAGCGCACCTCGTCCGGGCTGCGCCGCCAGTTCTCGGTGGAGAACGCGTAGGCCGATAGCCACTTCACACCGATCTCGATACAGCCCTCGATGGTGTCCATCAGCACCGCCTCGCCGCGCTCGTGCCCCGCGGTGCGCGGCAGCCCGCGCTCCTGGGCCCAGCGCCCGTTGCCATCCATCACCAGCGCGACGTGGTTCGGGACCAGCTCGGGCGGCAGATCCGGCGGCGTGGCCCCCGAGGGATGCGGCGACGGCGGACGTACCGATCGGCTGGCTTCCGATCGGGTGTTGGTCGACCTTGTCGTTGCGGAATCGCGGCGGAGGATCACGGTTCTATCCTGCCTGATGCGCCCGGGCGCTCGAGCACGGGAAGCGCGAAGTCATCCCGCCCGCTCGGCCGCCGCGGGCTCCCTGACCGGAGCGGCCGACCGCTCGATCAACGGCAAGGTGCGCAACTGTCGTTCCAGATGCCACTGCAGATGTGCCGCGACCAACCCGCTGGCCTGCTTACGCACGGAATCGGGCACCGTCGCGACGTAGTCCCATTCCCCCTTGCGCAGGGCGATCAGCAGATCGAGTACACCGGGCGCCGGGGTGGCCGCGCCGGGTGGGCGGCAGTGCACGCAGACCGCACCGCCCGCGGCGACGTGAAAGGCGCGGTGCGGACCGGGTGTGGCACATTTGGCGCATTCGTCCAGTGCGGGAGCCCACCCGGCAAAACCCATGGCGCGCAAGAGAAACGCATCCAGGATCAATTCGTGCGGACGCTGTTTGGCGGCGATGGCGCGCAGCGCGCTCGCGGTGAGCGCATGCAGTTTCGGGGCCGGGGCGCGTTCCTCGCCCGCCAGCCGTTCGGCGGTTTCCAGTACGGCGCAGGCCGTGGTGTAGCGGCCGTAGTCGTCGATGATGTCGGCGGCGAATGCCTCCATGGTGTGCACCTGGGTGACCACGTCCAACGTCCGCCCCGGATGCAACTGCACATCGATATAGGCGAAGGGCTCCAGCCGGGCGCCGAACCGGGATTTGGTCCGCCGCACCCCCTTGGCCACCGCCCGCACCAGGCCGTAGCGGCGTGTCAGCAACGTGACGATGCGGTCCGCCTCGCCCAGCTTGTGCTGGCGCACCACCACTGCCTCGTCCCGATACAAACGCACAGGCTCATCCTCGCACGGTCGGGCGACAGCCGACGGCAGGCCGCTGCGGTTATCCGGATGCGCCCCTGGGGCGGGCGCGCAGGTGCGCGCGTTCGCCCTGTTTGCCGAACAGGCTCAGGAATTCGACCGGTTCGGCGTCGGTCGCGCCGAACCAGTGCGGGACGCGCGTGTCGAACTCGGCCGCCTCGCCGGGCGCGAGCACCAGATCGTGTTGGCCGAGGACGACCCGCAGCCGTCCGTTGAGGACATAGACCCACTCGTAGCCCTCGTGGGTTTGCGGATCGGGCTCCCGGCTGCCACCGGCCTGCATCACGACCTTGAAGGCTTGGATACCGCCTGCGCGCCGGGTCAGCGGCACCATGGTCATGCCGCGATAGGTGACCGGGCGCAGATGGATGCGCGGATCGCCGGTGGGCGGCGCGTCGACGAGTTCGTCCAGGGTGACGCCGTGCGCGCGGGCCAGCGGGAACAGCAGTTCCAGCGTCGGCTTGCGAGCGCCGGATTCCAGCCGGGACAGTGTGCTCACCGAGATCCCGGTCCGCTCGGACAGGTCGGCCAGCGTGGTGTCCCGTTGTTTGCGGAGCGCACGCAGCCGAGGCCCGACCGCGTCCAGGGCTTGATCGAGGTCGGCATCCATGCCATCCAGTTTGCCATATCGGCAAACATCTTTGCCATATCGGCCGATCCTGTCGCATGGTCGACGCAGGAGGTGGTCTCGATGACCGAAAAACTGAACAACAGCTATGACGTGGTGGTAGTCGGCGGTGGCGCCGCGGGATTGAACGGGGCGCTGATGCTGGTCCGGGCGCGGCGCTCGGTCCTGGTGATCGACTCCGGTCACCCGCGCAACGCGCCCGCCGAGGGCATACACGGACTCCTGGGGCACGACGGGCTCCCACCCGCCGAGTTGCTGGAGCGTGGCCGGGCCGAGGTCCGCGGATACGGCGGCGCGGTGGTGACCGGTACGGTCACGACCACGGCGCGGGAGGGTGATGGATTCACCGTGACATCGGCCGATGGCGACACCATCCGGGCCCGCCGTCTACTGGTGACCACCGGGTTGGTGGACGAACTCCCCGATATCGAGGGACTGCGCGAACGCTGGGGCCGAGATGTGGTGCACTGCCCATACTGCCACGGCTACGAGGTCCGCGATCGCGCCATCGGCGTCATCGCCACCGGCCCGATGTCGGTACACCAGGCATTGCTGTTCCGTCAGTTGAGCTCCGACATCACCTACTTCACCCACACGACATCCGCACCCACCGGCGAGCAGGCCGAACAGTTGGCCGCTCGCGGCATCCGCCTGGTGCCCGGCACGGTCGCGTCCCTCGCGATCGTCGAGGACGCCATCGCGGGCGTGGAACTGTCCGACGGCAGGGTGATCCCCCGCGACGCGGTGGCGATCGCGTCCCGGATGACCCCGCGGGCAGATTTCCTCGCCCCGCTCGGACTCCGCCCCACCCCGCATCCGTCGGGCGTCGGCGACCACATCCCCACCGATCCCACCGGCCGCACCGAAGTTCCCGGCCTCTGGCTGGCGGGCAATGTCACCGATCTCGCCGCCCAGGTCGGCGCCGCGGCCGCCGCCGGTGCCGCGGCGGGCGCCCAGATCAACTTCGATCTGGTCACCGAGGAGACCCGCGCGGCGGTCGCCGCCTACCGCGACCCGCTCTCCGCCGAATCCGAATCCCACGTGTCCGAACTGATCACCAGCGACCGTCGTCACGGGCTCTGAACCGGCCGTCCGACGCACCTCGCGGCGACACCCTCACCTACGCAGCAGGCCGCCGACGAGGAGCATCAGCGACTGCTGGGCGTGGGCGCGGGCGGTGTCCTTGTCCTCGGCGTGCGCGACGATCAGACCCGCCTCGCCGACCGCGCTGAGGATCAATTGGGCCATGGTCTGGATGGGGATATCAGGAATCAGGCCGGCGCCCCGGGCCCGCTCCAATTCGGAGATGATCAGGCCGAGACCGTAGCGGGCCTCCAGTTCGCGCCACTGCTCCCAGCCGAGGACGGCGGGGGCGTCGAAGAGGGCGATCCGGATCATCTCGGGGCGCTGGCAGATCTCGAGAAAGGCATTGAGGCCGGCGGCCATCGAGATCAGGATGTCATCGGAGCCTGTCGCGCGGATGGCATTTTCGATCTCGGCGGTGCTGTCGAGCTCGAGCCGTTCGAGTACCGCGAGGAACAGACCCCGTTTATCGCCGTAGTGGTGGTGCAGCGCGCCGCGGGTGACGCCCGCCTCGGCCACGAGCTGCTCGGCCGAGATACCCGCGAAGCCGCGCTCGGTGAACAGGCGGCGCCCCGCCTGTTCGAGCGCGGTCCGGGTACTGCGGGAGCGATCCTCCTGGCTACGGCGTGGCATGCAGCCGAGTGAACTCCAGAATCCGTTCGGTGAGCAACTCGGGCTGATCCTCGGGGAGGAAGGTGTAGGAGTCGTCGATGAGGGTCAGTGTCGCGTCGGGCAGATCGCGGGCCAGGCGCTCGGCGAATTCGATCGGAAAGATTCTGTCCTCCCGCGCCCACACCAGCAGGACCGGCACCCGGACGTCCCCGAAATGCCGCGCGGCCTCCAGGGTGTAGTGGCGGTGTGCCGACGTCAGGAAGCGGCGCAGATCCTTCCGGATGGCGGCAGAGTTGCGGCTCGGCAGCAGGTAGGAGTCGGCGATCTCGGGCGGCACCGGACGTTTGGCGACCCAGCCGAAGGCCAGCGGCAACCGGTGCAGCGCGCGGATGCGCATCGCCTCGGTGAGCGGACGCATCGAACCCGGAATCCTGGCCAGCAGCGGCAGGAGGGTGAAGGGCTGCGGCAGAAAGCCCTCGTAACTGTCCACGGAGGCGAGGACAACCCGGCCGATGCGCTCGGGCTTGCGGGTCAGTAACACCTGGGTGATCGCGCCGCCGGTGTCATTGGCGACGACGGTGACATCGGTCAGGTCGAGGCGTTCCAGGAAGTCGGCGATCAAGTCGGCGACGCCGGTCGGGGTGAGGTCGGCATCGGGTACCGGGATCCGGTGCGCGCCGAGCGGCAGGGTCGGGGTCAGGCAGCGGTAGCCCGCCGCGGCGATACCGGGGACGACCCCGCGCCAGAGGTCGGCGTTGACCAGCAGGCCGTGCACGAAAAGGACCGGTGCACCCGTTCCCGTGTCGTGGTATTCGATGCGACCGCCGGGCAGGTCCACCTCGTGGGTCGTGCCGAGCGAAGTGCTGATTCCCATGTTTCTCGCCTCTCTCCAGCTCCATGTGCGGTCCCGGCCGATTTTTACATACATACGGTATGTATGTCTATACCTGTGGCTCGGTTCCGGAAGAGATCGAATGCCCCCTCAAATAAGACCGTGCGGTTTGCGTCTTATTCGCGATAACCAATGTGGACGGTCGACCAGATGCGAGCTACCGTTCACTGCAATGTATGAAGAGATGGAGCTCACATGACCACCTCGAACCGCAGGCTCGCGGCGGTACCCGATCCCGTCGAGCACCGCACGGCCCCGGACGCCACCCGGGACCCGACGGCCGATCTCGGGTTGGCCGGATTCGCGGCCGCGCTCGCGGGCGGCACGATCAGTTCCACCGACGCCGTCACATCCGCCCTCGATCGGATCGAGGCCAGCCAGCCGACGCTCAACGCCTTCCGGATCGTGCGACGCGAGAAGGCGCTCGCCGAAGCCGCCGAGGCGGATCGGAGATTGGCCGCGGGCGAGCGACTACCGCTGCTCGGCGTACCGATCGCGATCAAGGACGACACCGACATCGTCGGCGAACCAACGGCTTTCGGCTGCGGCGGGGAATTCGCGCCGAAGACCGAGGATGCCGAGGCGGTGCGCAGGCTGCGCGCGGCGGGCGCGGTGATCGTCGGCAAGACGAATACCTGCGAGCTCGGCCAGCTGCCGTTCACGAGCGGCGCCGCCTTCGGGCATACCCGTAACCCGTGGGACGGCGAGCGCACACCCGGCGGCTCCTCCGGCGGCTCGGCGGCCGCCGTCGCGGCCGGATTGGTCCCGGCCGCACTGGGTTCCGACGGCGCGGGCTCGATCCGCATTCCGGCATCGTGGACGAATCTGGTCGGGATCAAGCCGCAGCGCGGACGCATCTCCACCTGGCCGCATGCCGAGGCATTCCATGGACTCACCGTGAACGGTCCGCTCGCGCGCACGATCGCCGATGCCGCCCTGCTGCTCGACCTGGCCGCGGGCCCGCACTGCGGGGATAGGCACACGCCGGAACCGATCACCGTCTCCGACGCGGTCGGCCGCGATCCGGGACGGCTGCGGATCGCGCTATCACTGCGAATACCGTTCACCGCCACCAGAACCGCGCTGGATCCCGAGGTCGAGGCCGCGGTCCGGCGGATGGCCGCGACGCTGCGCAAGCTCGGACATTCGGTCACCATCGCGGACCTGCATTACGGCCTCATGGTCGGCGCGTCCTTCCTGCCGCGCTCGATGGCGGGTATCCGGCTGGTGTCCGATCAGATGCCCGGCGCCGTGGTCGATCCGCGCACCCGCGCCAATGCCCGCATCGGCCAACTGCTCAGCGGTCCCGCCCTGTTCGCCGCCCGAAAGGCGGAACCCTTGCTGCACAAGCGGATCGGATCGTTCTTCCACGATTACGATCTGGTGCTCGCGCCGACCACCGCGACTCCCCCGCCCCGCGCCGAGGAGATCGACGGCATCGGCGTCAACGCCACCAATAACCTCATCACCGCCGCGTGCCCGTACACCTGGCCGTGGAATGTGCTGGGTTGGCCGAGCGTGAACGTGCCCGCGGGCTTCACCGGCGCGGGTCTGCCGATCGGCGCACAGCTGATGGGCACGGCGAGCACCGAACCCCTGCTGGTTTCCGTTGCCTCGCAACTGGAATCGGAACTGCACTGGGAACGGAGCCGCCCCGCACCCTGGTGGTGACCGCGCCAGGCGTCAGAAGCCCAGTTTGCCGAGCTGTTTCGGGTCGCGTTGCCAATCCTTGGCAACCTTCACGTGCAGGTGCAGGTAGATGCGGACGCCGAGGATGTGTTCGATCTGCTTGCGGGCGTTGGTGCCGACCTCCTTGAGGCGGGCGCCGCCCTTACCGATGATGATGGCCTTCTGGCTCGGGCGCTCGACGTAGAGGAGGGCGTGGACGTCGAGCATGTCCTCGTTCTCCTCGCGCGGCAGCACCTCCTCGATGACGACGGCCAGCGAGTGTGGAAGTTCATCGCGCACACCCTCCAGCGCCGCCTCCCGGATGAGCTCGGCCATGAGGGTTTCCTCCGGCTCGTCGGTCAGCTCACCGTCGGGGTAGAAGGCCGGGCCCTCCGGCATTTTCGAGGCGATGACATCGACCAGGATCTCGACCTGCTCACCCTTGACGGCGGAGACCGGGACCACGTCGGCCTCGGGGCCGAGTAGCTGCGAGACGGCGAGCAGCTGGGCGGCGACCTGGTCGCGGCTCACCTTATCGATCTTGGTGACCACGCCGAGCAGGGTCGTCTTCGGCGCCATCTGCCTGACCTGCTGCACGATCCAGCGATCGCCGGGGCCGATCTTCTCGTCGGCCGGGATGCACAGCGCGATGACGTCGACCTCCGAATACGTATCGCGCACCAGATCATTGAGCCGCTGCCCGAGCAGGGTGCGCGGGCGATGCAGCCCCGGGGTGTCGACCAGGATCAGCTGGGCATGCTCGCGGTGCACGATGCCGCGGATGGTGTGGCGGGTGGTCTGCGGGCGCGAGGAGGTGATCGCGATCTTGGCGCCGACCAGCGCATTGGTCAGCGTCGACTTGCCGGTATTCGGCCTGCCGACGAAACAGACGAAGCCGGAACGGAATTCGGCGGTATCACCCGCCAGGCGACCGTCAGCCACCGTGCACCTCGGCGTCATCGATGATGTCGAAGACGGCGCCGTCACGGTCGGCGAAGACGATCCGCGCGGCCGAGGAGACCTCGCGCACCGCGCTCACTCCGGCGTCGGAGAATTTCGCGCCGACCACCACGGCGGCCTCGAATCCCTCCGCGCCACTGGAGATCGCGGCGGCAACAGCAGCCTGCAATGCGGTCAGGCGCAGCGCCTGGAGCGCCACCTCGCCCGCCGCGTAGGTGCGGCCGTCGGTGTCGCGGATGGCGGCACCCGTGGTACCGCCGGTGCGGCCGAGCGCACCGCGGGCCAGAACCACCAGTTTGTTGTCCTCGGCGTCCAATTCAGTCATCGGTGTCTCCGTCCTCGTGACGATCGTCGGGGGTCTCCCGATCCGATCCGTTGCCCTTCCGCTTGCCGTTCTTCTCGCCGGTGGGCTTGTCGCCGTTCGACTTCTCGGCGGTGTTCTTCTCCGGCGCCCGCCGCACCACGACGGTATTCACCCGCATCCGGCCACGGGCGTCGGCGCCGCCCTCGCCGCGCAGCACCAGGCCATACGCGGCGACCTTGGAACCGGGCAACGGCACCCGTCCGAGCTCGTGGGCCAGCAATCCGCCGACGGTGTCGACATCCTCGTCCTCGATGACGAGGCCGTAGAGCTCACCGAGATCCTCCACCGACAACCGCGCCGAAACCCGGAAGCGGCCGTCGCCGAGATTCTCCACCGGCGGGGTCTCATCGGTGTCGTATTCGTCGGCGATCTCACCGACGATCTCCTCCAGCACATCCTCGATGGTCACCAGGCCCGCGATACCGCCGTATTCATCGACCAGCAGCGCCATATGGTTGCGGCGGCGCTGCATTTCGTCGAGCAGATCGTCCAGCGGCTTGGAGTCGGGCATGAAGACCGCGGGGCGCATCACGTCGCGCACCCGCACCTTCCGGCTCCGATCCGTATACGGCACCAGGTCTTTCAGGTACACCACGCCGAGAATGTCGTCGACGTTCTCACCGACCACCGGGATGCGCGAGTGCCCACTGCGCACCGCCAGCGACATCGCCTGTGCCGCGGTCTTATCCGCCTCGATCCAGACCATCTCGGTACGCGGCACCATCACCGCGCGCGCCGCGGTATCGCCGAGTTCGAAGACCGACTGGATCATCCGGCGTTCGTCATCGGCGACAACGCCACGCTCACTTGCCATCTCGACGACCTCGCGCAGCTCGATCTCGGAGGCGAAGGGGCCGTTGCGAAAACCCTTACCGGGGGTGATGGCATTACCGATGAGGATGAGCAGCCTGCTGACCGGGCCGAGCACCATGCCGATGAACTGCAACGGTAGCGACGAGGACAGCGCGATGGAGTACGCGTGCTGGCGGCCGAGGGTGCGCGGTCCGACACCGATCACCACGTAATCCACCAGGACCATGACGATGGCGGTGACCAGCAGCGCCCAGTCGTCGTCCCAGATGGCGATGAGCGCGGCCGCCAGCAGCACCGTCGCGCTGATCTCGCACAGAATGCGCAGCAGCACCATGAGATTCACATACCGCGGGCGGTCGGCGACGATGCGGCGCAGCCGTACCGCGCCGGGGCGTTCGGCCCGCACCATATCGTCGAGCCTGGCCGGGGAGACCGTGTTCAGTGCCGCGTCGATAGCGGCGAACATTCCACCCACCGGGACAAGCAGGCAGGCCAGCACGATCAGGGTCAGAGAATTCACGCGGGGCCCAGTGCGTCACCCGGTGTCGTGAAACCCGCCTTACCGAGCAGCCGGGCGTCCCGTTCGGCGAGTTCGGCCCGCCGCTGCGCCTCACGCAGACTTTCGTACCACTCCTCGAGGAGCCGCGCCTGTAGCGCGAACATCTCTTTCTCCTCCTCCGGCTCGGCGTGGTCGTAGCCGAGCAGGTGGAGAACGCCATGCACGGTGAGCAGAGCGAGCTCGTGATCCAGCGAATGCCCCGCCTTGCGCGCCTGACCGGCCGCGAACTCCGGGCACAGCACGATGTCGCCGAGCATCGACGGTCCCGGCTCCGGGCTGTCGGGCCGCCCGCCGGGCTCCAGCTCATCCATCGGGAACGACATCACATCGGTGGGTCCCGGTAGGTCCATCCACCGCATGTGCAGGTCCGCCATGGTGTCGAGATCGACAAGCACCATCGACAGCTCCGCCGCAGGGTGCACGTCCATCCGGGCGATCACAAAGCGCGCGACACTGACCAGGTCTTCTTCGGGTACGTCGATCCCCGACTCGTTGGCGATCTCAATGCTCACCTGAACAGCGTATTAGACGCCGATGGACATGGTCCGCCCGCAGCCCCGAGCGCGGGCGAGGCGGCCGACTTTTCGGCGCGCCCGGTCGCGGCCCGCCCGGCTCGCACCGCGAAAACACGACTATGGCGTCCGGATCGTCCGAACGCCATCGTCATGTGTTGCCGTATGGAATCAATGCCGGTCGCCGCGGTTGGCTGCGCGACGCTGAGCCCGGTTACCCGGGTAGTGCTGGCCGACGGCCGGACGGGTTTCGGATTCGAAGCGGTCGTAGGCGTCGACGATATCCGAGACCAGACGGTGCCGGACCACATCGCTGCTGGTGAGATAGGCGAAGTGGATATCTTCGATGTCTATGAGGATCTCGCTGGCGGCGCGCAGGCCGGAGCGGGCTCCGGTCGGCAGGTCGACCTGTGTGACGTCACCGGTCACCACGATCTTCGAACCGAAGCCGAGGCGGGTGAGGAACATCTTCATCTGCTCGGCCGTGGTGTTCTGCGCCTCGTCCAGGATGATGAACGAATCGTTGAGCGTCCGACCGCGCATATACGCCAGCGGCGCGACCTCGATGACGCCCGCGGCCATGAGCTTCGGGATCGCCTCGGGATCCATCATGTCGTGCAGCGCGTCGTAGAGCGGGCGCAGGTACGGGTCGATCTTCTCGTTGAGCGTGCCGGGCAGGAAACCGAGCCGCTCCCCCGCCTCGACGGCGGGACGGGTCAGGATGATCCGGTTGACCTGCTTGGACTGCAACGCCTGCACGGCCTTGGCCATCGCCAGATAGGTCTTACCGGTACCGGCCGGACCGATACCGAACACGATGGTGTTGGCGTCGATCGCGTCGACGTAGCGTTTCTGGTTCAGGGTCTTGGGTCGGATGGTCTTGCCGCGCCGGGACAGGATGTCCAGGCTCAGCACCTCCGCCGGGGACTCCGAGGAACCCTCGGTCAGCATGGACACCGTATGCCGCACCGCCTCCGGGGTCACCACGCGATTGCGGCCGGTCAGCGCGACGAGCTGCTCGATCACACGCTCGGCGAGGGCGACATCGGCCGCCTTACCGGTGAGAGTCACGGAATTACCGCGGACATGGATATCCGCGTCGAGCAACTGCTCGAGTTCACGCAGATTCTGGTCGGCCGAACCGAGGAACGGGAACACGGATTCGGGAGCGAGTTCGATGCTGGAACGCACGGTGCGCGCCGCGGGGCCCGAACCGTTGTCGCCGGCACCACGGGGGTCGGCAACCGGCGAAGCCGGCGGGGTGGATGAACGCATGCCTGCTGCGGGGGTGGTCGGGTCGCCGATCTCGCCTTGTGTTCTCAAAAGTGGCTATAGCCTGCTTTCCGGTCTCGTCAGATGCTTCGTAGCTCAAAGTTTAACGCGCCCCACCGACACCGCACAGTGAATAAACCGCTACCGATCGGGTCTCGTTTACCGCCGTACGGTCGGGATTCCCCGCCTGCGCAGCGCCCAATCCTCGGCAAAATCACGGAATCGGCGCACCGCGTCCGACGGCGCGGCGGCGGCCGACCAGATCAGCCCGACTTCACGCGCGGCGCCCGCGTCGGCCAACGGAATTGTGACGGGCCCGATCCGGGCCCCGACCGGCGCTGGATCCTCCAGCGGCAGCACCGCCACCCCGAGGCCCGCGGCGACCAGCCCGGATACGGTCATCAGATCGCTCGACTCGAAGGCGATGCGCGGTCGGATATCCGCCGCCGCACACAGGTCGTCGAAGATGCGGCGCATGCCGAAACCCGGATGCATGGTGATGAATTCGGCGTCCGCGAGGTCGGCGAGCCGGACCTGACGCCGCCCGGCCAGCCGGTGCTCCGCGGGCACGGCCAGGACGAGCGGCTGATGCAGCAACCCGCGCCAGCCGAGGCCGGGCACCGCGGGGCGCGGCGAGACGATGGCCAGATCCGCGACACCGTCGAGCACCAGGTGGGTCAGCTTTTCGGCGGCCCCCTGGCGCAGTGTCACGGTGATGCCACCGGAGCCGCGGCGAAACCCACCCACCAACTGCGGCACCAGCCAGCCGCCGAAGGAGTGCAGAAACGCCAGTCGCACAACCCCTTTGGCCGGATTAGTGAGATCGGCGATGGTTCGGGCCGCCGCATCGAGCTCGGATTGCGCGCGTCGCGCGTGTTCGTAATAGACGCGGCCGAATTCGTTGAGCGTGATCCGCTTCCCGAAGCGGTCGAACAATTCCGCGCCGAGCCTGCGTTCGAGCCGGGCGAGCATGCGCGACAGCGTCGGTTGGGCGATATGCAGGCGTTCCGCGGCGGCGCCGACCCGCTCCAATTCCGCGAGTGTGATGAACCATTGCAGGTCCTCACCCAACATCGGCATACCTCCGTCCTGCGTCCACGACCATCCGTGCGGCCATCGCGCACATCTACGGCGAGTGTCGTGGACCACGCACGTCGCCGGCCCCGGCTCGGTAAGCACGCTATATGTACTGGACGCATCAACTCTCTCATTATTATTCATTTCCATCGCGCGGTGTAAGTGGCGATCCTGACTACAGGAGGTGCCATGACCAGCGCAGATACCGATACGACCAGGCTCGGCGACACCGCGCACCCGCATCGGACCGACACCGCCCACGAGCGCCGCATCACCACCGCGCTCTTCGCGGCGGGATTGACCACCTTCGCGTCCATGTACAGCGCGCAGGCGCTGCTGCCGAGCCTGTCGGCGGCGTTCGGCGCGACACCGGCGCGTGCGGCGCTGGCGGTATCGCTCACCACCGGCTTCCTGGCGCTGGCCATCATTCCGGTGAGCGCGCTGTCCGGGCGGATGGGGCGTACCAGGGTGATGGTCGGGTCCGCGGTGGCCGCCGCGATCATCGGTCTGCTGCTGCCGCTCAGCCCCACACTGGACGTGCTGCTCGCGGGCCGCGCGCTACAGGGTCTGGCGCTGGCCGGGGTGCCCGCGGTGGCGATGGCATATCTGGCCGAGGAGGTCGGCGGCGCGGGGCTCGGCACCGCGATGGGCGTCTACGTCGCGGGCACCTCGATCGGCGGGCTGGCCGGGCGACTGATTCCGACCTTCACCCTCGACCTGACCTCGTGGCGGTGGGCCGAGGCCGCGATCGGAGTGGCGGCCGCGATCTGCACCGTCTGGTTCCTTCGTGCGCTGCCGCCGTCGCGCGGCTTCACGGCCCGTCCCGCCGGAATCCGTACGGTGCTGGGTGATCTCGCGGTCACGCTGCGGCACCGCGGGCTGCTCGCCCTGTTCGGACTGGCCTTCGTCCTGATGGGTGGCTTCGTCTCGGTATACAACTTCCTGGGCTACCGCCTGACCGAGCCGCCCTTCGAATTGCCTTCGGCGGTATCGGGTTCGGTATTCCTGCTCTACCTCGCGGGCACGGCGGCCTCGGCCTTCGCCGGTCGGCTGGCCGACCGTGTGGGCCGGCATCGGGTCCTCACCGCCTCGGTGACAGTGATGGCCGTCGGCGTCGCGGTCAGCGTCCCGGATCACCTGGCGACCGTCATTCTCGGCATATTGCTGTGCACCGCGGGGTTTTTCGGCGCGCATACCGTCGCGAGCGCCTGGGTCGGCACCATGGCCGGGGGGAACCGCGGCGCGGCGTCCTCGCTCTACCTGTTCGCCTACTACCTGGGCGGCGCCGTAATCGGTGGCATGGCGGGCATCGCCTACGCTCGCGGTGGCTGGATCGGTCTGGCCTGTTGTGTCGCGGCACTCGTCGCCGTCGCAGCGGCACTCGTCACGGCCCTGGTATTCGGCGGCCATGCCGCACCGCGGACATCGCCTGCGCGTGGAGCGAACGGCGCGGCCTGACCGATTGCGTGGCCGCACTCGTCGCCCTACCAGCGCTCGGTGGTAACGCCACCGCGCGGGCGCGCACTGTGCCGAGTCGGTAGGGTCATCGTCGTCGAGTCCGATTATTGGGGGTTGTCGTGCTGGTTCCCTGGGGATGGCGGCGCGCCGTGCGATACCACGCCGTACTGGAAATCCCTTGCTACTGCTGCGTCGCTCCGGCCGACCACGGCCTACGCCAACTCGTCACCACCATCTCGATCTACGGAAAGCCGATCGCCGAGTTCAGCACCCGCGACGCGCTGGAATGCCGGTCATGCGGAGCCGTCTCGGAAATCCCCCGCCATTACTTCCAGCAACTGCTCCGCCGCACCTGGGCCACCGGGATGGGATTCGGCTCTCACAGAGCTTCCGCACGGTTCACAGCGGCTCTAATCTCTGTGAACCGCACCGAAACTCTGTGAAGACCCGCTACCAGCGGGGGGTGAGGGCGCCGAGTGCGCCTAGGGCGACGGTTGCGGCGGTCGAGGTGCGCAACACCGTGGGGCCGAGCAGGACCGGGTGGGCGCCGGCCTCGGTCAGGGCGGACAGTTCGGATTCGTCTAGACCGCCCTCGGGGCCGACGATGAGGATGACGTCGGCGGCGTCGGCGAAGGGTAGCTCGGTGAAGCGGGCGGTGCCGGATTCGTGCAGTGCGGCCACGATCGCACCGTCGGACTTGGCTTTTCGGACCAGGTCCAGCAGATCGCGGGTGCGATGGAGGTCGGTTACCTCCGGAATATAGGGACGGCGGGACTGGCGGGCGGCGGAGCGGGCCGCCGCGCGCCATTTGTCAACGGCCTTGGCCGCCTTGCCTTCCCAGTTGGCGACGCAGCGAGCGGCCTGCCACGGGATGATGGTGTCGACGCCCGCCTCCGTCATCAGCTCGACGGCCAGTTCTGATCGGTCCGACTTCGGCAGCGCCTGCACCACCGTGACCAGCGGCGCGACCCGCAGCGCGACGGTACGGTTCAGGACCTTCAGATCCAACCGATCCCGCTGGGCCGCAACGACTTCCGATTCCGCGAGCAGCCCGCGTCCGTCCGACAGGGTGATCGGCTCGCCGACCCGGATGCGGCGCACCGTAGCGGCGTGCCGCCCCTCCGGGCCGTCGAGGACGGCAATGGATCCCGGCTCCGGGATGTCGTCGAGATAGAAGACCGTGGCGGCCAACGGCTCAGCGCCCGCTGAACGATGCGCGCAGCCGGGCGAACAGGCCGCTGTTGTGCTCGGACTGGGCCGACATCACCTCGGCGCGATCGCGTTCCCGCATTCCCTTGTACTTGCGCAGCAGATCGGTCTGCTTGGCGTCCAGTTTCGTCGGCACCACGATGTCCAGATGCGCGAGCAGATCACCGCGCGCACCGGAACGCAACCGCGGCATGCCGTGGCCGCGCAGCACCGACACCTCGCCGGGCTGGGTGCCCGCCGAGATGGTGAGCTCGGTCGGGCCGTCGAGGATGGTGTCGATGACAACGGTGGTGCCCAGCGCGGCATCCACCATCGGGACCCGGATGGTGCAGTGCAGATCGTCGCCGTCGCGCACGAAGACGTCGTGCGGCTGCTCCACGATCTCCACGTAGAGGTCGCCCGCGTGACCACCGCCGGGGCCGACCTCGCCCTGCGCCGCCAACCGCACCCGCATGCCATTGGCCACACCGGCCGGGATCGGCGCGGCGATCTCGCGGCGAGCCCGCACCCGGCCGTCACCACCGCATTTGTGGCAGGGGTCGGGGATGGTCTCGCCCGCGCCGCGACAGGTCGGGCAGGGCCGCGAGGTCAGCACCTGACCGAGAAAGGAACGCTGCACCGACTGCACTTCGCCTGCGCCACCGCAGGTTTCGCAGCGCACCGGCTTGGATTTGCCGTTGGTTCCGGAACCGTGGCAGATATCGCAGAGGATCGCGGTGTCGACGGTCAGGTGTTTGGTCACACCGACCGCGCATTCGGCCAGGCTCAATCGCGTCCGCAGCAGGGAATCGGCGCCGGGCTGCACCCGGCCGCGCGGCTTGCGCTGACCGCCGGTCCCGCTCATCCCGCCGAAGAAGGCCTCGAAGACATCGCCGAGACCGCCGAACCCCGCGCCGGAGAAGCCCGCGCCGCCGCCACCGGATTCCATCGGGTCGCCACCGAGATCGACGATGCGCCGCTTCTCCGGGTCGGACAGCACCTCGTAGGCCGTCGACACCTCTTTGAACTGGGCCTGCGCCGCCTCGTCGGGGTTGACGTCGGGATGCAGTTCACGCGCCAACTTGCGATAGGCGCGCTTGATCTCCTGGTCGGTCGCGTTCTTGGCGACGCCGAGCAGTCCGTAGTAATCCCGTGCCACTTGAGTCTCTAGTCCTTGGTCGCTCTCCACCGTCCGACCGGTCAGCCGGGCGTGGGCTCATCCTTGTCTGCACCGTTCCAACCGAAGCGCGTGACAGCGGAAGACCGCCGCCGACAGCATTAGTCGGATGCACTCAACTTTATCCGGCCGGAAGTTCGAGGGTAGCAGCGACGCCGAACCTCAGCGTTCGGCAAGTACCTCACCGATGTACCGAGCCACCGCAGCGACCGACGCGATCGTGCCCGGATAGTCCATCCGGGTCGGGCCGAGCACCCCCATGCCACCGAGTACCGCGCCCGAAACGCCGTAGCCGGTGGAGACCACCGACGTGCCGCGCATCTGCTCGACCTGGGTCTCCTCGCCGATGCGGACGGTCACGGTGCCCGGCTGCTGCGCCGCGGCCAGCAGCTTCAGCACGACCACCTGTTCCTCCAGCGCCTCCAGCACCTGACGCAGCGAACCGGGCAGCCCGAAGTCCGCGGCATTGCGGGTCAGGTTGGCGGTGCCACCGAGCACCAGCCGCTCCTCCGGATGCTCGACCAGCGTCTCCACCAGCACGGTCGACACCCGGATCAGCACATCGCGCAGCTTGAGCGGGGCACGTTCGGGCAATTCGGCCACCGCAGCCGAGGCCGCCGCCAACCGTTTGCCGTCCATGGCGCCGCCGAGCATGCCGCGCAGCGCCGCCATATCCTCGTCGTCGACGAGGGCGCCGAGTTCGACCAGCCGTTGGTCCACGCGCCCGGTATCGGTGATCACCACCAGCAGCAGCCGCGCCGGGTTCAACGCCACCACCTCGATGTGCCGGACGGTCGACGCCGATACGGTCGGGTATTGGACGACGGCGACCTGCCTGGTCAGCTGGGCCAAGAGGCGGACACCGCGGCGCAGCACGTCATCCAGGTCGACACCGGACTCCAGGAACTCCATGATCGCCCGCCGCTCGGCCACGGACAGCGGTTTGACCTCCGAGATCCGGTCCACGAACTGCCGGTAGCCCTTATCGGTCGGGATGCGGCCGGAACTGGTGTGCGGCTGGGTGATGTAGCCCTCGGCCTCCAGCACCGCCATATCGTTGCGCACGGTCGCACTCGAGACACCGAGGTTATGCCGTTCGACAAGGGTTTTCGACCCGATCGGCTCCTTGGTCGCGACATAGTCGGCGACGATCGCGCGCAGGACCTCGAAGCGCCGATCCTCGGTGCTCGACATCAGGCCCACCTCCTCGCTCTCGGTACGTCGAAGACCCGTCGACGTACCCGGGAGGACGATCAGCCGCCGATTCCCGATTCCGTCTGAGTATCCAGTTTAGTTGCCATCACACAAACTGCCCCGTTCACCGACGGGGGTACTCGGAGGCAAGGGGGTTCCCGGGGCCGCCGTGGTCACACGCGGCTGTGGCGTGGTGGGCCGACCGATCAGCGCCCGGCGGCCTCCTCGACCACCGCGGCCACCGCTGCGGGCCGTGAGACGAGCGAGACGTGCGAGGAGTCGATCTCACCCGTACGCGCACCCATCCGGTTGGCCATGAATCGTTGCGACGAGGGCGGAATCACACGGTCGCCGCCCGACACCAGGTACCAGCTCGGAGTGTCCGACCAGGATGGGCGCACCGACGGCTGCAGATTCGCGACGAGCGCGATCGAGCGCTGGTGAGCGAACATGTCAGCGGCAGTGGCGGCTGTGACGTCCTGGGCGAAGACATCGTGGAACCGGTCCTGCGCGAGATAACCGTCGATGTTCCTCCCCGCGAGGCCTTGCGGATCGTCGACCATCTTCACCTGCAACGCCGGCGGCCACAGCTGGCTGCCGGGGAAGCGGATCGGATCCAGCAATGCCTGCGCGATCTCACCCTGCACCGGGGCGAACGCCGCGATGTAGACAAGGGATTCGACCTGTGGGTCCTGTATCTGGCTGATCACGAAGCCGCCGTAGGAGTGCCCGACCAGCACTATCGGTCCCGAAATGGTGTCCAGCGTTCGCTGTACGGCGGCGGCGTCGTAGGCCGGTCCGCGCAGCGGATTATCCGGTGTGACAACGCGATAGCCGTCGGCCCGAAGCTGGGCGGAAACACCGTCCCAGCTGGTGGTGTCGGCGAAGGCGCCGTGCACCAGTACCACGGTGGGCATCGGCGCGGCCTGCGCCGGGGTGACCGCCACGGCGGCGGTCACCGATAGTGCCAGCGCGGTGAGGGCACCGCGCGCGATAGTCCCAAATTTCATCGCCAACACTCCTTCGTCAGTCGCCGAGCGGGTCGTTCGGCAGTTGCTCGTCGAGGAATTCCAGTGCGATATCGGCCACGATGCGCCAACCGTGGTCCGCGAGCATCCGCGGACGGCGAGCACCACCTACTCGGTGATGCCAGGGTCAACCCGATGCATTTTATAGGCGAACCGGACTGCCGTCTCCGGCACGGTCCCGCCTGTGACACGGTCCGGTCCGATCGGCCCGCGGCTATCGGCAGCGAGCATCGTCCGGCGCGGATATCGGCCCCTCACCCGGCACACGATCACCACCGCGCACTGCTCGCCTCGGCGTACGCAGCGAACTCATCCGACCGGACAGCAGGCACCGATTCGTCTCGATGATCGCCCGCCTCCACGGTTTTCGCGATCCGTCATGCACCGCCCAGCGCCTCCGCGCGGCCCGCGGGACGTCACCGAGCCGGGTAACGGCGTCCATCCCCGTGGACAAGGTCGAGTCCGTCTTCGGCCGGGCGGTCCGAGACTTTCGGCCGACCGGACAGCCTCCAGTGCCGGTCCGGCGGCAGCGAACACCGCCATCACGGCGCTGAAGTTCCGTGACTCACCGCGCTCGGCGCTTCGCCACGCCGGTCATCCATCGCCGAGCGAGCGACGGGGTCACGCCGGATGCCGCCGCTAGCGCAGGGTTTTGGCTTGTTTGCCCGCGAGTGCGTCCAGGCCGAGCATGGCCAGCAGCGACTGGCAATCATCGGCATTATGGGAGTGGCTGGCGACGGTCCGTGCGGCTATCGCGCTCTGGCGGGCGTTCTCCGCCTTCTCCGCGGCACGCGCTTCAGCGAACTCGTTCTGCTCATGGACAAGGGTGATGTGGCGTGCCGGGGGCATAGGACTCCTTGGGGTTGCTCGGAGCCTATACGGGTCATCGGCACGGCGATAGTACCTTCACCGCAACCGGCTTCGCGCGAAGTCGCGCAAGGCGTCGGTGATCGCCGTCGCCGGGTCAGACCAGCAGGTCGCGCACCACACCGTCGGCGAGCAGCCGACCGCGATCGGTCAGCACCAGCCGCTCGCCGGACACCGTCGCCAGACCCGCGGCGACGATTCCGCGCACGGCCGCACGGCCGGTCACGTCGAGCTCATCGACGGGCAGGCCGGTGCGCAGCCGGACGGTCAGCATCACACGTTCGGTGTAGCGCTCGTCGTCGGTGAGCGACTCCCAGCCCGCCGCGGGGAGTCCGCCGACGGCGACGCGGTCGGCATAGCGGGCCGGGTGTTTGATGTTCCACCAGCGCACGCCGCCGAGGTGGCTGTGCGCGCCGGGGCCCGCGCCCAGCCAGTCACCGCCGTCCCAATACCCGAGATTGTGCCGGCAGCGCGCGGAGTCGCCTGCGGCCCAATTGGATACCTCGTACCAGGTGAGCCCGGCCGCGCTCAGGCGGGTATCGATGCGTTCGTAGCGTGCGGCGAGGACATCGTCGTCGGGGGCGGGGAGTTCGCCGCGACGTACCCTGCGGGCCAGCGCGGTGCCGTCCTCGACAATGAGCGAGTAGGCCGAGACGTGATCGACGCCCGCGCTGAGCACCGCGTCCAGGCTGGCGTCGAGGTCGGCGTCGCGCTCGCCCGGGGTGCCGTAGATCAGATCCAGATTCACGTGTTCGAACCCCGCCGCGCGCGCCTCCCGTGCGGCCGCGACCGCACGGCCCGGGGTGTGGGTGCGATCGAGCACCTTCAGCACATGCTGGGCGGCCGACTGCATGCCGAGCGATACCCGGGTGTACCCCGCCGCCCGAATCCGCTCGAAGAAGGCGGGCGCGGTCGACTCCGGATTCGATTCCGTGGTCACCTCGGCGCCGGGCGCGAGGGTGAAGTTCGCCCGCACTGCGTCGAGCACCGCGGCCAGACCGTCGCCGCCGAGCAGCGAGGGTGTACCCCCACCCACGAATACGGTCTCCACCTCGGGTGTCGCGCTCGGCAGCGCGTCGAACCGCGTCGCCGCGGTGGCCAGTTCCCCACGCAGAGCCTCGAGCCAGGACTGCGGTGAGGCCGACGTGCCCAACTCGCCCGCGGTGTAGGTGTTGAAGTCGCAGTATCCGCAGCGCGTCGCACAGAACGGCACGTGCACGTAGATGCCGAACTGGCCGCCGCCGAAATCGCGCAGCACCGGGTCCGCGGACTCGGTGCTCATCGGGGTTGCGGCGGGTGAACTCACCCCTCCAGTGTGACGACCTGCCCGCGCGCGCTCCTCTCCGGGCGACACATGGCCTCGGCCGTCGACCTCACCTGCGCTCTGGGCGGCGCGGGTCCGTTGTTCGGCGGGCCGCCGCGGCGGGATCGGCCCGGCCTCGTACCGGGCCGATGCGAACCTCAGTCCTCGACCACCTGGGTGTTCTGATTGGCGGTCAGTAGCCAGCGGCCATCCTCTTTGGACATCACGTACATCGGGGTTCCGATCCCGCCGGTGGGCTCACCGTCCTTGGTGAAGTACTGCTGGCGAACCTTGACCGCGGCGACGTCAGGCCGGATGAACAGCACATGTTCGACTTCATAGCTGGGCACCAGGTCGCCCATGGCGCCTGGCAACACCTGGGCGGTGAACTCGGCGATGGCGTCGCGGCCGAAGAGTCGTTTGCCGTGTCCGGTGGTCCAGATCGCGTCGGCGCGGAACAGCCGCACGAAGTCGTCGACGAGCTCGTTGCGCTGAGCCTGCTCGACGGCGGCGACCACCCGCTTGATTGCTTCGATTTCGACATCCTGGTCGATTGCTGCGAGATTCATGTCACGAGCTTCGTACCTCTAGCTAACTCGAGGTCAATACCCGGTGGACGGGCATCACATCGGACCCGCCGAGTGCATCACCGGCCGCATTCACCCGGCTAACTATGACAGCGGTCACAAATAGACCCGGCGGTCCAGGGAATTTCCCTCAATTGCGCGGGAAATACTGGCAGGGCGGTCGGAACGGCCGATCCCCCATGGCACAATGGGCGAATGCGCGGATCTGGAGTACGACTTGTGGCACGTCGCCACGTCGACTACAAGCGCGTCTGCAGTGCCTGCTGTCTGCCCGGTTCCCACCGGTAGCTCAGCGGCGCGCATTCCCGGGTTTGCCCGGCGTTATCCCGATATCGCATCGGCCCGCTGACACCGCGGGCGTTGAGCCAGCACAGCGCCCACCCGCCCCGCCGGCTCCGCCGGCTGCCACCCCGAGCGCCTTCAGCACGGATGTACCACCCACCCAGCAGGAGCGACCCCATGACGTCGAGCACCGACGCCGGTCACAGCGATCAGCCCACGCCCGAATCCCGGCCGGGGCCGCACGCACGTCCCGAACGCCCCGCCTCCGAGCGGCGTGTTCGCCCCGACCGTCCGCGTCCGGAAGCGGCGGCCGGACCGCGCGCCCGCACCGGTAAGCCGGTGCGACGCAAGGCCGAGGGCCAGTGGGCGCTCGGCTACCGCGAGCCGCTGAACCCGAATGAGCAGTCCAAGAAGGACGACAACCCGCTCAATGTCCGGGCCCGCATCGAGAACATCTACTCGAAGCAGGGCTTCGACAGCATCGACAAGGGCGATCTGCGCGGCCGCTTCCGCTGGTGGGGTCTCTACACCCAGCGTGAGCAGGGCTACGACGGCAGCTGGACCGGCGACGAGAACATCGACATTCTCGAGGCCAAGTACTTCATGATGCGCATCCGCTGCGACGCGGGCGCGCTCAGCGTCGAGCAGCTGCGCACCCTCGGCCAGATCTCCACCGAGTTCGGTCGCGATACCGCCGACCTCTCCGACCGTGAGAACGTCCAGTACCACTGGATCGAGGTCGAGAACGTCCCGGAGATCTGGAAGCGCATCGAGGCGGTCGGACTGAAGACCACCGAAGCGTGCGGCGACTGCCCGCGCGTGGTGCTCGGCTCGCCGCTGGCCGGTGAGTCCTTCGGCGAGATCATCGACCCGACGCCGGCCATCGACGAGATCGTGCGCCGCTACATCGGCAAGAAGGAGTACTCCAACCTGCCGCGCAAGTTCAAGACCGCCATCTCGGGCCAGCAGGATGTGGTGCACGAGATCAACGACGTCGCATTCGTCGGCGTCGAGCACCCCGAGCACGGCCCCGGTCTCGACCTGTGGGTCGGCGGCGGACTGTCCACCAACCCGATGCTGGCCCAGCGGGTCGGCGTGTGGGTGCCGCTGGACGAGGTGCCGGATGTGTGGGAGGCGGTCGTCTCGCTCTACCGGGACTACGGCTACCGCCGCCTGCGCACCAAGGCTCGCCTGAAGTTCCTGGTGAAGGACTGGGGTATCGAGAAGTTCCGCCAGGTGCTGGAGGACGAGTACCTGAAGCGCAAGCTGATCGATGGCCCGGCGCCGGAGCAGCCGACCAAGCCGATCGACCACGTCGGCGTGCAGAAGCTGAAGAACGGCCTGAACGCGGTCGGCTTCTCCCCCATCGCGGGCCGCGTATCCGGCACCATCCTGACCAAGGTCGCCGACGCGGTCGAGCGGATCGGCTCGGACCGCATCCGGTTCACGCCGTACCAGAAGCTGATCGTGCTGGATGTCGCCGACGACAAGGTCGACGCGCTCATCGATGAACTGGAACCGCTCGGCCTGCAGGCCCGGCCGTCGCTGTGGCGACGGAATCTGATGGCCTGCAGCGGCATCGAGTTCTGCAAGCTCTCCTTCGCCGAAACCCGCAAGCGGTCCCAGGTGCTGGTTCCGGAGCTGGAACAGCGGCTCGAGGACCTGAACGCCCAGCTGGACGTGCCGGTCACCATCAATATCAACGGCTGCCCCAACTCCTGCGCGCGCTCGCAGATCGCCGATATCGGCTTCAAGGGCCAGCTGGTCGACGACGGCGCCGGGAATCACGTGGAGGGATTCCAGGTTCACCTCGGTGGCAGCCTCGGCTTCGACAGCGCCTTCGGCCGGAAATTGCGGCAGCACAAGGTGACCAGCGACGAGCTCGGTGACTACATCGAGCGAGTGGTGCGCAACTTCATCAAGCACCGCGAGGACGGCGAACGGTTCGCACAGTGGGCCGTTCGTGCCGACGAAGCCGACCTTCGGTGACGGGAGATCAATTGTGACAACGAAACTCGCGGATAAGCTGTCCGAGGACGAGCTGCGGGCCATCGCCGAAAAGGGTGCGGCCGAGCTCGGGCCGGATGCCTCCGCCGTCGAACTGCTGCGGTGGACCGAGCAGAACTTCGGCTCCGGCTACATCGTCGCCTCGAATATGCAGGACGGGGTGCTGGTGCACCTCGCCGCCGAGGTTCGCTCGGGTGTCGACGTGCTCTTCCTCGACACCGGCTACCACTTCGCCGAGACCATCGGCACCAGGGACGCGGTCGAGGCGGTGTACGGCGTCAATGTGATCAACGTACGCCCGGAACACACTGTCGCCGAACAGGATCAGCGACTCGGTAAGGATCTGTTCGCCCGCGACGCCGGTGAATGCTGCCGGTTGCGCAAGGTGGTGCCGCTGCAGAAATCGCTGGCGGGCTACAACGCCTGGGTGACCGGCATCCGCCGGGTGGAAGCCCCGACGCGGGCCAACGCTCCGCTCATCTCCTACGACGAAGCCTTCGGCCTGGTGAAGATCAACCCGATCGCACCGTGGTCCGACGACGAGATGCAGGCCTACATCGAAAAGCACGGCATCCTCGTCAATCCCCTGGTGGAGGAGGGTTATCCGTCCATCGGCTGCGCTCCTTGCACACGGAAGCCGGAGCCGGGATCCGATCCGCGAAGCGGCCGTTGGGCCGGCCTCGCCAAGACCGAATGCGGGTTGCACACCGCCTGACCGAGTCAGGGCCCGGAGGAGGCAGCCTGCGTAACCACGCAGGGCCCCCTCGGGCAGGCAGATAGGACACAGCATGACCGAGACCATCAGAAGTGAACGCTCTCTTGGCATCACCGACTTCGACACCCTCGCGGCGTTGGAGTCGGAGGCCATCCACATCTTCCGCGAGGTGGCGGGCGAGTTCGAGAGGCCGGTGATCCTGTTCTCCGGCGGCAAGGACTCCACCGTACTGCTGCACTTGGCGCTCAAGGCCTTCTGGCCCGCGCCGCTGCCCTTCGCGCTGCTGCACGTGGACACCGGCCACAACCTGCCGGAGGTGCTGGAGTTCCGCGACAAGGTGGTCGAGAAGTACGGGCTGCGCCTGCATGTCGCCAGCGTCGAGGACTACCTGGCCGACGGCAGGCTCACCGAGCGCCCGGACGGCATCCGCAACCCGCTGCAGACCGTGCCGCTGCTGGACGCCATCTCCGAGAACCGCTTCGACGCGGTGTTCGGCGGCGGCCGCCGCGACGAGGAGCGCTCCCGTGCCAAGGAGCGCATCTTCTCGCTGCGCAACGCCTTCGGCCAGTGGGACCCGAAGCGGCAGCGCCCCGAGCTGTGGAACCTGTACAACGGGCGGCACGCGCCGGGCGAGCATGTGCGCGTGTTCCCGCTCAGCAACTGGACCGAGCTCGACATCTGGCGCTACATCGCCAGGGAAAACGTCGAACTCGCGACCATCTACTACGCGCACGAGCGCCCGGTGTACCAGCGCGACGGCATGTGGATGACGCCGGGCGTGTGGGGCGGCCCGCGCGAGGGCGAGGTGCCGGAGACCCGCTCGGTGCGTTACCGCACCGTCGGCGACGGATCCACCACCGGCGCCATCATTTCCGACGCGGCCGACAACGAGGCGATCCTCGCCGAGGTGGCCGCGTCCCGACTGACCGAGCGTGGCGCCACCCGTGGTGACGACCGGGTGTCCGAAGCCGCGATGGAAGACCGTAAGCGAGAGGGTTATTTCTGAGATGTCCGACCTATTGAGACTGGCCACCGCCGGTTCTGTCGACGACGGCAAGTCCACCCTGGTCGGACGGCTGCTCTACGACACGAAATCCGTACTGGCCGACCAGATCGACGCCGTCACCCGCGCGTCGGTGGATAAGGGTCTGGCCACCCCGGATCTCTCGCTGCTCGTGGACGGGCTGCGCGCGGAGCGGGAACAGGGCATCACCATCGATGTCGCGTACCGCTACTTCGCCACGCCCAAGCGGTCTTTCGTGCTCGCGGACACCCCCGGGCACGTGCAGTACACCCGCAATACCGTCTCCGGCGCGTCCACCGCGCAGCTGGTGATCCTGCTCGTCGACGCCCGCAAGGGTGTCATCGAGCAGACCCGCCGCCACGCCGCGGTGCTCGCGTTGCTCGGGGTGCCGAAGCTGGTACTCGCGGTGAACAAGATCGACCTGGTGGACAACCCGGCCGAGGTCTTCGCCGCGATCTCCGCCGAATTCAACACGCTCACCACGACACTCGGCTGGGCGGCGGAGGATGTGCTGGAGATCCCGGTCTCCGCGCTGCACGGCGACAATATCGCCTCGCGCTCGGAGAACACCCCGTACTACGACGGACCCTCGCTGATCGAGCACCTGGAGTCGGTGCCGGTCGACGCCGACAGCACCGGCGTGCACTCGCTCGGGCTGCGTTTCCCGGTCCAGTACGTAATCCGGCCGCGCACCGCCGAATACCCGGACTACCGTGGGTATGCCGGGCAGATCGCCGCCGGATCGGTCTCCCCCGGCGACGAGATCGTGGTGCTGCCCTCGGGGATTCGCACCACCGTCGAGCGCATCGACACCCCCGACGGTGAGCTGGCGGTGGCGCAGACCGGCCGCAGCGTCACACTGGTCCTGGCCGACGAGGTCGATATCTCCCGCGGCGACATCATCGCCTCGGTCACCGACGCCCCCGAGCCGATCGACAATTTCGACGCCACCGTCTGCTGGCTCGGCGACAAGCCGTTGCGCCCCGGCGCCCGGCTGCTGCTCAAGCACGGCACCCGCACCACCCAGGCCATCGTCGGCACGCTGTTGGAGCGCTTCGACGAGCAGCGCCTGGCCGCCGACCCTAACCCGGAGTCGTTGGAGCTCAACGATATCGGGCGGATCTCGGTGCGCGTCGCCGAGCCGGTCGCGGCCGACGACTACCGGGCCAACCGGCATACCGGCAGCTTCCTGCTCATCGACCCCGCCGGCGGCAACACCCTCGGAGCGGGTCTGGTCGGCGACGTGCTGAGCGCGGTCGAGGTCGGCACCGGGGCCTGAGATGCGCACCCCGATCGGCATCGCGTCGCCGCTGCTCCCGGGTACACCCGCGCGGGTGTCCGGCGGCCCGGCGCTGATCGCGGTCGCGCACGGCAGTCGCGACCCACGGTCGGCGGCGACCATGTCGGCGGTCGTCGCCGAGGTGGCCGCTGCCCGTCCCGATCTCGACGTACGGCTGGCGTTCCTCGACCTCAGCGCGCCGTCGGTCGAACAGGTGGTGGACGCGGTTGCGGCGCAGGGGCATACGCACGCCGTGGTCGCGCCGCTGTTGTTGGGCAGCGCCTTTCACGCGCGCGTCGACCTGCCCGGCCTGCTGGAGGCGGCCCGGGCCCGGCATCCGCACCTGCACTTGACCCAGGCCGATGTATTGGGTCCCGATGCCCGCCTCATCTCGGCGCTGCGGGATCGAGTGCGGGAGGCGTGCACCGCACTCGACCCCCACTCGGGCGCACCGAATACCCTGTGGTCCCGCGGCAATGACCGTCTCGGCATCGCCGTGGCCGCCGTCGGATCGTCCAACGCCGCCGCGAATGCCCGCACCGCCGGGGTGGCCCGGCAACTGGCCGCGATCACCGGCTGGCATACCGAAATCTGCTTCGCAACCACCGAACCAACTGTCACCGAGGCGATTTCGCGCCTGCGCGCCCGTGGCGCGGACCGGATTCTCATCGCCCCGTGGTTCCTCGCCCCCGGCCTGCTCACCGACCGGCTCGTCACCGCCACCCCGAACTCGGTGCACACCGGCGTCATCGGCTCCCACCCGGCCCTCACCGAAATCATCTGGGACCGTTACGACGCCGCCCTCGCGGACGCCTTGGCGCTCACCGCCTGAATTCGGCTGCCTCAGCCTCCCGCATAACGACCCGCCCCGGCTGGAGCCACCCCACGCTGACTATCAGCGACCCGCACGCTCGATATCGATGCTCCCGCCGCGAGTACAACGGCCGCGAAGGGGTGATTCCCGCCGTCGATCCCTCCGCGCCACCGACAAATCCGGCGGCCGAAGCGCAACACCTCTCGGGCAGGTAGCCACCGTTCTGCACAGTGCCCCGGAACCAGTCGCCCGAGGGCGCTGATGGACCGACAGAAGCGGTCGGTGATCCGTTGGGGATCACCGGATTCCGGCACCGGCCGCTCATCCAACGCTGACAGCACCGCGCCGACTCATTGCCAGAGCGACAGCGACGAAGCCCGCCGGTTTCTACCGCCACGTCGCTTGCCGCCTCGACCGAGACGAACCGTTCGTCTACGGCATCCGCATGCTCACTCCATGTCTGCGTCGGCCGGCACCGGCCCCCCACCTCCCGAGTACCGAACTTTACTAGCCTATTAGTTTGCTAGCATGCTAGCATCGGATTGTGGGCGACGAGGATGTGAAGCAGTTCAACGTCTACCTGCCGATCGGACTGATCAAGCAGGTCAAGTTTCGGGCGATCGAGTCGGGAATGTCGTTGTCGGCGTTGGTTGCCGACGCGCTGCGCGCGTATCTCGACGACACCCACGCGCAGTCACTGTCAGGAGAGGATCAGCGATGAGAACCGAGGGCATCGACGCCGTGTTCCTGGAGACCCACAATTGGGGCAAGCAGGCCCGGTTTCTGCAGGAGCTGGGATTCGAGGTCGAGTTCGAGACCGGCCACGGTTCGGGTCAGTTCCGTAACGGTGATGGCCCCTCCGTCTTCGTGGCCGAGGTCCCGCCGACCCAGGATCCGCGGACACTGCTGGTCCTGAAAGTCGCCGACACGCAGAGCCGCCCCGGCGGCGATGTCGAGATCGTCACCGAATTCGAGCAGACCCACTACGGGACCCAGGAGATGACCGTCCGCGACCCGGATGGGCGGCAGTGGAATCTGCAGGCGCCGGGCCAGGACTGAGCGCGATGCCGAACGAGCTGACGATCGCCCCGGATCACACCGCGGTCCGGGTCGCGCTGTGGCGGGCCCTACATGTGCGCATCGATGCGGTCCCTCATGTTTTCCACGACGAGATCGGGCTGCGGCTCGCGGCGCCCGAGGACGACTGGCAGCACCGCCCGGATATGGATCCGCGGAGCACAAGCCCCATGCGCGCGGGCATGGTGTCTCGCGCTCGCTTCGTCGAGGATCTCCTCGCCGAACAGGTCGGCCGCGGCGTGGATCAGTACGTGCTCCTCGGCGCCGGACTGGACACCTTCGCCCAGCGCAGGCCCGAGTCGGCCGCGCGGCTGACGGTATTCGAGGTCGACCAGCCCGGCCCGCAGGCGTGGAAGCGGCAACGCCTCACCGAACTCGGGTTCGATATCCCGGAGTGGTTGCGGCTGGTACCCGTCGATTTCGAGGTGGACTCCTGGTGGGAGCGTCTGTTGGCCGCCGGTTTCGATCCGAGCAGGCCCGCGGTCGTGGCGTCCACCGGCGTCTCGATGTACCTCACCAGGGAGGCGAATATCGCCACCTTGCGCCAGATTTCGACACTCGCGCCCGGCTCCACCCTGGCCACGACCTTCATGCTGCCATTCGAACTCGTCGGCCCCGGCGAACACCAGATGCGCAGGTTCGCCGAGCAGGGCGCCCACGCATCGGACACTCCGTTCATCAGCTTCTTCAGCCCCGGCGAGATAGTCGCGCTGGCCGAGGACGCGGGCTTCGCTGCGGTCCAGCATATTTCGTCCGATGACCTCACCCGTCGCTACTTCGCCGACCGCACCGACGGTCTGCGACCCGCGGAGTCGGAGCAGATCCTGGTGGCGACGTCCTAATACCGGGCACGTCACAGTCGATGAGTGTCGTGGCGTTCGACCGGCTCCGCACATGCGGGAAAGCGGCACCGCAGATCGCGCACGACTTCCGGACAGTCCTGCAACCAGTGCGAGTTCCACCTGTCGCTGCACCTCCCGCTGGCCGAGCCCCGGCGACCGCGGCAGGACCGTCCCTACCAGGGGATTCCAGCGATAATCTGGGCGGGTCGATGCCGCGACTATCGCAACTCGTGTTGTTTACTTGGCGGGCTGCTCGTTCACGGCGCCCTGTCGAATGCGCAGGTAGCACCGTGAATGCGGCTGTTGGTGACGCCGATCCGGCGATCATGTCCTCGATCGTCATCGCGTCGCCAGGAATCGATGCAGGCCGGAATCGACTATGAGGAGGGCTAGTGACGAAAACCGTGGTTCGCCGGGCTGCCAGCGGGGGCGCCAAGCTGGGTTTCGCCGGTGCGGTGGTCAGTGCGTTGGTGCTGGGGCAACACACCGTCGCTCACGCCGCGGAGACGACCACATTCCAGCTCCCGCTGGTGAAGTTGACCCAAACATGGGGTGTTCCAACGCAACTCAACATCTTTTTAACAGCGACGGTCGGCGACGAACCCGGAGTCACCACCTTCGGTGTCGCCAACCCCGGACCCTTCAGCGGGAACAGCATGCTCGGCTCCCACGCCCGGATCCACTGGTTGAACATGACAACCGGAGCATCCGGCATGGTCGACGTGGCTGATCGGGAAACGGCGCAGCAGCCCTGCGACTGCGCCCCGGCGCCGGTGCGGGTATCCACCGGGGCGGGCCGGATCACCGCAATCGCGACCGCCGGTGGCCTCGCCATCAATGTGTCCTCAGGGTTGGGTGTGTTCACGGCTCCGTGAGCCCGATTGTCTCCGCTGCCGCATCGGAGGCGGAGAACATGCCCGGTCGCGGTCGGGTGACGGCGCGGTGGGAGCCCGACCGCGCCGTCGGCACCTATTGTCCGGCTGAATTCGGCACACTCTGACCGGAATCGGTCCCACCAGAGCCGGTCCCACCAGAGCCGGTCCCACCAGAGCCGGTCCCACCAGAGCCGGTCCCACCAGAGCCGGTCCCACCAGAGCCGGTCCCACCGGAATCGGTCCCACCAGAGCCGGTCCCACCGGAATCGGTCCCACCAGAGCCGGTCCCACCGGAATCGGTCCCAGCGGAGCCGGTCGCACCGGAGTCGGCGCTCGATGCGGTGTCCGCGGCGGCACCCGCGGATACCGCATCCATTGACGCCGCTTCGCCGGGGCTCGATCCCGCAGCGTCCGACCGGGCCGAATTGTCGGTTGAATTACCTTGTTGCGCAGAAGTATTCGACGAGGCAGCAAGATCCGTCGGTACCGTCTCCGTATTGCCGCAGTCGCCCGTCTTCGGCGGGGGGCTCGCTTCATCGATCGGCCCCGATCGAACAGACGCCGCGGCGTCCGGAAAGTCCGTCGTGCCGACCGTGACGACCGCGTCATCGCCCGATGTCGAGGCGAGCGACGGCGTTTCGAGCAGCTGTGTCGCGGACGGCTCCGGCATCTGCTCGGACCCGACGTCGGGCTGCACCTCGCGCGGCGTCATGACGAAGGCGGCGATACCGTGCGCACCACCCGGCCGATCGGTGCGAGCAAGTACTACGCCACCGGGCTCCACCGAGGACCGGCCCTGGCCCGTCGCGACACCCGGGACAGCCAAGTATGGGTCGTAATACGGTGCGGCTGTATCGGTTCGGTGGAGACTCGACTCGGGGGCGGAGCCGATCCGGTCGGCCAGCAGAAGGCCGGGCAGCACCAGACCGGTGCCCGCGACCGCCGAAACCGTCAGCGCCACACCCCGGCCACGGGACCCGACCGCCACGATCACCCGGTCATCGTTCGGCACGGGGGTCGCGGCGGCCAGCACCGCCGCACCGAGGGCGATCGTGTGGCCCGGCTCCGGACCGAGTACGACCGGCAGGCCGAGCTCGTCCGCGAACACCCGGGCCACGGGGGCCGAATGCGCCGCACCACCGAGCAGCAGCACGCGACCGATATCGTCGATCGAAATATCCGCCCCTCGAACACAATCGAGCACCAAGGGCAGCGATTCGCCGATATGCCGCGCACATAACTCCACAAGATCGGCCTCGGAAACCACTCCGGCACGCGGCGGCGCGACATCGGGTGCGAGGTCGTGACTGTAGCGTGCCAGCGCGGTCTCGAACGGGCGGCCGCCGAAATCGTAGGAGCGCACCGGACGCCCGAGGAGTCGCGTATCGCGTGTATCGCGGTGCACCACAGCCACATCGAGGCTGCTCGCACCCAGATCGCAGACGAGGACGAATTCTTCGGTGCTGTCCTGCGGCGCCATCCACGCGGCAGCCGCCAGCGGTTCCGGGACCAGCCGCACCGCGGTCAGTCCGGCCCGATCCAGCGCCTGCCGTAGCGCGGACACCTGATCATTGTGGTAGACGGCAGGATGGGCCAACACCGTATCGCCCGACGCCGCGGCATCCTCGATCAACCGATTCGCCACCACCGCTACCAAATCGGCGCCGGTGACCGCCCGGCCGTCGACGATCGCCAAGGGATCGCGCACTGCCATCAGGTCGGCGAAATCGGCGAGTACCGCGGCCGTCCGCGGCACCGTTCCGACAGAGGCCATCCCATCCCCGTCGAATCGCACCGTAGTACGGCGCTCCGCCACCACGGTAGGTGTGGCACTCCCGGCGGCCACGGCCGCCGCCGAGTTCACTGAGCCGATGCTCAGCCCCAATCCCACGGTCATACCCCTCAGCCTTCGCGCCCGATCCACGCCTGCCCGCGCGAACGATCCACCACCTTTACCCGACCGAATATATAGTTTAGCCTCCCCTAACAAAACTATTGATACGCACTCGTGGAGGCACCGTGTCCGATGGCCGAACCGCCGAACCACCTGGTCGGGCGACCATTACCGGTGTCGTGGTGCTGCCGAGACCGCGCGGCGAGTCCGTCATCTGGGGCGCGGCCCACCCTGCGACAACGCTCCACCGGCGTCGCAGCGGATGGCCGGAGAACGATCCGAAACGTCCACTGCGGCTGCATGATTCATGGCTACTGGTGGCTGCCAGCGGATTGCTGGCCACCCTCACACTGGCCGTGGCGCTGTGGATCGCGACCCACGTCCGAGTCGATCCGCAGTTGCACACCGCCGGATTGTTCGTGCATCTCGCCTCGCTCGTACTCGGATTCGGCGGCGTGCTGATCGCGGATTACCTGATGCTGCTGTGGCTGGCCGGTCGCAGCACGGTGACCGAAGCACTGACCGGCATGGGCCGGCTGCACTTCCCGATCTGGGCGGGACTGGCCGGTCTGATCGCCAGTGGATGCGTGCTCGAACCGAATCTCGGCTCGGCCCTGACCCGCACCAAGATGGCATTGATTCTGGTGCTCACCCTCAACGGCCTCCAGGCCATGATCCTGAGCAAGCGCCTCTCCCAGCAACTTCCGGCGCCGATCTCCGGGCGGCTACTGCTCTGGGGCGCAGCCTCGGGCGCGATCTCTCAGATCTGCTGGTGGGGCGCGATCGGGATCGGGTTCTGGAACTCTCAGCACTGAACCGGCACCGAGCTCACCCCATGTCACCGGGCCGATTCAGGATTCGATTCGGCCCAGCAGCCTGTCGGCGATCGCCCGCGCGGTCGCGACCTTGGCGTCTGCGCCCAATTGCCGGGCGGTATTGGCCGCGCTGACCACGGCGTCGAGTTCGAAGGCGAGAGCGTCCGGGTCGCCGGGACCGAGCTCGCCCTGATCCTGGGCCTTACGAATCTCCTTGGCCAGGAAGACGAGCCATTCGTCATGGTCGGTGACGATCGCGTCGCGCACGGGACCCGGCCTGCTGTCGAATTCGGCCAGGGTCGAGACGCGGAAGCAGCCACCGGGGAAGGCGGGTTCGAGGACGTGGCCGAACCAGCGGTCGACAACCGCGCGGAGCCGAGTAAGGCCGCGCGGCTCGCTCATACTCGGGGCGACGATCTGCTCGACGAACACCTCGCGCGCGGCCCGCACCGCTGCCAGTTGTAGCGCCTCCTTGCTGCCGAAGAGCGTGGCGATTCCGCTCTTGCTGATGCCGAGATCGGTGGCGAGCCTGCCGATGCTCACCCCGGTCAATCCCTCCACCGACGCCACGTCGGCGGCATGCCTGGCAATGGAGGCGCGGGCTCGCGCGCCCTTGACCAGGCGTTGATCGGTGACTTGCGGTGCTGACGCGACTGACGACTCGGCCATGTAGACCATTGTCCCACTCTCGGCTTGCGAATACGAACGGTCGGTCGTATTTTTATTTTACGAACGGTCGTACTGTTTGTTTCAGAAGGGCTTCCCCATGACCGAAGTATCCGCACGGACCACCGCATCCCCGCCGACGAAGGCCGCGACCAGCACGCTGCTGATCGCGTGCGGCGCCGCCTTCATCGCCTTCCTCGACCTCTCCGTGGTCAATATCGCTTTCCCCTCGATCGCTCGCGACTACCCCGGCACCGCGACCACCACCCTGACCTGGGTCGTCAGCGGTTACGCGGTCGCCTTCGCGGCGCTGCTCACCCCCGCGGGCCGCTTCGCCGACACGCTGGGCAGGCGCCGCGTATTCGTCATCGCCCTTGCCGGGTTCGCGCTGACGTCGCTGCTGTGCGCACTGGCGCCCACCGCGGGCTGGCTGATCGCCGGCCGCGTGCTCCAGGGCGCGACGGCGGCGCTGATGGTGCCCTCGGCGCTCGGGCTGGTCCTCGGCGTAACCCCCCGCGACAAGATCGGCGCCGCCATCGGAGCATGGTCCGCGGCGGGCGGGTTCGCCGCCGTGGTCGGTCCCGCGCTCGGCGGCGCACTGGTCGATGCCTTCGGCTGGCGCTCGGTCTTCCTCATCAATGTGCCGGTGGCGCTTGCCCTCATCGGACCCGGCCTGCGCATTCCGGTGCCCGATGTGCGGCAGCCGGGCAGCGCGCTGCCGGATCCGATCGGCACCGTCGCCGTCGCAGCGGGACTCGGCGGCCTGGTCGCCGGGGTCACCGAGGGACAGCGCTGGGGGTGGACAGCGGTCGGCACGCTCGCCGCACTCGGCGTGGGCGCACTGCTGTTGCTGGTCGCGCTGGTGCGCTCGACCCGGCACCACAATCCGGCCATCGCGGTGAACCTGTGGCGGAGCAGACCGTACGCGCAGGCCAATGCGGCCTCATTCGTCTTCGGTGCGGCAATGTTCGCCTGGCTGCTCTCCGGCCCCCTGTTCCTGGACGCGATCTGGGGCTATTCGGTACTCGGCTCGGCCGCGGCACTGACCGTCGGCGCGGTCGCCTCCATGATCACCGCCACCGTCGCGGGCCGGATCACCGCACCGGCGCCCCGGCGCTGGGTAGGTGTCCTCGGCACACTGATGTTCGCGGGCACGCTGATCTGGATGAGCACCGACGCCTTCGGGCCGACGCCCGCGCTGTGGTCCGCGTGGATCCCGGCCGGACTGCTCGGTGGCGGCGGCGTCGGCATCGTGGTCACCGTACTGGGCACCGCCGCCGCCGATGCCCTTCCACCACAACAGTTCGCGGCGGGCATCGGCATGAACTTGACCGCACGACAGGTGGGGGGTGCGCTCGGCGTCGCCGTGCTGGCCGCCATCTTCGCCGCACATCCGGCGGATCTGCTCGCCGGATTCCACACCGTCTTCGCGGTCTGCGCGGGCATCGCGGTGGTTGCCGCGGGCCTGACCGCCATCCCGACCCGGCCTCCCCTCAACACGAAATAGGAGCAATCACCATGACAGACAATGATATTCGCACCGAAGAGACCGATCCGATGCTGCTCACCCCCGAGGCCGCACGCGAACTGCTGGCGGACGCTCCGTGGCAGCGGTTCGCGGCCCTGGGCGATTCGGTCGCACTGGGCGTCGGCGACCCCAGCCCCGGCTACCGCACCGCGGGCTGGTCCGACCGGGTGGCCGCAATGCTCGCCGAGGTGAATCCCGGGCTGGAATATCGGAATACCGGCCGCATCGGCGCGACAACCGGTCAGGTTATTGCCGAGCAGTTACCGCCGGTCCTCGATTTCCGGCCCGATCTGGTTCATCTGACCTGCGGCGGCAACGACCTGTTCCGACGCGGTGGCATGGACGACCTGCGCGCGAACCTGGATGCGCTCTTCGGCGCGGTGACCCGCACCGGGGCACAGGTATTCACTTTCACCCTGGCCGATGTCTGGGACTCGGAGCGGATGGCTCCGATGCGTCCGATGCGGGACGGAATGGCGGCGCTCAACGACATCGTCCGTGAACTCGGCGCCCGCTATGACGCGCTGGTGGTGGAGTTCTGGGAGCACCCGCTGCGACTGCGACCCGATGTGATGAGCGCGGATCTCATTCACTTCACCACCAGCGGGCACGCCGTGGTGGCGAGCGAGACGGTCCGGGCGCTGAGCGGGCTCATTCCCGCGCTCACCTCAGCCCCGATACCTTCCCACTAGCTCGGCACCCAATATCGCGAGTTCGTCCCGGACCGATTGCGGTGCGAGAACCTCTATTTCGGCGCCCCAGCCCGCCAACTGCTGGGCGATCATGCGCGGGGTCGGCGCGGTGACGCGCACCTGGATCCGGCCGTCCTCGACCGGACCGTCGACCTCGCAGTGCCTGCCCTGCTGATTACGCAGCACCGGAAGCAGTTCCGGTGCGATGAGCACGGTGGCAGCGACCGCCGCCCGGCGCTGCTCCATCTCGCCGACGACCTCCTCCCAAGCCGTGGCGAGGTCGAAATCCGCCGGGCGGTGCGCGGTTTCGTCGGTAGCGGCCGCCGCGACGATGCGATCCACCCGAAAGGTGCGCTTGCCCCGATCGGTGCCCGCGATGAGATACCAGATGGCGTCCTTGTCGACCAGGCCCCACGGATCCACCATCCGCTCGGTGCGTTTACCCGCCCGCTCGTAGGTCAGGCGCACCCGACGCCGTTCGACGACCGCGCGCTGTAGCAGATCGACAACGCCCGGACGGGTCTTGTCGCGCTGACCCCAGCGTGCCGGATCGATCACCACGGCGTCGGCCGCGGCCTGCGCATCGGCACGGAAGGTCTGCGGCAACGCGCGCACCAGTTTGCGCAGCGCCGATTTCATCTCCGGGACCGCGGCGGCCGACGGACCCGCCAGCAGGAACAGCGCCTGTGCCTCAGGTCCGGTCAGACCGGTCAGATCGGTTCGGGCGCCACCGACGAGAGACCACCCGCCGCCCCGGCCGGGCTGCGGATACACCGGAACCCCTGCCGCCGATAGCGCTTCGAGGTCGCGGCGCGCGGTGGCGACGGAGACCTCGAGCTCTTCGGCGATCTCGGCGGCGGTCACCCGGCCCCGGGTCTGCATCAGCAACAGGGTCGCCACCAATCGGTCTGCTCGCATGTTCTCGATTCTGCCGAACAAAGTGCTCATTCGGTGATCACTTTGAGTTGGATGATGTATTTACCAACGGATCAACCACGAAGGAGTCCCCATGCTGCGAGGAATGGCCACCGTGAACTTCTACGCCGACGACCTCGAGGCCGCCAAGGACTGGTACAGCGAACTGTTCGGCATCGCGCCGTACTTCCAGGTCCCCGGCGGCTACTACGAGTTCCGGATCGGCGACTACCACCACGAATTCGGCATCATCAACCGCGCGTACGCCCCGGCGGCCGCGAGCAGAGAACCCGGTGGCGCGATCGTCAACTGGCACGTCGACGACATCACCGCCGTCTTCGATCGGCTGCTCGAACTCGGCGCGAAGGAGTGGGAGCCGATCACCAAGCGGGGCGACAGCGGATTCGTCACGGCCTCGGTCGTCGACCCGTTCGGCAATGTGCTCGGCATCATGACGAACCCGCACTACCTCGAGGTGCTGGCCAAGACCGGTTCGGCGTAGCGACCGGTCACGGCCGGAACCAGCGCTCCAGCACCTTCGCGACGCCGTCGTCGAGTACACCGTCGGCGACTTCGTCGGCCATATCTCGGATCTCGGCGGGCGCATTCGCCATCGCTACCGAATGCGCCGCCCACCGCAGCATTTCCCGATCGTTGTAGCCGTCGCCGATGGCGAGGGTCGCCGAACGCGGCACGCACAGCGCCGTGCGCAACCGCTCCAGCGCCCAGCCCTTCGATACGCCCCGGCGCGAAACCGTCAGCCATGGACCGAATTCGCCGTGTACCCAGCTCGTATCCGGCACATGCAGCGACTCCAGTCGCGGCAGCATTTCCTCCAGGGATCCCTCCGGCCACCACCCGTTGAGGCGCGGTGTCGGCTCCCTGCTCAACTCGCCGTGATCGACGAGCAGATACTCCCCGATGGAGAATTCACCCGGGCTGATGCCGGTGGCCCAGGTCCCGATGCCGACCTTTTCCACCGCGAAGATCATGTCCGGGAACAACGCTCGCAGCGCGGCGACCGCGGGCGCCGGATCGAAGGACTGTACGGCTACCGGCTCGCCCCGGGCGACGTCGATGTGCACGGCACCGTTCGAGCACAGCGCATGGCCCTCGACCAGCCCCAACTCCCGCAATACCGGCCGCGTCGTCAACAATGTCCGGCCTGTCGTCACGACCACGTGTGCCCCGGCCGCGACCGCGCGGCGAACCGCCTCGGCCACCCGCTCACTGACCGGCGACCCGGTCTCGAGCAAGGTACCGTCCACGTCCAGCGCGATCAGCCGTGGTCCTCCCCCGAGAACTTCCATCACCCCATTGTGCAACGAGTGTCGCCGCGCCGTCACCGATACGAGCCCACACCCGGTCGCGGCGGCGAACTTCCAGCGCCACGGTCAGCAATCGCAGGCCCGCCGCATCGTCGGCGGACCCGCGACACCCCCTCACCCCGACACACCCGCCCCAGTCCCCGTGTCCGACGGCCCATTACACGTCCGACGACCGCGTCCGAGACCTGGACCACCCGAAATGCCCACGGTCCGTAGCCAACCGATAGGCCGACACGATCCTCTGCAACCACGGGAACGCGGACCTCCGAAGCCAGCCGCATCGCCCCCGCGAATCGGCCGAAAACCGCTGGCCGCACCGGCTACGGAGGGCTGAGCCATGGCCGCCGCACGGAACAGGCTCGCAACCAACCGATGTCCCTCACCTGCGATCGACCCTGTGTCCACCGCCCGAGGGACACAGGGTCGTCCTTGGAACCAGCCGACCCCGATCAGGCGACGCGGCACGTCGCTACTCGCGCACCGCGCTCTGTACCGGGACAGCCGCCCACGGCCCGAATCATCGGGGCGCGTGGTGAATCCATCGCCGCGTGTTCCGGACTCGGGGTATTCGACGGGCGGTGAACCTCATCCGGCGGGGGGCGACGCGGTCAGCGCTCACCTGCCACGGGAGCCTCCGCCGCCACCGCCGCCGCCACCCGAGCCACCCTTGAAACCTCCCGCGGAGGAGGAGCCGCCCTTGGAACCTCCCGCGGAGGAGGAGCCTCCGCCGGAGCCGCCCTTGGAGCCGCCGCCGGAAGTGGAGGACCCGTGGGAAGACGCGCCCGAGGACGAACCACCGGACGAGGACGAATGGCCGGAGGAACTGCCGCCCGAGCTGGAGCCGCCGGAGGACGAACGGCCCGAGGACGAACCACCGAGGGAGCCACCACCGGAGGTGGAAGCGGCACCCGACGAGCTATGACCCGAGGAACCACCGCCAGAGGTGGAAGCAGCGCCCGACGAGCTATGACCCGAGGAACTACCACCGGAGGAACTACCACCCGAGGAAGCACCCGAAGACGAACCACCGGAGGAGCTCCCGCCGGAGGCACCGCCCGACGAGCTGCCGCCCGAGGAGGACCCATTGGAGGATGATCCACCGGATGCCGACCCACCCGACGTGGAGCCACCGGACGCGGAACCACCGGACGCGCCACCCGTGGAACCGCCCGACGTGGCGCCACCGCCGGACGTACCGGTGTCCGAGCCGCCAGAGGACGCGCCGCTGGAGGTCGACCCACCGTCGGTACCGCCGGGAGTTCCATTACCACCGGTGTTGCCCGAGGCTGCGCCTCCACTGGTCACCGCACCCGATGTCCCTGTGCCGGATGATGGTTCACCGGTGCCGCTGCCCGGCGTTCCTGGCGTCGAGGCACCGGGGCCGTGGGGGGCCGACGTGCCGGGTTGCGCCGCGCCCGGGGCGGAGGGCAGCGAAACGCTCGGGACCGTCGGAGCATTCGGAGTCTGGTCCAGAGGGGAGATGCTGACGCTGGGTATCTGGGGGCTGGGTGCGGCCGGGCTCTGCACGCGGCCTTGTCCCTCGGGGACCGCCAGCGGCGCAGGATGTTTGAACGGCAGCGGATTGATGAAGTTCGCCGGGTTGGCGTACGTGGTGCCGCTTCGGCCCGGGGCGCAACAGGATCGGGGGTCCTGGCGGGTGGATCGGGGATCCTGGCGACCTAACCGCCCGGATTCCGCGATCGAGGGGCCGATCGGGGCGTTGCGTACGACCGAGGCGACGAGCTGGCCGTAGCCGTGACCCGGGGCGAGGTCCGCGGCTTGGTCCCACACCGGCCTGCCCTGTCTGATGCCCTGGTCGAGGACGGTATCCCCGTTCGGTTCGTAGAGCAGGTTGTCAGCGAGTACATCGGCGCCCGGGAACCGGTCCAGCACCGGGGATAGGTCCGTATCCACCGAGCCGCCGAATACCGTCGCCGCCGACATGGCCAGCGCGGATGCGACCGCGGCGCTGGAGAATACCGCGACCCGCGGGGCGCGGGCACCGGTGTCCACGGGCGCGAAGACGCGTGCGGCGAAGTGCGCGGCCCCCGCCGCGACGCATTGACCCGGATCCGCCGACATCACCACGGGCCTGCCGAGTTCGGCGAGTGTCCGGGCGACCTCCGCGGGCCGGGCGGCGCCGCCGACGACGAGGATCTGATCGATATCGGCGAAGCTCCGACCGCTCGTACGAACGCAGGCGCGCACCACATCGAAGGACTTGCGGATATGCGCGGTCCGCAGACCGTCGATATCGCGGGTCGACATCGAGGACACCAGCCCGTCCGGCGTCGCGCCGCGGGCGTACCGCGCGATGGCCGCGCCGAGTGGCCGACCGCCGAAATCGTTGGAGCGCCACGGCTTTCCGACGATCGGATGATCGCTCCAGTCCGGCCCTACCCGCACGAGTGCGACATCGAGACTGTTTCCGCCCAGGTCGTAGACCAGAACGAAGCCGGGTTCCAGCGGGCCGCGTTCGTGTTCCAGCCATTCCGCCGCGGCGACCGGTTCCGGCACCATCAGCACATCCCGGGATCCGGACAGGTCCAGCGCCTGGCGCAGCAGCGCCACCTGCTTGTCGGAATAGACCGCGGGATAGGTCGTTACGGCGCCGGCGCTCGGCTCCGATGCCGTGACCAAGCCATTCACCACCGCGGCAACCAGATTCGCGGGTGAGAAGATGCGGCCGCCGATGATCACCGGCTCGGGGTCGCGGCTGAGGTCCGCGAAATCCGTGACCGCCATATCGAATTGGGGAATCCCACCGATCCGCGCGCCTCCGACGTCGTCGAAGGTGACCGCCGTACGTCTGGTCCGCACGGATGGTCGTAGCCGCTCGCCGGTCACCGCGGCGGATACGGAGTTCACTGAACCAATGCTGAAACCCAGCCCTGTAGTCATTCGCTATCCCGTCAACGCACCGTGACCACGTCCAGCACACAGTCAAACCATGTGGCCGCGGTCGTCTTCCAAACAGCCCCCACAGGCTAGCTGCTGACCGTCGGATTCGGATGCTGAATTGATATGAAACGTTCGTATTACGTTGACATTGCATTAAACGCCCAGCTAGATCGACTGACACGAAACCAATTGAGCCGCCTCGACACGCCGGAAATCTCCTGCGCGAGGAACGATTCCGCAATTCACCAGTAACCAGAACATTACGGTCGGTCTGATTTCAAAAATCGATCGGACGCGATTCGGAAAACAGGCAGCACACACCAACTGGTCGGTAACCAGTTCATTGCCGACACTATGGATTCCCTCGGCAGACATCCACCCACGTGGTACATGACGCATCAAATGTGGCGCCCGTTTTCCGCCAGCACCGCCCCACCGCGCCGAGTTGACTGGGTTCGGCGACGCACACTCGCCAGCGCCGGAATCAGACCGGCCGATCACCTCGACCGAGGTGAGATCGCAAGAACGGAAAGGGATTACCGACAATGTCGACACGGTTCGCGGACAAGGTAGTGCTCATCACCGGCGCCAGCTCGGGCGTCGGTAAGGCGGTCGCACTGCGGGTGGCGGCCGAGGGCGCGGCCGTGGTGCTCGGCGCCCGGGGCAAAGACGCGGGTGAGCAGGTCGCCGCCGATATCCGCGCGGCGGGTGGCCGAGCGCTGTTCGTCGCGACCGATGTCACGGTCGAAGAAGATGTCGCGCGGCTGACGCAGGCGGCGGTGACCGAATACGGCCGCCTCGACGCCGCCTTCAACAACGCGGGCGCGGTGAACGCCTTCGGACCGGTCTCCGAGATCGAGGAATCCGGCTGGCGCGCCGATCTGGAGCTCAATCTGACCAGCGTGTTCTACGGTCTGCGGCACCAGGTTCCGGCCTTGGTCGCGGCCGGCGGCGGCGCCATCCTGAACAACGCCTCCAACCTGGGCGTGGTCGGAATGGGCTCGGTCGCACCGTACGTGGCGGCCAAACACGGCGTGGTCGGCCTGACCCGCGCGGTCGCACTCGAGGCCGCCGAACAGGGTATCCGGGTGAACGCACTGGTCTCCGGCGCAATCGATACCCCCGCCTTCCGCAGCTCGATGGGCGCCACCCCCGAAGGCGAGGCCGCCATCGCCGCGCTGCACCCCATGGGCCGGATCAGCCGACCCGAGGAGATCGCCTCCTTCTGCGCCTACCTGCTCAGTCCCGAGGCGAGTTTCATCACCGGCGCCGCCCTCGCCATCGACGGCGGTTTCACCGCGCGGTGAAACCCGCCACGGGCATTACGATCTCGCTCGGCGAACGCCCTCATCGCGAGGCCGATTGAGGGCCGTCACCCGGCGCGGAAACCGCGCACGCGCCGGGTGACGACGTGCAGGAGCCGGTGTCAGGCGCGAGCCAGCACGCGACGGATGCCACCGACCGGCCGCAGCACCGCACCCGCGGCCCGCACTGCGGGACGGCGTCCACGCACCAACCGATCGAAATCAGCCGCGCTGCCGGAAGGTTCGCGCAGGCGTCCGGCGTTGAAATCGTCGGCCAGTTGCTGCACGGTCTCCTGTGCGCAGGACTTGTTGGTGCCGATGAAGCCGGTGGGACCGCGCTTGATCCACCCGGTGACGTAGCTGCCAGGCAGCACCGCGCCACCGGCATGCTCGAGCACACGTCCGTCCAGATTCGGGATGACACCGGCCATGTCGTCGAACGGCAGTCCGGCCAGCGGCACGCCCCGGTAGCCCACCGAGGTGAGGACCAGACCCGCGTCGAGCCGCTCGGTCTCGCCGGTGGCGATCGCGCAGGTGCGACCGTCCGCGCCGAGAACAAGCACATTGCGGGTCACCTCGACGCCGGTCACCGCGTCGGCGCCGAGAATCTCGGTGGGAGATGCCAGGTACCGGAATACGATTCTCTTGCGCTTGCCGAACGGACGCGTCCGCACGCCGTGCAGCAACTTCAGCTTCTGCTCGACCTGGTACGGCAGTTCCGCGCCCAGCTCGGGCAGTTCGCCCTCGATCGCGATATCCACGTCGGCGCCGAGCAGGCCGACGAATTCCGGAACCGTGAAGGCGGATTCGGCCGGACCGCGGCGGCCGAGGATCACGACCTCCTCGATCTTGCTCCCCCGCAACGCGCGCAGGGCGTAGGGCGCGATATCGGTGTGCGCCAGCGTCTCCGGATCACCGGTCAGGATTCGCGCCACGTCCAGCGCCACATTGCCGTTGCCGACGATGACGGCCCGCCGCTGCGAGAGATCGAATTCGGCGTTCGCGTGATCGGGATGCCCGTTGTACCAGGCGACGAAATCGGTCGCGGACACATTGCCGGGCAGTCCCTCACCCGCGATCCGCAGCTTCCGATCCGAGGACGCGCCGACCGCGTAGATCACCGCGTGGAAGTGTCCGAGCAGCTCGTCATGCGAAACATGCTTGCCCACTTCGAGATTCAGATACGACCCGAATCCGGACTGGGCCGAGATCACATCGAAAAGCTTGCTCACCTGGCGAGTCCTGCCGTGATCCGGGGCTACACCGTGCCGGGCCAGGCCGTAGGGCACGGGCAGCCGGTCGACGACCGTCACCGACACACCGGGCTGGGTCAGCAGTTCGTCGGCCGCGTACATGGCCGACGGCCCGGAGCCGACGATCGCCACTCGCAGTGGTTCCCGTTCGGTCCGGATCTCCGCCGCGGGCACCGGCCGCGCCAGCAGCGGACGTGGCCTGGACTGCCGGTAGAAGTCGGCGTTGATCTCGATGAACGGCTTCTGCTCGTCGGTCAGCTTCTTCGACGAAGTGATGGCGTCGACCGGACAGGCGGATGCGCAGGCGCCGCAGTCCACGCACGCCTTCGGGTCGACGTACAGCATCTCCGCCGTCAGGAAGTCCGGTTCGTCGGGCGTGGGATGAATGCAGTTGACCGGGCAGGCGTACACGCAGGACGCGTCGCTACAGCAGGATTGAGTGACGACGTAGGGCATTATTCGTCCGCCGCTCAGGCGATCTTGCCGCGCAGCGGCTCCGACCGGTAGCGGGTGGTGTGGCCGTCGATCTTCAGCAGCTTCCACATGGCCTTGGCGATCGGGTTCATCAGGCCGATGTCCTTGGCCAGGGTGCGCACGTCACCGAAGAAGTCGGCGAACTCCTGTTCGGCCTGCTCGGTGCCGTAGAACAACTCCTTGCGGACGTAGTCCGGAATATCGAATTCCTTCCAGAACGACCGCGGCGGGGTGTAGATCGAGCGACCGAGAATCCACATCACGATCGGCATCGCGATGGAGAGCACCAGCTTGTTCGCCGCGTTCTGCTCGGGCACATGCTGCTTCAGGAACTCGTGCGCGAAGGAGATGTGGCGAGCCTCCTCGGCGACATGGATGGCCATGACACCACGCATGATCGGGTGCACTTCCTCGCCGGAACGCAGGATGGCCTTCTGGATGTGGTCGATCGGCTCCTCGCCGGCGAGCACGGCCATGAAGAACAGGTTCGGGAAGAGCGCGGCCACCGGGGCGCCGATGTACTTGAACTTCGAGACCAACAGGCCCATACCGGGGACGTCGAGCCCGATCCGGTTCACCATCTCCTGGAACATCAGGGTGTGGTTGTGCTCCTCGATCATCTCGTGGGAGCAGTAGCGGAACTCGGGCGAGCCGTTGGGCAGGCCGAAGTTATGCGTCACCATGCCGCTGATCAGAATGGACTCGAACTGCAGACCGACCTTGGCGACATTGGCCTGGCGGTACTTGCCGATGGCGATCTTCCGCTCTTCCGGCAGCGCCTGGTACCAGGGGTGGCGACCGAGCGCGTCACCGGAGATCGGCAGGATCCAGCGCTCGGGACCCGCGTTCACGTCGAAATCCGGGTTGTCCCAATCGATGTCCTCGAATGGATCGAAGTGCTTGTTCACCGAGCCCTCGGACAGCAGCAGCAGCTTGGACGCGTACTCCTGTGCCTTCGCGAGATCGGGATCGATGGCGGGCGTCACGGCTGTGGACATCGTCGTCACTGCCTCTCCTCTGAGACCAATTATCTGTATCCCATAGTTACACCAACGGAGAGTTACGTCAACCCGCCCAGATCGGCATTCGGCGGCGATCGGAACAAAGCCGCCGGTCACCGCCCGAAACGCCACTGCTAGCACCTTGCTAACGAACTGCTAACGGACGCCGAGGCTAGTGATTACCCCATCGGCCGGAAGCGCAAAAGCGAGCACCACCCCGGCCGCGGACATGCCCGCCGCCAGCGCCACCCTGACCAACCTGCGCCGGGTGCGGCGGGTGAATACCCGGGCGCGGGTCGTCACCCGGCGACGCGCGCCGTGTCCACGCCCAGCCCGCTCCTCGGCCGCGGCGGCGGTGCGCCGGGCGAGAATCGCGGCGCCGTCAGCGATGGTCTGCTCCGGATCCGCCCCTATGACCACTGGGCGGGCCAATTCCTCCGCCAGCACTCGCGCCACCTCGACCGGCCTGGCCGCGCCGCCGACCACCAGAACACAGTCGACGTCGACCATGGTGACGTCGGCCCTCCGCAGGCACCGGTAGACCACTTCCAGCGAGGCGCGCACATGATCGGTACGCAGTTCATCGGCGGTCACGCTCGGCGCCGTTCCCGATAGGGAGTCCGCGGGTAGGCCGCCGCCCGCTCGGGCGGCCACCATCGCGCCGAAGGCCCGCCCACCGAATTCCGCCGAGCGCAACGGCACGCCCACGATCGGATTGCTCGGACGACCCGCACCGACGCGCACCAGCGTGACATCGAGACTGGACCCACCCAGGTCGTAGACCAGTGCCAGCCCCGGCATGAGCGGGCCGCGCTCGGCCTCCAGCCAGGTCGCCGCCGCGATCGGCTCGGCGATCAGTGCCACGTCGTCGAGGTCGAGCGCGTCGAGCGCGGCGCGCAGGTCGGCCACCTGGGCCTCGGTATAGCCGACGGGATGGGTGAGGACGATCCCCGCGCCAACCGCCCTGGGATTCCGTCGCGCCTCGGTGATCAGGCATTCGGCCACCACCGCCACCAGATCCGCGGGTGCGAGCACCCGATGCCCGACCCGGGCCTGCGTGGAGCCGCGCTGACCGAGATCGGCGAATTCGGCGATGGCGCGACCATGTCGCGGAATCATGCCGACCCGGGCCAGCCCGGTGCTGTCGAAGGTGAGCGTGGTGCGCCGGGTAACGGCGGACGAACGCTGGACTCCGCGCCGCCGCCCCGGCGGAGCCTTGGCCGAACCCTCCTCCGCCAGAGCGGAGACCGTGTTCACCGTGCCGATGCTCAAACCGAGACCAACCGCCATCGCAATCCACCTGATCGCCGAGCCGATTTGCTTCGAACGCCCCACACGCAACCACTCGGCGACCCGTGTGCCAACTACCGGACACCCGGTTGTCCGCCGGCCGCCGGTACCCACGTCAGCGGCATATAGCAAGCACGCAGCAATCCTGAGCTGGGCGGGCGCCACGAAGAGCGGCCCGGCCTGCGGATCCCCCTCCGGCACGGCGATTTCCAATGATGACCGGTCGGTATTTTGCGGTCCGCGCCGAGACGCCACGGTGTCAGGGTGGATACACGTTCATTCGTCCCGGAACATCCGCGAACCCACGGATCCCCGGACATCCGGCAAGCGCAGGATCGGGCGCGACCTACTCCGCGGGCAGTTCCGGAATCCGGGTGGCGCGGGCGTACACGGTCTCGCCGTCGGAGAGCCGCAGCGCCTCCGCGTCGCCGCGGGTCACCTGGGCCGCGAACAGATCACCGGTGGCCGCATTGCGCATCTCGACGCGCACCTCGAAACCGAGGTGCACGACGCGCTCGACGGTCGCGCGGGTGACACCCGCCGATTCCGCGGTGCCCTCGTGCTCGGCCAGCGCCATGCTCGGGTCGCGGCCGACGCGAATATCGTGCGGACGCACCAGATGTCCATTAAGCCGGGCCACCGCGCCCAGGAAGGACATGACGAATTCGTTCGCGGGCCGGTCGTAGACGTCCTCGGGGCTGCCGACCTGCTCGATGCGGCCCTTGTTCATCACCGCGATCCGGTCGGCGACATCGAGCGCCTCCTCCTGATCGTGGGTGACCAGCACGGTGGTCACGTGGACCTCCTCGTGCAGCCGCCGCAGCCAAGTCCGCAGGTCGGCGCGGACCTTGGCGTCCAACGCGCCGAACGGCTCGTCCAGAAGCAGCACTTGGGGGTCCACCGCCAGTGCGCGCGCCAGCGCCATGCGCTGACGCTGGCCACCGGAGAGCTGGGCCGGATAGCGGTGCTGGAAGCCATCGAGACCGACGATGCCGAGCAGCTCGTCCACCCGCTTGTTGATCTCGCCCTTGGGGCGCTTGCGGATCTTCAGGCCGAAGGCCACGTTATCGCGCACGGTCATATGTTTGAACGCGGCGTAGTGCTGGAAAACGAAGCCGATATCGCGCTTCTGCGGGGGCACATTGGTGACATCGCGGTCGGCGATGACCACCACGCCGGAGTCCAGCGACTCCAATCCGGCGATCGAGCGCAGCAGCGTCGACTTACCCGAGCCCGAGGGACCGAGCAATGCGGTCAGTTCCCCGGACGGAATGTCGAGCGAGACATCGTTGAGGGCGGCGAACGAACCGTAGTTCTTCTTCGCGTTGGTCACGGTAATCATTTGGCGTCCCGCTTGCGTTCGAGGAGGGTCATGAACAAAAGGACTACGAGGGCCATGCCCATCAGCAGAGTCGCGGCGGAGTACGCACCGAAGGTGTTGTGGTCGTTGATGTATCGACCGTGCACCAGCAGCGTCAGGGTCTGCGACTTACCCGGCAACGCGGAGGAGACCATGATCACCGCGCCGAATTCGCCGAGCGCGCGGGCCACGGTCAGCACCACGCCGTAGGTCAGGCCCCAGCGGATAGCGGGCAGTGTGATCCGCCAGAACGTCTGCCACCGGGACGCGCCCAGGGTGGCCGCGGCCTGCTCCTGGTCGTCACCGATCTCGTGCAGCACCGGCTCCACCTCGCGCACCACGAACGGCAGCGTGACGAAGATGGTGGCGATCACCATGCCCGGCAGGTTGAAGATCACCTTGAAGCCGACGTCCTCGAGTCCGCCGAACCAGCCGCCGGCACCCCACAGCAGGATCAGCGCGACGCCGACCACCACCGGCGAGACCGCGAACGGCAGGTCCACGATGCCCTGAACCAGATTGCGCCCCGGGAACTTCCCGCGCACCAGCGCGATCGCGGTGACGATGCCGAACACCACGTTCAGCGGCACCACGATTGCCACGATCAGCAACGACAGCTGGAAGGCCGAGATTGCCGCGGGCGTGGTGATCGAATCGATGAATGCGCCGATGCCGTCCTCGAAGGTCCGCCACAGGATGATGATCAGCGGCAGTACCAGCAGCACGAACAGGTAGCCGAGGGCCACCGTGCGCAGTGAAATGCGGGTCAGCGGGGACAGTTTCATCAGCTCGCCTGTTCCTTGCGTGCGCTGCGGTCCGCGAACAGGCGCAGCACCAGCAGCGTCACGAACGAAATCGCCAGCAGCGCCACCGAGACGGCCGCGGCGTTCATCGGCCGGTCGATCTCGATCTGCTTCTGGATGTACTGCGAGGCCATCTCGGTCTTGCGCGGAATCGCGCCGCCGATCAGCACCACCGAACCGTATTCGCCGATGGCGCGGGCGAAGGCCAGGCCGCCGCCGCTGATGATGGCCGGGGTCAGCGCGGGCAGCACAATGCGGCGGAAGGAGGTCCAGTTGTCCGCGCCGAGCGAGAGCGCGGCCTGTTCGACCTCACGGTCGGCCTCCATCAGCACCGGCTGCACCGAACGCACGACGAACGGCAGGGTGACGAATGCCAGTGCCACCACCAGACCCGGCTGGGTCGCGTTGAGGTGGATGTCGATCGGGCTCTGCGGTCCGTAGAGCGAGAGCAGCACGATGCTCGCCACGATCGTCGGCAGTGCGAAGGGCAGGTCGATCAGTGCGTTGACGATGCTCTTGCCGGGGAATTCGTCACGCACCAGCACCCAGGCGATGAGCGTGCCCATCACTACGTTGATCAGCGCGACCACCACCGATACGAAGACCGTGATGCGCAGTGAGTCCAGCGCGGCGGGCGCGGTCACCGCCTCCCAGAAGCCGGACCAGCCGTCGTCGAAGGCGGCGACGGTTAGTGCGGCCAGTGGCAGCAGCACGATGATGCTGAGCCAGAGCACGGCGGTGGCAATGCCGAGCGGGCCGACCGAACCACTCACCCGCAGCCAGGACAGCACCCGCCGCCCGGAGCGACGGGCGGCGGGTACGCCCGCGACGGGGGCCGGTTCGCCCACTTTTTCAGGTCCGCCGGGGCCGGGCACGAGCTCGGCCTCGGCGGTGCTGCTGTCAGTCACAGTTGTCAAGTATCCTGTGTGGCCCAGGTCACCGAGCTACTCGGTGGCCTTGTCGTAGATGACCGCGACCGATCCGGTGTTCGGCGCGAACAGTTCCTTGTCCACGGTCTTCCAGCCGCCGAGGTCGGCGATGGTCCACAACTTCTGCGGGGTCGGGAAGTCCTTGGCGAAGTCCGCGGCGACCTTCGGGTCGACCGGACGGAAGCCGGCCTCGGCCCAGGCCTTCTGGCCCGCCGGGGTGTACAGGAAGTCGCGGAACGCGGCGGCCTTCTCCGGGCTCTTGCTGTTCTTGAGCACCGCGAACGGGTTCTCGATCTTGAAGGTCTGCGGCGGGATCACATGCTCGATCTTGTCGCCCTTGCGCTCGGAGAACAGCGCCTCGTTCTCGTAGCTCAGCAGTACGTCGCCGGTGCCCTGCAGGAAGGTTTCGGTGGCCTCACGACCCGACTTCGGCTGCACCTTGACGTGCTCCGGGGAGACCAGCTGGCTCAGATAGTCCAGGCCGGCCTGCGGGTTCTTGCCGCCTTCGGACTTGGCCGCGTACGGGGCCAGCAGGTTCCACTTGGCCGAGCCCGAGCTGAACGGATTCGGGGTGACCACCTCGACGCCCGGCTTCAGCAGGTCGTCCCAGTCCTTGATGCCCTTCGGGTTGCCGGGGCGCACCACGATGGCGACGACCGAACCGAACGGAATCCCCTTGTTGGCGTCGGCATTCCAGCTCGCGTCGACCAGACCGGCGTCGACCAGCCGGGTGATGTCGGGCTCGACGGAGAAGTTCACCACATCGGCCTCGGCGCCGTCCTTGACCTTGCGGGACTGGTCGCCCGAGGCGCCGTAGGAGCCGTTGACCACGACGCCCTTACCCTGATCGGTCTTGTTGAACTCGGGCACGACCTTGTCGAAGCCCGGCTTCGGCACGGCGTAGGCGTAGAGGTTCAGGGTGCCACCGCTGCCGTCGGCCCCACCGCCGCCCACGGTGTCGCTGGCTCCACCACCGCACGCGGTGAGTGCTACCGCCGCGATAGCGGTGAGCGCGACGGCGGCATAGCGTCGGCGCGGGCTGAGCCAAGATTTGCGAGACATGGGGGTGGACCCTTCCTACGGAACGCCATCGGTGGACATGCGACAGCGCGGAAAAATGCAGTGACGGTAGACCTGCCGCCGGAATCCGGCAGTGGCGCGTCTCGGCCGCAACGGGCCGTCGGATTCGGACAGGTCTGCGAAAAGGTGCACGCCAGTCTACGGGGCAGAAAGGCGCAGACCTGCCCGGTCGCCGATCAGCGACAGAGGATGTCCGCGACCGCGAGATTGCCGACAGCGATCAACGCCAATTCATGGCGGACCTGCGGGACGGCACTCGAAGACACGCAGCGACTGTAGCAGAGCTTCGGCGCCGAATTCGAATCAGAAGCGTTTCTGTATAGCTACCGATTTTCGTCCCATGACCTGGGAGACTGTGCGCCCCGCGGTCAGGCCCCGAGCAGCGGACGGCGCAACTCGGTGACGGCGATGCGGGCGGCCTCGCCGATCGCGGCATCGACGACCGGCAGCATCGGGTCGGCGCGCGCCGCGCGAGTGAAGACCGCCACAGCGACCGGATACTCCCCGGGGAACTCCACCACCGCGACCTCATTGCGGATCACCCCGATCGTGCCGGTCTTCCCCGCGACCGACACCCCGCTGTGCGGGAAGGCCGAGGCGATGCGATGCTGCCAGGCCTGTTTACGCATGACGGTCCGGACGAATTCGGTCTGCTCGGCCGACAGCACGGCGCCGGTCCATACCGCGTCGAGGAAGCGGGTCATCTCCTCCGGCGTGGTCGCACTCGCATACGACGGGTCATAGGCCGACACCGACCACGCCTCGTCGTTATCGGCCAGTGCCGCGAACGCCTCGGCGGTGGTGTGGGTGTCGGTATCGCGGACCAGCCCGCGGTGCTGATCGGCGGTGCCGCCGAGCACCCTGGTCTCGGTGAGGCCGAGATCGGCGAGCAGTTCCTCGACGGCGCCGAGACCGACCTCGCCGAGCACCACATCCGCCGCGGCGTTGTCGGAGACGGTCATCATTGATATCGACAGGTCGCGACGGCTCATGGTCACCGGGTCGCACATGACCGCGATGCCGGTCGGGCCCGGCGTGCAGTCCGAGGGTGTGATCGTCAGCCGGGCCGCGGGATCGATCCGGCCGGCGTCGACAGCCCGGCAGAATGCGACGAACAGCGGCAATTTGTATACCGACGCGATGACCACCCGCGCGCGGCCGTCAACAGAGATCTCGGTGCCGGTGCCGTCGCATCGGCGGGCGTGCAGCCAGCCGGAACATCCCGCGTCCGCGAAGACGGCGCGGATCCGGTCCTCGACCGCGCTCACCGCAGCCGCTCCCGATACAGCACCCGATCCACCGCGTCGGCGTGGGTGTCGGCCCCCGGACGACGCACCACCCGCACACGCAGGGCGATCGCCTGGGGCGCCATGCGCAGCCACGTCACACCCGGTGTGGGGCTCGGCGGTGTGGCGGTGAGCCCGAAGCTCGCACCGGCGGCCACCGCGGCGAGCAGGGCACGGTCGTCGCGGGCACTCACGGTCGGCACATCCAGGCCGCGCTCGCGCAGCAGGTCCACCACGGTGTCGAAGGCCGGTGGGTTGGCCGCGCGCGGTGGGTGGACGAACGCGAGTCCGGCGAGCATCGGGAAGGTGGGGCGTTCGGCCACCGCGATGCGGTGATCCGATGGCACCACCAGCCATCGCGGCACCTTCACCACCGGCCCGGCCTCGACGCCGTCGACGAGAGCGGGATGTTCGATCACCGCCACATCGCACAGACCGGCGCGCACATCGGCGACGAGGTCGACGGTCGCGCCCACCGTCGTGGATACCGCCGCGCCCTTGCCGACCGTCGTGCGCAATGCGGTCACGCAGGCCGTGACCATCCGATCGGGCAGCGCAGCGGTCGCGCCCCACTGCACCGCGCCATGGGAATGCGCGATGCGCTGGGACTCGGCGAGCAGCCGCTGTGCGTCGTCGACGAGGAGGCGGGCACGCGGTAGCAGCGCCAGTCCCGCCGAGGTGAGTACGGCGCCCTGCCGGGTGCGGTGGATGAGATCGACGCCGAGATGCTGTTCGAGCCGCCGCAGTCCCTGTGACAGCGGCGGCTGGGTCATCTCCAGTGCGGCCGCCGCCCTGCCGAAATGCCTCTCGTCCGCGACGGCGACGAAGAAGCGGAGGTGGCGGATCAGATCCATGCGGCCATTGAACCAACCGTGCCGCGATATACCGCGGCGCCCGGCGAGCCCCGGCTCGTATCCGGGCCGAACCACGCATGCCGACCTGCGACGATAGCCGGGTCGACTCGTCCGCACCCGGGTGCGATATTGGCCTCGCCCATGGAGTCGATGGTGTTGTGCGGCGGTGACCTACTCAGTATTCGCCCACCTCGTCCCGCTCGGCCGACGCCGAATCGTCGCCGCCGCACTCGCGGTGTCCGCGCTGACGCTCGGCACCGCATGCGGGTCCGGCACCGACTCGACGGCGACTCCGTCCACGACAGGCAGCATCTCCGCACCGGTCGCGGCGACCTCGTCCTTCGCCGAGCTGGAGACGAAAGCCGGTGCGCGGCTGGGGGTGTACGCGATCGACACCGGCAACGGTCGCAACGTCACCTACCGTGACGGCGAGCGATTCCCGATGGCCTCCACCTTCAAAGGTCTGGCATGCGGGGCCCTCCTGCGCGACCACGCACTGTCGTCGGGCTATTTCGACCAGGTGATCCATTACCCCGCGACCGACCTCGTCGCGAATTCGCCGGAAACCGAAAAGCATGTCGACAGCGGCATGACCGTCGCCGCGCTGTGCGACGCCGCCATCACCCTGTCCGACAACACCGCGGGCAACCAGCTGCTGAAACTACTCGACGGGCCCGCGGGCTTCACCGCCTTCCTGCGTTCTCTCGGCGACTCGACCTCACGCCTGGACCGGTGGGAGACAGAACTGAATACCGCTATCCCCGGCGACGAACGCGACACCACCACCCCCGCCGCCTTAGCCGCCGACTACCGTGCCCTCGTCGTCGGTGATACCCTCGCCGAACCCGAACGCGCCCAACTGAAGTCGTGGCTCATCGCCAACACCACCGGGGGTAAACGGATCCGCGCCGGACTTCCCGCCGACTGGACCGTCGGCGACAAAACCGGATCCCCCGCCTACGGCTCCGCCCTGGATGTCGCCATCGCGTGGCCGCCCGGCCGCGCCCCCCTCGTGATCGCGGTGTTGTCCACCAAATCCGAGCAGCACGCCGAGCCCGACAATGCGCTACTCGCCGCCGCGACCCGGGTCGCGGTGGAGGCGCTCGGATATCCGTCCGGCGGACGATAAGTCGGCGAGTTCGTCCGCGAAGGCGGCGGTGCACGAGTTCGCGATCGCCTCGACCGACGGAAAAGGCGCTCCGCCTTGATCTATCGCGCCCGGCGTCCCGGATCCCGCGGACAGGTAGATGGTTTCCCCACGAGCGCGGCGGCATCGGCGAAGGCGTCGTGCGCACGCCGGACCGCGCACGAAACAAAACAGGCAGACTGGAGCGGAGCATTCGGCTCGTATCCGATGGACAGATGAGGGGGGAGTAATCCTATGAACAACAGCCCGGCCCGGATTCGCACGCGGTTGCCCGGTATCAGCACGCGTGCGTGGGAGCATCCGGCCGATCGCACGGCGCTGGTGACGCTGCGGTCACTGAGCGGTTTCGATGCGATCCTGCGCACGCTCTCCGGCCTGCTTCAGGAACGCCAGCACCGCCTGCTGTACCTGGCGACGGCGGTGCGGGTCGACGAACGCCAGTTCCGCTCGCTACATCAGCTGCGTGCGGACTGCGTGGAGATCCTCGACGCCCGCACCACACCCGAGATGTTCGTGCTGCAGAGCCCGCATGTGAACGCCTTCACCATCGGCATGGACACCCCGTTCATCGTGCTCACCACCGGGCTGATCGACCTGATGGACACCGAGGAACTGCGTTTCGTGATCGGCCACGAGCTCGGGCACGCGCTGTCCGGGCACGCGGTCTACCGGACCATGCTGATGCATCTGCTGCGCATCTCGGCCTCCATCGGCTGGATGCCGGTGGGTGGCTGGGCCTTGCGCGCGATCGTGGCCGCGCTGATGGAGTGGAGCCGCAAATCCGAACTCTCCGGCGACCGGGCCGGGTTGCTCTGCGGGCAGGATGTCGAGGCCTCGGTGCGGGTGCATATGAAGACGGCGGGTGGCACCTGGGTCAAGGAAATGAACCACGGCGCCTTCCTGGCCCAAGCCGACGATTACGAGCGCTCCGGCGACCTGCGCGACGGCGTGCTCAAACTGCTGAATCTGGAGCTGCAATCGCACCCGTTCTCGGTGCTGCGCGCCGCCGAACTGCGGCGCTGGATCCAGTCCGGAGAGTACGACCGCGTCCTGGGCGGCGACTACCCGCGCCGCGAGTACGACAAGAACACCAGGATCAGCGAGGAGGTCAGAACCGCCGCGCGCACTTACAAGCAGAACTTCGACCAGTCCGAGGATCCGCTGATCCGTACCGTCCGCACCCTCGGCCGCGACCTGGGCTCCGCGGTGAGCACCGTCGGCCACGAGGTCGGCGAAACCGTCTCCAAGATCGGCAAGCGCTTCGACGACTGGCGCGGAGGGACTACCTCCAGCAGGTCTGGGCAGGGTGGATGATTGCCGCCAGTTGCGTTCCACAGCAGGAGAATTCGGGTTGTCGAGGGCGATGGTGTCGAGAGCGGGAAGTAAAGTGCTGGTGGAGATAATTCATGCCTGGTGGACTGGCTGAGTGTTCTATCGGGCGTTGTGGGAGCAGCAACTACATCAATCGGGCAGTGTCAAAGCGTTGGCGCTGACACCCGACTGGCCACGAACAACGGAGCGTTGCTCCGCTTGGATTCTGTGGGACAGGTGATCAACCGCACCGCCGTCGCCGAGAGGATCGCTGCGTTGCGGAGCGCGGGACCGAGTGAACTACTTGTTCAACCAAGGGAACCTTGCTTGCCGCCGAGGTGCTCGATCCAGAACAGCCGTAGGCTGGTGGTGACAGCGGAGCCGAATATGAGCAAGCTCGTCGACCACGTCCACGCTATCGACTGGAACCACGTACCCGACCCGAAGGACGCCGAGGTCTGGGACCGGCTCAGCCGGAACTTTTGGCTGCCGGAGAAGGTGGCGCTGTCCAATGACCTGCCGACCTGGGGTTTGCTCTCGCCGGTCGAGCAGCAGCTGACGACGCGGGTTTTCACCGGGCTGACGCTGCTCGACACGGCGCAGGCGACCGTCGGGGCCGTCGCGATGATCGCGGATGCGATAACCCCGCACGAGCGAGCCGTCCTGACCAATATCGCCTTCATGGAATCGGTGCACGCCAAGAGCTACAGTTCGATCTTCTCCACGCTGTGCTCGACCCGTCAGATCGATGACGCATTCGACTGGTCGGAACGAAACCCGCACCTGCAGAACAAGGCCCAGATCATCGTGGACTACTACCGCGGTGATGACGCGCTCAAACGCAAGTCCGCCTCGGTAATGCTGGAGTCGTTCCTGTTCTACTCCGGGTTCTACCTGCCGATGCGCTGGTCTTCCTACGGAAAACTCACCAGCACAGCCGATCTCATCCGGCTCATCATCAGAGATGAGGCGGTGCACGGCTTCTACATCGGCTACAAATGCCAACGCCGACTGGCCGAACGGTCCGAGGCGGCTCGCCGCGATCACCGTGACTACACCTATGAGCTGCTGAACGCGCTGTACGCCAACGAGATCGACTACGCCCACGACCTCTACGACGAAGTCGGCTGGACCGCCGAGGTCCTACCGTTCATGCGGTTCAACGCCAACCGGGCGCTCACCAATCTCGGATACGACCCGGCCTTCCCACCCGAGGAATGCCACGTGGACGCGGCGATCATCGCCGCGCTGGATCCGGGCACCGCGGAAGTCCACGACTTCTTCTCCGGCTCCGGCAGCTCATATGTCATCGGCAAACAACAGCCGACCGAGGACGCCGACTGGGACTTCTGAAGGGTGGACCTACCGGCTCGTGATCAACCAGGCGACGACGATGAGCACGAGCAGGGCGATCAGGGCGAGCTGAACGCGCGAACGGGGCATCAGCGCGCTCCGCTCTGCGCGGGCTCACGGGTCTCGACGGCGGGAGCCAGCATGGCCCGTTCCGCGGCCGCGATGGCCGCCGCCTCGGCCCGGTCCCGACCGAGCAGCTGCATGATCGTGCGCAAGGCACGATCCAACGCGACTGCGATGGCGAAGCTGATCGGCACCATACCGACCAGAACCACCAGGAACTGCGGGATGAACGGCAGTCCCGCAACCCAGAGCTCGAAGCCGTCCCACCAACCTGCAATGCGATGCACGGGACCAGCCTAGTCGGCGAACCTGAGGATTCGGACACGCGCCGGGTGGCGGCCTGTTTGCCGTGCTCACGGGCGACCCGATGCCGGGGTGGCGGCGTGCGCTGGACGATCGGCCGCTGGCAACCCAAGATGAAGTATGGCGTCCACCGATGATCTGACAATCGACGAGCCCGAGGATCTGCCGATAATCAGCGAACTGACGCAGTCACGGCACGGCAGCGCCTTCCCTTCGATCGACGATTACGCATTCCTGTCCGACTGCGAAACCAGCTGCCTGATCGCCAGCAACGGCGCGGTCGAATGGATGTGCGTACCCCGCCCCGACTCCCCCAGCGTCTTCGGCGCGATGCTGGACCGCAGCGGCGGCCACTTCCGGATCGGCCCGTACGGCGTCAACGTGCCCGCGGCCCGGCGCTACCTGCCCGGCGGGATGATCCTGGAGACGACCTGGCAGACCCCGACCGGCTGGCTGATCGTGCGCGACGCACTGGTGCTCGGCCCCTGGCACAACATCGAGCAACGCAGCAAGACCCACCGACGCACCCCGATGGATTGGGACGCCGAACACATACTGCTGCGGACCGTGAAGTGTGTGAATGGCACCGTCGAGCTCGAGATGAGCTGCGAACCCGCCTTCGACTACCACCGCGCCACGGCCCGCTGGGAGTACACCGGCAAGGTCTACGAGGAGGCGACGGCGGTCCGCACCACCGATCCGACGATCGGCCCGACCCTGGTGCTCACCACCGACCTGCGGCTCGGTCTGGAGGGGCGTGAGGCCCGCGCCCGCACCCGCATGGAGGAGGGCGACGAGCTCTTCGTGGCGCTCACCTGGTCGGAGCTGCCCGCGCCGAGGACCTTCGAGGAGGCCGCGCAGAAGATGTGGGCCACCACCGAATGCTGGCGCCAATGGATCACCCTCGGCAAGTTCCCGGACCATCCGTGGCGCAACTACTTACAGCGCAGCGCGCTCACCTTGAAGGGACTGACCTATAAGCCGACCGGCGCACTGATGGCCGCGGCCACCACATCACTGCCGGAAACACCGGGCGGCCAACGCAACTGGGACTATCGCTACACCTGGGTGCGTGATTCCAGCTTCGCCCTGTGGGGTCTGTACACGCTCGGACTCGACCGCGAGGCCGACGACTTCTTCGCATTCCTCAACGACGCCACCACCGGCCCGGACGGCGAACCCGTTCCGCTCCAGGTGCTCTACGGCATCGGCGGGGAGCGCGACATCACCGAATCCGAACTCCCGCACCTCAGGGGATACGACGGCGCGCAGCCGGTACGGATCGGCAACGGCGCGTACAACCAGGATCAGCACGACATCTGGGGCACCATGCTCGACGCGGTGTTCCTGCACGTCAAGTCCCGCCAGCAGGTTCCGGAAACACTCTGGCCGCTACTGGAACGTCAAGTACACGCGGCGATGACGCACTGGCAGCAGCCCGACCGCGGGATCTGGGAGGTGCGCGGCGAGCCGCAGCATTTCACCTCCTCGAAGGTGATGTGCTGGGTGGCGCTGGACCGCGGTGCGAAACTCGCCGAACTGCACGGCCAATTCCAGCGCGCCACCGAGTGGTACACCATCGCCGAGGAAATCAAGGACGATATCCTGACCCACGGCGTCAACGCGAACGGCGTCTTCACCCAGACCTACGGCGGCGACACCCTCGACGCCTCACTGCTGCTGGTGGTGCTCACCCGATTCCTGCCGCCCGATGACCACCGCGTGCGCGCGACCGTGCTCTCCATCGCCGACCGGCTCACCGAGAACGGCCTTGTACTGCGCTATCGCACCGAAACCACCGACGACGGTTTGCCCGGCACCGAAGGCGCTTTCACCATCTGCTCGTTCTGGCTGGTCTCCGCACTGGTGGAGATCGGCGAGGTGCAGCGGGCCCGGCACCTGTGCGAACGGCTGCTCGGCTACGCCAGCCCGTTGCGGCTCTACGCCGAGGAGATCGATCCGCGCAGCGGCCGCCACCTCGGCAACTTCCCGCAGGCATTCACCCACCTCGCGTTGATCAACGCGGTCACCCACGTGATCCGGGCCGAGGAATCGCGGCCCGCCGGTAACTTCCAACCGGCGCATAAGCCCGGCTGACAACCGGTTTCGCCGACGAGGGGTCAGCCGACCAGTTGTCCGGCGCGATCCCGGACCCCGCGCACCCTACCCAGCTGGGCGTCGAGTTCGGCGATCCGCTCCTCGCGGCGGTCGCCGTACTTCCCGTAGGCCTCCTCGGCGGCGCGCAACGCGTCATCGGCGGTGCGCAGCGTCTCGGTGGCGATATCGGTGAAGTGGTCGCGCAACGTACGCTGCATGGCGCGCAGCCGATTCCGCGATTCCTTGCTCACCTGGAAGATCACATCGTCCATCAGCCGGGCGACCGCGACCTTGGCCTCGGCGCGGCGGCGTAGCTTGCGGTTCTTGCGGTCATCCCACAGCGCGTTCACGCCGAGCAGCACACCGGCGCCCGCCGAATACCAGTTCACCAGCGACATGCCGAGCAGACTGGTGGCCAGACCGACCATCAGGATGCCGCCGTAGGAACCCCGCAGACCGGATAGGAACTGCTGGGTCACACTGGCTTTCGCGCTCTCCAGTGGTTCCAGAGAGGCGACCGGTTCGAGCACCTCGCCCGGATTCTCCAGGCGCAGATCGGGCAGCGGCGGGGTGCGGTTGTCGGCCGGGAACTTCGAGGCGACCTGTTCGCACAGCTCCACCGAGCGGTAGTGCGCCATCACGAAGTTCTCTTCCACCGCCTCGCAGATCCGCGCGTCCAGGTCGGTGCCGAAATCCTTCCAGCCACGGGCCGGATCGGTCTGCGTAATCTCGGCCTCGGCGTCGCGCACCAGGTTGCGCAACCGGTGGCGCAGGTCGTGCTCGATATCGGCCATCAGTTCGGTACTGCCGTCGACCAGGGTGACCTGCCAGTTGGCGGTGCGCTGGCGCAGCTGCTCGGCCTGGTCACGGGCGGCGGCGAGCTGTTCGGTGATCTGCGCCCTGCGGCGCGGATCACGCAGCGCCTCGGCCTCACTGTGCAGCGTCATGGCCAGGTGATCGCTGACCAGCCGGATATCGCGCACCGCGGCGTTCACGGCCACCGAGTCGGCGCGGGCCACCACGTAGTCGCGCAGGTGGTCGATCAGCTGCGGCATCCCGGATTCGATGTCGCGCTGATAGTTTCCGGCCATACCGGCCTGCCGATGCAGCAACGCGGAGACCGGCGCCACCGCGAAACCGAGTCCGGCCGCATCGAGCAGATCCCGATTGCGCTGCTGCACATGCGCCCACTGCGGGTGCATATCGATCTTGTTCAGCACACAGATCACGGTCGGGCACAGCTGCTGGACACGCTCCAGATAGCCGAGCTGCTCGGCGCCGAGCTCACCGCCCGCGTCCACGACATAGAGCACGGCGTCCGCGGCCGCGATCATCGACCACTTGATGTGCTCGTCGGCGGGCGCGCCAGGGGCGTCCATCACCACGATGCCGTCGGCGAGCAGCGGGCTCGGCTCGGTGAACTCGGCTCGGATCACGCCGTCCGCGCGCAGCGCCGGGCCCGGATCGAGCGGATCCACCGATTGGCGCTCGGTGCGGCCGCCGCCGACCGACTTCACCAAGGTCGCGGTGGGCTGCGGGCCGTATTCGACGATGACGGGAACGCTCAGCGGGCTGTCCGTGGCGCTGACCTGCGCCCCGACCAGACTGTTCACCAGGGTGCTCATGCCGTTCTTCGGCTCACCCACGACCACCAGACGCACCCGCGGGTCACCCACCCGGGCCCGAACCATACTCAGGCGCCCGCTCAGGTCGTCGCGACCCGCGGATCGGGCCATCTCCCGCAGTTCATCCAGAATCCGGATGAGCGGCGCCATCACGTCCGGGTGTTTCACCGTCGCGGACTCCAGCCCGGCTGCGGCAGACAACCCTCCTCCTAACTCTCGTTCATTACTCCTCGAAGACGACACCGGATGGTGCGTCCTCCCTTCGCACCGCGGTCCACTAGAGCAGGTGGAAGTCCGTGATGCCGTGCGACGGATCCGCACCGGGCATGCCCGCGTCGGGCATCAGTCCAGTCGACAGGCTGCCTCCGGTGAAGGCGAGCACCGAGTGGTCGGCATCCGGAACGACGTGCGCGGCGGCCGGGTGGGTCGCGAGGCCGTGCGACGGATCCAGCTGGTCACTGATCGGTCGCCCGTTCGGACCCACGATAGGCGGTTTCATCGGAGTCATCGGCGCCGGGTTGGGCGCCGTGTGGGCCGGGGTCGGCACCTCCACCGTCGGCACGTCCACCGTCGGCACATCGATATCCACGGTGGGCACGCTGTGGGTGATGGAGGGCTGAACGGGCACCGATACCGTCGGCACCTCCACCGTCGGCGCGTCGACCGTCGGCCGGGTGGGCGGAGCCTGGTGCGAGGTCCCGGCCCCGGTGCTCGCGCCGCCACCGATGGTGCCCGGGGTGGTCACATCGTTGTCCGGGGTGGCCGGTTGCGGAGCCGGACGGGTCGGCTGGGTCGTGACCGACGCACCGGGCAGCTTGGTACCCGTGATGTCGATATCGATATCCGGCTTCGGCTTGATGTCCACGCCGGGCGTTTTCGGGATCACCGATCCGGGGATGGTGCCCGTGCCCGCGTCGGGCGTGGTCTGACCCGGCAGGGTCGGGGTCGGAATGGTGTTGGTGATGGTGGTCGGGATCTTCGTCACCGGCGTCGGCACCCCGGGCGAGGTTCCCGTATCGATGGGTGTCGCGATCACCGGGGTGGTCGGGATGGGCTTCACCGGCTGCTCGAACAGCACCGGCACCGCGGCGGCGGGCGCGGTCAGCGGCGACGGACCCGTCGGCGCCGCAAGCACATTCGCGATCGGCGAGGTGGCCGCCTCGGGCTGGATCGTGGTCTGTAGCGGTGTCGCCACCACCGGCGCCGCGACGGCGGCAGGCGCGGCAGCCGCGACCGGCGCGGGAGCGGGCTGGGGCGCCACCGCGATCGGCGCCGGAGCCGATGACACCGCGATCGGCGCCGGGGCGGCCGCCACGGCCGCGGGAGCGGGCTGGGGCGCCACCGCACCGGGTGCGGCACCCGAGCCGCCGACGAGTCCCGTTGCGCCGGTGCCGGTTCCGCTCTGGTCCGTGGTGGAGCGGCCGGTGCCGCTCGAGCTGTTCTTACCGTCGAGCCAGTCGGAGAGACTGTCGAGCTGATCGCCGACATTGCTGCCCGCGGCCGTCTTGATCGACAGTTCGGCCGAGGCCTCCACCTTCATCTCGGTGGTCAGGTACGCACCGTTCGGACCGATGCCGAAGTCGATCCCGAGCTCGGTCTGCAACTCGAAACTCGCGTCGACACCGAGGTAGACACCGAAGCCATCACCATCGCCGATGCCGTTGAAGCTGTCGAAGAGCTCGGCGGCGTCGGCGCTGTCGACCTGGCCGACGCCCGAATGCCCGAAGCCAGAATTTCCGAAGCCGGACTGCCCGAATCCGACCCTGCTCGCGTTCTCGTCCGCGAGCTCGGCGAGCTCACCGTCGTTCGCCTCGCCCGCCGCTGGCCGGGGGAAGAACGGGTTCGAGCCGGGGCTGAGGAAGCTCGCACCGTCGGGCAAATCGAAACCGGGGCCGAATCCGTGTCCGGACGCGTTCGAGGATTCGACGCGGGCCTGTTCGCTCTCGTTGCCGGTCAACCAGTCCGGCTGTTGCGCACCGGGAGTTCCGGACCACTGCTGCGTCGAGGCGCTGTACGCGCTCGGGGCATGGTCGAGGAAGCTGGGCGCCCCGGGGACGTCGTCGGTGCCGAAGCCGGTGCCGGTATCCTCGGGCGGCGTCCCGACCCGAATGCCCACCGGGACATCGTCGTTCGGCGCGTCGGGCAGTTGCACCGCGTGGAAGGTGTCCTTGTGTGCGACAGCGGCGGGACGCTGTGGCGCGAGCGGCACGTAGTTCGGTTCCGGGTCCGGGAAGGTCACCACCGGACTCGGCACGTCGGAATCGGGGTCGTTATTGCCCGACCAGCCGGTGTGCCAGCTGTCCAGTCGCTGACCACCCGGATGGTCGGGGTTACCCCCGCCGTTGGAGGCGATCAGCGCGCCGCCGGTGACATAGGCACCGGCCCTGGCAACACGTGCGACACCGGTGGCGACGCGATAGGCAGTATCCCCCGACGGCTCGGTCGCCTCGGCGTCATCGTCGTCGAAGGGCAGGTCACGCGTCATGCAAGCTCCACATCTCGGATTCCAGCATCCTCACCGCGCCGGGCCGACCGAGTGAAGATCACCTAACGATATTTCCGGAAAACCCAGCTGTCACATCCTCGGGCAACCTTGCCATCCAGCAAAGCGGAACGGAAGCCCCTTTTTCACGGGTGGTCCCAACTGGGCATCCTGTCAGATATGGGCTCTCATCTGCCCCGATCCCCCTGATCGAACACCGCCCACAAAAGTGCCCGAGATCATGTCGTCGAAGACTAAGAGATCTCTAACGATTGCTCAAGGGGCACTGAAGATCTGCTCCCTATCGTCGGTCGCGCCGCACCACCCCGGCGGCGGCGCAACCCGATGGAGGAGAAACACCATGACGGCACTCTTCGGACGCAACCGAACCCGGATCGCGGCCGTGCTGACCGGAACCGCCCTCGCGGGCGCCGCGACCGCGATCGTCGCGGGCGCCGCGTCGGCCCAACCCTTCGCTCCCGCACCGGCCGGACCCGGTGGCCCGACGGTGGTCTGCGTCATTCCCGGGCCCGGCATCGACGCCCATCCCGCCGTACCGCTGCCGGACGTACCCGGACCACACGTGCGCATCGAGCGCATCGCACCGGGCACCGTCCTCCCCGGCTGCCCGCCGCTCGGCGAGCACGGGCTCGTCACGGTGCGGCCCGCCCAACCGGCCGCGACCGGCAGCAGCGGCAGCTGAACGGTCACCCGCCCTATGGTGGCCCCATGACCCGACAGCGCATCTTGGTCGTGGACGATGAGACTCGAGTTCTCGCGTCACTGCGACGCGGGCTCGAGCTCTCGGAATTCGAGGTGGTCACCGCCGGCGGCGGCGGCGAGGCCCTCGCCATGGTCGGCTCGGCCGCCCCGGACGCGATGGTGCTCGACGTGAATATGCCCGACCTGGACGGGGCGGGCGTGGTCACCGCACTGCGCGCCATGGGCAATGACATTCCCATCTGTGTGCTCAGCGCCCGCACCGCGGTGAGCGACCGCATCGCCTGCCTCGAGCGTGGGGCCGACGATTACCTCACCAAACCGTTCGACCTCGGCGAGCTGGTCGCCCGGCTGCGCGCGCTGCTGCGGCGCAGACCACTGGCCACCCAACCGCCGGTACAGGCGTTCCGGGTCGGACAGGTGCGGCTCGACCGCGGCGGACGGCGGGTCTCGGCCAATGGCAGACCGGTCGAACTCACCAAGCGCGAATTCGACGTACTCGCGGTGCTGGCCGATAACGCCGGGATCGTGCTCACTCGCGAGCAGATCCTCTCCGCGGTATGGGGTTACGACTTCACCACCGACACCAATGTGGTCGACGTATTCGTCTCCTATCTGCGGCGGAAGTTGGAGGCGAACGGAGTCCCGCGGGTGTTGCATACCGTGCGCGGGGTCGGATTCGTCCTGCGGGAGCAACCGTGAGCACGTCGTTGTCGCTGCGGACTCGGGTCGCGTTCGTATCGGGCGGGGTCGCGGCGCTGGTCGCGGTGGTGCTCGGCATCGCCTACTTCGCATTGCTCGGCACGGCGAGTTCGCGGCAGCTGGACAAGACGGTGTCGACCATGGGTGTCCGGGTCGCGCAGCCGGCGGATATCGCGCCCGCCGAGCCCGTTCCGGGCCAACGGCCGGACGGCATGCCGCGGGTGCTGCACTCGGGAATGGTTGCGGCGGTGCCCTTTCCGGATGCTCCGGGGGATATGGTTCCGGATGTTCCGGCGCATGTGGTGCGGATCGCCGACGACGCCGTCGCCCCCGTCGCGGGCGCCCCCGGCTTGGCGGTGATACTCAGACCGGATCGCACCGCCGTCGACTCGGCCATCCACCGCAGCCAGCTGATCGGCCTGTCGGTCGCGGTGGCCGCGGTGGTGTCGGCCGCCGCGCTCGGCTGGTTGCTCGCCGGTTATGCCGCACGCCCGCTCCGTCGCCTGGCCACCGCCACGCACGGTATCGACACCCTCGAGGGACTGCCCCCGCTTTCCGGTCGCGGCGCCCGCGAAGCCGAGGAACTCTCCGACGCCATCACCCGCATGCTGACCCGCCTGGAAGTGGCGCACAGCGAAACCAGCCGCGCCCTGGCGAGCGCCCGTGACTTCGCCGCCGTCTGCGCCCACGAATTGCGCACCCCGCTCACCGCTCTGCGCACCGACCTCCAGGTGCTCGCGACCAAGGTCCTACCCGCCGAGCAGCGCCGCACCATTCTGTCCGACGCATTGCTCACCGAGGATCAGATCGAACACACCCTCACCGACCTGGAGCGCCTGGCCGTCGGCGAACTCACCGACCCCACCGCCTTCGAACCCTTCGACCTCTGCGAAACCCTCGACCGCGCCGTACAGGACGCGCGACGCAGGCATCCCGGCGTCCGGATCGAACTCACCGCGTGCGCTCCCGTCACGGTTACCGGACTACCGGGTGGCCTGATGCTGATCGTCACCAACGCGGTCACCAACGCCGTACAGCACGGTCACGCGGACACCATTACCGTCGCCGCGCATCCGGATCCCGATGGCTCGACACAGGGCGACACCGAGAGCGGCGTCGAAATCCGCATCGACGACAACGGCACCGGCATCCCCGAAACCCTCCGCCCCACCGCTTTCGACCGCTTCGTCAAAGGCCCCGGCTCCCCCGGCTCCGGCCTGGGCCTGGCCCTGGTCCATCAGCAAGCCGAACTCCACTCCGGCACTGCCGAACTCGACCACAGCCCGCTCGGCGGCACCCAGCTCCGCGTCCGGATCTCAACGCAGAAATCCGACTGAAGTCAGTCGATCCAATCTGTGATCGGCTCGGTTTCGAACGTGATGCCAACCGGCTCCGGAAGCGTCACAGCACGCCCGAAGGCATAGCTATGGACGTCCTGGTAGCCGTCCCCATCGGGCTGGCTGTGCACCACAACCTTGCCGAACTCACGATCAATGAGCAGATAGATCGGAATCCCGGCTTGCGCGTAGGCAACTGGTTTATCGACCCGATCCCGCTGGTTGGTGTCCGAATCATGCGATGTGACTTCCACTGTCATCACAACCGCCTCCGGCGAGGCCCACTCACCCGTCCCCACAAATGCGTCGAGGGGCGCCAGAATGCCGTCTGGACGTGCTCGGCCCTTTCGGTAAGGTCCAACGGCCAATCCCTGCCCGATGACATGCAGGAACAGCCCCGGGTTCAGCGGCATCAGCAGCAGTAACAGCCAGTTGAGGATCCGGCCGTGGTCGCCATCCGGCACGCGCTTGACCCCCAGTCGTCCACCGATCAGTTCGAGCTGCACACCCACGGTCTCGCGATCGACCGCACGGGCGATCGACTCGAACTCGGTCGTGAGGATCAGATCCTCATCCACCGCAGTCATCGCCCCTCCAGCTCGGTTTCGCAGCGTTCGACAATGCATCCTGCCTCATAGTCACCACCTATGACGCCATTATCGCGCGGTTCGCCGATCACCGCCGGAGCGGCGAACCTACTTCTTTTCCTTCGGTTTGTCGGAGGCGGCGTCGGAGGAGAGGGCGGCGACGAAGGCTTCCTGGGGGACGTCGACGCGACCGATGGTCTTCATACGCTTCTTGCCCTCCTTCTGCTTCTCCAGCAGTTTGCGCTTACGGCTGATGTCACCGCCGTAGCACTTGGCGAGGACGTCCTTGCGGATGGCGCGGATATTCTCGCGGGCAATGATTTTCGAGCCGATGGCGGCCTGGATGGGCACCTCGAACTGCTGACGCGGGATGAGTTCGCGCAGTTTGGTGGTCATCTTGTGGCCGTAGGCCTGGGCGGCGTCCTTGTGCACGATGGCCGAGAACGCGTCCACCGCCTCACCCTGCAACAGGATGTCCACCTTGACCAACTGCGATTCCTGCTCGCCCGCCTCCTCGTAATCGAGGCTGGCGTAGCCGCGGGTGCGCGACTTCAGCGAGTCGAAGAAGTCGAAGATGATCTCCGCCATCGGCATGGTGTAGCGCAGTTCGACACGGGTCTCCGAGAGGTAGTCCATGCCGCCGAGTTCGCCGCGCCGGGACTGGCACAGCTCCATGATCGAGCCGATGAATTCACTCGGCGAGATGATGGTGCATTTCACGATCGGCTCGAAGACGTTGCGGGTCTTGCCTTCCGGCCAATACGAGGGGTTGGTGACGACGTGTTCGGCGCCGTCCTCCATCTCCACCCGGTACACCACATTCGGCGCGGTCGAGATCAGGTCCAGGTCGAATTCGCGCTGCAACCGCTCCCGGGTGATCTCCATATGCAGCAGGCCGAGGAAGCCGCACCGGAAGCCGAAGCCCAGTGCCACCGAGGTTTCCGGGGTGTAGGTCAGGGCGGCGTCGTTGAGCTGGAGCTTCTCCAGGGCGTCACGCAGGTCCGGGTAGTCGGAACCGTCGACCGGGTAGAGGCCCGAGTAGACCATCGGCCGCGGTTCGCGGTAGCCGGTGAGCGGTTCGGTGGCGCCGTTACGCGCGGCAGTGACGGTATCGCCGACCTTCGACTGGCGCACGTCCTTCACGCCGGTGATCAGGTAGCCGACCTCGCCGACGCCGAGACCCTGGGTGGGTTTGGGCTCCGGCGAGACGATGCCGATCTCCAGCAGCTCGTGGGTGGCGCCGGTGGACATCATCTTGATCTTCTCGCGCGGGGTGAGTTTGCCGTCCACCACGCGGACGTAGGTGACGACGCCGCGATAGGTGTCGTAGACCGAGTCGAAGATCATGGCGCGTGCCGGAGCGTCGGAATCGCCGACCGGCGCGGGTACCTGCGCGATCACCTGGTCGAGCAGTTCGGGCACGCCGACACCGGTCTTACCCGAGACCCGCAGCACCTCCTCCGGCTCACAACCGACCAACCGCGCCAGCTCGGCCGCGTAACGGTCCGGATCGGCGGCGGGCAGGTCGATCTTGTTCAGCACCGGGATGATGGTGAGGTCCTTCTCCATCGCCAGGTACAGATTGGCCAGGGTCTGCGCCTCGATCCCCTGTGCGGCGTCGACCAGCAGGACCGCACCCTCGCAGGCCTCCAGCGCGCGCGACACCTCGTAGGTGAAGTCGACGTGCCCCGGGGTGTCGATCAGGTGCATTACATAGTCGGTGCCGTCGACCTGCCACGGCAGCCGCACGTTCTGCGCCTTGATGGTGATGCCGCGCTCGCGCTCGATATCCATCCGGTCCAGGTACTGGGCGCGCATCGCCCGCGCCTCGACCACACCGGTGAGCTGCAACATCCGATCGGCCAACGTCGACTTGCCGTGATCGATATGCGCGATGATGCAGAAGTTCCGGATCCGGGACGGGTCGGTGAACGTCGTATCGGCGAAGCTGGCGGGCACTCCACTCCTCATGGGTATCGGCAAACTGCCGTCTATCGTCCCATGCGCACCGGGTGGTGGCCGCCAGCGGTATCGCCGTTGCGCAGGTCACAGTCACCGCGACCACCGCGAACGCCGTGCCCGCAGGTCACCACCCGCGACCGGGAATCGCGCAAATCTCTGGCCTCACCAGGCGAATTGCGGCTCGGATGAGAAGTCGTCACCGCGCCGTTATCCTCCAAGGATGGCCCGAACCTGGAACACGATCGGCAAGCAGCTCGGCCTTATCGCCAAAGAGCAGGGCCCCAAGATCGTCAAGCAGCAGGGACCCAGACTGGTCGAGAAGCTGGTCGGTACGTTGACGGCGCGCCGCGGCCCGGCCGTTTCGGTGCGCCCGGCCGCCTCGTCGCCCGTCCCCACCGCCGAGCGCGCCCGCCAGATCGTCTACTGCCCGCATCTGGACGGCCGCGCGGATCCGGGCGAGATCGTCTGGACCTGGGTGCCGTACGAGGAAGACCCCGGCAATGGCAAGGACCGGCCGGTGCTCGTCGTGGGGCGCGACCGGCGCACCCTGCTCGGCCTGATGCTGTCCTCGAATCCCGAACGCGCCCATGACCACAACTGGGTCGGCATCGGCAGCGGGAGCTGGGATCACGATGGCAGGCCGAGCTGGGTCCGGCTGGACCGGGTGCTCGACGTACCGGAGGCGGGCATCCGCCGCGAGGGCGCGATCCTGGCCCGCAAGACCTTCGACTTGGTCGCACACCGGCTCGTCATCGAATACCACTGGAGCTGAGGACAATCGAGCCGGGGGCGATCGAATCATGAACCGCGTGCTCGGTCCGACCAAGGTCGCGATGCTGATCACCGATATCGGATTCCTGCTGTACTGGGCGATTGCCTTCGCCCATGTCATTCCGCCGGAATGGGCGTACAAGGACTACACGAATCCGATCCTGAGCGACTGGAACTATTCGTTCGTGTTGCTCGACGTGGCCGCCAGCCTCACCGGTTTGGCCAGTCTGCGCCGCGCACCGGGGTGGCGGACGCTGATGACCATCTCGCTGGCGCTGACCAGTACCGCCGGACTTCAGGCGATCGCCTTCTGGACGCTGCGCGGCGATTTCAGCGTGATGTGGTGGGTGCCCAACCTGTTCCTGCTGCTGTTCCCGATTCCGGCGCTGGTCGCGCTCAGCTGCCCCGCCGAGGAGTCGGCGGTCGTCCAGCCCCGGTAACGACCGAAGGCCACCCGCGACGGGTGGCCTTCGAATCGGTGACCGTCAGCTGATCATGTCGCGGGCACGGCCGAAGAGCAGGCCGTACACCAGGGCGCCCAGCGCGCCGCCGATCAGCGGGAACACCACGAACGCCCAGACCTGCCCGCCCGCGCCCACCTGGTAGAAGGCGACGCCGAGGCTGCGGGCCGGGTTGACGGAGGTGTTGTCCACCGGGATGGAGATCAGGTGGATGACCGCGAGGGTGACACCGATGGACAGACCGGCCAGCGGAATATCGGAGAGCTGGTCGGTGGAGGCCAGCACCACGAACACCAGCAGCGCGGTCAGCATCACCTCGATGATGATCATCGCGGCCATGCCGTACCCGTTCTGCACCACGACCTCGCCGAGCGGGCCGGTCTTGGCCGAGGGGCTGTGCGCACCCCAGCCGTTCGCGCCGAGACCGTCGACCTTGCGGTCGTAGGACGGCAGATTCTTCGCGACGGCGAACAGCACAAGTCCGGACAGGAACGCGCCGATCAGCTGTGCGACCACATACCCGGCCGCATTGACGGCCGAGAGCCGGCCGAGTAGCAACTGGCCGAGCGTCACCGCGGGGTTGACGTGACAGCCCGAAATCGGGCCGATCGCATAGACCAGGAACATCAGGGTGAAACCGAAGGCGAGCGCCACACCGAGTGCGCCGACCCGGTCACCGGCCAGCACCGCCGTACCGACGCCACCCATCACCAGGATGAAGGTGCCGAGGGCCTCGGCTCCCCACTTCTTGGCATCGGAAACGGGTCCGTCTTCGGAAACTTCTTCGACAACTTCTTGAGCGGTGGGAGACATCGTGTCACCGGGTCATCCCCGCATACGCGGGGAAGCCTTCTGTAGTAGTCATCAACAGTCCCTTCGAGATCGGACCCTGCCGGGCCGCAGCGATTTTCTGGGTACCGTTACAGAGGCTACGAGTCCGATGAGGCGACCGAGGGGCGCAACACGCTACGCCAGCCTCGTGATTTCGACAATGACCTCGAGGTCTGTCGAGCCACCACCGGAAAAGACTCCCTTCAGCGGCGGCACATCGGCGTAATCACGTCCGACACCGACCGATACGTGCTGTTCGTTGATGGCGATGTTGTTGGTCGGGTCGTAACCCCACCACTGTCCGGTCCACGCCTCGATCCACGCATGCGACTGGCCCGCCACCGTGGCGCCGATCTCCGCGGCCGGATGCGGATGCAGATATCCGGAGACATAGCGACTGGGAATTCCCATGCTGCGCAGGAGCGCCAGCGTCAGATGTGCGTAGTCCTGGCAGACGCCCTGCCGTTCGGCGAAGGCCTGCACCGCCGAGGTGTGCACCGAGGTGGTGCCCGCGATGTAGGTCATCTCCTGGTGCACCCACTCGGCCGCGCGCACCACGGCCTTCGCGGGCGGCACACCCCTGGCCAGTTGCCTGGCGACCCCGGCGAGCTTGCGGTCGCGCGGCACGTAGGGGGTGGGCGTGAGCATTTCGTCGAAGCGGTCGGCGAGCCGCTTGTCGTGCAGCTGCTCCCAGGACAGCTCCTCGGCGGGCGCGGCGAACGGCTCGGTCTCCACCACCGAGGCGCCGGTGACCTCCAATTCGGTATGCGGGGCATGCAAGTCGAAGGCCGTCACCGCGGTGCCCCAATAGTCGGTATAGCGATAGGACCGGGTAGAGGGCACTGTCTCGACCCGATTGAGGATCACGTTCTGTCTACTGTCAGCACGCGGGGTAAGTCTGGCCTCATTGAACGACCGGGTGACCGGTGCGTCGTAAACATAACCGGTGGTGTGCACCACCCGAATCCGCCAACTCATAGCTCGCCCTCCACCTGCGCGTGATGGTCATGACTGCTGCGCAGATCGGTCCAGGCCACCCACGGGGCCGCGTGGAAGTACTGCAGGGCGATCGCCTCACTCACCTCGCGGCAGGTCTTCTGCAGCGAGAGCAGCCGGTTCTGCAAATCCTCCAGAAGTACACCGGGCGGCAGGAATTCGAGTTCGCTGCGGGCACGGCCGAGCAGCCGCTGCGCCTCGTGCCTGGCTCCGACCCGGCTACTCGGGCGCTGATCCAGTTCGGCGAGACAGGTTTCGGCGACCCGCACCGAATGGAAGACCGAGCGCGGGAAAAGCCGATCCAGCAGAATGAATTCGGCGACCAGATTGGCATCCAGGGCGCCACGGTGGGTGCGTAAATAGGTATCGTGGGCGCCCGCCGAGCGCAACACGGTCACCCAGGCGGGTGAGGATGTGCGATCCCCCGCGCGCGAAAGCAGCAGACGCACGGTCATATCCACGCGTTCGATGGCGCGGCCGAGCAGGAGGAAGCGGTAGCCGTCGTCGCGGCTGAGCGTCGAATCGGACAGCCCGGCGAACATGGCCGCGCGATCCTTGATGTAGTGGAAGAACTCGTGCGGGCCGAGACTGCGCGCCGCCTTCTCCGCGACCGCCAGCCCGATATAGGTGGCGTTCAGGCATTCCCACATCTCACTGGAGGTGACTTCGCGCGCACCCCTCGCGTTTTCACGAGCATTGGCGATCGAGTCGATGATCGAACCGCCGTGTTCGTGGCTGAACGCGACCAGGTCGGTGACGGACCAGACGTCCAGTACGCCGTCGGGTGGTTCGATACCGAGAACGCGCAACAGCACCCTGGACGTACGGTCCGGATCGACGGTGGCATCCTCGAGCAGCTGGTGCACCGCGACATCGAGAATACGGGCGGTGTCGTCGGCCCGTTCGACGTAACGGCCGATCCAGTACAGGGATTCGGCGTTTCGGGCCAACATCAGCGCACCTCGGCATTCGGCGCGAGCTGCCGCGGCGCATCACCGCGCTGTTCCTGCTGCTGTTGTCGCTGTTGCTGATTCGCCTGGATGGCGGTGAGCTCGCGGCCCAGTTCGAACGAATCCGCTTGCGGCGGATCGCTGACCAGTTCCGCCCCCGCCAGTTCGCGATCCTCGGCCGAGGTCCGGCCGGTCAGCACCCAGGTGTCCTTACTGCCGCCGCCCTGACTGGAGTTGACCACCAGCGAACCCTCCGGCAGCGCGACCCGCGTCAATCCGCCCGGCAGCACCCAGATGTCGTCGCCGTCGTTCACCGCGAACGGACGCAGATCCACATGGCGCGGCACCAGTTCATTGCCGATCTTCGTCGGCACCGTGGACAACTGCACCACCGGTTGCGCGATCCAGCCGCGCGGATCGGCCTTGACCTTGCGACGTACCGCATCCAGCTCCCGCGGGGAGGCGTCCGGTCCGATGACGATGCCGTATCCGCCGGATCCCTCCACCGGCTTGATCACCAGTTCATCGATCCGGTCCAGCACCTCGGCGCGTTCGTCGTCCAGCCAGCACCGGTAGGTGTCGACATTCGGCAATACCGGTTTTTCGTTCAGGTAGTACTCGATGATCGTCGGCACGTAGGCGTAGATGAGCTTGTCGTCGCCGACGCCATTGCCGACGGCGCTGGAGATCACCACATTGCCCGCGCGTGCCGCGTTCAGGATGCCCGCGACGCCGAGCACCGAATCGGGACGGAAGTGCATCGGGTCCAGGAAGGTGTCGTCGATGCGGCGGTAGATCACGTCGACCTGGCGCTCACCCTCGGTGGTGCGCATATAGACGAAGTTGTCCCGGCAGAACAGGTCGCGCCCCTCCACCAATTCCACGCCCATCTGCCGGGCCAGCAGCGAATGCTCGAAATAGGCCGAGTTGTAGACGCCGGGAGTCAGCACCACCACGGTCGGGTCGGCCTCATTCGGTGCGGCCGAGGCCCGCAGCGCCCGCAACAAATAGGACGGATAGTCGCCGACCGCGCGCACCCGGTGCGAGGAGAACAGGTCCGGGAAGACCCGGGCCATGGTGCGACGGTTCTCCATGACATAGGAGACCCCGGACGGGGAGCGCAGGTTGTCCTCGAGTACCCGGAAGTAACCGCGTTCGTCGCGGATCAGGTCGATCCCCGCGACGTGGATGCGGACACCGTTCGGCGGCACCAGGCCTGCCGCCGCGCGGTGGAAATGCTGGCACGAGGTGACGAGGCGTTTGGGGATGACCTCGTCGCGCAGGATGTTCTGCTCGCCGTACACGTCGGCGAGGAACAGTTCCAGCGCCACCACCCGCTGCTTGATGCCGCGCTCGAGCTTGTTCCACTCCGCCGCCGCGATCACCCGCGGCACCAGGTCCAGGGGGAACGGCCGCTCCTGCCCGGATAGCGAGAAGGTGATGCCCTGGTCGATGAACGCGCGGTCCAGTGCGTCCGAGCGGCGTTCCAGATCCGCCACGTCGATGGGCGCCAGTGCAGCGAAGATGCCCCGGTACGGCTGGCGGACCCGCCCGGAGCTGTCGAACATCTCGTCGAACGCGGCGGCGAAGCGGCCCGGTTTGTAGCCCTCGAACAATCCGGGTGTCGTTGCTCTGCCGTTGCCGTTCGCCCGCCCGTTCGACCCGTTCGGGTTCGGTGCGGTGGATCGGCCCGAACGCGGCGGGGAAGGGAAGGTCATGCAAAAATCGTGCAACATGCAGCGGCTTTGCCGTGTGAGACACAGGTAAATTTCTTGCATCACTCGGACGCGGCACACCGAAAGTCCGGTTGACAGACCGGTCGGTCGCCCCGCAGCGGTCGATCGGTACCGCCGACCCGGGCGTGTCGCACACGCCGTCGCGATGGCGTCGATTTCGTCTGCCACCCGGCGGCTGGTACCCTCGATCTTCGGCGTTGCGTTACCGGATCACTCCGGGTGTGTCGCACGCGCAGGCTTAGTCAGAAACACTCTGCCCAGCACAGACCACTCAGCGACAGGAACACGAGGAAACAGGCGTGGCCAACATCAAGTCCCAGATGAAGCGGATCCGTACCAACGAGGCGGCGCGCAAGCGCAACCAGTCGGTCAAGTCCGCGCTGCGCACCGCGATCCGTAGCTTCCGCGAAGCTGCCGCCGCCGGCGACAAGGAAACCGCCAGCGAGCGCCTGCAGTTCGCCAGCCGCAAGCTGGACAAGGCCGCCTCGAAGGGTGTCATCCACGCCAACCAGGCCGCCAACAAGAAGTCGGCCCTCGCGCTGGCCCTCAACAAGATCTGATCTTCCGGTATCGGATACCGATACCACCCGTTCTGGGCGCAACCGCCGTGGCCTCGATGACCACGGCGGTTTTACTATGTCCGCCAGCTGGGGCGATGCATCGAACTGCCGGTGAGTTCACCCGGTAGTAGCCGGGATGTCGGGGCAGGCGGCTACGATTCCGCGCATGGTTACCGTGTACGCGAATCAGACTGTGGTCAGAGCCGAGGATCTGCCGGAGGTGATCCGGGCCGCCGAGGTGTTGGGGTTCGGGCTGAAGATCGAGAATGTCATGGTCCCGGACGAGGACGGCGGCTACTCGCTGGAGTGGATCGTCACCCGCGACGAAGACGTGCCCGCATACGAGGAGTGGGACGGCCGGTACGAGGATGTCGACGATGACGAGGAACTACTGCTCAGCGCCGCTGAATAATCGCAGCGCCGCTGAATAATCGCGGCTACGGCGCCTCGGGGTCGGCCGCGAGCCGATCCAGCGCCGTCTGGGAGTCGGGTCCGCCGCGCGGTAGATGATGATCCGCTGGTCGGGGTCCGGCAACGGCATCGGCACCGCCACGCAGTTGGAGGACAATCTCGGCGCGCTCGAGGTGTCCTTCGACGCGGCGCAGCTGGCACGGCTGGATCAAGCCAGCGCCGTCGACCTCGGTTTCCCGCACGACTTCCTGGCCCGGCTGATGACGCGCAGCGTCACCTTCGGCGATCTGAAGGTCGAAGGGCCGCACTGAGATTCCGCGTCGGCGAGGCACGTCACACCGATAGGGGGCTTGCTTCGCCGGACCGGGCGAACCTATGCTCGATTCCGCGACCTCCTCGCCGTAAGCGTTCAACGTCAATCAACGCACCGATCCCCCGGCCCGGCGGGATCGCTGCCGGTGACGACCTTACGGAGCACTCACGATGAATTCCGCGAACGCCAATGCCCGCACCATCTTCGGGACTCCCAAGCTGCCCGCCCGGCATGCGACCGTCGTCCTGCCGATGCTGCTGTCGATCCTGATGACCTGCATCGTCTCGGCGATCAGCACGCTGATGAGCGACGGGATCGATATCGGACTGTGGCTGCGATCCTGGGCCGTGTCCTGGCCCATCGCCTTCCCCACACTTCTGCTGGTGCTCCCGCTGGTCCGGCGTGCGACAGCGGCGCTCGTGCGGGCGCCGGAACAGGCGTGAGGCGGGTAGCCGCAGGCCACCAGGGCGGTGGACGGCGTTGCGGCGGAACCGATCACATTGCTCACGTGGACGCTGGACCGGCACCGCGACGACATTCGTGACCGGCGCTCCCGCGCCTGCGGGGCTATCAAGGCTCCGGCCTCCGCTGGGGCGTCAGCCGATCCAAGTGACACTGACTACGACCACCCGGCGGTCCGGCTCCAGTACGACGTACACGACCAGGCCCGCACCGGCCTGGCCGAAAACGATCCGTCGCATGGCGCTGTCGGGATTGTCGTCCCGGTACGGCGGGCCCTCCCACGGCGTAAGTTCGAGAAATGAGATGAGTTCGGCGAAGTCGACCAACGCCTCGGCAGGTAGACCGTCGACCTGCGCCCGCGCGTCGGCGACGATCTCGTAGCGATACACCAGGGCTAGTGGCCGAGTTTGGCGTTGATCTCCGCGCGATGCTCAGCCGCGCCGATCGTGGCTACCTCACCACCCTGCTGGAGAGCCGCGACCTGCTCGAGCATCCGGAGATGAGCCTCGGGGCCGTGCCGGTGGGTGGTTTCGGCGATCTCGCGGAAGGTCGCAAGCACTGCCAGCACACCGGTGAGGTCCAGCGACACCGCCGCCGCTGACATCTCCTCGCTGTAGCGGCGCTCGAACTCCGACCGCTCGTCACCGACCAGCGCGTCGCGGATAGCCCGGGGAGTCGAGGCAGCCACCAATGCAGGAGACGTCGATGACCTGGACAGCTCGGGTGATGCCATGCCAACACCATAACCCGACCACCCGCCCTGACATCAGGTTCGTCATGCAATCCCTCGTCGACGGCGTCGCAGGTCACCGCATGCTGGGGGCCGCAGAACCAGAGCGTCCCCGGAGACTCTCCCCGACAGCACATCGTCTAGGCGGATGACCGCGGAGCTGGCACGCGGCGAGCGGGACGGTACACCGGGCGAACTCATCGCTCAGCTGCGGGATTCGGCGGATACGCACCACAGGGCCCCCGGTGCCGGACCGATGGATCCGCTGGCCGACACCATGATTCACGGCCAGGATATTGCCCGGCCGTTGGGCCGAGATCTCCGGATCCCCACACCACAGGTGGTCGCCGCGCTCGACCATGTGCTGGGCAGCCTCTTCTACGGTGCGCGAAAGCGCTTCCGCGGGATGCGGCTGACGGCGATCGACGCCGAGTGATCCGCGGGCACCGGGCCGGACGAAATCCGCGGTGTGGTGGGCGATCTGCTGCTGGTGGCGACCGGGCGCCCGGCCGGATCGGCCGGGCTGTCCGGTTCGGGCGTCGCGCGACTCACTACGACGCTGTAGATCTGCCGGAGCTGAAGGTTTGCCCAGCAGGCTCACGGCCGCGGTGTATGGACGCACCCGAGGCCGGGTCCGCTCAATTCACGCAGGGGACGCTGTCGCCGCTGATGGTGGCGTCCATCGGAGTACCGGCATTCGGTGTCGGACGAGCGGATTCGGTGGCCTTGGGGGTCGAGGTCGTGGTCGAGGTCAGCGCGGTGGGCATCGTGAAATCGCTGCCGAGGACGACCTTGATTCGTCCCGCCGGCACGGTGGACGATCGCGCCACCGGCAGGCCGCCGAGTGTATAGGCCAGCTGGTGGGCGTCGGCCTCGGTCCCAGCACCGTAGTAGACGGTGGTGACCGAACCGTCCGCGGCGGTGGCAGTGCCGATCGTGCCCTTCGGATAGCCGCGGGCCACCAGCGCGGTGGACAGCGTTGCGGCGGAACCGATCGCATCGCTCCCGTTGACAATGTCGACGGTGCTGGTCGGCCGGGCCGGCGAGGTGGTGGGCGGCTCCTCCTCGCCGAAAGCGGCGCGCACCTCGCGGCGAATGGCGACCGGGTCGACAATGTTCACGTCCTGGCCGTTGATCACGTCGTAGCGCAGCACCGGCAGGGTGCGGAATTCGACGGACGGCCCCGCGGCCGATCCGACGGTGCGCAGGAAGTCGGTGACGTTCCAGCCGTCGGAGAGCACGACATTGCGATGCGCGACGTCCATCAGCGACGACAGCTTGCCGACGTCGGTGAAGGTGCCCGCCTTACGCAGATCCAGCGCGACCGAGGTGAGGAAGGCCTGCTGGCGGTGGGTGCGATCGAGGTCGCCGTTCTCCAGGCCGTGGCGCTGACGGACGAAGGCCAGCGATTGCGCGGGATCGAGGCGCTGGCGGCCCGCCGGGAAATCGGCGCCGGAGTACTCGATATCGCGCACCGGATGTTTCAGGCACACCTCGACGCCGCCGAGGGCCTTCGACAGGTCATAGAACCCGGAGAGGGTCACCTCGGCGAATCGGTCGATCGGCACCCCGGTCAGGTTGCGCACGGCTTGGACGACCGAAGCACGACCTGCCTCGCGTCCGGCGCGTTCGAGCTTCTTCTGGTCGGTCACGCCCTTGGCGATCAGTTGGTCCTGCACCGCAGCCTTCTTCAGGCCGTAGGTCTCCTTGATCTTCACCTTCGTGTAGCCGGGGATTCCGGATACGGCGACATAGTCGTCGCGCGGAATGGAGACCGCGGTGATCTTCTTCATATCTGCCGGGATATGCACCAGGATCAGCGTGTTCGCGTTGTATCCGCCCTGATCGCTGTCGCCGGCATGCAGCTGATCGAGGATCTCCTTCGGCAGATCGTTGCCGTCCTGATCCTTGCGGGTGTCCAGGCCGATCAACAGGATGTTCAGATCGCCGTCCAGCGAGCGGGGGGTGTCCGCACCGAGTGCATGGGATCGGATGAAGCCGTTGTCGAAGCTGCTTTCGGTCGCCCAGCCCACCGCGGTCCCCACCAGCACGATCGCCGACAACCCACCCGCGAACGCCTTCGCCACCGCGTGACCGACGCGCCGCCGGGGTGGTGGGGTCGGCCGGTGCGCACCACGGGCGTGCCACGACCGAGCGGGCCGCCCGTCGGCACGCTCGGCGTCATCGATTCGAGGAATCGGGGCTGTCTGCTCATCCATGCCGACTTCCAGTCTGACACGGCCTGGTTAGCTGAGAGTTTGCTGATATGACCGGGATTCCGGTCAGCCCGCCCCGTGCAGGTCGAGAATCCTGGTCAGGGCATGTTCCAGTGCGTAGCTCGCATCGGCCGCACCGCCCTTCACATCGGCGTTCAGCGCCGCGACCACCTGCAGCGCGGAACCGATGGTTGCCGGGGTCCAGCCACGGGCCTGCGCCTGCGCCTTCTTCACCTTCCACGGCGGCATGCCCAGCTGCTGCGCCAATTTGAACGGATCACCACGACCGGCCGAACCCACCCGGGCGATGGTGTGCACCGAATCGGCGAGCGCGTCCGCGAGCAGAACATGCGGGACGCCACGGTCGTTGGCCCAGCGCAGCGCCTCCATCGCGGCGGGCCGATCCCCCGCCACCGCGAGTTCCGCCACATCGAAACCGCTGACCTCGGCCTTGCCGGAGTAGTAGCGCCGCACGGCGGCCACATCGATCTTGCCGCCGGTGTCGGAAGCCAGCTGTGAGCAGGCCGCGGCCAGCTCACGCAGATCCGAACCGACCGTCTCCAGCACGACCTGCACCACCTCGCCGGACACCCGCACCCCCGCCGTACGGAACTCGGCGCGCACGAACTCCATCCGCTCGGCCGCCTTCGTCAACTTGGCGCAATCGTGCGTGACCGCACCGGCCTTCTGCAACGCGGGCGCCAGCGCCTTGGCCCGGCCACCCCCGGAATGCAGCACCACCAGCACCACACCATCCGGCGGATCCGTCGCCGCCTCGGTGATCACCGCGACCGCGTCCTTCCCCGCCTCCGCCGCGGACTCCAGCACGATCACCCGATCCTCCGCGAACAGCGAAGGGCTCAGCAACTCCGCCAGCTCCGCGGTACTCGCATCCCCCGCCCGCAGCCGGTCCACCGGCACCGCATCCCCATCCGGCGCCGCCGCCCGCACCCGCTCGACAATCCCCCCGATCGCACGCTCGATCAACAGCTCTTCATCACCGAGCACCAGCTGGACCGCCGAGGGACGTTCAGTCACGACGGGAATCCTACGGTCTCCCACCGACAGCTCCCGGCACACCTCTCAACCTCGCCCCAGGGCACGGATCAGTCATCGGCCGAACACTCCGCGCTCGGGGTCCGGCCGTTCGAGCAATCCGTGAATCCGGCTTCGAGAACCGCCGACGAGTTCTGGAGGGCCCGGAGGTCACCAGATGCAGGCGCGAGGCGGGGCCGATAACCAGGAGGTCGCCGTCGCGGTCGGTTCTCGCCACCGTGGCGCCGAGGGTATGCAGGTCGGCGAGGATCTCGGGGTGGGGGTGACCGAAGGTGTTGTCGGCGCCGACGGTCACGAGGGCGAGGCGGGGGTGCACCGCTGACAGGAATTCCTTTGTGGTGGTTCGTGATCCGTGGTGTGGGACTTTCAGGATGTCCGATCGCAGAGCGGCTCCCCGACTCAGTAGGAGGTGCTGGGCCGGTGCTTCGATATCGCCGGTCAGCAGGATGCGGCCCGCCGGTGTGGTCGCGGCGATCACCAGTGATCTGTCGTTGGCATCGTCGATGGAAAGGGAGCGTCGGTTTGGTGCGGCGGCGGGTGCGAGTACCTCCAATTCGATAGTGCCGAAGTGCAATAGGTGGCCCGCGGACAATTCGAGGACCGGAATCGCGGACCGGGAGGCGATGGCGGCGATCTGCGCCGGACCGTCGGCCGGACCCCGCGGATCCCCCGTCGAGACGCGGCCTCCGGGTGCGGGTCCGTGGGGATCCTTCGCGAGTGGTTCCGGGTGCGCAACACCTCCGATCGACCCCGAGCCGGATCCGCCGTCCAACTCGTGCGGGGCGACAGCCAGAGCCGCGACCGTGCGGCCGTCGACGGCGCCGGTCAGGCCCCCGATGTGGTCGGCGTGCGGATGGGTGAGGACGAGGAGGGCTATTCGCTTGATGCGCAGTCGGTTCAGGCAGGTACGGATGACGCGGGGATCGGGGCCGACATCGATCACTATCGCAACGCCATCGCCGAGTGAGAGTGCGAGACCGTCACCTTGACCGACATCGCAGGCGGCCAGGATCCAGCCCTCCGGGGGCCAGCCCGGATGCCAGATCCGGGCAGGGATGAGCACGGCAGCAGAGCCGACAATGACCGCGGCCATGAGCATTCGCACCGCCGCGGACCGCAGGGCGCACACTGTAAGAGCGACGAAAGCGGCGGTGAGGAGGCCGCCCATGGCTCCGCCGGGCACGGACATCGTGGCGCCGGGGAAGTCCGCGGCGCGCTCGGCGACCGCGAGTAACCACCACAGTGGCGGTGCGGCGCAGTGCAGAACCATCGCGGCCAGCGGCGGCCAGACACATGAGGTCGCCGCGCCGAGTGCGCCGATCACCGTGATGGGCGCGATGACCGGTGCGACAAGGATATTCGCGAGAACCGCGACGATGCTCACACGTCCGGTCAGCGCCACCATGATCGGGACGGTGACGACGAAGGCGCCCGCCGATACCGCCACGATTTCGGCGGGCAGCCGCGACCAGCCGCGGGCGCGCAGCCAGTCCGCCCAACTCGGCGCCAAGAGGATCAGTCCGGCCGTCGCCACGGTCGAGAGCGCGAAGCCCGCGCTCACCGCGAGTTCTGGCCACAGCGCCAGCAGCCCGATGACGGCGGCACACAGCGCGGGCAGCGCCTGCTTGCGCCGTCCGGTGACCAAGGCCAGCAGCGTGATCGCACCCATGGCGCCGGCGCGCAGCACACTCGGATCGGGGCGGGCGATCACGATGAACATGAGCAGCGCCGCGGCCGCGACCGTGGCGGCCAGGCGCGGACCGAGGGTCAGCATTCGGGTCGTGAACAGCACCACCGAGAGCAGGATGGTGAAATTCGCCCCGCTGACGACGCAAAGATGCTGCAGCCCAGCATGTTCGAAGTCCTTGCGTACCGAATCGGGTAGGGCCGAGGTATCACCCACGACCAGCGCGGGCAGCAGTCCTGCCGCGCCTTCGGGCAGCGCCGTGGTCGCCGCACCCGCCAGATCCCGACGCACCGAACTCGCCACCCGCTGCCACCAGGGCAGCGCTCCGGCGGGGCGCGGTGGTCCCAGAGCGCGCAGGGACACGATGGTGAGGTCGCGGTGCCAAGGGTGTTCCACCCGCGCCCTGAATTCGATCGGCTGACCGGGCAGCACCCCGCCCCACTCCGGCCCCTCCGCCAGAATCACCACACCGCCACCGGCCCGCACCGTCAGGTCCCCACGGCGGGACTCTCGCAGACCCGCCCGTACCGTCCAGCGCCGTTCACCACCGAAACCACTGGACCGCAGTACTTTCGGATCGTCGCCGGGCGTCACGACCACCCACACCGAAGTCCCCACCGCATTCCGCAATGGATGTACCGATACCCGCTGCTCCCGCCATGCCGCGGCCACCGCGAACCCCGCCCCGAGCAACACCGCCGCCAACACCACCAGCGCCACCGTCCGCCACCGGTCCCCGACCGTACGAACGAATACCCCCACCCCGACCGCCGCCAGCACCAGGCCCGCCGCAACCACCAACCCCGTCACCCACCCGGTGGTCAACACGACAATCGTCGCACCCCAGCAACACACCGCCGCCGGTAGCAAGCGCGCATCGAGCACATCGGGTTCGACCGCATCGGACTCGACCCGCCGATCCTCCTCGCCGCCGCGCAGAGCACCTCTCCGACGAGCCTCCAGTCCGAACCACGCGGCACCCTTCGCAACCCGATAACGCACCTGCACGGGCCCGGCGACACCCCTCCCATCGCCGCCCCCACCGCGCAAGGCCTCGCCCCGACGAGACATCCGCCCGAACCGCGCGAACACCTTCGCGACCACATGGCCGAACTTCGCGGGTGACAGCGACGCACCCGGGGCCTGCGGTTCTGCCGGGTTCACACCGTCACCAGATTGCGCAGGCGGGCGAGGCGGGTGGGGCCGATGCCGTCGATTTCACCGAGTTGCTCGAGATCGGTGAATCGGCCGTTGGCGGTGCGCCAGGTGATGATGGCTCGGGCGGTGACCGGGCCGACGCCGGGGAGGGCGTCGAGATCGGATTCGGTGGCGGTGTTGAGGTTCACGCGCGAGTTCGGGCTTATCGCACCGGAATCGGGTTTCGCGGTGCTGGATGCGCGGCCGGTGGCGCCGATGGTGGCGCTGCCGAGTTGGGGCGGCCCGGGGCTCGGGGAGGCGGGGGCGACCAGCACCTGATCGCCGTCGGTGAGGCGCTGGGCCAGATTGAGGCCGGTGAGGTCCGCGCCCTCGCGGGCACCGCCCGCCGCCGCGACCGCATCGGCCACGCGCGATCCCGCGGGCAGTCGGACGAGCCCGATCTTGTGTACCAGTCCGACCACGCTGACGACGAGTTCACCGGCCGCACCGTCGGTTCCGGGCACCGCCGCCGGAAGCGCGCCGGGCGCGGCCGGTGCACTCGTCTCGCCCGGCTGCGCGGCGACGCCGCGCGCCACGGCCGGTGGTGTGGTCGTACGTACCGCGGGTACCGGCGGCACCGGATGGGCCACCGGCCGCTCACGGAGCACCACCACCATCGCCACCGCCATCGCGATCAGTCCGACCACGACAAGCGTCACCACACCGCGCCGCCCGGGATCCACCCGCGTCCCTCGAAACCGAGCCGGTACCAGTCTTTCCCGCCATCCCGGGCCAGGCTCCGGCCCGTCCAACCACCGTGGCGACCGCACCTCGCCGTCTCCCTCATGATCGACAGCCACGGCGCTCGACTCGACGCCGATGGGAGCCCAGGCCCCCCGGACACCCCCGGATTCGGGCCCAGCCGATGCTCCGACGTCGCGGAGTCCGGTGCCGGATCGCAAGACGTCCGGTCTCGGGGCACCGGTCACTTCGCCGGACCGGTCACCCACCACATCCGACGCCCCCGGCAGCTCGTCGAGATCCCAACTCCCCGAATCCGACTCCGGCGCAGCGCGGCCACCGCCCTGCTGCGGCGATGGCGCGCGAGTACCGCCGGCGAACTCCTCGGACTCTTCAGCCGACGAAGCCGGATCCGGCCGAGGGCCGTCGGCGCGCCACCATCGAGTCGAGTCATCTCCGCCATCGCGCGGCGCACGGTAGTCCGGTGCCGCACGGACGAGTTCGTCGAGTTCACGGGTAGTGGCGACCGACAGCGGCGAGTCGGATCGCGGCCGCCGCGAAAGCGACCGATCGTCCGTCCGCGCGGGCCCGTCGGCCCGTGGTGCGCCGGTCGCCGCCGACCGGCGCACCGACAGAAGCGATTCGCCACCGGCAGGTCGATGGACGCGCTGTGCCTCGGTGGCACGTGCCGGTGGCGGCGGATCAGACCGACGGATACTCGCGCCGACGGCGAGGACCGCGCCGGTCGGATCGGGTAGGCCGACTCCGGCCGTTCGGCTCGCGCCGACCCGGGCCGTCAGTGCGCCCAGGCGTTGCCGGATGCGCTCGCGCTCGTCGTGTCGTGACATGGAGGCGACGGTAGGCGCGGACCCCGACTCGATCTCCCGAGCGACCTTGCGATTCTCCAGGTCTGTGGATAACCCCGCGGCTGTGGACAACCACCGGTCGAAGGTCAGACTCGGCGCATGACCGAGACGACTTTGCCGAGCACAATGGCCTGGTCGCCATCGATGACGTCATAGGCGGGGTTGCGGGGTTCCAGGAAGATGTGGCCGTTGCGGCGGCGGTAGACCTTGACGGTGGCTTCGCCGTCGATCATGGCGGCGACGATCTCACCGGAATGCGCCTCATGCTGTTTGCGGACGACCACGATATCGCCGTCGCAGATGGCGGCGTCGATCATCGAATCACCGCGCACCCGCAGGCCGAAAACCGTACCGCGGCCCACGAGTTCGCGCGGCAGGGTCATGCTGTCGTCGACGTGTTCCTCGGCCAGGATGGGGGTGCCCGCGGCGATATCGCCGAGGACCGGCACGGCCACCGAGTCGCCGGACTCCTCGCGCGGCGTGGACGCCTGCAGGAACATGCGGACGTCGATCGGACGCGACATGGATCCACTGCGGCGCAGGAAACCCCGTTCCTCCAGGCTCTTCAGATGTTTCGACACCGACGACGCCGAGCGCAGCCCGACCGCGTCGCCGATTTCGCGCGTATTCGGCGCGTACCCGTGCCGCACCACCCAGTCCCGGATGGTGGCGAGGATGCGCTGCTGACGCGGCGGCAACGTCGAGGTGTCGAGATGCTCGAAGGCGTGGTCGTATCCGGTCACCCGGGGAATGCTAGAGGTCGCCGCCCCGATCGCCGTGCCATCCCCCCGCGCCACGCCCGAACGCGAAAACCGGTCGCGGCCACAGCCGGTCTACGCGCAGCCGCCGGGCACCACGAGTACGCCGACCGCACCCACACCGAGGTGCACCCCCAATGCCGGACCGAACTCGGCGACGATGAGTTCCCGAATCCCGGGCACCAGATCACGCAACTGCCCCGCCACGGTCTCGGCCGCGTCCGGAGCGCCCAGATGCTGGACCGCCACCGCGGCACCGTCATCCCCCGCCGCATCCACCGCCGCGGCTACGAGTTTCGCGTACGCCTTGGACCTGGTCCGGACCTTCTCGCGCAGTTCGAGGCGCCCTTCCACGATCTGCAGCAGCGGTTTGGTCACCAGCTCGCTGCCGAAAAACGCGGCCGCACTGCTCAACCGGCCGCCGCGGCGCAATTGTTCGGTGCGGTTGACCAGGATGAACGTACGGGCCCGGCTGGCTGCGGCGACGGCGGCGTCGTAGACGATGTCGAGCGCCGCACCTGCCCCGGCACGCCGGGCGGCCGCGAGCGTGGGCAGGCCGGTTGCCAAGCCCGCGCCGAGCGAGTCGACCAGGCGCACCTTGTCGCCGGCGTCCATATCGCGTACGGCCTGCCTGCCCGCCTCCCAGGTGCCCGATAGCTGCCGTGAGATATGCACGGCGACAACACCGTCGCCCCCGCTGTGCGCCAGCGCCTGCTCGTAGATCTCGCGCAGTTCACCGGGCGAGGCGGCCGAGGTGGTCACGGTGTCGGCGGTGTAGTCGATCTCGATCGGGTCGACTCCCTCCCGCACCGCCCGGTCCCCGACCAGGACGTGCAGCGGTACGACGGCGATATCCAGCTCGTCGGTGAGTTCGGGAGGGAGGCTGGCGGACGAATCGGTGACGACCACAACGGCCACGGACTACCGAACCTCCTGCAGGGTTTTCACCATCGCATTGGCCACCGCGGTATGCCCGGCCCAGCCCCAGTGGATGCCGTCCGGGTTGGCATCGCCGGAGAAGATGTTGTCGCGCACCGCTTCCCCGAGATCGACCAGCGGTACCGAGGTGCGCGCTGACCACGCCTGCAGCGCCTTGACCGCGCGCGGACGACCACGATGCACCCGCCCGTAGGCGGCACAGTCGTGCACCGACGGCAGCACCCCGACGAACGGCAGATCCGGCCGCAGCTGCGCCAACGCCTCCCGCGACTGCTCGAGATAGTCGACACTGACCTTCGGCGGCAGCGCCACCGGACGGCCGAGCTTCGACAGTTTCGGCTGCAGCCAGTTGTAGGTGGCGCGGACGACCCGCCGCACTCGCGGCGGACGCACGTAGCGGATGAGTTCGCGCAGCGCGGTCGGCAGCGGCGAGGGCAGGGTGTCCATGCCGCCCACCGCGAAAACCACCGCACCGGCGTTCGGCACCGCCGCCCACACCCGTGGGTCGCCGATCAACGCCCAATAGGCGTCGCGACAGGTCCAGCCGATCCGGCCGACCAGTTCGACATCCCAATCCAGTTCAGCGGCAACCAGATTCGGCCAGATCCTGGGATCATCGGCGGGTAGTCCGCCCTTCGGCCCGAAATAGGATAGGGAATCGGCGACCACCAGCAGCACCGGCCGTTTGGTGTCCTCGGCCGCCATCGCGGTCTTCTCGTATTCGGCCGGAGTCGCCTCGGCATCAACAGCGCTCGCGGACTCCGCCACCACGGTGGCGGCTGTCACAGCCTCCGCAGACTCGGCGACGACAGCGGAATCGGCGGGAACGATATCGGTTTCGCCGCCGACCTCGCCCATCGTTTCGGCATCCGATTCGACCGGATCGGCGGCCGCGCGTTCGGGATCTGCGGTCGCGGTTTCGGAACCGCTGACCGACGTGCCCACGACCGGATCGGTGTCCGCCACATCATCGGATTCGGCCTCGACCTCGACCGCCGCGAGATCGGCGGAATCGGCGGTCGTCGCGACCGCACTCTCGGTCCATTCGGTGACGGTCTCGGACGACGCCGCACCATCGGACTTCTCGGCAACCCGCGCGGCGGCATCGGGCGGATCGGCTTCCGGCTCCTCCGGCTCCGCGGGCCGCATGGGCGCGGGCGGGCCGCCGAACAGCGCGTCCGGCAGATGCCGCTCGGGCTTCGCGGTCACCTGCTTGAACATTTCGTCGGGCACCGACCGCACCGGTTCTTCGGTCCGCGGCGCGGGCGCCGGACCGAACAGGGCATCCGGCAGTTGTCGTTCCGGCTTGGCCGTAACCTGCTGGAACAATTCGTCCGGCACCGACCGGATCGGCTCTTCAGAGGACATCGGGAGCTACCTTCGCCGCTGCGTTCCACACATCGAGGCGCCACCCGGGCTGTTCGATACCTGGACCGTGGCTGCTCAACTGCACCCAACTGGTATTGGCCAGCCCTCCGAGGGCGGGCCAATTCTGCGGCGGCAGGTCGAGCAGCGCGGCCGTCAGGGCGGCGATCAGCCCGCCGTGCGCCACCAGGATGATAGTCCGGCCTGGCCAATCCTGTCGCTCGGTGAACAACTCCCGGACCACCGGCAGCGAGCGCGCGCCGACCTCGAGTTTGCTCTCCCCGTTCGGGGGGCGGTAGTGCGCGTCGAGCCGCCAGGCCACCCGCGCGCCGGGGTAGTCGGCGTCGACCTCCAGGTGGGTCAGGCCTTCCCAGTCGCCGAGGTGGGTTTCGCGCAGGCGCGGATCCAGCACCACCGGGACCGCGGTGTGATCGGCCAGCGCCAGCGCGGTGTCATGGGCGCGCTTGAGATCGGAGGAGACGATGGCGATGGCATTGCGCGAGACCAGTTCGCGCGCCGCCTCTTTGGCCTGCCGACGGCCGAGTTCGGTGAGATCGGTGTTGATCTGCCCCTGCATCCGGTCGGTGGCGTTCCATTCGGTCTGCCCGTGGCGCAGCAGGATCAGCGTGCGCACGCCGGCATGTCTACTCACTCCGCGATACCCTCCGCGCCCCCGTCGGCCTTCGCGCGCGGGTCACCGATGCCATCCACCGGCACCACCGGGCAATCCTTCCAGAGCCGTTCCAGCGCATAGAAATTGCGCTCGTCATTGTGCTGGATGTGCACGACCACGTCGACGTAATCGAGCAGGGCCCAGCGCCCCTCCCTGGTGCCCTCACGACGCACCGGCTTGTGCCCGGCCTCGCGCAGCTTCTCCTCGACATTGTCGACGATGGCGTTGACCTGCCGCTCGTTCGGCGCGGAGGCGATCACGAAGCAGTCGGTGATCACCAGTTGCTCGGACACATCGAGCACCACCACATCGGAAGCCAGCTTCTCGTCCGCCGCGCGCGCGGCGACCTGCGCGATCTCGACCGACTCGACAGATGCCGTCATTCAGCTACCTTCCGCTCTGCGGGCACATACAGGTGCCGCTTCGATATGTACTGCACCACGCCATCCGGGACGAGGTACCACACCGGCCGGTTCTCGGCGGCGCGGCGACGGCATTCGCTCGACGAGATCGCCAGCGCCGGGATTTCGATCATGGTCACCGCATCTCCGGGAAGATCACGCAGATGTTCCCGGAGATGATCGGTGTTCAGCTCGTACCCCGGTCGGCTCACCCCGACGAACTTGGCCAGTTCGAACAGTTCGGCCCAATCCTGCCATGTCAGGATGTTGGCCAGTGCGTCCGCTCCGGTGATGAAGTACAGCTCGGCGTCCGGATGCTGGGCCCGCATCTCCCGCAGGGTGTCGACGGTGTAGGTGACCTTGCCCCGGTCGATATCGGCCCGGCTGACCGAGAAACGCGGGTTGGAGGCGGTCGCGATGACCGTCATCAGATAGCGATCCTCGGCCGGGCTGACCTGTTTGTCGGCCTTCTGCCACGGCTGCCCGGTCGGGACGAAAATCACTTCGTCCAGCTCGAAGCGGTTGGCGACCTCGCTGGCGGCGACCAGGTGACCGTGGTGAATGGGATCGAATGTGCCACCCATCACACCCAGCTTGCGGCCGGACCGCCCTGTCTCTTGCATGAGTGTCGAGCCTAGCTCGCGACCGCACCGCCCCGACGCCCGGCGGGCGTCACGAAGTCCATCGCGCTTCTACCACGCGACGCGGTCAGCTGCCGACGACCTCCCGCATACCGGGCCGCAGCACCGCTGCCAGCGTGGACCACGGGACGGTGATGACGATATCGCCTGCCGCGTGCGCGGCCAGCTCGCCGAAGTGGATCTCCATTCCGCCCGGGGTGGCCAGCCAGTTCTGGTAGTTGTACTCGTTCGCCTCGATACCGCTCTTGGAGTAGTAATCGCCCGCGTTGGTCCCGGGCACCTGGACCGCCGCGGCGTCGGCCAGGATGCTCAGCCCCCGCGGCAGGTCCGCGAACAGGTCGCGCAGGGTGATCTCGCGTCCGGTGTCGGCGTTGGTCACGTGGGTGGCATAGAGGTTGTACGGGTGCGCGCCGCCGCCGTCGGCGCTGACCACCAGCAGTCCGCTCAGCACCCGGGTGCCGAAGTAGGTGACCTGACCGGGCCCCGGGGCCAGTTTGGTCTGATCATCCACCTGCACCTGCGCGCTCCACACCGCAGCGAGGGCACGCATCCCATCGTTGAAGTCGGCGCGTGCACCGGCCGCGCCGCCCGTCACCTGTGGGATATCGATGGTGAAGTTGCGGCCTTCGAGCCGCACCGTGGTCGCCGTGTAGCCGCCCGGGGCGGGGATCTGCGGGGCGGGGGCGGCGGCCGCGCCGGACTCGACCGTCGCGGCGCAGGCCGTCATGGCCACGGTCATCACACCGGCGACGGCGAGCGCGGCGGCAAATTTCTTCATCTTCGGACTCCAGGGTCGGCGACACCGGGGCGATCCCGGTGTCACGTTCACGGTGTGGGGTACGACCAACGGCAATCCAACGAAATGTCAACGGTGCAGGCCGAATACCTTGTTATCGAGCCGAGGGTGGTGCGGCGCAACAGCCGGAACACACACGAATGCCCCGTCTTTCGGACGGGGCATTCGGTTCTGTTCCGACTGAGCCGCTAGTCGTCGCGCTCCTGCATATCGGCGAGTTGTCTACGGGTATGCGCCAATTCGTTGGCCGCCTCGGGGGATTCGTCCAGCTGTTCCAATTCCGCGATCAGTTCACCCAGCGCGGCGATCCCCGCGTCGGCATTCGGCGATTCGCCCCAATACTGCAGCCAGGCCGCGGACCGCAGGCAACGTGCCCGCGGACCGATCCGGCCGAGGTCGCCCCAGAGCTGCGCCGCCCGCAGATAGGACACGCGCGCTTGATCATCCGCACCGCATGCGTCCAGCGCCGATGCCGCCGACCAGGCGAGATCGGCCTGCAATTCCGTACTGCCCGGTGCGCCGTCCGCCAGGCGCGCACCCTCGACGAACTGCACAGCCGCCTCTCGGTGCCTGCCGAGCAGCTTCAGGGATTTCCCGTATTGCCCACGCAGCACGGCCATTTCGTTATCGGGGTAGGGCAAGACCCCCGCCTCGATGGGCTGCTCGAACAGCGCCGCCGCCTCGCCGTGCCGCCCGGCCCGGTGGTAGGCCCGGGCCGCGACGAAGGTCAGGTGCACCGCGTCCGCTTCGGAGATCGGATCCCAGCGGGCGGCGGCGTCCAGCGCGACCTCCGCGAGTGCGAGCTCGCGTCCGGGCTGCCCCGAGATCACCATGACCAGCTGTGAGCTCAGCCGGGCCAGATGTTCGGCGGGCAGGACCCGCGCGCCGATCGCGAGTGCCCGGCGCAGATGCTCTTCGGCCTGCCCCGGGTCGTCCAGCAGGTGGGCGGCGGCCAGGTCCGCGAGCCGCAGCGCCTCACTCGCGCGGTCGTCGACGGCCTCCGGATCGGGCTGCGTCTCGGTCCGCGCCGATGGACCGGCCGGACTCGGGATCCGCGCGGGTTCGGGCAGACTACCGCGCACTCCGAGCGGCAGCTGGTCGAGCAGCGGCCGCTGCGCCAGTCGTGCGGCGACCCGGGCGCTCATCACCGTGCTGCCGTTGCGGGCGTCGTAGCGAGCGACGAGCGCCTCTATTTCCGCGCCGAGATCCGCTCGCACCGAACCGACCGTGCCCGTGCCGAGCGGCAGCGCGCCGAGGCCGAGAACGCTCAACCGATCGAGGAGCACGCTGACCCCGACCGCGAACGAGAGCCGCAGGGCCGCATCGGCGCCCGGATCGGTGAGCCAGCCGAGGTGTTCGGTCAGCAGCTCGAGGCCACGTGCCTCGTTCCCGGTCAACGCGCAGAATTCGAGGTGCCGCGCCACCGCGTCACGCAGATCCTCGGTATGACGAACCAGCGGGTATCCGGTGAGATGGGCGCTGCGCGCGGCGGCGGTGCGACCGCTGCGCACCAGTGGCAGCAGTGCCTTCGACAGCACCCGATGCGGCTCCTCGGCGCAGCTGCGCTCACCGTCGAGCACCGGTTGCCAGTAGTCGAGCGCGGCCTCGTCGTCACCAGCGGCCGCGGCCGTGGTACCCCAGCCGTCACGTTCACAGGCGTCGCAGTCGGACATACTGTCGCGCGGCGCGGCCAACGCGGCCGCCACCAGGCGCGCCGCGTTCGCGTCCGCACCGAGTTCCCGCGCCAGGTCCGCGCGCAGCCCGAGAACCGGACGGGCGCTGTATCCGCGCTGCCGATAGCGGTTTTCGAGCTCGTCGAGCCAGCGGTGGATGGTGGGCAAAGGGACCGCGGGGTTTTCGATCAGCCCCCAGGTCATCCATTTCAGGTACCAGTGCACCGAATGCGTCATCGGCCCGAGTTCGGCCGGGAACTCGTCATAGAGCTGTAGCAGCCTGCCGTAGGCGACCGGCGCCAGATCCCGTTCGCCCGCATTGGCATACGACTTGGCCAGTTCCAGCAGCACACCGCCTTCCAGCGCGCGATCCTGCCCCGCCCTCGCGGCCGCGGCCAATGTCTCCAAGCGCTGCGTGCGCGCGCGGCCGTGCGGCAGCGAGCGACTCTGCGCCAGCGCCGCCTGGATTTCCGTAGTCTCCACCCTCACCCCTCCTGCGTCCCACGGGGATTCCCGCACCCCGCGGTCATCTGCCCCCGACGCACCGTTCGCGTCCCTGCCCCACTCGCGTCGGCCGGTACCGCACCGACCGGATGACGCGGCGCCCATAGTCGAGCGCCCGTCCCGGACCGGCTCACACAGCTCGGCCGCGCCGCCCGCGCGCTCACCCCTCATCCCCGGCGGCATGTCGCGTTGCCCAGCTGAGGAATTCACCGAAGGCCCGATTGAGCAGCGCGGTATCCGCGGGACGCAATGGGCGGTGGGTCAGCAACAGCGCCTGCCCGTACAGCGATTCGACCGCGGTCTTCAGGAAGGCCCGGTCGGTGATCCGCCCGAGCCTGCGCACCACCGGGCTGTGATAGTTGAGCACCAGCTGTGCCCGGGGCGTGGCGGCCTCGAGCGCGCCCAGGATCTCGGTCCAGAGTTCGTCCGCGTCCTGGGCGGTCTGGGCGCGGGTGCGCTCGTTGCGTGCGCCGCGACTGTCCAAGTAGAGCGCGGGCACCGACACCGGATGGAAGGCACGCAGAATCACGTCGCAGGACAGCGGGTCCAGCGTGGCGCGGGCGGTGGCCAGTACCGGGGCCAATGCCAGCTCGTCGGCCGGGTCGACCGGATCCAGCGCGGCCGTGAGGGCATCGGAATCCAGTTCGCGCACCGTCACCTCGGGCAAGAGCAGGGGCAACTGCGCGACCAATTCGGCGTCGTAGGTGTAGCCGCCGTTGACGACGCCGATGCCCTGCGCCGCGGCGGTGGCCGCCACCTGGCGGAACTCCTCCACCGTCGCGGTCACCCGGATCTCGGGGTGGTTGCGCGCGAATTCGGTGAGCGGGACGCGACCGTCGGTTGTCTCGAAGAGCAGATGCGGCAGCATGATCCGCAGCAGTTCCGGCGAATGCCTGGCCATCGCCTTGACGCCGAGCGCGTGCACCGAAAGGAATGCGGCCAGCCGCTCGGGCTGTTCGGCAGCGATCTCGGTGAGCCAGTCGCGGATCCGGTCGCCGAGTGCGTCGCGGACGATGGCCAGGCGCTCGTCCTCGTAGAGGCCCTCCCGCGAGGCGGTCGGGCGCAGACTGTCGGTATCGACCACGCAGCGGACGAAGAACGCCCACTCCGGCAGCAGTCCGCGCACCGCGTCGCCCAGCAGCATGCCTTTGAGATACACCCGGTGCGCACCGCCCTCCGCCGGATTCCCCGGCTGCGCGAGCACATACGCGACACCGCCGACACCGGCCGGTTCGGTGTCCAGATCGATCACGTCGATCGCCGCGAAACCCAATGTCTCGGCACCGAATTCGAAGAGTGCGGCCCGGCGTTGTGCGGCCGATCCGAACTCGCGGCGCCACACCGGCACCCCGTCGGTGGCTCGTACCACCCGGCCGTCCGACTGGATCGTCACCTCGTACGGCAGCAGGGATCCGACATCGCGGACCAGTTCGTGCACCCGGTCCGCGGCGAACCACGACGCCGCACCGGGGCGGGGCGCGAGGTGCACCGTCGTTCCCGGTCCGGGGTGCGCGGCCGGATCGAGCGTGCGCAGCGCGTAGGTACCGTCGGCGGCGGCCACCCATTCGACCGGCGCCGCGTCCGGATCGGCGGCCGAGCGGGTGACCACCCGGATGGTCTCGGCCACGGTGAAACAGGCCAGCAGCCCGATCCCGAACTGCCCGAGGAATTCGCGGCGCGCCCCCTCGATATCGTCACGCTTCGACGACCGGCCGATGGTGGCCAGGAACTGGTGGACGTCCGCCTCGGTCAACCCGATGCCCGGATCGGAGATCCGCAGCCCGAACCCGTCCAGCACGATCCGAATCCCGCTCGGCGCGTCCGGTTCCCGCTGCTGACGCGCGGTGACCGCATCGACCGCGTTCTGCAACAACTCGCGGATATACACCCGCGGACTGGAGTAGAGGTGGTGCGACAGCAGATCGACGATCCCCCGCAGGTCCACCTGAAACGAATAACTCTCCGCCACCGTACCGCCGTCACCGGGCCCCGTGCCCTCCGGCGTTCTCTGCACCATGAATGTCGATCCTGGTGAGCCCGCCCAACGATTCGCTTAACGAACGCTTTCGGTGCCGCCCGAAAGTTCCCAGGGTCGCCCGATTCCCCCGGGCATCGGCCCGGCTATCCGAACCCGTACGCCCCCGCCGGTGGCTGTCGCGGCGCGCAGCCACCCCGCGCGACTGGGTCACCCCCGGCGGGTCAGGCCTCGGGACGCTTGGACTTCGGCAACTTGGCGACAATGGCGTCGTAGGACAGGTCCACCAGTTCGCACAGTTCGTCGGCGGGTACCTTGCCGCCGAGTCGCACGGTGTTCCAGCCGTAGCGGCCGATATAAGCCGAGGCCGCCACGTCATCCGGGTAGACGAGTACGAGTTCGTCGGCCTCGGCGCGGTTCACCCCGCATTTCAGGCCTACGGAGCCGTCGCCGAGGAAGGCGAAGATCTTGTCGCCGACCTTGGCGACGATATCGCCCTCCCACGGTTCGTCTTGCCAGGCACCGGGTTTCGCCAGGCAGTACCGCAGCAGCTCCGCATCGTCCATGGTCGCTCCTCACACCGGCAGCAGCCGGGACACCACCTCGGTCAGCTGTCTGGCCGACCGGCATTCGTGCATCTCGATCACCTGCCGATACCGATCGGCGGCGGAATCGCCCGAGCCCCACTGGGACTGCGGCTCCGGGTTGAGCCAGTGCGCGTGCTTGGCGACACCGACCAGTTCTCGCAATGTCGGCAGGTCCGGATCACGGTAGTTGGTGCGGGCATCGCCCAGGATCAGCAGCGAACTGCGGCTGGTGACGGCGTCGGGAAAATCCCGGGCGAAGCTGGACAGCGCGCTGCCGTAGTCGGAGTGTCCGTCATAGCCGATGACCTCCGATTCGGTGAAGATCCGGGTCATCGCCTTATCCAGCTGGGTGTGCGGATCGAAGAATCGCGTCACCTCGTCGGTCCGGTCCACGAAGGCGAAAATCCGGACCCGCGAGAACTGTTCGCGCAAAGCACTCACCAGCAGCAGTGTGAAATTGCTGAAACCGGCGACGGACCCGGAAATATCGCACAGCAGTACCAATTCCGGGCGGCCGGGGCGCGGCTTGCGGTTCACCAGGTCGATCGGCACCCCGCCGGTCGACATGGACTTGCGCAGCGTTTTGCGCAAATCGATCTCACCGCGCCGGGAGTGCCTGCGCCGGACCGCGAGTCGCGAGGCCAGGATGCGGGCCAGGCGCTGGCTGCTGCGGCGCAGATCGGCGAGTTCCCGTTCGGAGGCGCGCAGGAAGTCCACGTCCTCGGCCTGCCGCGCCACCCCGTACCCGGCGACGCGCTCGCGACCGATTCGTTCGGCCACCCGCCTGCGGGTCTCCGCCTCGACCGTGGCGCGGAAGCCATCGATGCGCCCGCGCGCGGCGCGGCGCGCGATCTCGGTATCGAATTCGCTGGTATCCGGCCCGACGGAGAGCCCGGCCAGGATCTTGGCGAGCAGCGTATGCGGCTGCACCTCCTTGAGCGCCTGATACGCCGAAAAGGAGGGTCCGCGCGCGGACTCGTACTGCCCGAGTTGTTCGACCAGCTGGGCGGCCAACTGCTCGAGCTGCTGCTCGGCGCCGTCCTGGGCCAGGAGTTCGGCGAGCAGTTCACGCAACGCCTGGATGTCGACCTCACCGCTCGGTGTGCGCGGCATCTCGACCTCGTCGAACGCGCCACCGCGCGCACCGATCGCGACCGGGAACCACAGATCGAACAGCCCGTCGAAGGTCGCGCGGTGGGTGGTCCGCCGCAGCAGCGCGCAGGCCAGACCCTCGCGCAGCACCTCTCGATCCATCAGATCGAGCACGGTGACCACCCGGCCCGCATCAACGGTCTCCGAGGGGCCCACCGGGATGCCGCGCGCCCGCAGCGCCTCCACGAATCCGACGAGGTGGCCGGGCAGCCCGTGCGGCGCGTCCTGTGCGGCGACCTCCGGGCCCGATCCCGCAATCATGGCTCAGGCCAGCTTCAACTCGGCCAGCGCGCGCTGGTGATCGCTCTGATGTTTGAGCACCACCCCGAGTGTGGCGCGAACGGTACTGTCGTCCAGATCCTTCATGCCGAGCGCGAGCAGGGTGCGTCCCCAGTCGATGGACTCCGCGACCGAAGGCAGCTTCTTCAGTTGCATGCCGCGCAGCACGTGCACGATGCGCACCAGCTGGGCCGCGACCGCCGCGGACAGCTCCGGCACCCGACTCGCCAGGATGCGCCGTTCCAATTCCTCGTCGGGGAAGTCGAGGTGCAGGTACAGGCACCGGCGCTTGAGCGCCTCGGACAATTCCCTGGTGGCATTGGAGGTAAGCACCACGAACGGCTTGCGACTGGCGGTGATGGTGCCGAGTTCCGGGACGGTGACCGCGAAATCGCTGAGCACCTCCAGCAGTAGGCCCTCGATCTCGACATCGGCCTTATCGGTCTCATCGATCAGCAGCACGGTGGGATCGGCGCGGCGGATGGCGGTCAGCAGCGGCCGGGAGAGCAGGAACTCCTCGGTGAAAACGTCGGACTTGGTCTCTTCCCAGTCGTTTTCGCTGGAGGCCTGGATGCGCAGGATCTGCTTGGCGTGGTTCCACTCGTAGAGCGCACGCGCCTCGTCCACACCCTCGTAGCACTGCAGCCGCACCAGTTCCGCGCCCGCGGTCTGTGCCACCGCGCGGGCCAGCTCGGTCTTACCGACGCCCGCCGGACCCTCGATGAGCAGTGGTTTGCCCAGCCGGTCGGCGAGGAACACCGACGTGGCGGTGCCCTTGTCGGCGAGGTAGCCGGTGGTGGCCAGCCGCTCGATCACATCGTCGACCGAGGTGAAGATCGGCTCCTGGGTCGCGGTGTCCTGCGCAGCCACGTGGTGTCCTTCCGTTCGAACAAGTTGGGAAGACGAATTCCCGGTCCATCACCCGGCAGGCGCCGGGTCTCTCCGCTCACACCGGGCGAATCTGCCCGTCGCCCCACACGATCCATTTGGTCGAGGTCAGTTCCGGCAGCGCCATCGGGCCGCGGGCGTGCAGCTTCTGGGTGGAGATGCCGATCTCGGCGCCGAAGCCGAACTGCTCACCGTCGGTGAAGGCGGTGGAGGCGTTCACCATGACGGCCGCGGCGTCGACCCGGCTGGTGAACTCGCGCGCCGCGGCCAGCTCGCCGGTGACGATGGCCTCGGTATGTCCGGTACCCCAGGTATTGATGTGCTCGACGGCGGCGTCCAGGTCGGCGACGACCTTGAGGGCGATATCGAGGGTGAGGTACTCCTCGCCCCAGTCCTGGTCGTTGGCGGGTACCAGCCCGGGCAGATCACCGTGCACGGTGACGCCGTGCCGCTCCAGCGCCTCGATCAGCCGGGGCACCGCGACGGTGGCGATAGCGTCGTCGATCAGCACCGTTTCGGCGGCATTGCAGACGCTGGGCCTGCGGGTCTTGGCATTGATGAGGATCTGCTCGGCCATCTCCAGATCGGCGGCGGCGTGCACGTAAACGTGGCAGTTGCCGGTCCCGGTCTCGATGGTGGGCACCTGCGCATCGCGCACCACGGCGTTGATCAGCCCGGCGCCGCCGCGTGGGATCACCACGTCGACCAGGCCGCGAGCCTGGATCAGGTGGGTCACGCTGGAGCGGTCCGCGCTCGGCAGCAGCTGTACCGCGTCGGCCGGGATGCCCTGTGCGACAAGCGCTTCCCGCAGCACCGCGACCAGCGCGGCATTGGAGTGCGCGGCCGAGGAGGAACCGCGAAGCAGTGCGGCATTACCCGACTTCAGCGCCAGGCCGAAGGCGTCGACGGTGACGTTCGGCCGGGCCTCGTACACCATGCCGACCACCCCGAGCGGCACCCGGACCTGCCGGATCTCCAGACCGTTCGGCAGCGTGGACCCGCGCACCACCACGCCGACGGGATCCGGCAGACCGGCCACCTGGCGCAGCCCGGAGGCGATGCCGTCGATGCGCGCCTTGGTCAGCCGCAGCCGATCCAGCAGCGACTCCTCGGTGCCCGCCGCCTGCGCGACGGCGATGTCCTCGGCGTTGGCCGCGAGTACGGTGTCGGCCGCGGCCAGCAGCGCGTCCGCGGCGGCGTGCAGCGCGTCGTTCTTCTGCGCGGTGGTCAGCTGGGCGAGCGCCCTGGACGCGACGCGAGCCTTTCGCGCGGCGTCGTGCACCACCTCGCGGGTATCGAGCTCAGTCGTCGTTCCTGCCGTCATGGCTAACAGCCTACTGATGCCGCCTGCCACCGGTTCCACCGCTGCACCTTCTCGCGCCCCCGCGATGGTGGCGTGTGCGGCTTCGGCGCGAACCCGCGGGCGACTAGCGTCGGCGAGCATGACCGCCGACCGCGACGTGCCCGCGATTGCCGTGCTGGGCAGCATCAATATGGACCTGGTCACCACGACCGAGCGCAGGCCGCAGCCGGGCGAGACCGTGCTCGGCACCGGATTCGCCATGGTGCCGGGCGGCAAAGGCGCCAATCAGGCGATCGCGGCACGCCGGGCGGGGGCCGATGTCACCTTTGTCGGCGCTGTCGGCGACGACGTATTCGCCCCCGAACTGCGCCGGGTGCTGACCGATTCCGGGGTCCGCGTCGATCGGCTGCGCGTGATCGCAGGCCCCAGTGGCATCGCCACCATCGTGGTCGATACCGGCGGCGAGAACAGCATCATCGTGGCCGGCGGCGCGAACGCCGGGTTGACCGAGCTCACCGCGGCGGATCTCGCGGTCATCGCGGCCGCCGATATCCTGGTGTGCCAGTTGGAGATTCCGATCGATACCGTGGCCGCCGCGGCCGCGCATGCCAGGTCGCACCGGACCACCGTGCTGCTCAATCCCTCCCCCGTGGCCGATCTGCCCGCCGAGCTGTGGGCGGATGTCGATGTGGCCGTGGTCAATTCGGGCGAAGCGGATGAATTGGGCGCGGCACTGACACGCGTGCCGCATGTGATCACCACCCGCGGCGCGGCGGGCGCCGACTACCGGGGACCGGACGGCCGTGGGCTCTCCTGTCCCAGTCCGCGGGTCCGGGTGGTCGACACCACCGGCGCGGGCGACAGTTTCACCGGCGCCCTCGCCGCCGCCTGGCAACGCGGCCCCGAAGCGGCGCTGACTTGGGCCTGCGCCGCCGGCGCCCTGGCCACCACCAGACTGGGCGCCAGCGCCTCGATACCGACGGCGGCGGCGATCGACGCCATGCTCGCCGACTGGGCGCCGCGCCTCGGCTCGGACATCCGATAGTCGGACCCCCGGCGGAATTTCCTCGGATCGCTCGTCCATTTCACACATTACGGCGTTTTCTTCGGCCGAAGCGGCCGCGTACCGGGACGCACGGTGGTTCAATCACATCCGATGTGTGCTCTCGAGTAGCTATTTCCAGTGAAGGGAGTTCAGCGTGATTCCCACTGTCGCGGAGCGGGTACAGTTTCGCGTCGATCGCTTCCAGTACGGCCGAATGGTCGAGGAGTGGGGCGGACGGCACATTCTCCACGGTCGTCGCCCAGGACCCGATGACGTACTGCTGAACCACGACGACTATCTAGCCATCGCGGGCGATGCCCGGATCACGGAGGCGCTGTGCATCGCACTCCTGGCCGACGCGGGCGCATCGTCGGACGAACCACAGATCGCGATGGAACAGGCATTAGCTGAATATGTGCGGGCCCCCGCGGGCGTACTCTGTCAATCCGGGTGGGAAGCCAATACCGGACTACTACAGACCATCGCCGATCCACGCACGCCGGTGTATATCGACAGCATCGCGCATATGTCGCTGTGGCACGGCGCCAAAATGGCAGGCGCACCGATACATCCGTTCCGGCACAATTTTCCCGGCCACCTCCGCGAGGAGATCCGCACCTACGGTCCCGGCATCATCGCGGTCGATTCGATATACAGCACCACCGGAAGTCGCTCTCCGCTGGCCCAAATGTGTGATGTCGCAGAACAAACCGGCAGCCTGCTGGTCGTCGACGAATCCCGCGCGATCGGCACCGAGGGCCCGCACGGCGCGGGTATGGTGGTCGCCCTCGGCTTGGCCGAACGGATCCCGTTCCGCACCGCCAGCCTGTCCAAGGCCTTCGTGGGCCGGGCCGGATTCGTCGCAGTGAACGGGGTCGACTTCGTCGACTACTTCAAGATGGAGGCCTATCCGGCGGTCTTCTCCGCGAGCCCGCTGCCGCACGAAATCGCCGGACTGGCCGCCACCCTGGCGGTCGTCCGCGCCGAGGACTCGCGGCGCGACCGGCTCCGTCAGATCTCCGCACGGGTGCGCGGTGCGTTGAGCGCCTTGGGATTCGAGTCCTGCGCCGCCGCCGGGCACATCATGGCGCTGCCGGGAGGATCGGAACTGCGCGCCATCGCGATCCGCGACTTCCTCGAGGCGCGCGGCATCTTCGGCACGATCCTCTGCCCACCCGTCACCCCGCGCAATCGCACGCTCATCCGCTTCGCCATGCACGCGGCACTCACCGATTCACAGGTCGATCGAATCATTCAGGCCTGCACAGAGGTTCGCGATACCTTCGGTGTGCTGCCGCCGATGCCCGGAGCCCCGCGCGCCGACTCCGCCCCGATACCGACGGTCGATTCGAACCGGTGAGGCGCCCACTGCTGGGCATCGCACTGGCGGCGGCACTGGCGCCGATCACGGCGTGCACGCCCGCTACCGGCGATCCGACACCGACATTCGTCATCGGCATCGACTACGACCAACCCGGACTGTCGGTCATGGGCGAGGACGGTGTGCCCCGCGGCTTCGATGTCGATACCGCGATCTATATCGCCGAGCACCTCGGCGCCGACTCCAGCCGGATCATCTGGAAGGAGGCGCCGCCGAGCCGTCGCGAGACCCTCTTGGCCGAGGGCGCTGTCGATTTCGTGGTCGCGTCGTATTCGATCACCGCGCACCCACAGCAGGTGTCCTTCGCGGGCCCGTATCTCGTCGCGGGCCAAGACCTGCTGGTGCGCAACGAGGACACCGGCATCGATCGGCCGCAGGCACTGGACGGCCGGACGATCTGCACCGCCGCGGGCTCGACCGCCGCGGACAAGATCGGCGAGGACTTCGCGACCGGCGTGAATCTGACAACCAGGGAGAGCTATTCGGCCTGCGTGACGGAACTGCTGGACGGCACCGTGGACGCGGTCAGCACCGATGACGTGATCCTCGCCGGCTTTGCCGCACGGCACCCGGATCGGCTGCGTGTGGTCGGCCGCCCGTTCACCCGGGAACGGTACGGAGTCGGCGTACGGACAGGCGATAGCGTGCTGCGTGCCCGGATCACCGAGGCTATCCGGGCGATGATCGCCGACGGTGCATGGGAACGGGCGATGACCGCGCATATCGCGCCGTCCGGGTACCGGCCCTCACCCGCGCCACCGGTTTTCGACGCGCCGGACCCGGAGTCGGGCACGGCCGACCCCACGCTGGTCCAGGCGGTAGAACGGCTCATGGAATCGGCCAATGCCAAGCGGTGGTCGACCTTCGACGCGCTGGTCTGCCCGGGGGCCGCGCAGGCCGTCGGCGCGGTCATCATGCGGTACACCCCGCAGTACGACCAGCGGCTCGGACCCCGAGCCAAGGACGCCGGATTCACGAATACCCTCATCGGCATCTCGCAGACCGGTCCGGACTCCGCGACCTTCCTCGCACACGAGACATTCACCAATGTGCCCGCCGAGTACGCGGAGTTCTTCAAGGACATCGACTACACCGGCACCATGGTGCGACGCGGCGGCTCATGGATGTTGTGCGCGCTGGCCGCCGATTTCGTCGAGCCGTAGGGTTGATGGTCATGCCCACCATGCCGGAGCGTATTCCCGCCGACGGTGACTCGGCGGCGCCGATCGGGCGGCTCGATGTCGAGATGGTCGCGCTGTCCTTCGTGGACAATGCGGGCATCACCCGCGTGAAAACGGTGCCGATCGGGCGGCTCGCACACGCCGCCCGATTCGGGGTCGGGGTGTCACCGTGTTTCGAGACCTTCACATTCGACGACCTGATGTCGGTGGGTCGCTATCTCGGCGGCCCCGACGGCGATCTGCGGCTCATCCCGGATCTCGGCGCGCTCACCGAGCTGGCCTGCCAGCCCGGGTGGGCGTGGGCGCCCGCCGATAAATACACCCAGGACGGGACCCGGTTCGTCGCCTGCCAGCGGGGTTACGCGGCCCGTCAAGCCGAGGCGGCGCGCGAGGCGGGGCTGCGGTTGTCGATGGCGTTCGAGACCGAGTGGGCGCTCGGGGCGGCCGACGCGCCCGGATTCACCCCGGCGTTGGACGGACCCGGCTACGGCATCATCCGGCTCGGCCAGGTCGGCGACTACGCACGGGAATTGGTCGCGGTGCTGCAACAACAGGGGCTCTCGGTCGACCAGTTCCACCCGGAATACGCACTGGCCCAACTCGAACTGTCGATCGCGCCGAACGATCCGGTCGCCGCGGCCGATGACGCGGTGTTGTTGCGGCACACCATCCGGCAGGTGAGCGCGGATTACGGGTGGCGGGCGATGTTCGCACCGTGCATCACCCCCGACGGCGCGGGTTCCGGTGCGCACCTGCATCTTTCGATACACAACGACCAGGGTTCGCTGTTCGCGGGCGGATCGGGGCCCTACGGCATACACGACACCGGCGCGGCCTTCCTCGCCGGAATATTGCGCGAACTGCCCGCGCTCGTCGCGGTGGGGGCTGGCAATCCGGCCAGCTTCCTCCGGTTGCAACCGTCCCGGTGGGCGGGCATCTGGCAGTGCTGGGGTCGTGAAACCCGCGAAGCCGCACTGCGTTTCGTCACCGGCGTGCGGGGCACCGAAGAATGGGCGGCCAATGCCGAGGTCAAATGCTTCGACGCGACCGGCAATCCGTATCTGATCGCCGGGTCGGTGCTCGCCGCCGGACTCGCCGGAGTCGCCGAGGAACTGCGGCTGCCGCCCGAGATCACCGGCGACCCGGCGACATTCGGCGCGGAGGCGGGTATCTCCCGGCTGCCCATGGGCCCGGCGGAGGCGGCGGATCGGCTCGCCGAGTCCGCGGTGCTCGCCAGGGCGATGGGGCCGGAATTGCATGACGCACTGCTCACGGTGCGGCGCGCGGAGGCCGAGCACTATCGGGAGGCGAGTCCGGAGGAGTTGGTCGAAGTGACCCGGTGGCGGTTCTAGCGTGCTCACCGATGGGGTCGCGCTCACCGATCAGCACTGCCACGGCGTGGTGACCGCCGATCTGGATCGGGCGCGGTTCGAGCAGTTACTCGGCGAGGGTCCGCGCGGCACCTTCGATTCGACACTGGGCACGGCCGTGCGGCGCTTCTGCGCGCCGGTACTCGACCTGCCCCCGCACGCCGGAGCCGACGAATACCTTCGCCGCCGTGCCGAACTCGGCTGGCACGAGGTGTCGTCGCGGTTACTGCGCGGCACCGGCGTCACCCGGTGGTTGGTGGATACCGGATTCGGGCCCGAGCCCGGACATCCCGCCGAACGAATGCGGTCCCGGACCGCGCATATGGCCACCGATCCGGCGCTGACGGCCGGTTCGCAACGCAGTGCGCGCCTCACCGAGTTCGGCGCACTCGCGGGCGGCACTGTCGACGAGGTGGTGCGGCTCGAGCAGGTGGCCGAGCACGTCATCGCGGAGAACGGCTACTCCGCAACGATTTTCGCCGATATCGAGAACGCGCTGCGCGAACGCGCCAGGCACGCCGTCGGGTTGAAGACGATCATCGCCTACCGCTGCGGACTGGACTTCCCGCTCCTCTATGCCCCGCCCGCCGAACCTCCGTCCGAGACCCGGCTGACCGATCCGCGCCTGCTCGGTTGGCTCGTCGGTCTCGGTGCACGCATAGGCGCGGAACTCGGCCTGCCACTCCAGTTCCACGTCGGCTTCGGCGATCCCGACCTCCGGCTGCACCGCGCCGATCCCCTACTGCTGACCGACTTCCTGAGGGCCACCGCCGATACCGGTGCGACGGTGGTGCTGTTGCACTGCTGGCCCTTCCACCGCAACGCGAGCTATCTGGCGCATATCTTCGAACACGTGCGCATGGACCTCGGGCTCGCGATCCCGCACGTGGGCCTGCGGGCGGGGGCGGTGCTGGCGGAAGCGCTCGAACTCGCGCCCTTCCGCGCCCTGTGCTACTCCTCGGACGGCTACGGACTTCCCGAACTGCACTATCTCGGCGCGCTGCTGTGGCGCCGTGGCCTCGGACGCCTTCTCGACGAGTGGATCGCCGACGACGCGATCACCACCGCCGATGCCGAAGCCCTGGTGCGGGCCATCGCCTCCGATAACGCGGCACAGATCTACCCACATTCACATTCCACCGAAATAACTGGCACACCTTGACTATTCGGACTCGAATAGACCGGCATGCGCCGCGGTGAGCGCCAATCGGGCCGCGGAATCGGCGGTGGACTCGGTCAACGGTTCGCCCGTGATGAGCGCGCGCAGATAGATCGGCGCGACCATCGTTTTCAGAAGTTCGGCGGCATTGGTGCCCGTGGGGAGCTCACCGCGACCGATCGCGCGCTCGACCACCGGAAGCGCCCCGCGGATGCGATCCCGGAACACGTGGCGGATCTGATCGGGGGGCCGAGCAAGTCCGACGGCGTCGGACAGCATTACCGCGAGAATCGCCCTTCCCCCCGGACTTTTCACCCACACGACCAGGCTGCGCGCCAGGCTGCTCAGATCACTGTCGATCGCGCCCGTATCGGGGATGGGAAGGTCGGCGGCCACGCTCTCGGCAAGCGCGTCGGCGATAAGGACATCGCGATCGGGCCAGCGGCGATAGACGGTGGTCTTGTGCACACCCGCGCGACGCGCCACCTTCTCGACGGTGAGCGCCGCATACCCGTGCTCGCTCAGTTCGTCGACCGTGGCGGCGAGAACGGCGGCACGAACCTTCGGCCCGCGTCCGGGCGGTGCGGCGGAACTCATTGCAACTCCTTGTTGCGATATCGAGCGGATCCGAGCATGCTCGATGCTATCGCAACTCGAAGTTGCGATGGAAAAGGAGATCCTCATGCTGTCGAATTCCGGCCGGGCAGCGGCATTGCTGTTTCCCGGCCTGCTTGCCGGGGCCTTCGGATACGGCGCGGTCAACGTGCTGTACGCGTTTCGCGAAGTGCCACTCGATGTTCGGTTCACCTTCCACACGGCGCTGATGCGGGTGAACGGCGTGGTGATGCAGAGCCTGATGGGCCTGGCGGTGCTCAGCGCCCTCTACCTCGCCGTGCGGTCGCAGGGGCGCGCACGGTGGATAGCGGGTGGCGCGTCCGCGTTGACCTTCACCTCATTCCTCGTCACCCGCCTGGGCAATGTGCCGATCAATCAGCAGATCAAGCAGTGGGCCGTCAGCGGTCCGCCCAGCGACTACGCCGACATCCTGCGGAACTGGGAGCTGTTCCACTTCACCCGTACCGGGTGCGCGCTGGTGGCGTTCCTCTTGATGATCGCCGTCGTCGGATCGGTTCCCGGTGAGCCGGGAATGTCTCGCCGGGCCGAGGAGTCCGGGGCCGTACCGGCCCGATAAGCGCTCGCGTCGCGCGGGCAATATTCGGATGCGGCGGTCGGCATCGGCTCTCTACCGTGGGACTACGCTATCCATTGAAAGGATCGAGACGATGTTTCCCGTCGAGTTGCCCGGCACCAGGGCGCAGACGCTGATGTGGGCCCACGAGCACGAGATCGAGCAGTCCGCACTGCGGCAACTGCGGAATATCGCGCAACTGAAGTGGGTGCACGGCGTCCGCGTGATGCCGGACGTGCACCTCGGCAAGGGGGCGACGGTCGGCTCGGTCATCGCGATGCGCGACGCGGTCTCGCCCGCGGCCGTCGGCGTCGATATCGGGTGCGGTATGGAGAGCGTCAAGACCGACCTCACCGCCGCGGATTTGCCCGACAACCTGCATTCGCTGCGCAGCCGGATCGAGGCGGCGGTCCCGGTCGGCTTCCGGTCGCACCGTGATCCCGTCGATGTGGCGAAGTTGGGCGCTCGGTTCGCGGCCTCGCACGGCGAGCTCGCGCGCCGTAGCAGCAGCTGGCAGCACTTCTGGAGCGGGTTCGGCATGCTGAACCCCGGCGTGCAGTCGCTGGAGAGCAAGGCCAAGAAGCAGCTGGGCTCGCTCGGCGGCGGCAACCATTTCATCGAGGTGTGCTTGGACGAGCACGATACGGTGTGGATCCTGCTGCATTCCGGGAGCCGCAATATCGGCAAGGAACTCGCCGAGCGGCATATGACGGTGGCACGCGCGCTACCGCACAACCGGGATCTGCCCGACCGCGATCTGGCCGTATTCGTCTCCGGCACACCGGAAATGGATGCCTACCGGCGCGACCTGACCTGGGCGCAGGAATACGCGGCGCGCAACCGCGCGGTAATGCTGGAATTGGTCTGCGACGCGGTCCGCGACGAATTCGCCGACCGGACGGTGTATTTCGACGAGCCCATCTCCTGTCACCACAACTACGTGGCGGAGGAGTTGATCGACGGAGTACCGATGCTGGTTACCCGCAAGGGCGCGGTCCGCGCGGGCGCGGGCGATCTGGCACTGATCCCCGGCTCGATGGGCACCCGCTCGTATGTGGTGCGCGGCAAGGGAAATCCGGCCTCGTACCAGTCCGCGTCACACGGCGCGGGCCGCCGCATGAGCCGCAACGCCGCCAAGCGGCAGTTCACCGTGGCCGACCTGATCGCCCAGACCGAGGGCGTCGAGTCGCGTAAGGACGCGGGCGTGGTCGATGAGATCCCGGCCGCCTACAAGGATATCGACGCGGTCATCGACGCCCAGCGCGACCTGGTCGATATCGTCGCGACCCTGCGCCAGGTGCTCTGCGTGAAGGGCTGATCCCCGGGTGGCGCGCGGGAACTTCCCGCGCGCCACGCGTCGGCCGGGAAAGGGGCGCTCAGCGTCGCCGGAACGTCGCGGCGATGCCCGCACCCACCAGCAGTACCCCGACCACGAAGATGCTGCCGTTGATCACCCAGGCGTGCACGGCGAGCCGGGTTTCCTGTGCGAGCAGAGGAAGGTCCTGGATGAGCCGGAAGGTGTCGTCGGGGAACAAGAAGTAGACGAAGCCGGGAAAGACGCCCCAGACCAGACCGGCCAGCACGGTCCCCGACGGGGAGTAGGCGGCCAGTACCGCCACCAGCAGGAGCAGCAGCGCGCCGCCGAGGATCTGCAGGGTGGAGCCGAGGCGGTCGGCGGTGTCGCCGAGGATCACCCAGCGACTGGTAGTGGCCGCGCCGTGGGCGGCCAGTCCGATGCCGATGGGTGTGACAACCAGTCCGATCAACGCACCCAGCATGGTTCGGCCGAATCCGCTGCTACTGCGGAACTGAGCACCGGGCGGCGACCAATTCGGGGGCGGCTGATACTGATTCGACATGATTCGCCCTCCTGCGGTCCCACCCGTACCCGGGATCCCCCGGATATCCATTGTGTCCCGCCCGCGGGGAGTTCGCGGGCCTTATGTCCGCTGTCGGTGGGGTGGGGCACGATGGACCACATGACTTCGGCGAGTGAGACCCCGGTGATCGATACCGCCGCGCCCGACCTGCGAGAACGGGCGGAAGAACTGCTGCGGGAACTGGCGGGCCCCGCGGCGCGGCTGCACGAGGACCAGTGGACCGCGATCGAGGCGCTGGTGGTGTGGCGCCGCCGGGCCCTGGTGGTGCAGCGCACCGGGTGGGGCAAGTCGGCGGTGTACTTCATCGCGGCCAAGCTGCTGCGCCGCGCCGGCCGAGGCCCGACGGTGATCGTCTCGCCGCTGCTGGCGCTGATGCGCAACCAGGTGGCGGCCGCCGAACGCGCCGGAGTCGTTGCGGCAACCATCAATTCGGGCAATGTCACGGAGTGGAACGAGATCCACGATCGGGTCGCGGCGGGCGATGTCGACGTGCTGCTGGTCAGCCCGGAGCGGCTGAACAACCCCGACTTCCGCGACCAGGTGCTGCCGAAACTGGCCGCCGACGCCGGACTTGTCGTGATCGACGAGGCGCACTGCGTCTCGGACTGGGGCCACGATTTCCGCCCCGACTACCGTCGCATCCGCACCTTGATCGCCGACCTCGGCTCCGACATCCCGGTGCTGGCGACCACCGCGACCGCCAACGACCGGGTGGTCACCGACGTCGCCACCCAGATCGGCACAGAGTTCGATGCGGCGTACGCGGGGCCCTCCGTGGTCACGCAGGCTACCGCCTC
>NZ_JBFAHV010000004.1:169824-209987 GCF_040654375.1 Nocardia sp. NPDC050710 | reverse complement strand
TCCGGGCCCGTCGCTCCCGCCGAGTTCGATGCGGCGTACGCGGGGCCCTCCGTGGTCACGCAGGCTACCGCCTCCGGGCCCGTCGCTCCCGCCGAGTTCGATGCGGCGTACGCGGGGCCCTCCGTGGTCACGCAGGCTACCGCCTCCGGGCCCGTCGCTCCCGCCGAGACCTTGGTACTGCGCGGCACCCTGGACCGGGAGTCGCTGCACCTGTCGGTGGTCCGCTTCGACGACGCGATCGAGCGCACCGCCTGGCTCAGCGGCCACCTACACGGCCTGCGCGGCTCCGGCATCGTCTACACCCTCACCGTCGCCGCCGCGCACGATCTGGCAGACGTGCTGAACGAGCACGGCCATACGGTCGCCGCCTACACCGGCCAGACCGATCCCGCCGAGCGCGAGGCGCTGGAGGCGGCGCTGCTGAACAACGAGGTCAAAGCGCTCATCGCGACCTCCGCGCTGGGGATGGGCTTCGACAAGCCGGACCTGGGTTTCGTGGTGCACGTCGGCGCGCCCTCCTCCCCCATCGCCTACTACCAGCAGGTGGGCCGTGCGGGCCGCGGCACCGATCGCGCCGAGGTAGTGCTGCTGCCCGGTCCCGAGGACACCCGGATCTGGAGTTACTTCGCCTCCGTCGCCTTTCCGCGCGAACCCATCGTGCGCGCCGTACTGGATGCCCTCGAGTTCGACCGTCCGCTTTCGACCGCGGCGCTGGAACCGCTCGTCGAGTTGAACCGCTCCCGCTTGGAGATGGTTCTGAAGGTCCTCGACGTGGATGGCGCGGTGCGCCGGGTCCGCGGTGGCTGGATCGCCACCGGCCAGGAATGGACCTACGACACCGAACGCTACGAGCGCCTGGCCGCCGCTCGCGAGGTCGAGCAGCAGGCGATGATCGAATACGAGGCCACCACCGGCTGCCGGATGAACTTCCTGCGCCGCCAGCTCGACGATCCGGGACTGTCCGCGCTGGACGGCAACACGCCCGGCTGCGGACGCTGCGACAACTGCACCGGCACCCGCCTTGATACGACCATCGACGCCGAGGCCGTCGCCGCCACCCGCGCCCGTCTGGACCGCCCCGGCCTCGACCTCGCACCGCGCAAGCAGTGGCCCACCGGCCTCGGCAAACTCGGGATCCCGTTATCCGGCAAGATCACCGGTGGCGCCGACACGGGACGGGTCCTCGGCCGCTTGACAGACCTCGGCTGGGGCCAGCGCCTGCGCGCCCTGCTCGACGGCCCCGACGACCCTGTCCCCGACGCAGTCTTCGACGCCTGTATCGCGGTACTTCGCGAGTGGAATTGGACCACGCGGCCCGCTGCCGTCATGGCCCTCGAATCACCGCGCTACCCGGTCCTCACCGCGACACTCGCGGCCCGCCTCGCCGAGGTCGGCCGACTCCAGGACCTCGGCACTCTGCTCACCCGCCCCGGCCACCCGCCGGTGTCCGCCGCCAACTCCGCGCACCGCGTCGCGGGCCTCTACAACTCCTGGGATGTTCCCGATCTCGGTGACGTCGACGGCCCGATCCTGCTGGTGGACGCCCTCACCGATACCGGCTGGACCCTCACCCTCGCGGCCCACGCCCTGCGCGCGGCGGGGGCCGACGCCGTACTCCCCTTCGCCCTCGCGACAGTGACGTAGGCGCACCCGCACGGGGGCGGTGACTCGAGGTCCGGGGGGCCGCCGCCTCCTACAACTTGTAACCGATCTGGCGCAGGAGCTGCTTACGGGCCGCCTGGTCATCGGCATTCTCCACACCGAGCGGCGCGGACCCGTCGACGACCCCGATAATTCCCCTGCCCAGTTCGGTCTCGGCGATCAGCACGTCCACGGGGTTGGCGGTGGCACAGAAGATTCCGCAGACTTCCGGGACGTTCTTCACCGCGTTGAGCACATTGACCGGATATCCCTCGCGGAGGAAGACGATGAACGAGTGCCCGGCTCCGACCGCGACCGCATTCCTGGTGGCGAGTTCGACCAGATCCTCGTCGTTGCCGGAGTGGCGGACCAGGCACGGCCCGGACGCCTCGCAGAATGCCAGCCCGAACCGCAGGTGCGGACCGACCCCGACCAGCGCCTCATGTAGATCCTCGACGGACTTGATGAAGTGGGCCTGCCCGATGACGACATTGAGATCGTCCGGTTTGTCGATGCGCACGGCTGTCATCTCCACCCGAACATAGTGCGCCCCACCGTCAGGTATTCACGGCATTTCCGGACCGACGCGCGTCGGTCCGCAAAAAGGCCATATTCGGGAGCTCTGGAGTATTGACTGACAGCGAATTCGGAGGAGACTAGTAATACACCGGAACACCGGGTTGGAACACGCTGTTGACCGAGACGTCAGTCGATAGTTGGTGATGAAAATCCAGGATCTGGCCAGGCCCCCGGCAAGTCAATCGAAAACCGGAATCGTCAGCGACGACTGAGACTCATGGGATTCGACGGAGACTACCGGGGACTGCTCTGTCTGGGGGGATCTATTCCCGGTTGAACCGATCCCGGACCATCTCCATGCGCGCGCGCAACTCCTCCGGGGTGATCAGTCCCCGATCCATCAGCGCATGGGCCGTCACGACCAGAGATCGGGTCCGCACCGGAAAGGCCTGATAGATCGACTCGCCGAGCGCATCCTCGGCATGGCGGCGTTCCAGGTTGTCCAACGCGCCGCGCCAGGACAGGCATTCACAGGTCGCCTGCATACTCGACTCCCACGGGTCGGGCTTGCGATCGAGTTCGGGAAGCAGGCTTTCGCGCGGCGACTCGGGATCCAATGTGCGCAGGATGACTTCGTACGGACCGCCTTTCACTGCTGCTCCCTCCCGCCCGTGGCGGCTTCGACCTGATCCGGCGGTGCCTGCGCGGTCCAGTCGACCTGCGGCAATGCCACGCCGATCATCGTGTCCCGGGTGACGATGGCCGCCAGCTGTTCCTCGGTCCAGCCCTCGGTGCCCTCGGGTCGCATCGGCATCACCATGAACCGTGATTTCTGGTTCGAGTCGTGCACCCGCACCTCGACTTCGGGCGGAAAGTGCAGGCCGAATTCGGCGAGCACCTCGCGGGGCCAACGCACCAGCCGCCGACGATAGTTGGGGGTGCGGTACCAATCCGGAGACATACCGAGTACCGGCCGTGGATAGCACGAACACAATGTGCACACGATGACGTTGTGCACCTCGGGCGTGTTCTCCAGCACGTAGAAGTAGGTGTAGTCGCTCGGCGTCCCGGATCCGGTCGGGTCGCGCCAGTCGATGCCGACCTCCTTGCACGTCTCGGTCCCGTCGACGAGCAGGCGCGCCTTGAAATCGGGGTCGGTCCATGCCTTCGCGACCAGTTTCGATCCGCCGTGCGGACCGACCGATTCCGCCCACTCGGAGAACCGTCGGCGGTCCTCCTGCGAGAAGAGGCCCTTTTCGATGGCGAGTTCTCGAACCGCCGTCTCCAGGACCTCGAACTCGCTGATCTCGCCGCTCGTCTGGATCGCTGCGTGCGCCCCGTGATCGTGGGTCCGGCTCACTGCGCATCCTCCTCTGCGGGCTCGAGCCAGTGCTCGGAGACCTCCGTCTCCAAGGTGTCGACATCGAAGCCGGTGTATTTGGGCCACAGGTCTTTCTGACGGAACCGCACCACGTAGAACGGCTCGAAGCGGCCGTCGTCGCGGCCCCACGCCTCATCCTCGGGAATCACCCACTCGGGTCGAAATTCGACGATGACACCGGTGCGTCCTCGGGTGTACGCCTGAGTGCGGGTGTGAAACATCGACGTCGCATTTCGGATCTTGACGCGGTCGCCGATCTCGTATTTCCTGGTCATGTCCGCGACTCCATCCGCGCACGTACCTCGTCCAATTTCGCCGACAGCTCGTCGGGGGTGATCAAGCCCTTGTTGACCAGGTACCTCGCGGCGACTGTCGCCCAGCGCGCGTAGTAGGGCAGCCCGAAGTACAGCGTCGCGCCGAGGTCGTTCTCGGCCCGCCGGCGTTCCTCGGAATTCCACACACCACGCCAGCCGAGGCACTCGCACGTGACGTAGGTGTTCATCTCCCAGGGTTCTTCGACCTTTTCCTTGTACTCGATCGGCACATCCGGCTGCCCGCCGACGTCGTGCAGGACGTGGCGGAGAGCGGCAAACAATTCGTTCGAGATCTCGTAAGGCGAGTCCAGCGGCTTGCGGAACACTGGAGCGATATCCGCGACGCGGCTTTGAATTTCGTCGAATCTATTCGGTGAACTCATGGGGTCTCCGTAGTGACGGATCCGATGTCCCCCGACAAGGTGGTTATTCGGTTCACAAGCGTACACGCCAAGATCATTCCGCGAAGGCGATCGACTTGACTTGGAGTGCACTCCAGGTCTTAGCGTGCTGTTTTCAGGTTGTCGATACACGAGGGGTTGATTCGATGGAGCTCGGCTTTCACATTCCGATATTCGACATCGACGGTGGCACCACGGCCATCGCCGCGGAACTGGCCAGGGTGGGCGCCGCGGCGGAGGCGTCCGGCGCGACCTGGTTGTCGTTCATGGACCACTACTTCCAGATCGAGCCGACCGGCCTGCCCGCGGAGTCGAACATGTTGGAGGGCTACACCACGCTCGGCTACCTGGCCGCGCATACCTCCAGCATCGAACTCGGCCTGCTGGTCACCGGCGTGACCTACCGGCATCCGGGTCTGCTCGCCAAGATCGTCACCACACTCGATGTGCTGTCCGGCGGGCGGGCCGCGCTCGGCATCGGCGCCGCATGGTTCGAGCGCGAGCACCGCGGGCTCGGCGTGCCGTTCCCACCGATCGCCGAACGGTTCGAGCGGTTGGAGGAGGCGCTGCGCATCTGCCTGCAAATGTGGGATCCGGCGAACAACGGACCGTTCGACGGCAAGCATTACCAGCTGGCCGAGACGCTCTGTTCGCCGCAGCCGATCGGTCGGCCCGAAATACTCATCGGCGGTGTCGGAGAACGCAAGACGCTCCGGCTGGTCGCGCAATACGCCGACGCGTGCAACCTCTTCGGTACTTCACCCGAGGAGGTCGCGCACAAGCTGGACGTATTGCGACGGCACTGCGACGACGTCGGGCGGGACTACGGCGACATCCGCAAAACCATCATGGCGAACAACCCGCGGCCGAATCCCGACAACCGCGACGAGTTCGTCCGGCACATGGCCGAATACGCCGCGCTGGGCATCGACGCCGTGCTCGTCATCCCGACCACCGGATCCCCCGCCGCGTGGATCGACGCCATGGCGCCGACCGTCCCGCAGCTCGCTGAACTCGGCTGACGTCCCGCCCGCTCGGTCGCCGGACACCGGGAGATACGACCGCTATCGTCGGACGGATGACCAGCAAGTCCGCGACGCCGGCGATCGAACTGGATATCGGGGATCGCACGGTACGGATCTCTAATCCGGATCGGGTGTACTTCCCGGAGTCCGGAGCGACCAAGCTCGACCTGGTGCAGTACTACCTGAGTGTCGGGGACGGGATCGTCAACGCGCTGCGGGATCGGCCGTGCATGCTGCACCGATTCCCCAAAGGTCTGGCGGGTGGCAAGGTGCACCAGAAGCGGCTGCCCGCAGGCGCACCGGAATGGATTCCGACGGTGCGGGTGTTCTTTCCGCGCTACAGCAGACATGCCGACGAGCTCTGCGTGAACGAGCTGGCCGATGTGATCTGGGCCGTGCAGATGTCGACGGTCGAGTTCCACCCGTGGAACTCGCGCCGCGCCGATACCGAGCGGCCCGACGAATGGCGCATCGACCTGGATCCCATGCCGGACTGCCCGTGGTCACGGGTGCAGCGCGTCGCGGGCGTGGTGCACGAGGTGCTGAATGAGCTCGGCGCGGAAGGCTTCCCCAAGACCTCGGGCGGCAAAGGTCTGCACATCTATGTGCGGATCGCGCCGGAGTGGGGTTTCGCCGAGGTGCGCCGGGCCGCACTGGCATTCGCGCACGAGGTCGAGCGCCGCGCTCCCGACGATGTGACCACCACTTGGTGGCGCAAGGATCGCGATCCCAGGCTGCTGTTCGTGGACTACAACCAGAACGCCCGCGACCACACCATCGCCGCCGCCTACTCGGTGCGCGGCGTGCCCGAAGCGACGGTCTCGACCCCGGTGCGCTGGGACGAGATCCCCGATATCGACCCCCGCGACTTCACCATGAAGACCGTTCCACCCCGCTACGCCGAACTCGGCGATCTGCACGCGGGCATCGACGATGCCGTCTTCGCCATCGATCCGCTGCTCGCCTGGGCCGACCGCGATCGCCTCGAAGACCCACCCGAGGACAACCCGTAGCCGGATTCACCGTTGCCGTCACGGGCCTCGCGTCGGCAAACTGGAACTCGTTGTGGTGTCAGCGCACCCGTGGCCTGATGCTACCGTTCGCGGTGGCGGGCATGGGCCCGTCCAGGGTGGCAATATCGACCTGACCAGCCGCGATGGGTGCTCCGAAGGAGGTCCGCAGGATGAGTGAGCAAGTCGTGCCGGTGGCGATCGGCCCCACCCAACCCGCTCCTACCCTGCTGGAAAAGGCCATCACCGAGGGCGGTGGGGCGGTGGCCGAACTGTCCGAGGCGCGGGCGCTGATCTGGGCGGGCGGTCCCGGCGAGTTCCCCGAACTGCTCCCCGACACCCTCGAATGGGTGCAACTCCCGGCAGCCGGTGTCGAGGACTGGTTCACCGCGGGCATATTCGGCAGGCATCCGAACGTGCAATTCACCTCCGCCGCAGGCGCTTTCGCCGCAAGCGTGGCCGAACACGCACTCATGCTGCTACTCGCCGGGGTGCGCTACCTGCCCGAACATCTGCGTGCGGGCAGCTGGCGACAGCAGGACTTCTTCCCGCACGTCGGTTCACTGCGGGGTAAGACCGTCACCATTATCGGCGCGGGCGGCATCGGCCGCGCCCTCATCCCCATGCTGCTGCCGCTCGGCGCGCACATCATCGCGGTCAACCGCTCCGGCCGTCCGGTCACCGGCCCGGGAATCCCGGACGGCATCGAAACGATCCCCGCCGATCAGGTAGGCAAAATCTGGACCCGCACCGATCACGTCGTGGTCGCCGCGCCCGCCACACCGGCCACCCGCCATCTCATCGGCGCCGAGGAACTGTCCCGCCTCAAGCCGTCGTCCTGGGTTATCAATGTCGCCCGCGGCACCCTGATCGACACCGACGCCCTGGTCGCCGCCCTGGCCTCCGGGGCGATCGGCGGAGCGGGACTGGACGTCACCGAGCCGGAACCGCTGCCGGATGGACACCCGCTGTGGGTTCTACCGAATGCCATTGTCACGCCTCATGATTCGAACCCTCCACAACTGCGGCTCGCGGCATTCGCGGATCACGTGGCGGCGAATGTGGCGCGGTTCGTTGAAGGTCGGCGGTTATTGGCTCCGATTGATCCGAGGCGTGGGTACTGAGGATGTAGCGGTCGGCGGCTGAGGGCCGGTAGGGCGGTTGTGTTTCGGGTAGTCGCGGTGTTGGTTCCGCGGCGGAGCGGTTCGGTCCGGTGTGAGCGGGTTGGGGTGCGCGACTCCGCCTTTGGTGGGCTGCGTTCATCGTTTGCGTGTTGGGTTGGGTTGCGCGGCCTTGTGTTCGGGGTGGTGGTTGGGGAGGGACTTCCAATCGTCTCGCTGCCCAGTCTGTGCGCCTACCCGGGACTACCCGGCAGTGCTGGGCGCGTCGTGCGCCGTACCCGGCTGCCTCCTGCTGTCGGGATTGCGGCGCTCGGCTCCTGCCTGGCCCGCTAGCTGAGTCCGGCCACGCGAGAGCTGATTGAGGGGCGGCCGCTGTCGGCGCATGGTGTTCCGCTCCAGCCTGGCTGGCTCGCTGTGGGCCGGCCTCGAGAGTTGATTCGGGGGGTGGCCGGTTGGGTTGTAGTCGCCGGTCGGGATGGGTAGGTACCGGTTTGGTTCGGGCCGCCGTTGCGCTGTCGTCGATACGCGGTGCTCGTTGAGGGTGGCGGGTGCCGCGAGTGGGACCCGGCAGTGGAAGACGGCTGTGCGAAGGAATTGCCTGAGGTGGTCGGTACGCAGGACGCCGGTGGGGGTGGGTGGACTGTGTTCGGGGTCGGGTGGGTGCTTGGCGTCTTCTGGCTCGGCACACAGTGGTTGGCCCGATGCGATGTGTCCTGCTCGGACGCGGCTGGATAGGCCGGGGTCCGGCCTAGTCGGGTTGCCGTATAGGGCGATCGGCATGGTGATTCGTCACGCCGGTGGATCGGCGCTGCGGGTGAGGTATTCGGTGGGGTGGTGGTAGTGGTTGAGCCGGGGGCGTTGGCCGGGATCCAGGTGGGCTGGTGGGATCCATTGGGTGCGACCGGCTTTCGGTGCAGCGGCAGGGGTGGTGATCCAGTCGGTGGGGCGGGTTCCGGCGAGGCGGTGGTGGGGTTGGCAGGCGAAGGTGAGTTGGTCGGCGTCGGTGCGGCCGCCGTCGGCCCATTCGGTGCGGTGGTGGGTTTCGCAGAGGTAGCCGGGTTTGGGGCAGCCGGGGTAGGTGCAGCCGATATCGCGGGCGTGCAGGATGATCCGCTGATCGGCGGTGGCGATGCGCTTGGTATGACCCAGGTAGAGCGGTCGGCCGTCGTTGTCGTCGAATATCGCGAGATAGTGGTGAGCGTGGGCGGCCATCCGGATCAGGTCCTGCATCGGCAGCAGGCTGCCGCCGCCGGTGACGACGGGTTGTCCGTCGGCGATCAGGTCGGTGCGGCCGCTGACAGGGTCTGCGAGCCCGACGGCATCCTCGATCTCGGCGAGGGTGGTGGAGACGATGACGGTGACCGGGAGGCCACGGTGCCGGCCGAGATCCCCCGAGGCCAGCATTGCCCGCGATACGACCTTCAGCGCGTCGTGCTGGCGCTGCCCTGCGGTGCGGGTATCGCGCTCTGCGGCTTCTGATTCGGGTTCGCCGTCGACCCGGCGCGCGGTGTCGTCCGGGTTGCACATGCCGGGTTTGGCGAGCTTGGCGAAGATCGCCTCCAGGTACGCCCGCAGTTCCGGATCGGCGACGAGGGTGCAGGTGCTCATCAGGTCCGGACCCTGCCGCCCCATCGTGAAGGCGCGGCGGCGAGCACGATCGGTATCGGTGAAGGTGCCATCGGGATTCAGCATCGCCTCAACCCTTTCGGCGACCTTCTTCAGCTGATCCGGCCGCAGCACCCGCGCGTGCGTAGCGAGTTCGATCTCGGCCCGGACCCGAGCGGCGGCGTCCACGCCGGAGGGCAGGTGATGCTGGAAGTCGCGCAATACCTTCACATGCGCGGCACCGATCGCACCGTCACGTTGCGCGGCCGCGGTCGCGGGCATCTCGGGTTCGAGTACCTCCCCATCCAAACGCGTGCGATGCGCGAGCTCTTCGGCCGCACGCAGCCGGGCGCGAGCTTCGGCCGGGGCTATCCGCAGCCCATCGGCAATGGTCTCGACAATCGAGACCGCAGCGAATTCGTTGCTGCTCCACTGCTGATGCAGCTGCGCCACCAATTCCAGCCCCTCGGCGGGCAGTGCGCGGGTGACCATCTCCAGCCGCTGCAACATGACCAGCCGATCAGCGCTCGACAATGCATCGGTACGAACCTTGGCAACCTGATTCAGCCCCTCCTCCAACGCGCACAGCGCCGCTTCGGCCGAGGGATCGGCCAGCGCTGCCCGAGTCGAAGTCATGTTCGAATTCTACGCCGAAAACAATTGTTGGACAGCTATTTTCACATCGCTGCATCGAACGGCCAGCGATCGAGAAGCCCACGCATGCCACCACCGAAGGAGAGCCACATCAAGCGGCACCAGCCCCGGCGCAAGCACATTGGCGAATCTTTAGCTACATTCACATATACCTGAGTACACTCATCCTCCGACCAAACCACGAAGCCCCTACTCGCCCGCAACCACTTTCGGCAGTCACCCGGAACCGTCAGGAACACAACCCATCCCACCCCAACAATCGGCTCCCACCACAACCCGACCAACCACGCCGAAACCGAACAGCACAATCCAGACACCGTCCAGACTCCGGAGCGCCCCATAGCCAGCGGGCAAGTGCTGCAACCGAACACCCTGCACCGACAACAACCGCCCTTCAACGGCTGTCGTGGCCGGGCTGCGACAAGCGGGCCACACCGGAGCCGAGCGCTGCAATCCCGACACCGGCTGCCCGGCGCAATTGTCATACTCCTGCTCGCCGCGCTCGCGCTCGCCTACGTGTGGCTCAACCTCCGAAGAGTAGGTCCGCTCCCCATAGCAGTGCTCAGCGCCGGGATCCTGATCATCGCGTCCGGCTACCTCCTGATCCTTAGCGCCGCGCAATACGGAAACCCGACCTGCTCCTGACCGCAGCGCATCCCCGACTCCATCCCCCGGAAAATAGGTTGCGGCGCCCACCCTTCCCTTATCGTCGAATGGCTCAAATCATTGGGAGATACGACCTAGCGGGCCAGGCTGGAACCGAGCCACACACCCGGCAGCAGCACGGTCGGGTACGGCACACGACGCGCCCAGCACTGTCCAGGTAGCCCCCGGTCGGCCCACCGACTGAGCAGCGAAACGATTGGAAGTCACTCCCCCAACCACCACCCCGAACGCAAACCCCCCGCCCAAATCAGCCTTTCTCAAATGTGCCATTGACAACTGGCACATTCATCGATGATTCTTACCTCATGACAAGGTCAACGAGGACCTCGATCCCGCCCATCCCGGCGGCGCCTTCCCTGCGCGCCACCGTCGCGGCCACGGCAGCCGAGTACGGCTTGCGCCCGCTGAACTGCGTAATTCCACTGAATACCCCGGGCATCTGGTTCGCCCGCAGGTTGATCGCGACGATCATGGCGGTCGGCGGACCCACGCTGCCGGGGACCGCGATCACGGAGATCAGGTCGGGGACGATGCGGGGTGAATGGGTGCGAGCGCCGGGGGTGGACTTCGGCAAGCGCGTCGTCTACTACATCCACGGCAGCGGGTACGTCCTCTGCTCGGCCCGCACCCATCGGGGGCTGGCCGCACAACTGTCGAAGAAGACGGGGCTGCCGGTCTTCGTCGTCGACTACCGGCTGGCGCCCGAGCACCGATTTCCGGCCGCGGCCGATGACGTCGAGGCGGGCTATCGCTGGCTGATCGAACGCGGTATCGACTCGAAAGACATTGTGATCGGCTGTGATTCGGCCGGTGGGCATCTCGCGTTGGATCTGCTGATCGAGAACGGACGCGGGCGTCTGCCGCAGCCCGCGGCGGTGGCCATGTTCTCGCCGTTGATCGATCTCACTCTCGGGCTCGCCGCGGAACAGGAACGACGGCAACGGGATCCGGTCATCTCGGCGGCGGCCGCGGCGCGGCTCCCGCATCAGTACACCCGGGGTCTGCCCGCCGACGCGCCACGGCTGCGGCTGAGCATTCCCGGCGGTATCGAACTGCCGCCGATGCTGGTGCAGGCCGGTGGCGCCGAAATGCTCAGTGCGGATGCCAGGCATCTACACGCGATGGTGCGTGCCGCGGGCGGGAGCTGTGAGCTGGAGATCTGGCCCGGCCAGGTGCATGTGTTCCAGGCGCTGCCGCTGTTGACGCCGGAGGCGGCTCCGGCGCTGGATCGCGCTGCCGATTTCCTGTGCGCCGCACTGGTTGCGCGGTCTGTCTCGGAGAAGGTGAGCTGACGTGTTCGGATGGGAAAAGCTTGTCCCCGTGTCTTTCCGGCCTCGTCGAAGCTATCGTGCGCGGGCGGTGGTGACGGGTGCGGGCAGTGGGATCGGGCGCGCTTTCGCGGTGGAGATCGCCGCTCGCGGTGGGCAGGTGATCTGCGCCGATATCGATGAGGCGCGCGCCGATGAGACGGTCGCGCTGATCGAGGCCGAATATCCCGGCGCCGCATACGCTTTTCGCTGCGATGTCGCCCGGCGCGAGGACGTGCAGATCCTGGCGCACTTCGCCGAAACCATCTTCGAGCGGCCGATCACCCTGCTGATCAACAACGCGGGTGTCGGCATCGGCGGAAAACATGTGGGCGAGATCGGGTTCGCGGACTGGGAGTGGGCGCTCGGCATCAATCTGTGGGGTGTGGTGCACGGGTGCGAGGTTTTCGCACCTCAGCTGCGGGCCGCCCGGCGCGGCGGCATCATCAATGTCGCCTCGGCCGCCGGCTTCGCCGCCGCACCGTCGATGGCGGTCTACAACACCTCCAAGGCGGCGGTGATGTCGCTGTCGGAGACCATGGCCGCGGAACTGAGCGGCACCGGTGTCGCGGTGACCGTCCTCTGCCCGACTTTCGTCAAAACCAATGTGGCCCGTGACGGCCGGATCACCCAGCAGTCCATGCGGTTGGCCGAAACCCTCATGCGCTGGACCGGATCCTCCCCCACGCAGGTCGCGCGCACCACCCTCGACGCGCACGACCGCGGTCAGCTGTATGTGCTGCCGCAGCTGGACGCGCATATCGTCTGGCGGCTCAAGCGCTACTTCCCGGCCCAATACACCTATGCCCTCGGACTCCTGGATCGGCTACTGCCACAGGAGGATTCGACACCATCCGACCGCGCGACGGTCCCCGATAAGACAGGAGTCTGACATGGCCATCGCAATGGACTTCGACGATATGCTCCGCAAGATCAAGGACCGGCAGTGGGCGCTCGCCGATATCGAATGGGATGCCCCCGGCGCGGAAACCATCTCGCCCGAACTGCACGCCAAACTGAAGCCGTTCATGGCCGATCTCATGTGGATCGAAAATGTGGGCGCGCGCGGCTTCGCGGCCATGGCGAAGAAGGCTCCCACGGAGACGCTGCGCGAGATCTACCGCTACTTCCACGCCGAGGAGCAGAAGCACGCCAATGCCGAGCTGGCATTGATGCGCCGCTGGGGCATGCTCGACGGTGACGAGATTCCGCAGCCCAATGTGAACGTCAAGCTGGTCATCGACTTCCTCGACCAGTACTCCGACGATATGTCGCTGTCGTTCCTCGGCACGGTGATCCCGATGCTCGAGGTCGCGCTGGACGGCGCGTTGGTCAAGTTCATCATGGACGAGATCGAGGATCCGGTCTGTCAGGAGGTCTTCAAGCGCATCAACGCCGACGAATCCCGGCACCTCGCCGTGGATTTCGCGGTGATGGATGTGCTTGGTCACGCTCAGATGCGCAAGATGCTGATCGAGCTGGTCGGCGGCTGGGTCAAGCCGTCGTTCATGATCGGCGTGCTCAGCTATGTGCCGCTGCTGAACAAGATGCGCGACAACATCGTCGCGATGGGCGTGGACGAGGAGAAGCTCTACACCGCGCTCAAGCGCTATCGGAATGTCGGCGAGCGCAGCGAATTCGCGCGCAGGCTGCCGATGTATCAGATCGTGAAGATGCACGGCGGGTGGGTGATCAACCGTGATCACCCCTACCACCTGCTGGCCGACGCACTCGTGAAGATCACCGCGCGGGTGCCGAAGGCGTTGCTGCGTAAGGACCCGACGTGGTCGAAGGAACTGACCTACGAGCCCGCGGCATGAGCGGGCGCAAGCGGAAGGAGTCCGCGTCGGTGCGCGAGAACGTGCTGGATGTCGCGGTGATCGGCGGTGGCTTCGCCGGAATCGGTGCGGCCATCCGGTTGAAACAGCGGGGCATCGACGATTTCGCGATCTTCGAACGCGGCACCGCGATCGGCGGCACCTGGCGCGACAACACCTATCCCGGGGCGGCGTGCGATATTCCGTCGCGGCTGTACTCCTACAGCTTCGCCCCGAATCCGGACTGGTCGCACACCTACTCCGGCAGTAACGAAATCCTCGGCTATATCGAGTCGATGGCCGCGGAGTTCGGGCTGCATCCGCACTTCCGGTTCGGCAGCGATGTCACCGGAATCGCCTTCGACGAGGCGGCCGGGATCTGGGATATCACCATCGAGGGCCGGGCAGGCACCGTGCGGGCTCGCACCGTGGTGCTGGCCTCGGGGCCGCTCGCGAATGCCAGCCTGCCACCGATCCGCGGCATCGATACCTACACCGGGCACAAGATCCACAGCGCCCGCTGGGATCACGACTACGACTTCACCGGTAAGCGTGTCGCGGTCGTCGGCACCGGAGCCAGTGCGGTGCAGATCATTCCGGAATTGGTGGACCGGGCCGCCTCGGTCAAGGTGTTCCAGCGGACACCCGGCTGGGTGCTGCCGCGGGTCAACCGGCGCACCAACCCCCTGACCAAACAGCTCTACCGGCGGGTGCCCGCCGCCGAATCGCTGGCCCGCCGCGCCTGGTTCTACGAGCACGAGTCGGTGGCGCTCGGCGTGGTGTGGAATACCCCGCTCACCCGGGTGGTCGAAATGGTCGGCAAGGCGCAATTGCACAGACAGGTCAAGGATCCGTGGCTGCGCCGCCAGCTCACCCCGGATTTCCGGGCGGGCTGCAAGCGGCTGCTGATGACCGACGACTACTACCCCGCCCTCCAGCGGGACAATTGCAAGCTGATCACCTGGCCCATCGCCCGCATCTCCGAAGACGGCATCCGCACCGCGGAAGGCGTCGAGCACCGAGCCGATTGCATTGTCTTCGCGACCGGATTCGACGTTTCCAAGACCGGAACGCCGATTCCGATCGCGGGCCGTGATGGGCGGGTGCTGGCCGAGGAGTGGGCCCGCGGCGCCTACGCCTACAAGAGTGTCGCGGTCTCGGGCTATCCGAATCTGTTCTTCACCTTCGGGCCGAATTCCGGCCCCGGGCACAACTCGGCGCTGGTGTACATGGAGGCGCAGATCGATTACCTGGTCCGAGCAATCGAGACCATCCTCGATCGGGACTTGCGGATGCTGGACGTACGACGGGATCGGCAGGACCGCTACAATGCGGCCATCCAGCGCAAACTCACCGCAACCACATGGAACTCGGGCTGCCGCAGCTGGTATCTCACCGAGGACGGTTTCAACGCGACCATGTACCCGGGCTTCGCGACCCAGTACGTCGGTCAGTTGCGCGCACTCGACCTCGACGATTACCACGTGGTGCCGTCCGGTGCGAGTACGACGCGGCCGCGGATCGCGGCGGTTTCCTAGGTGATGGCCACCGACGGCCCGGGCGCTAGACTCGGTCGGTCAACGACCGAGTCACCGGGCCGCCGGGTGGCCGGCGCCATATTGGGGCGAGGGAGGTGAGTGCGCTGCCGGAGTACCGGATCGACGATCTGGCTCGCGCGGCGGGGACCACCACCCGCAATGTACGCGCGTACCAGGAGCGCGGTCTGCTCCCGCCCCCGGTTGGCAAGGACGGCCGGGCCAGCATCTATGGCGACGCGCATCTGGACCGGCTGCGGCTGATCGACGCGCTGTTGCAGCGCGGCTTCACCACCGCGCATATCGCCGACTTCATCACCAGCTGGGAGACCGGTAAGGACCTCACCGAGGTACTCGGCCTACAGCACGCGGTGACCGCGCCCTGGGCCAAGGACGAAACCTTCGAGGTGTCCCGGGAGCTGATCGGCACCATCCTCGGCCCGGAGGCCGACGAGTTGGTCGAGCGGCTGCGCGAGATGAAACTCGTTCGGCTGGAGGGCGATACGGTGATCTTCACCGACACCCAGCTGCTGGCCTCCTTCGCCGAACTGCACGAGTACGGCCTCGAACTGCGCACCCTCATCGAGATCTACGCCAAGGTGGCCGATCGCATCGATGACATCACCCACATCATGATCACCGCCGCCAAACAGCACATCGTCGACGAGCACGGCCCTGGCTGGCTGCCCGAGACCAACGCCGAAATCGCGGATACCACCACGATGCTCAACAAAATGCGGGAGCTGGCGGTCGCCTCGGTGCACAGCACATTGGCCCGGTCGCTCGACGTGACATTGCGCCGCGAGCTCAGCGACTATCTCGCCACCGCGGCAGAACGTGAGCGCAGGCGTACCAACAACTAGCCGGGCCTTCCCGGGATCGGTTGTTCAGGCCGCGGACTTCCCGTACCCGGTCCGGCCGAGTAATTCGTCCTGGCGGGCCATGTGCTCGGGGCACAGGTACCGGAATCCGGGCCGGATGAAGGCCGGATCCAGGCGCTGTGCGAAGGTCAGGTTCTCCTGACGCCAGCAATCGGCACATACCAACGTGTTCATGTGGCACCTCATTCCGCTCACTTGGCGCGTCATGAATACTTTCCCAATTCTCGCACCGCTCATCCCCATATCGGCCCAACCGTTATCTAGCTCGCACCGCGCTGAATCCTTACCGAACACGCCGATTCCGCCCGGGAGATCGCGGCTCTCGGTAACGATCGACGGAGTCGACAACGATCTGCCGACATCCGACCGCGCGAGCAGCGCCGACGAATCGATATGCGTCATGTCCCAGCCCCAGCCGCACCCCGACGTCCCGACCGCACCCGGCAGGCTGCCACTGCTCGGCCACAGCCCGGTCGCGCTGCGCGACGGCCTGAAATTCGTAACCACGCTGGCCGAATTCGGCCCGATCGTGCGCATCTACCTCGGGACGCGCCCCGCCTATGTGCTCACCACCCCGGAGCTCATCCGCGAGGTGAGTTTCGGCGAAGCGGGCGAATTCCACCGCGAGGAATTGCGGGAGGCGATGCGGGAGGTGATCCGCGGCGCGTCGAATGTGCTCAGTGGTAAGCCGCACGAGCTGCGCCGCCGGATGATCGCACCGGCGCTGCGCCAGCGCAGACTCGGCGAATACGCCGTGGTGGCAGCGGATCTGGCGAACGAGTGGGTGGGCTCGCTGCACACCGGCCAGCGGCTGAATCTGGTGGACGAGGCGCACCGGCTGGTGTTGGATACCATCTCCGCAACGCTGTTCACCGCCGATTTCAGCGCGGACGCGAAATATGAAGTACAGCACAATATTCCGTGGCTACTGGGGCAGGTGATCCGGCGCGCCGCACTGCCGCCACGGGTGCGGGGGCTGCGCGTGGTCGCGAACCGGCGCTTCGCCGCCAAGTCGGCCCGGCTGCGCGGCGAGATCGGCGCGGTGGTCGCCGAATACCGCAGTGCCGACCGGGATTTCCACGATGTGCTCTCGGCGCTGGTCCGGCATACCGATCCGGACACCGGAACACGGCTGTCCGACGAGGAGATCGTGGACGAGCTGATCCTGATGCTCGCGGCCGGTGTCGGCTCCACCGCCTCGATTCTGGGCTGGGTGTGGCACGAGGTGATGCGCAACCCCGAAATCGAAGCCGGGCTGCGGCTGGAACTCGACGAATTCGTCGGCGCCGGGCCGGTGCGACCCGACCATCTCGCCGCGCTGCCCTACCTGCGCATGATCATTCTCGAAACACTGCGGTTCTGGGGTCCCTGGGTGAGCACCCACACCGCTGACGGCCCGGTTACCGTCAATGGCGTCACATTGCCGGACGGGGCGATCGTCGTCTTCAGCCCGTACATGATCCATCACGACGAGCGCTACTACCCGGCCCCGGAGACCTTCGATCCGGACCGCTGGTTCCCCGGCCGGGTCGAGGAGATCGACAAGAAGGCGATCCTGCCCTTCGGTGTCGGCGCCCGGCATTGCCCGGGCAATAACTTCGCCCTCATGACCATCACCCTGGCCACCGCCGCGCTCTTCTCCCGGTGGCGTCCGGTCCCGGATCCCGGCTATCGGGTTACCCCGTCGAATCGGGATTTCGTCGCCTCCCCCTCGCGCCTGCCGGTGGTGTTGCGGCCCGCGCAGTGAGCTGCGGACCTGGGTCGAAGCCCCACCGCGGCGCCGGTCGCGACGTACGCTGCTGAGGACCGCTGTCGCCGCAGACGGATGGAGTCACCCGTGGGCAAACCGAAGCTCCCACCTATGCCGGTGGTGCGCGCCGTCGAGTCCGTCCGCAGTGCACTGGCCGGGCTGCATCGCCGACTGGTGCCGGGGCATATCGCGCTCATGGAGATGATCACGGCCGGTTGGCTCACCCAGGCCATCCACGCCGCCGCGTTACTCGGCATCGCCGATGCGCTGGCGGACGGACCGCGCGGCGGCACCGAATTGGCGCGCACCGTCGGCGCGAACGAGGACGCGCTCCATCGCCTGCTGCGCCTGTTGATCAGTCACGGGATCTTCAAGCGCCGCTCGGACGGACGCTACGACCTGACCCCGATGGCGCGGGCGCTGCGCAGCGACTCCGACGTGTCGCTACGCGATGCGGTGCTGTTCTTCGGGTCCGAGATACACCGCGCGCACTGGACGCACCTGGCCGATGCGGTCCGCACCGGCGAGGCGGTGGGTTCGACCGTGAACGGCGTACCGTTCTTCGAATATTTGCGGACCGATCGCGAACTGGGTGAGCTCTTCGACCGCGCCATGACCAGCATCGGCACCCTCACCATGGGGCCGCTGCTCGCCTCCTACGATTTCGGCCGCTACCGCACCCTCGTCGACGTGGGCGGCGGTGAAGGACTGCTGCTCGGCGCGATCCTGCGCGATGCGCCGCATGCCAGGGGCATCCTGTTCGATCTACCGGAGGTGGTCGCGGACGCGCCCGCCCGCCTCGCCGAACTCGGCGTCGCCGACCGGTGCCGGATCGAGAGCGGCTCCTTCTTCGAGACCGTCCCGGCGGGCGGCGACGCCTACTTGCTCAAACACATCGTGCACGACTGGGACGAAGAGCGGATCGCCACCATCCTCGGGGTGTTGCGGGCGGCCATGACCCCCGACGCCCGTCTGCTCCTGGTCGAACTCGTACTGCCCGAGGACAACCGGCCGAATCCGGGCAAGTACATCGATCTCGAAATGTTGATCAATACCGGCGGCCGGGAACGCACCGAATCCGAGTACCGCGACCTACTGGCCCGCTGCGGGTTCACCCTCATCCGCCGCATTCCCACCGTCTCCCCCGACAATATTCTGGAGGCCCGGCCCAGCTAGGCCGGTCACGGGTTCAGTGTCAGCGCCTGGGCGATGAGGGCGAGGTACAACGTGAGGATGAACAGCACGGCCGGAACGACCGGATAGTCGGGCTCGTTCGAGCGCATGAACTTCACCGCGCCCGCCAGCGGAATCAGCAGGAGCAACAGCGGAATCCAGGCGAGCAGGGCCTGCGGCCCCGCGTACGTCCACGGCCGCACCAACGCGAGATCGCAGATGACGGCCACCGCGACGCACAGGAGGGAGGCCACGGTACTGCCGGTCGCGCCGAGTGGATTGGAGTAGTAGAGCTCACCGGGGCGGTCGGTGCGCGAGGTCTTGCGGGCGAACTCGAATTGCAGGAACGCGCCCGCGAAGACGACGGCGACGGCCGCGGAATGCCAGTGCACGCGCACTTCTCCGGTGTCGATGGCCGAGAGAACCACGTAGGCGGTGACGAGAAGCTGGACCGGGTAGGTGACAACGAGGTTCAGCAGGATATTCGTCCGCACCGTGGCGGAGAGCCGCTCCAGCGCCCACAGGACGAGGCCGTACGCCAGCACGGCGGCCATCGCGAGGGCCGAGGTGACCGAGAGGATGAGACCGGCCGCGACCGCGCCGACCGCGATCACCGCCATCGCGCAGCGCAATTCGATGGCGCTGACCGCCCCGGTCACCAGCGGCCGGTCCGGATTGTGCACGCGGTCGTAGTCGAGATCCTTCTGTTCGTCGACCATTCGGAGGTAGAGCAGGACGAAGGCGACGATCGTGATACGCAGGGCGGTCGCCCCGGTCGGTCGCCACGGCGCATCCGGCAGGGAGACCAGGGCGGCGATGCCTTCGAGAGCCAGCACCCACAGGATCCCGTACAGCAGATAGTGCGGCTTGTACATCACCTTGGTGAAGCGGGCGATCCGCATCACGGACCCGAATATGCCAGGGCGCGGCACTGTTTCGATCACGTCCTGGCTCACCGATCCCATCGATCCCAGCTGGTCAGCTCGGCCGCGGGGGTGCGGCGACGGGCGGGGGCATCCGAACCTGGCCGCAGGTGCGCCACCGGGAGCAGCGCCACCTGGGTGACCTCATCGAAGGGAATGCCGAGCAGATCGGCGATTTCGCGTTCATAGGCCAGGTGGGCGGTGGTCATCGTGGATCCGAGCCCGCGCTCGTGCAGCGCCAGCATGAAGTTCCAGACCGCCGGGTAGATCGAACCGTAGAAGCTTGCCAGCCGCAGCGGGGTCGGATCGGCGGGCGGGCGGCCCAGTGAACAGATCAGCACCAGCGCCGGGACCTCGTGCAGATGCTCGGCGAGGTACTGTCCGGAGGCCAGATCGGCGAGCTGGTCGGGGCGCGGTGCGCGCGCGGAAAGGTAAGCGCCGAAACCCTTTCGGTAGTACTCGGCGATCTGCTGTCTGAGGGCGGGATCCTGGACCACCAGGAAGCGCCACGGCTGGCGATTGGTGCCGCTCGGGGCGTGCACGGCGATATCCAGACAGGCCAGGATGTCCTGCCTGTCCACCGAGCGGGTCAGGTCGAGCCGCCGCCGGAATGCCCGGGTGGTGGTCAGCAGTTCGGCGCCCTTCACATCACCACCTCGTCGGGAACCAATGCGTCCTCGGCGAATTCGAGATCGATCCGGGCGGCCACCGCACCCGCCTGATGGATCTCGCAGTGCACGACGGTGGCGTCGACACCGGCCTCGGTGATCTCCGCGCGGCATTCGACGGGGCTGTCCAGCTCGACGAATTGGTCGAAAGCACTGGCTACACAGACCAATCGGGGCAGCTCCGGCAGCACCATACTGAGCGCGGTCTGACGGGCCGCCTCGATGAGCAGGCTGCCCGGTACATGATCCAGTTGGTGATCGAAGAGGAAGGGGTGCGCGAGATCGGCGACCACGGCGGCCCTGGCACTGTGCCCGTCCACATCCGGCGTGCCGATGACGACATTGCGCCAGTTCTCCCGGCCGACCATCGCCGCGTCCGCCCGCTCCCCCAGCGCGGACGCGCCGCGGAACGGCCCGAGACCGAGGCTGTCGCGGAATCCGGTGCGCAATGCCGCCCACCGGCCCGGCGTGGTCCAGGAGAAGGAGCCGTCGACGGTCAACATCGGACTACCGCCGCAGGCGATCTCCAGCACCATATCCAGGCCGTGCAGCGACTCGCCGCGCCGATGCTTGCGGGGCACCCGCACATTCATCACCAGATCCGCCGGGACGGTTCCTATCTCCCATGCCTCGGTATCGGATCCGGTTCCGTTGAAGGTCCGCACGATGAAGGCCATGTCCGCGGGGACGCCGTAGAACTCGTGGGTCAGTGCGATGGCGGCCTGCCTGGCCGCCTCCATCACCAGCAGTGGATCGTGACGCAGGCCGAGCGCGCCCACATGATCGCCGTAATACGCGTGCATCCTGGGTAATTGGGCACCCACCACGAATTCGTCCGCGGCGACGGTGTCCAGTGAGGTCACGAACACCTCGGCCACCGCGCAACGGTGCGCCAGCACCCGGGAAATGGTGCGAAGATGCGTTGCCGCCACGGCAGCTGTGTGTGTCACGGTGGAGCCTCCAACCACTCTGTTGCGGTGACGGGACGCAGCGTCTGCGACTGCGCCCCGGTCCGCATCGGAAGTACGTAGGACCCGAGCACGATCACCGACCACGGATCCAGTTCGTATCCCGCCGCCCACGCGGAATACAGCAGCCGGGCGCAATCCGCATCGGATTCGGGCTCCGCCTCGACCGCGACACCCAGCGCGGCCAGGTCTCGACGGATCCGCGCCAGCGCATCCGTCCGATCGAAGCTGCCGGCCGGGGCCTGCTCGTACAGGTCCGCCGCGAGCAGGGCCGCTTCGGCGGTACGGTCCGCGCCACCGGCCGCCTGCGCGAGCAGGCACGCCCTGGTCTGCTCGTCGAAATAGATGGCGAGCTCCCGCAGCACGTCGGCGGGATCGTCGGGCGAATGCACCAGGTTCAGCAGATAGTTGTGGCGGCCGAGCAGGTAACGCAGCTCACCCGGGCGCCGCTTGCGCGGATCGGTGGCGCCCTTCGCCTCGGTGAGCCGCACCGGAACCGGCAGATCGCCGTCCGGGGCGTGTACCACCAGCACGAGCGCATCCGAGATATCGACCAGCAGGTCGGCCAGGCGACGGCGTTCCGGCGAGGCGATATTCCAGGCGAAATACCACAGCGCCCTGGCCAGATGCCGGTCCACCGGCGCACGGTACGCACCGACCACCCGGAATCCGTTCGCGCCCAACCACTCCAGGGTCGGCTCGATAGCGCGGGCGACGATCGCGTCCGGCTTCAGCAGCAGCAACGAATGCTCCCTGGCGAATTCGGCGGCGTCGATTCCGAGCCGGTCGAGCTGCTCGACGGACTCCTGCACGTAGGTGTCGCCACGGTAGGCCTCGGCCTTGGCCGAGGACGGCGTGAGCTCGGACAGCAGGGTCCGCAGCGGCTCTTCTGTCATGCGGCACCGCCGAAGTCATTGCGTGCCAAGATATCCTCGATGGACGGAAGCGGCGTCCCCAAGTACCCGGATTCGAGGCAGTAGTCCAGCAGCAATCGCAGATACTCCTTACCGGTGTGCGGTGACGGCCTGCCCAGCAGGATGCCCGCCCGGGTGGTGTCGAAGACCAAGCGCCGCTTGAAATAGCTGGTGTAGAGCGAGCCGATGCGCCGGTAATACTCACGTTCGATCGGGTCCAGATCCGCCTCGTCGAAGGTCGCCTCGGGCACGAAGGTCGCCACCTCGAAAGACGGATACTCCGCGAGCACATCGGAGACCTCGCGCAGCGACAGCGTATCCCGGCCGACCGCGTGCAGAGTACGGCCGACCGCCGAATCGAAATCCAGTACCGCGGCGGCGACCACGTCGGCGACATGGTCCACCGGAGCCAGTGACAGGGTCGCGTCGTATCGTCCGGGTAGCGAGCGCAATTTGCCCTCGACCATGAGCTTCACGACGGTGTAGAGATTCTTGTACTCGCGGATCGCCCCTGTGGCGGCGGCGCCGGTGACGATGCCGGGCCGCACGATCGCCCACTCCAGGCCACCCGCCCCCGCCGCCCGCACCAGCTGCTCCGCGCGAAACTTGCTCTCCTCGTAGCCGTTTCCGAAGGACTGATCGGCCTCCAGCTCGTCCTCGGAGACCGTGCCGCCACGCAGGCCGCAGACATAGGCGGTGCTGACATGAACCAGTGGGACATCCCACTGCCGCGCCAGCTCGATCGCGTGCGCGGTGCCCTGGACATTGAGTTCCTCGTAGGCGCTCGGCGCGGCGTCGAACGCGGTGGTCGCGGCGCAGTGCACGATGATGCCGACCCGCTCGGCCAGATCATCCGTATCACGCTGCGACAGACCGAATCCCGGCATCCGGATATCGCCCGCCACCGGCGTACCCGCCTCCAGCACGGTGCCGTCATTGCGGATGATCTCCGAATTGCTGTGCAGCACCGCGGCAACCGGTCGACTGGCCGCGGACAGTCGGGCCACCACCTCCGCGCCGACCAAACCGGTGGCGCCGGTGACCAGCACCGTATCGCGCTCGACCGCGCCGATCGACCGCTCGCTCACGCCCGCACCTCCGTGGTGGCGAGGGGTTGCGACGCCGCGGGGGTGGCATTCGACGGCCCACCGTCGGTCGCCGACAGCGTGCCGGTCACCAGGCTGATCACCTCGCCTACCCGGCGAACGCCGATCAGTTCCTCCGGGCGATACCGAGGGAGGTCGAATGACCGCTCGAGCACCACGGTCAGTTCCATCAGCCGCAGCGAATCGAATCCGAGGTCCTCGATGAGGCGCTGGGCATCGTCGAGTTCGGCCGGTGGCTCGGGAGCCATGGCCGCGACGATGCGGCGGACCTTCTCGGCTGTGCCCGGCACGGCGGTCATGTCGGCTCGCTTTCCCGTAGGTGAGGTTGGTGGCCACCGGAGGCGAGCAGGTCGCGGGCCTCGTCGAGGGGCAGGTCGGTGTTGAGATATCCGGCTATCCGCAGCCAGTCGTAGCCGATGGCCAGGGTGCGCTGCCACTGCTCGCGCGAGTCGAAGGAGGCCGGGAATCCGGCCGCGGCTTCCGATCCCCCCGCGATCTCACGGACCTGAGCGACGAAATCATCGAGAACCGCCAGACCGGACATGGTGTCGCCGCCGGATCCGATGAGCTCCGAGAACCGTACCCGCCGTGCGGATTCCAGCAGTGTGAGCAGTTCGTCGCGGCGCGGGGCGTGCGCGGGCAGCACCCGGCGCAACGTCTCGGCAGGTGCCACATCGGCAGGCAACGGGTGAATGCCGAACGCGGACAGCAGAACCCGCACGCCCATGGCGATCAGGCGATGGGCCGCTATATCGGCCACCGCGCCCTGTGCGTCCTTGACCGCACCTGCCAGGTCCTCCCTGGCGTTCTCCAGCACGACATTGGACCAGACCAGGTTCAGCGCGCATTCGGTGAATCGCGCGGCGGGCAGCGGCGCCAGGGTAGCGATCGCCCCGTCGCGCGCGGCGCCGGTCAAACCGAGCACCGGCGTCCGCGCGCCGGGCACCGGGGTGTACGGGCGCAACGCCTTGCACATCGCCAACGCGGGCTCGAGCAGATCTCCTCCGCGCCACTGCAATCCGACCAATCCCAGCCGGACGAACTCGGCCAGCTCGGCGCCGATCCCCGGGGTGCGGGCGAGCACATCGCGCACGGAATGCCGGAATACCACCGACCGCCAGGCCCGCGCGGCCTCGTCGGAGAGCACGAAGACGTCGTGGTCGTCGCGCAGAACGTGCACCCGCCCGCCGATCGACCAGGTGGTGACGCCGGGCCTGCGCGCGAACACCACGCCGTGCGGATCGTCGGCGACCCCCGAAACCCCCAGTTCGACGGCCGATTCCAGGACGCGCTCCCACATCGGGCCCTCTGATGCCCATGCGGCGGGATCGCTCAGTTCGCGGTAGCGGTCGATCAGGGCGTGCTGCCCGATTCGATCGAGTTGCCGCGGTAGCCATTTCGTCTCGAGATAGGTTTCGCCCCGGCGCGCCGCCCACCCCTTCATTGCCTGGAGGAGTCCGTCGCGGGCCCACTCATTCGCCTCGGCACGTGCGCCGAAGGCACGCAATGCGACAGCGAAGCGCAGGGCCTGAACCGCACGGGCGGTCCACCAGTCCGCCACCAGCGCGGCGAAGTCGGAGTAGGCGATGATCGAGTGCAAGGGATCCAGGTCCACCGCGCCCGGGCGCACCACCGTCGCGCGCAGGAAGCGCTGGCAGCGGTTGAGCAGATCCTCCTCGGGTTCGGCGGCCACCCGCTCGAGCTGCCGTCGCAGTTGCGCGACCGATCGGGTACGAACCTCCACCCGGCGGCCATCGATGAACAGGACCGTCGGTAGCGTCGGCAACTCCTCGTCGCCGGGCGCGATGACCAGGAAGTCCACATCGGAGCCCTCGTTGCCGAACCCCTCCGCCAGCGATCCCTCGAAGACCACGGCCGAATCGGCGGGCACCGCAACATTTTCCAGGGCAGTGTCGAGGAGTCGGCGCACTCGCTCAGCGGGTAGCGCCGGTTGCGGGACGGTGACCGCATCTCCCGTCGCCCCGGCAGCGGGGGACGGCGCCGTGGGCGCGGCGACATCCGGGGCTACCGCACCTTCGGCCCGGTGCACGACCGCGCCGTCCAGCGCATTGTCGCGGTACAGCTGCCACATATGCCGCCTGCGCGGTTTGCCGCTGGACGTGCGGCGAATGATGCCGCGCGGTCCGGTCACGATTTCGACGGTCTGCGCGGGGCCGAGTTCACCACGAATAACCTTGCGGGCCTGGGCGATCCAGTCGCCTGGGGCGGACTCGGCGAACAGCGCGATCCCTTGCGCACCCGCATCGCTGATGGCGACTGCGGCCAGCTTGCCCTTGGTGAGCCCCGTCTCCTGGGCGACGCGGGATTCGATATCTTCCATGAAGACCGAGCGGCCGCGGACCTTGAGGCTCGACCCCATCCGACCGAGGACGAAAACCTCACCGCGGTAGAGGAATCCGGCGTCACCGGAGTAGAGCGAACCGTCACTGATGCGCGTGGACGAGCCCGCGCTCAGGTCCGCCGACTCGCCCGGTCCCACCGAGTACCCCAGCGCCACCGAAGCACCGGTGACCACCAACTCACCCAGCGTGCCGTCGGGCAGCGACCGGCCCTCGTCGTCGACCACGGTGACCGTCGACTCCGGTGTCGAGTAGCCGAGTCCGGTGATCCACCCGGGGCCCTCCACGCGGTGTGCGTCGTCGAGCCGCGCCTCCGCGAGCACCGGAACCGGGCTGCCGAAGCGGAGATTCGGATTGTCGATGCGCAGCGCGGTGATCGGGCGCTGCCGTGCGGACGAGGTCACCATCAACGTTGCCTCCGCCAGCCCGTAGGCCAGCGTGTAGGCGTTCTTCGAAAAGCCGCGCGGGCCGGTGAGATCCGCGAACGACTGCAGGTCGGCCACCTCGACCGGCTCCGAACCGACGGCCAGCGTGCGCCAGCCGGACAGATCCAGATCCGCGATCTCCGCGGGCCGGACTCGGTGCGCCACATAGCCGAGCGCGAACGACGGCGACGGCGAGTGCTGGGCGTGCGCCATGGCACGCAGCCAGCGTGCGGGATCACGGACGAACTGGTCGGGGCGCATGAGGTAGAGGTTGCCCTGATTCGTCACCGTGGTGAGGAAAGCGCCGACCAGCCCCATATCGTGGTAGAGCGGCAGCCAGGAGACCATGGCCTCGCCGGGCCGCCAGTCGACCAGCGCGGAGATCATCGCGATGTTGTTCGCCAGGTTCCGCCAGCTGACCCGCACTCCACGCGGAGTTCCGGTGGATCCGGAGGTGAACTGCAATAGTGCGCACTCGGCGGGGGTGCCGAACTCCCGCACCTCGGGCGGGGGCGGCAGTTTCGCGGCGTCGATAACCAGTGGCTCGTCGGTGCGCCCGGCCTGGATCGCCGCCTGCCGGACGAACGATTCGAATTCGGGTGAGGTGACCACCAGGCGCGGATTCGCCTGCGCGAGAATGCCCGCGATATGCGCGATGATCTGCTCCAGGTCGCCGAACATCGGCGGCGCGACCGGCGTGAAGACCCCGCCGCAGGCCCACACGGCATAGAACGCGGCGACACACGGGAACCCGGTCGGCATGATCACGCAGGCGCCATCGCCGCTGGCGAGCCCGTTGGTTCGCATCAGCGCGGCGATCGACCAGGTCTGATCGGCCAGCTCGCGATAGCTGCGATACTCCCAGCCATCGACCTCGTCAGCGAGGTGGATACCGGCATCCTGCGCCGGATCGGATAGCCAATTGCGCACTGCCGCAACGTCTTTGTCAGGTGTCATCGCGCCGACCTCCTTCGGACAGCACAGTAACGGTTCCATTGGTCCCGTCGACCCGAATCCGCATACTGGTCCGTATTCTTTTCGTGATGTCCTTGACCTGAACCACCGTTGGCACGCCCAGTTCCCGCGCGACGATCGCCACGTGGGTCAGCGGGCTACCGCGCTCGATCACCAACGCCGCCGCCGAGGGCAGCGCGGCGACCCAGCCCGGATCCGTTCGGTATGCGACCAGGATGCCGCCCGCGACGTCGCGCGGCTCGTCGACCACCACCGCCACCCCTTCGACAATGCCGGAGGCCGACGGGGTGCCCGCCAGTACCGTGCCGACGGTCGCGGCGGGGGTGTCGGTCACCGGCACCCAGCCCTGCGCCGCCAGCTCCGCCCGGCCGAAACCGGATCCGTGGGTACGGAAACGCGCGGGAGCGACCAGTTCGGCGTCCTTCGCGCGCTGCGCCTTTCGCGCGCCGACCAGCGCGCGCAACTCGCCGGTATCCGATCCTTCGTAGCAGCCGCGCAATTCGTGCACCGTCAGAGAGAACACGTCGGCGAATTCGTCCAGCACGCCGCGCGCCACCAGATCGTGGCCCATCACCCGGATCATCCGTTTCACCATGCCGAAGGCGCGGGTACGGCAGAAACGCAGCCGCTCGCGGTGTGCGGCGCAGCGCGAGGTCTTGGCGCGCAGCCCCTCGTAGATCCGTCGCCGCGGGCCACGCAGGTGGTTATCGAGATAGGCGTCGGCCTCGTCACCGCGACTCGCCGAGGCGGCGTCCCCGACCCGGCCGAGCGCGCTGCGCAGCATGATGAACAGGCTCGCCGGATCCTCACGCAGATCCGGGGTCTCGAGTTTCAGCTCGTCGAGGCTGCGGTAGCCGTACCGGTCGATATAGGCGTCGACCTCGGCGAGGAAATCCGCTCGCCCCGCCTCCCGCAGCGCCGGGTAGATCTGTTCCGGCGGAGTCGAATTCACCAGCGCGGTCAGTGCCGCATCGGCACGCACGCGCCGCGCCAATTCGGTCATCGCCCGGGCGGGCTCGGCCGATTCCACATCGGCGCCCGGCCCGACCACCGCGTAGAGGAACCACTCCGGCGCCTTGGGCAGGAACAGCTTGGTGAGCAGATACATCAGGCCGGTGCAGGTGAGCAAGATGGCGTCCAGCACCATCAGCGGACCCCAGCGTTCCACCAGATCCCGGTCCACCGTGCGGTATGCGGCGTAAGCCTGCTCACCGGTGAGCGACGGGTAGTCGAGTGCGTCGTACTCGTCGTAGACCCGGTAGAAGTCCGTCGTGAACTGCTCGACCATCGCGTCGATGCCCCGCAGCCGCCGCAGATAGGTCACCGTGGTCGACGCGCGTGACCGCAGCCGCGCGGCACGGCTGCGGAAGGTGAACGGGCGCAGGGTCTTCGCGAGGTCGTCGGCCAGCGGCTCGTCGACACCCAGCGCGGCCTCGAGCACCTTGCGGTTCAACGGATATCCGGGCGCGATACCCACCATCCGATACCAATGCAGCAGGTTGTAGTAGACGCGGCCGTGGAAGTAGCCCAGCAGCACCGGGGTCCAGTCATCGGTCTGACGCAGTTGCTCGGGCGGCACCTTCAGCGACTTCGCGTAACCGCGATACACCCGCCCGTAGATATCGGCGGCGGTGGTGTAGGTGAGCGGCGAGGTGAGGCCGCTGAAACTCTCGATGATGTTGGAGTTGTCCCAGATTCGCAGCTCGCCATCGGGAACGCGCTCCCCGGCGCCGCGCAGTTCGGCGGCCCGCCGCGGCCCGGAGTCGGCCCCGATGGTGGTGATCGGCCGCGATTGCAGCAACCAGATGCCGGTGTCGTCGATCGCCCACTCGACGTCCTGTGGTGCGCCGCGGTCGATTTCGAGTTTGCGCCCCAGTTCGGTCAGCTCGGCGACCTCGGCGGCGGTGAGCACCGCGCGCTCACGATCCGCCGGATCGACCGGGCGCGCCTCGCAGCCCTGCTCGCCCGCGGGCGCATAGCTGCGGTCCTTATCCCCGACGACGGTCTCCAGCACCGTGCCAGTCGCGGTGTCCACAATGATCGAATCGGCATCCACCGCACCCGATACCAGCCCCTCGCCGAGCCCGTACACCGCGCTGATCACCAGTTCGTCCCGCGCGCCGGTGGCCGGGTTCGCGGTGAACACCACACCGCTCGCGCGGGCCGCCACCAACCGCTGCAACAGCACCGCCGGTGCCCCCGCGCGCGGCAGGCCCCTGGCGAAGGCGTAGCGGATGGCGCGCTCGGAGAAGGCCGAGGCCCAGCAGTCGCGCACGCGGGCGGTGATCGCCTCGATCCCTCGCACATTCAGGTACGAATCGAACTGGCCCGCATAGGAGTGATCGGCGCCGTCCTCGGCGAGTACCGAGGAGCGCACCGCGATCGGGCCGTCGCCGAGCCGGGAGCATGCCTCGGCGATCAGCTCCCGCACCGGCGCGGTGAGCGGCGCGGCGACCACGTCAGCGCGCAGGGCCGACCCGGCGGCCAGTGCCCGATCGAGATCCGCGACGGCGCCGAATTCGGTCACCGCCGTGGTCAGGTCCGCATCGGTGAGGAAGCGCTCGAAGATATCGGTGCCGAGCACGACCCAATCGGGTACGCGGAACCCGCCGTTGTGCACGTTGTGCAAACCGCGCGCCTTGCCGCCCGCCAATACGGCGATCAGCGCCGGATCGGACCATGGACCGAGTACTTGCACGACAACTCTCCCATCATCCCCGATCACGGGGGCTGGAGCATGGTGCTCCGGCCCGGGTGGGGTCGAGCGAGAACCGGGGGGTTGTTTGGATATATCCCATAATTCACCGCGACGTTAGCCCGCAATCCTTGGGTGCAGGTTCACAACTCCGCGCCGAGGCTCCCGCCGGACCCGATATGCTCGAGCGGTCTCGGTGGGTTCGGTGAGGATGTGATTCGGCGTGGGTTGGACGTTCACTCCGGACGAGTTCGCCCATATCTGGCGCGAAACCGAGGTGGATCGACATCCGTTCCCCTTACGTATTCTAGAGACGCCGCGCACCGAGGACGCGGCGGAGAAGTTGCGTATCCAGCTCGAGTCGCGACTACCACGCAACGCCGACCCTGATCTGACCGCTTGTCTGCGCATCCTCACCCAACCGCAGACTCGGATCGTCGCGATCGGCGGCGCGCACACCCCCGGCAGTGAGATCCGGCTGCTGGCCTGCGCGGTCTTCGATCGCGCGGTGCTCGCCGTGCAGGAGCCGGGCGCGCGCCCGGATTTCGGTGGCACGGTACGCATCTCGATCGGGCACAGCAGCAAGCTCGGCGCCCGGATCGCGGCGCTGCTGCCGAAGACCCCCGCCGGACGGCATCCCGCCCGGGCCACGGCCGCCGCGACCGTGCGCGACTCGGAGACCGTCGCGCCGCATCCGGCAGCGGCCCCGATCCGCAAACTGCTGCTGAAGCCGCACACCGCCGAGGGCCACATCCGCGTCGAGTCCCGGCTGGACCGACCGGAACCGACCCCGCCGATCCACTACACCTGGATCGATGTCGCCGGCGACGGCCGATACCTGATCAAAGCGGGTGACACGGTGCACATCGTGCCCGCATCGCCCGAACAGATCGGCACCCAACTGCAGAAACGCATTCCGGCGCAAGCCCGCTGACCATCGCCGCACCGTAACTATTGCTGACCGGAGTCCGGCGTTCCGGTTAGTCTGAGTCGGACCGACCGATCCCCGGGGGGTGTGCGCATGACGATCGAGACCAGCCGAGCCGATATCGCGCGGTTCAAGCGGGACGCACAGGCAGGCACCATCAAATTCGATCCGGATGCGGCGCGGCGCTGCGCCGAGATGTACGAACATCAGGCCGATCGCCTGATCTATTTGCAGCAACGCCTCGAATCGGCGGCGGATACGCAGGGCTTCGGTGGATTCGTGTCGGCGCAGCAATTGCAGGCCGGTTTCGGTCACAAGACCAGGGACGCTGCCGCGTTGCTCGACCACTACATCGAGGCCGCCTACCGGATGAAGGAAGCCTTCCTGATCAGCGCCGGACTGTACGACGAGGCGGACGCCGCGAATGCCGCCGCTCTGCGCGCCGTCGAATCGAGGGTGCCGCGGTGACCGAGCCGACCGGGATCGCCCGTGAGGTGCGGCCATGACCGGAGACGACCCGAACTACATCAACTCGATGGAGCATTTCGAGTCGATGCCGCACGAGGAGATCTACGCCAAAACCCAGGAGATCGACGCCGCGTCGATCCTGCGCGCCTCGGCGGCCTGGCTGGAGGTGGCCGGCACGCTGGCCACCTCGTTCCCGCTCACCCGGGGCGGCGCGGACCGGGTGATGAACTCGATGGAGTGGGAAGGCGCCGCGGCCGAGGCTGCCTACGCGAGCACCCGCAGTTTCGCCGCCTCCGTCGACGAGCTCATCGCGATCATGAGCGAGGTCGGCGCCCGCCTCGGCGGGGTGGCCGCGGCCGCGGAGGCGGTGAAGCTGGCGGTGGTGCCGCCGGGCGGCACCGGCCCGATCGGAGCGATCGCCCAACTGCTGGAGGCGGCCGATGTCATCGACGCCCAGATGGTGCAGGAGGCATTGCGCCAAGAAGCCGTCATGGCGATGAACATGATCTACAAGCCCGCCTACGGCATGGCGGGCACCGGAGTCCCCGCCCTCCCCGAACCCCCGCAGCTGCCCGCGGATGTGGGTAACGCCCCGCAGTACCGCACGGAGCCACCGCAACAGACACCCGGCGAATCGGATTACATTCCGCAGCAGCAGATCCCGCAGGACGAGCCGCCATCGACGCCCGGAACCCCCACGCCCGCACCGGCTCCCGTGCCGTCGACGCCGGAATCACAGACGCCGCAGACGAGCCCGACGCAACCCGCACCCGGTCCGGCGCCGACACCCGCGCCGCCGACCGAGCAGGCGCCGCCCGCCACCCAAGCCCCACCAACTTCGGAGGCACCGCCCCCGCCACCCACCACCCAGCCACCGCCGACCGAGCAGGCGCCGCCCACTACGCAGGCACCGCCCACCACCCAAGCCCCACCAACTTCGGAGGCACCGCCCCCGCCACCCACCACCCAGGCGCCACCGCCTACGCAAGAAGCGCCACCCGCACCACCCACGACCCAGGCGCCGCCGACTCAGGAAGCGCCACCCGCACCCGCACCCACCCAGGAAGCGCCACCCCCTCCGCCCCCGCCGCAGACGCCATCCGCGCCGCCTACACAGCAAGTGCCGCCCCCGCAGCCACCCATGCCGCAGCCCGCACCCAGCGAGCAGGCTCCGCTCCCCGACCCAGGCGGCCAGCCCGGCGTCACCGGCCCGATCCCGGAGGACCCGGGCCAAACTCCGCCCGCGGAATCCACTACCAACCAGCCGGGCGTGGTGCCCCCTTCGGGGTCGGGCAAGTAGCGTCCGACGGACTCCCGCCCCGCCGCCACTGGTTCCTGTTTCGCCGGGAACCGGTGGCGGCCGGGACGAGAGTCCGGATCTCCCGCGCGCCGCTTCGATAGCCCCCATCGCTACCGCGCGGACGCATGGCAAAAGGGTCAGCGGACGACATAATGCGATTTCACTCCGGCGCCCACCACCCGGGATCGAGCGTCCGCGAGTGGCCTACACGCTGACGAGATCGTCGGCGTGAATTACCGGACGCTGCATGGTATCCGGGAGTTCGGCGGTGGAGCGGCCGAGCATGCCGGATAGCTCGGTGCTGTCGTATTCGATGACGCCACGGGCGACCACGCGGCCGTCGGGGGCGATCAGGTCGACCACGTCGCCGCCGTGGAAGCGACCGCGGACCCCGGTGATGCCCGCGGCCAGCAGGGAGCGGCGACGGTGTGCGACGGCTTGGACCGCGCCTTCGTCGATGAGAACTGCGCCGCGGCTGTCGGCGGCGTGGCGGACCCAGAACTTCCTGGCGGACAGGCGAACCGGGCGGGCCGCGAAAGCGGTGCCGACGGTCCCGGAGGTCAACGCGGTAGCGGCCTCGGATGCGGCGGCCAGCAGAACCGGCACGCCCGCGTCGGCGGCGAGGCGGGCGGCGGAGAGCTTCGAGGCCATACCACCGGTGCCGAGGGCGCCGCCGCTGCCCGCGATCACACCGTCCAGATCGGCGCTGCTGCGCACCTCGGGGATGAAATTCGCGGCACCCTTGCGTGGGTCGCCGTCGTAGAGGCCGTCGACATCGGAGAGCAGGATCAGGGCGTCGGCGCCGACGAGGTGGGCAACCAGGGCGGCCAGCCGATCATTGTCGCCGAAGCGGATCTCTTCCGTTGCGACGGTGTCGTTTTCATTCACCACGGCGACCGCGCCGAGCGAACGCAACCGGTCCAGGGTGCGCTGCGCATTGCGGTGATGCTCGCGGCGAGCGAAGTCGTCGGCGACCAGCAGCACCTGGCCGACGGTGCGTCCGTAGCGTGCGAAGGAAGTACCCCAGGCATGCGCCAGCGCGAGCTGGCCGACACTGGCGGCAGCCTGCTTGGTCGCCAGATCCCGTGGCCGACGCGATAATCCGAGCGGTGCAATACCGGCGCCGATCGCCCCCGACGATACGACAACCACGTCGGAGCCCGCGCGCATCCGCGCCTCCACCGCATCGGCCAGCCGGTCCAGTCGGTCGGTGTCCAAACCACCCTTCAGGCTGGTCAACGCCGAGGACCCGATCTTCACCACGACGCTGCGCGCCGAGGCGATCGCCTGCCGCGCCGCACTCAGCCCCTCGGGCGATACCGCCGCCGCCAACTCCGAATTCACCTGCGTCACAACAAAACTCCCTGCACCGCAATCGAACAGCCAACCAACACGACGGCATGCCGCCGCGAGCCGACGAGCCTGCCGGATGCATCGACGAGCCGCGCCCGCACTTCGGCGGGGCGTCCGGTCACCCCCGCGAGCTCCGGCAGACGACGGGACGACGGCGTACCCGAACCCCACCGAAATGCCGAGGGGCGCATCGCTATTCCTCGTCCTCTTTCACCAGACCGCGACGCACGCGCGAGGCGTGCTTGCGCTCGGCCGCGCTGACCCGGTCGGTCTGCTCCAGCCGCACGTCGGTGCCGCGACCGGTGGGCACCATGTCGATGCCCGCCGAGATCTGCGGCTCCCATTCGAACGTGACGTCGCCGATGGTGACCGGCGCACCGGGCTCGGCGCCCTGCTTGACCAGTTCGTCCTCGACTCCCAGGCGGGCCAGGCGGTCGGCCAGGTAGCCAACGGCCTCGTCGTTGTCGAATTGGGTCTGGTGCACCCAACGCTCGGGCCGGGTGCCGCGCACGATGAAGCCGCCGGGCTCCTGCGGATCGGCGATCACGCTGAAGCCGGTCTCGTCCACCGCGATGGGCCGGATCACCGGACGCTTCGGCGCCGCCTTCGGATGGTCCTCGCGATACTGGCGCACCATATCGGCGAGGGCAAAGGTCAAGGGGCGCAAGCCCGCCCGGCTCACGGCCGAGATCTCGAACACCGGCCACCCGCGCGCGGTGAATTCCGAGGTGACCATTTCGGCCAACTCGGCCGCATCGGGCACATCGGTCTTGTTCAGGATCACCACGCGGGGCCGATCGGCCAGATCGCCGAGTCCGGCGTCGGCGTTCAGCGCGGGCTTATAGGCCGCGAGCTCCGCCTCCAGCGCGTCCACGTCGGAGACCGGGTCCCGGCCCGGTTCGAGGGTCGCGCAGTCGACGACATGCGCGAGCACCGCGCAGCGCTCCAGATGCCGCAGGAAATCCAGACCTAGTCCGCGACCGTCACTGGCGCCGGGGATCAATCCGGGCACGTCGGCGACGGTGAAGGTGGTGTCGCCGCTGGCGACCACGCCGAGGTTGGGCACCAGGGTCGTGAAAGGGTAGTCCGCGATCTTCGGTTTGGCCGCCGACAGCACCGAGACCAGCGAGGACTTACCCGCCGAAGGGAAACCGACCAGACCGACGTCAGCAACGGATTTGAGCTCGAGAACGAGGTCGCGTTCCTCGCCGTCCTCGCCGAGCAGCGCGAAGCCGGGCGCCTTGCGCGCCTTGGAGGCCAGCGCCGCATTGCCGAGCCCGCCGCGGCCGCCGCGCGCCGCGATGTATCGATTGCCCGCACCGACCAGATCCGCGAGGATCTCGCCGTCCTTGCCCAGCACCACGGTGCCGTCCGGAACCTTCAGCAGCAGCTCACCGCCCTGCTTGCCGTCCCGGTTGCCGCCCTCGCCGGGCTTACCGTTGCCCGCCTTGGCATGCGGGTGGAAATGGAAGTCCAGCAGGGTGTGCACATTCGAGTCGACCTCGAGGATCACATCCCCGCCGTTGCCGCCATTGCCGCCGTCGGGCCCACCGAGCGGCTTGAACTTCTCCCGATGCACCGAGGCGCACCCGTGGCCGCCCTTGCCCGCACGCACATGAAGCACGACACGGTCGATGAATTTGGACATACGCCGAATCATCCTCCTTCTTGGCTTGGCGTTCTGCGAGGCAGGGTCGAACGAAATTCGCAGGGTGTGTTGAAAACGCGAAAGCGGGCCAGGGCTTTGCGACCCTGACCCGCTCTACGTTGTCGAAGTGGTTGAGGCGGTCAGGCCTGAACCGGCTCCGGAACGACGATGTTGATGGTCTTGCGTCCACGCTTGGTGCCGAACTCCACCGCACCCGCCGCGAGGGCGAACAGGGTGTCGTCGCCACCACGGCCGACGTTCACGCCGGGGTGGAAGTGGGTGCCGCGCTGACGAACCAGGATCTCGCCGGCCTTGACGGACTGGCCGCCGAAGCGCTTGACGCCGAGTCGCTGGGCGTTGGAATCGCGACCGTTCCGCGAGCTGGACGCGCCCTTCTTATGTGCCATAGCTGAATCTCCTCGGGATGTCTTACTTGATGCCGGTGACCTTGAGGACCGTCAGCGGCTGACGGTGACCCTGGCGCTTGTGGTAGCCGGTCTTGTTCTTGAACTTGTGGATGCGGATCTTCGGACCCTTGGTCTGCTCGACGACCTCGGCCGCCACGGAGACCTTGGCCAGCTTGGCCGCATCCGTGGTCAGCTCCGCGCCGTTCACGACGAGAACCGGGGCCAGCGCCACGGACGTACCGGGCGCTCCCTCGATCTTCTCGACCTTCACCAGGTCACCGACCGCGACCTTGTACTGCTTTCCGCCGGTCTTGACGATTGCGTACGTTGCCATCGGTCGGCTTCCTCCACTCGATGTCTACTCGTGCTTAGTTACGTCGCGGGGTGCGACGTAACCTCTTCTTGGCTGGTTGCTGCACGGGGGCGTGACATAACGCCCATCGCCAGGCAGCGACCGTCCAAGGCTACCAGACCCCTGGTCTACAACCCAATCCGGAGCCCAGCACCCGAGGGGCAACCCTGATGCGAACATCCCGGGGCCCGAGGGGGATTGCGTTTTCGCAGGCACCGCTCGAATGCTTGTCACGGGAGCCGCGGCTCGCGGCCTCGGACAGCGCTACCGCCAAGCCGCCGCAAACGGTCATCTCGCCGCCGAAAAGCCGCGGCCCGGCCCGCACTCCTACCCCTCGGCAATGACGCTTCTGGGCACCACGACAGGCCGGACGAACAATTCGGCCGACCACCCCTGGGGCGGCCGGCCGAATCACATCGATCGGATCGATCAGGCGTCGACCGGCGGACCCGCCGGGCGAGCGACGGCCCGCCGCCGCGGCTTGCGCTGCAACAACTCGGCCGGTGCGGGCTCCGATACGTCGATGACCGGAGTCGCGGGCTGATCGGTGCTGGACACCACGAAGACGGCGCCGCTGCTATCCGCCGCGGGTGCGGCGGCCGAACGCGCCACCCGGCGGCGACGCGCGGGACGCGCCGTCGGTTCCGGCACACCATTGGCCTCGGCGTGGTCGGGAGCCGCGGTTTCCGCCTCGGGCTCCGCGACAACGATCGCCTCCGCCACGACCGGCTCGGCCTCGGCCTCCTCGATCACCACGGCATCCAGCGCGGCCGCGGCGGCTTCGGCAACCACCGCTTCCTCGGCGACGGCCTCGGCAACCGCCACTACCTCGGACTCGGCAGCGACCTCGCTCACCGCCTCCGCTTCCGCCTCGGCGATCTCCTCATCGGAGTGCTGATGCGCCGCCATCGCCAACGCCACGGGGTGCGCCCGCTTGACCGCGATGTCCTCCTCGGCCACCTCGGGTACGGCGGGCGTTCCGTTGGATGCGGCGGCGGGCGCGGCCGCGGCGACGCCCTTGTCCCGGCCCCGGCGCCGTCGCGAACCCGGCTCCTTGCGGCTCGCACCGTCCTCGGAGGCCGACGGCTCCACCGGGTAGGTGTGCACGAGGATGCCGCGGCCGTGGCAGTGCTCGCAGGTGGTGGAGAAGGCCTCGACCAGCCCGGTGCCCAGCTTCTTCCTGGTCATCTGGACCAGACCCAGCGAGGTCACCTCGGAGACCTGGTGCCGGGTGCGGTCCCGGCCGAGCGCCTCGGTCAGGCGGCGCAACACCAGATCCCGGTTGGATTCCAGCACCATATCGATGAAGTCGACGACGATCATGCCGCCGATATCGCGCAGCCGCATCTGGCGCACGATCTCCTCGGCCGCCTCCAGGTTGTTCCTGGTGACCGTCTCCTCCAGATTGCTGCCACCGGAACCGGTGAACTTGCCGGTATTGACGTCGATGACGGTCATGGCCTCGGTGCGGTCGATCACCAGGGTGCCGCCCGAAGGCAGCCACACCTTGCGATCGAGCGCCTTGGCCAGCTGCTCGTCGATCCGATGCGTCTCGAAGACATCGATACCGTTGTTGTCGTGCCGGGCGACCCGCTGCAGCAGATCCGGTGCGACAGTGCCGATGTACTTCTCGACCGTGCTCCAGGCCCGGTCACCCTCGATGACCAGCTTGGAGAAGTCCTCGTTGAACAGATCGCGGATGACCTTGACCAGGAGATCGGGCTCCTCGTACAGGGTCTTCGGCGCGCCGTTCTCCTTGGCGGCCTGCTCTTCGATGGTGCGCCAGGTGGTCTGCAACCGCTCCACGTCGCGAGCCAGCTCGGCCTCGGCGACCCCCTCGGACGCGGTGCGGATGATCACACCGGCGTCGGCGGGCACGATATCGCGCAGGATCTCCTTGAGGCGCTTGCGCTCGGTGTCGGGCAGCTTGCGGCTGATACCGGTGGAGGTGCCGCCCGGCACATAGACCAGGAAGCGACCGGCCAGGCTGATCTGGGTGGTCAGCCGGGCGCCCTTATGCCCGACCGGATCCTTGGAGACCTGGACCAGCACCTGATCGCCGGGCTTGAGGGCCTGCTCGATCTTGCGCTCCTTGCCGCCGAGACCGGCGGCCTCCCAGTTCACCTCACCGGCGTAGAGCACACCGTTGCGGCCACGGCCGATATCGACGAATGCCGCCTCCATGCTGGGCAGCACATTCTGCACCTTGCCGAGGTAGACATTGCCCACCATCGACGCGGAGCCGGTGCTGGTAACGAAGTGCTCGACCAGGACGTTGTCCTCGAGCACCGCGACCTGGGTGGCGGTCGGGAGGTCGGGGAACGCCTTCTCGCGCACCACCATCACCCGGTCCACCGCTTCACGGCGGGCCAAGAACTCCGACTCGGTCAGGATCGGCGGACGACGGCGACCAGCCTCGCGCCCATCGCGGCGGCGCTGGCGCTTGGCCTCCAACCGGGTCGAACCGGTAATGCCCTGCACCTCGTCGATGGAGGCGGCGGCGCGACCACGGCTCTTGTTACGCGGTTCACGTTCGTGCACGACGGTGTTCGGCGGATCGTCCTCGGAGACGGGCTCGCTCTCGGCGCCCTCACCGGCTACCTTGCGGCGACGACGGCGCCTGCGACGGCGGCTCGAACCCTCCGGCACACCCGACTCGTCCTCATCCACGTCACTCTCGTCGGTGGACGGTTCGGCCGACTCGGCGTGCTCGCCGCCCGCGCTCTCGTCCTCGACCTCGTGCTGGCTCTCGTCGTCCTCGCCGTCGCCCTCGGCGTGCTGTTCACCACGCCCCCGGCCACGGCCACGACGGCCACGACGACGGCGGCGCGGCTGACCTTCGGCATCGCCGGCCTGCTCGCCTGCCTCCGACTCCTCCTCGGTGGTCTCCAATTCGTCGTCGGCCTCGACCGGCGACTCCTCGGCGCGGCGGGCGTCGCGCTCGGCGCGGCGCTGCTTGCGCACCTGCTCGACCGCCGAAGCATCCGGCGGCAGGAACAGTGGTGCGGCCATCGCGGCGGATTCGAATACCACCGGTGCGGTGATATGCGGTTCCTCGGGGGCGGCATGGGTGAACAGCTGCACCGACGGCTGGTGGGCCGGTGTCTGATCGGTCCCGGCCTGGCCCGTATGCACCTCGTCGGGTGCGGAGAAGACCGGTCCCGTTTCGGCGGCGGGCGCCGCCTCCGGTGCCTGGGTCTCCGCCACCGTTTCGGTGTCGGAAGGCGCCTCGGTCTCCGGCGGAACGAGGGCGTCGCGGACCGATTCCGCGACAGCTCGATCCACGTTCGACTGCGCGCTACGCGCGTCGGCACCCAGCTCGGTGAGCTTGGCCAGGATACGTTTGCTCGTCACTCCCAGCCGCTTGGCAAGCGCGTGAACTCGGATTCGCTCCGGCAATTGATCGGCATCCTGTGATGTTGTTTCCAGCGGCTCTTGATCGGCCACGAAGTCTCCTCGGGCCCCCGGGCGCGTCCCTCCCGGTACGGAGTGACGCGGCCAACGCGGGGGCGCTGTCCGTTCACCTCACGCCGTCGGCGCAAGGTCCTGTGGTCTCGCCCCGCGTGCCCGGTCAACACCATGGTTCTCGTCTGTGGGCTAACTGGTCACGCGGCGCCTGGCTGTTGGCTGAACTCCACGGGTCGAGCGTTCATCCAGCGTGCCGACGCGAATATCCGCACTTCAACAGCAAGCGTGGATATCCGTAGCAGCGATGATCGGCATCGAACCGCGGTGTCATCCGGTTGCCTCGGTCACCGATAGCTCGCGTACCTGCGCGAACAGTCGGAACCGTTGGTAACCACTGCCAGTATCCCACACAGTGCGCCGACGGATTGCCATCGGCGCACGACTCCACCTCGCTGACGCTCGGTT